>NZ_JAYMGX010000003.1:0-403852 GCF_037078395.1 Haloarcula sp. CGMCC 1.6347
TAACTGAACGACTTTGCTTGTGAAGCGGGAAATTTTCGACATGGACATCGACGGTTTCCCGCTTCATCTTCCTAGTTCTGACGGTCGAAGCCGACGCTGTCCCGCGATTCACCAGAGCCGTTGAGACATATTGTTTCGCGGTAGGTGTATCAGCGTCAACATGAAGGCGTAGCTAGTACAAAAGTGCTCGCGGACACCGATGTCTGGTAGTTACATCGGTGATACCCCGATCACCTGACAGGGTGTGACACATGGCTGTACTTTGTCCGGAAACAGCACGAGGTCTCTGATTGCTGACTGCGATATCAAATGCTGAAAACCGGGGGGTAGCATATATTGCCCTCCATTCATCATGTTACGCTATCAATGCAAATGGCTCGTAAGGAAACTACAGACGCTATCGGGACACCCTCGAAAATGGTACTGTTCTGTCCGGACTGTGATTTTGAGAGTGGTATGATCGGGGGCGACTGGGACGTTTCGAGCACCGGATATACGACAAGCTATCACTGCCCGCAGTGCGAGCACTCGTTCAGCGTTTCCAATCGCCGGTGACGCCTGAGCAGAGTACGGACGACGCATAGCGGCTCGATATTTCACGGCCTGAACATCGTACACACCGTGTTACGTCGAAAGGGAGGAATCACTAATCTGTTTTAGGTCCACCTGAAAAGCGATGACACGTAGACGCGAAGTACTTGCAGGTAGTGTCGGATTGGTGGCTTCCCTCGCCGGTTGTTCCAGTGGGAGCTCCGATGATGGAGGAACCACCGGGGATGGGGCCGCGATTTCCCAAACAGACCAGGCCGAAGCCACGGCAGGTACCGAGCAATCGACTCCAGAAAATTCAACGCCGTACACCGTCGAAATTGAGCCCCACGGCGAGTTCACGTTCGAAGAAGTTCCCGAGTCGTACTCGGTCATTCCCAGCGTCTACCTCGATATCGGGATGGCGCTCGGCATCCAGCCTACCGCCGCGACCGACATGGCACGGGCGCCACGGAAGTTCTACGACATCCTCCCCGACGTTACGTTCAACGAGGACGACATCATGGCGCTGGCGGCCGGCTCCGAGTCCGGCTACGACAAGGAGAACTTCTACGCTGCCGGCCCCGCTGTCAATCTCATCGACCCTCGGGGATTACGACGTTTCACCGACTGGGCGGACTCCGATATTCAGGAGATCGAGGAGGCCACCGGTCCGTTCGTCGCGTCCTCGATCCGCTTCGGCCCCGAACATCCCTTTGGGTACGAGCAGGAAACCTACCACGAACTCTACGACGTTTTCGAGAAGATGGCGGCGGTCTTCCAGCGCCAGGCCCGGTATCGGGCCTGGGAGTCGCTGCACGACGAGTTCATGGCGAACATCAGGTCTGATCTCCCCCCTGAGGACGAACGCCCCTCCGTCATCGCGGTGTGGCGCGGCGTAGACCCGGCTTCCGGCCAATTCTATCTCTCTGATATCCACAAATACCACAACCAGACCAAGCCCCTCTCGCGGCTCGGGCTCAGGGACGGTTACGATGCTGAGATCCCCGGCGGTGGTACCGTCGGTTACGAGGAACTCCTCACCCACGATCCAGATTACATCGCTGCCGTGGGCCGGCTCACAACCGCAACTCACGAAGAGTTCGTGAACAACGTCGTCGAGCCGTTCGAGAACAACCCGAACGGTCAGGACCTCACCGCCGTTCAGGAAGGTAACATCATCCGCATCGGCGGCCAATACCAGGGTCCTATCGTCGATCTTTTCGCCACGGAGGCCGCCGCCAAGCAAGTCTGGCCCGATCGCTTCGGCGAGTGGCCAGGTCCTGTCCGCGACGTCCCCGACGAAGAGAAACTGTTCGACCGCCGGGCGGTCAGTGACATCATCAACGGAAACGTCTAACGCGATGGCGAAGGTATTCGACCGGCTCACGAACCTACGCGCAGGAACGACCGACAGGTACGAGGTCTCAAAGCTCGCCCTCATTATCGCCGGCAGCCTCGCCGTCCTGCTCGGGTCAACGATACTGCAGGTGAGCTTCGGCGCGTACCCGTTGACGCTGGTCGAGGCGTGGCAGACGGTCTTCGACCCGGCGGTACTTTCCAGCCTCGAAGTCTGGCGGTGGGCGTTTCTCGGTGCAGCGGTCCCGGAGTGGTTGACCCGCCAGCAACTCATCGTCTGGAACCTCAGGCTGCCCCGTATCCTCGTCGGCGTCCTGGTCGGCGCGAACCTCGCAGTATCGGGAGCGCTCTTTCAGATAATCACGCGCAACGAACTCGCGAGCCCGTACATCCTCGGTGTCAGCGACGGGGCTGGATTAGTCGTGTTGCTCACGCTAACACTCCTCTCCGGACTGGTGCCGTTCCTACCGATACTCGCGGCTGCCGGTGGCGGACTCGCGTTCCTGCTCATGTATGCTATCGCGTGGAAGAACGGCACCAGTCCCGTCCGACTGGTGCTTGCAGGTGTTGTGGTAGGCACCGTCTTCGGGTCCGTCCAGCGGGCGCTGTTTTTCTTCATCGACGACCTCGGCGTTGCGATGTCCGCGCAGGCGTGGCTCTCCGGGACTCTGATGAACGCTGGGTGGGCTGAGGTACGAATCGCGTTGCCGTTCACCGTCCTTGCGATGGCGCTCGCGTTCGCCGTTACGCAGGAACTGGATGTACTGGCACTCGGCGAGGACCGAGCGGACTCACTGGGGATGCCGGTCGAGAAAGTCCGGTTCGCTATCGCGGGGATCGGCGTTCTCTCGACGGCGGCTGCAATCGCTGTCGCCGGCCTCATCGGGTTCGTTGGGCTCATTGTTCCCCATATGGTCCGTAATCTCGTCGGTAGCGATTCGAAGCTGCTGCTTGCGGGGTGTCTGTTCCTCGGACCGGCGCTGCTGGTCAGTGCAGACGTGGGTGCACGGCTCGCCTTGAGCCCCGTCCAGTTGCCGGTGGGCGTCATCACCGGCATCGTGGGCGGCCCGTACTTCCTCTACCTGATGCGGAAGAAAACCGACCTGGGTGAAGTCTGATGGCTGACGGTCGGCCCTCACAGATGGACGGAGAGACAGTCGAACACGGGTCCGAGGCCGGAACACGAGCCGTCGATAGCGCCAGTGAAACGACATCGGAGTCGGCCGCAGAAATCGACGGGATCGATCTCGTTGTCGGGTACTCTGGACGGGACGAGCCTGTCATCGACGGCGAGTCGATCGCCGTCCCACCGGACGAAATGACCGCGCTCATCGGCCCGAACGGGAGCGGGAAGAGCACGCTCCTGAAAGCGATGGCGGACAAGATTTCGCCCGACGACGGAACCGTCTTTGTCGATGGCCAGACGATCGACGAGTTCGGGTCCAAGGAACTCGCACGCAAACTCGGCCTGCTCTCCCAGGAGAACGTCGTTCCGACCGGTATCTCGGTGGGTGATCTGGTCGAGCGCGGACGGTACCCACATTGGGTTCTTCGAGTCGCCGTCCGACGAGGACCGAGCCGCCGTCGACGACGCGATTCAACTTGCCGGCATTGAGAACCTCCGTGACCGCGATGTCGACAGCCTGAGCGGTGGCCAGAAGCAACTCGTCTGGATTGCGATGGCAATCGCGCAGGACACGGACGTGTTGCTGTTGGACGAGCCGACGACGTTCCTCGACCCACAGCACCAGCTGGAAGTGATGCAGATAGTGGAAACGCTCCGGGATGAGAGTCAGATAACGGTCGTCCTCGTGCTCCACGATATCGCACAGGCAGCGCGGTACGCCGACAACATCGTCGCACTCAAGGACGGCTCGATGTACGCCCGCGGCCCGCCAGAGGAGGTGGTCACGAAACAGTTGCTTGCTGACGTCTTCGAGATCGAAGCGGCGGTTCTGGAAACCGAGTACGGGCTTCAGGTAATTCCGATTGACCCGGTCACCGACGCGCAGGCGGCACACACCACTGTAGGTCCTGTTCCCGAGGACGTTCCGGATACTGATCGGGAACCGTGACCGGTGGCAGCACCACCCAGACATCCAGACTGCGTCAGAATCGACATCACTGATCTTGTCGTCAGATGGTTCGGGGGATACGATTACTCTGTTTGTTGAGATAGCCGAAGGGGTCCCCCGCTTCCTGGCTCCTCCATGTCCGTACGGCCTGGTCGCTCACCACTGGATGAGCGGATTTGATAACACCGAAAATCGGGTTACCGTGGGAAGCGAGCCTCAGTCGTCGCTTGGCACAGCCTCGACGGATTTCTGTCCGTCGTCCTGCCAGCTAAAGAAGCTTGCCAGCGCCGGCCCGGTGATGTTGTGCCAGACGCTGAACAGCGCCGGAATGAGTGCGGCTGCAGGCTCGAACAGCGTTGTCGCCAGCGCGACGGCTAAACCGCTGTTTTGCAGCCCCACCTCGAACGCACAGGTCCGAACGCGGTCTTTCGACATTCCAGTTGCCCGCCCGACACCGTATCCCGAGCCAAGCCCGATCGCGTTGTGGGCGACGACCGCCACGAGCACAAGCAGACCAGCCGTGAGGATGTTGTCCACGTTCGCGCCAACAACGCCAGCGACAATCGCAACAATCGCGGCGACACTGATAAGTGGGAACACGTCGGTGCCGATTTCAGCGGCTTTGGGCGAATAGCGGTCCAGCAAGTACCGGATTGTGAACCCGAGCAACACCGGAATGATGACGATCTGAATGATGCTCCGGAACATCTCCGCAAAGGTGACGTTGATCTGTTCGCCGAGGGTAAACACTACCCAGGCCGGCATCACGATCGGCGCTGCAAGGGTGGTAAGCGTCGTGATCGCGACGGACAGCGCCACGTCACCCCGACCGAGATACGCCATCACGTTCGACGCGGTCCCACCGGGAGCGGCACCGACCAGAATGAGACCGATTCCGACAGCGTCCGGAAGATCAAGGAGGACATACAGCCCGTACGCAGCGGCAGGCATCACCAGCCACTGCGTGACAGCGCCGATACCGATATCGACCGGTTCTTCGATTAGCCGGCGAAAGTCCGCCGGTTGGAGCGTCAACCCCATCCCGAGCATGATTAGCCCGAGCAGCGGGGACACGTAGTCCAACACTGGGACGAACGGGTCCGGCCTGACGAGAGCGATCCCTGCCAGAAGGATTACCCAGACAACGAAGTACTTGCTCGCAGCCCGACTCACCGCTCGAAGCGTCGATGTCGAAGTCACATCTCTGGATGATGAACAATGTAGAAAAAGCTTACTTTGGATCGCTGTACTGTCGGACGACGAACACACAATGTGGGACGGCCGCTGGTTTTCTGGACTATAGTACCAATTGAAAATCAATGGCTACTATCGCTATTGTTGGGTCGAGATTGATATCGACGCACAGTGAGTCTGTCCGAGAGCGAACAGGGCCTCCCGTGGTGAACTGCTCACGGAGTGGTATCCACCTGGCCATTGATAGTATCCCCCAACCCGTCTCCACTCAATCTATTCCATGGTCGCTTGCTCAGACAGCGCTTGGATAGATACGAAGATGTTCCGCACGTTTGACTATACTCTCATCCACGACGAAGCCAAACCAAACTTACTTCGACTTTTGAAGATATTTAATATAGGGTAGGACTTTACTGTATAGTTCGCCGATATTCTACTGCAGCTATGCCGACTGATGCACAAAACCCAGGCAAGCAGCCTGACATAGAGTCCGTGAGGAACCGCTCTTTGATTACAAAACTAGCTACGCTGACGAGACCAGTCAGGAATATATTTCTCTACAGTTCCGTGTATCTCGCAGTTATTGCGATGGCGGAAGCAGTCCTTGTGAGTGAACTACTGGCGCTCCCACTAACGCCGGCTCCGATTGTGGCAGGATTGCTCACGTTCGCAGTGTATGGCAACGACCGGTTGGCAGACTTAGAAACTGATGCGAAAACGTCCCCCGCACGGACTGCCTTCGTGCGCCGATATCAGAACGGCTTCTACGTTCTGGCGGCTATCGCATACGGCCTTGCTGTGGCCCTGTCTGCATTGGGTGGGCCCATCAGCTTTGGTCTATCGCTGTTACCGGGTGTGTGCTGGATTCTCTACGCCTGTGACTGGATCCCTACCCTTCCGAGCGGTACCCAGCGACTGAAAGAGGTCTTCCTTCTCAATTCAACTCTCGTCGCTGTAGTCTGGGCGCTCGTCATTGTGTGTCTGCCGATAACGTACGTTGGTGCGCCCGCTTCTCCGGCGGTCGGTGTCGTGTTCCTGTTTTTCGTATTGGCGACGTTCGTCAATACAGAAATTCCGAATGTGCGCGATAAGGAGGGTGACAGCGAAATCGGTGTCCGGACGCTCCCGGTTGTGGTCGGTGTTCGCTGGACTAAGTATATCCTCTACGGAATCACGGGTCTGACAGCGGTTCTGCTCGGTGTTGCGTTTGTTGCAAATATCATCAATCTCAGGGAAGCAATCGTTCTCTTACTTAGTTTGCTCTTCCTGAATGGCGTCATCTTCTGTCTTAACCGAACCGAAAACGACAGTGCACTTGCGGTCGCAGCAGAGTGTACTCGCTTACCAGCGTTTGTTGTTGTGGTCTTCCCACTGCTCGGCCAGTAGCACTATCATATAAATTACCTTATTTGTAAAGCACCCTCTCTTCCGCCAGTATTCGGCCCTCTGATGGCGGTTCTGTCAATCTTAGATACTTTCGAAGGCAAATAGGTTATAACGATGGCGCCCGATTAATCTTCAACATAGTTGTGTTCTCACTGACGCTGATGAAGATGGTGTTGGTCGCCACGATTGCGGTCGGCGTTACGGGCGGCCTCCTTGCCTGGAAAGAGCGCCCAGAACCCGGCGCTGACCCACTTATTCTGCTTTTGGCAGGCCAGTGCTGGTGGTCGGCCACGCTGATCTTCCGGATTGATGCAGCGACGCTGAGCTCGAAGGTTTTCTGGGTCGATGTCTCTTGGATCGGTGTTGCAATCATTCCGATAGCGTGGCTGCTTTTTTCGCTCGAATATGCCGGCTATACCGAGTATACGGCCCGCAAGCACATCCTGCTCTATTCGATCGTCCCTGCAATTACCGTCTTTCTGGGACTCACGAGCCACTCCCACCAGTTACTGTACACTAATTCGGTCATCATCCAGGAACACGGAATTGCGACGTTGAACAGAACGCCGGGTGTCTGGTTTTGGATTATAGCCGGCTATACGTATTTGCTGGGCCTTCTCGGGGCACTTCCGCTGTTGAAACTCGTTACGAGTCAAGTGGACCCGTTCCGCGGCCAGAGCTTAGCGCTCCTTCTCGGTCTGCTGGCACCCTGGGTGACGAACGTCCTCTTTTTGATGGGGTCACTCCCATCTGCCGGTGTCGATCCGACACCGATTGCCTTTGCCGTGTCCGGTCTCGCGTATCTAGGCGCACTCACCAGGTTCCAGCTCTTCGGTGCAAATCCGACGCCGATACGCCATGCTCGCAATTCGCTGTTTCAGCAGATGCAGCAAGGGGCTCTCGTGTTGGATACGCACGACCATATCGTCGATATGAACGACCAGGCTACCACTGCCCTGCAGACGACGCCGAACGAAGCCCTCGGCCGACCACTTGAACAAATCAGTCCGGATCTATCGGCGCTCGGTAGCGCAACACAGGCCGGGCAAACGATTTACCGTCCCCAGGGGGCGTCCCAGTCGTACGACGTCTCCGAAAGTCTCGTAACAGATATCCATGATCGGACTATCGGCCGGGTCATTACTTTACACGATGTGAGTAACCTTCTCCGTGACCAGCAACGGCTAGAGGTTCTCCACCGGGTCTTCCGGCACAACATCCGAACGAACGTGCAAGTCATCCTCGGTAACGCTGCGTATCTAGCCACGCACAATAGTGAGTCGAAGGCCGCAACCCTGCAAGAACACGCCGTCGAAATCAATGAACTCGGGGAAAAAGTCCGTTCGGTTATCGATATCTTTGAACAAAGCCGAGAGGAACGAGATACTCTCAGCCTGAACTCTATTCTCGACGAGTGTCTCGATTCGACCAGCGAAGCGTATCCCGAGGTCACGTTCGAGTATGCTCCCGAGCAGACAGATTTCGCGGTGGATTGCCTGTTTGATGTCGTCTGTCTGAATATCATTCAAAACGCCGCTCAACACAATACCTCTCCCGACCCTGTTGTGTCAATCAAGGTCGAACGGGACGGCGAATACGTTCAGGTCACTGTCCGGGACAACGGGCCCGGTATTGACTCCAACGAGCTCGCTCTCGTAGAACATGGCTCGGAAACGCCGCTAAAGCACGGGAGCGGATTCGGGCTGGCACTGGTTGTGTGGGGAACTGATATCGCAGGTGGGACAGTCGATATCGAGTCGAGTGAGACGACGGGAACGACTGTCTCCCTACGGATTCCGATTCTCTCATCAGGATAAGTCACCGAGACGTTGAGAAGGTGGACGATTCTCCCTCTGTGCCTGAGTGAGTACCGTCCCATAGTATTCAGGATTTAGTCCATTATTACGCAATTTAAACCCTCTAAAACTCCAAAACCTATCCCGATTTACCCTCCAAGAATGCTTGTATATGGCCTATCGCCTTCTGAGACACTACCGTTGTGCTTTTATATGTGGCTACAGTATTGATAGTAGAGAACAATACTATGGCCAACCACGACCTACTCAGATGCTGGGTGTCACAGGGGAGAACTGTCCGATGCCGGTCGTCAAGGCGAAACAAACCATTGACGAGCTATCGTCGGGGAAAAAACGGGCACGGACGTTCTCAAGCACTACGTCCGCACAACGGAGTAACACGATGATTACGGGACCTCAACAGGTGGCTACTGCAGATATACCCCCTGACTACGACAGGAGCGACTCCGACAATAGTGTCGACTCGGCGATAGCCGCTCAGCACACGACCGAGTCGA
Organism: Haloarcula sp. CGMCC 1.6347; assembly: GCF_037078395.1. NCBI lineage: Archaea > Methanobacteriati > Methanobacteriota > Halobacteria > Halobacteriales > Haloarculaceae > Haloarcula > Haloarcula sp. CGMCC 1.6347. The sequence goes on from NZ_JAYMGX010000003.1 coordinate 8,857, forward strand.
ATCTCCAGCCGCTCATCTTCCACTCATGACACGGGTCTCAAACAAGGACGTCGACGCGGGCGACTCGACACATCGGGAAGTCGGTGAGGGCCTGCTAGAGGAGGATATGGGTCCGAGTTCAGCCATGGCCCATCTTTACCGCGGCGAGATCCACCGGATGAAGTTCTGGCGCGAGCGCCTCGACCGGACAACCAACTGGGCAGTGTTGGTAATCTCTGCGATCCTCACATGGGCCTTTTCGCGGCCGGACATTCCTCATTACATCCTCTTGATCGGAACGGCCACGCTTGCAGTGTTTCTGTTCATCGAGGCCAGGCGATATCGAGGTTACGACATCTGGCGAAGCCGAGTCAGAACACTACAGGCAAACGTCTTCGCCTACGGGTTAGACCCCGCTGCAGGCGTGGCCGATCCGGACTGGCGCAAGTCACTGAGTGCCGATTACCGACAGCCGACGATCAAAATCAGCACCGAAGAAGCTATCGCGCACCGACTCCGACGAGTGTACCTGCCGCTTTTCACTGTCTTACTAACCGCATGGCTCATACGAATTACCGTGTTCAGTTCCGGTTCGTGGACAGATAGCGCTGCTATCGGTATGCTTCCCGGCGTCGTCGTCATCGGCACTGTCGGACTACTATACGCCGCTGCAATCGTCGTCGCCGTCCGCCCCAGAACATGGCACGCAAAAGGAGAGCTTCGGTCCGAAGATCTCCGCCAATAGGGTATTCTGGAATTCACCGAAGTCCCACGGAAATTATGTGACAGTGGTGTATGCTGTGGGTAACGCCGATCACGGACACGAAATAATCGGTCAGTTCGTCTAGGTTCTACACCAGTGTCGATGCACTATTGGAGATTCATCGCTATCCAAATGCAACCAACTGGGAACTACGATTAGTAGCACATACCAATCAGGCAGGGACATGATGACTCAACCTTCGGTACTGCTGCACCGGGAGAGGCACCAGTTCCGTACTCCGGCTACAGCAGAGGAGGATCACCGGTGACCACGCTTGCACGCAATATCAGTTCCTGGCTACTCGTCGCTACTGTGGTGGCCACCAGTGGGACAGTCGGGACAACAGTTGCATTTCAGGATTCTGCACAGGACATACAAACAGAGAACGAAGCCCTCCACGCTGAAAACGAGGAATTGCGTGAACAACTGAACGAGACCCGGGAAGACCGAAAGGCGGAAAAATCCCGTGCTGAAAACCTCAACAAACAGTTAGAAACACGCAACGAGGACGTAGACACACTTCTTTCGGAACTAGAAAGGAAAGAAAAAATGTTAAATGCCAGCCAAGCCCGGCTCGCGGAGTCCCGTGAAAACCAAGCGGGCATGTCACGGTCCGAAATGGAAAAACGGCTCGATTATCTCTGTGCACAGCCAGAGAACATTGACCGATTTGGTTGCCAGGAGTTCGGTCCCGATGAGTGACAACTGAGAGATTGGCCCTTGAGTAAGCCACATTTCAGAACCGCTGGATCTGTTCTATACTGTTGGCTCGGCCATTGCACGATATCCATCCCGTGTGGTGAAATTCTTCACAGATGGCCGGCGATGACGGTTACGGGAGCTACCGCAGGCCCGGAATATCCTATCCTGTAGTCGGTCTTACCTGCTCATTGGTGCTCTTGGAAGAGCGGTGAAGGGGCTGTTCTCAGTACAGACGAGAAATCTGTGCTTGACTCCGCTACAGAATATACGGAATTTGAGTGGAGATGAGCCCTAACCGGATAAAAACTGCAGTGGAACATTTCTACCGAGCCTGTACAACACAGAATTTGATATAGCGTTATATAATTTATGTGCTGTGGTAATCCGACCGTCTGTATCTGTCTTGTTATAGGTTTCTGCATGAGAAAACAATACAAGACAAACTATTAGTCGTACGATGGAAATACGCTACATACGAAAACTCGGTGATTCAGACGAACCAGCTAGAACAGTTCGTCAGTTACTGCAGTTCACACCCAAAATCCAATGACTGAAACTCGCTACTCAACGATGGACTTAGCCGACTGTGAGTCTTTCTATCACGAAACCGTCGTACCGACGATGGAAACCGACGGGCTGGACCCGACCGCTGAAGCCCCCACGTACACCTGGCTGAACGGACAGTTCCCGGGATTCGTAAAGCATCTCCAACGGCGATTTGACCTGTCCCCGGGGCAGTTCTACGACGAGATCGGAGTCCCAGAAGCCACGACGACATCGGGATCATTTGACTTCCTCTCTGTCAACACCCAGCGGGCCATCGAGGGGTACCTCGACGAACTTTCGACTCGACGTGGGCGTGCTGACGCCACAATCGATACACGGCGGTCGATTCTACGACGCTACGCGAAAGTATATACCAATATCCACGATACAAAAGATTTGCTCGTACCGCTGGAGAATCCCGACGAACGCGTTGCAGAGATGGATCGGGTGGCGGCGACGTTTGATGCGCTGGACCAACTGGACGATGCCCTGACGACGCTTGCGTCACGGCGTAAATACGTTCAGGACACGCGGCAGTTCTACAAACACCTGGTGATGTTCGGAAACGCCGCGTACAATCCACTCGCTGACCTCGAAATCCGGTTTGGATGGGATAGAACCCCGTCCTGGGACAACAAAGCACTCGATAGAAGCGCCGTCCAACGCTTGTATGGAGCAGCGAGTGAGCTACGGGATCGATTCATCGTGGTCGCGTGCTGCGGTTGGGGGCTTCGCCCGAGTGAAGTCGCATCGCTACATATTCGACAGCTCAACCTCGATCCGGACGATGACTCGCATCCGTACATAGAGTTCGGTGACGGCGAGCGGAAAAACGGTCCTGGGACCGTGGCTCTCTTGGCCGGTCTGGAGACGGTAGAACGCCGTATAGAGACGCTTTCCGATCCAGAGTGGAGTGGCTACCTCTTGCCTTCCCCGTCCGCAGCCACTGGCCATCTAACCGCCGAAACCGTCCGACGACGGTTCAAATCAGTGGCTGAGGCCGCAGATGTCACTGTCGACGGCGACACGCCAACGCCAAAAACCGGCCGTCGATTCTGGTACACTACGTACGGTGCTGCTGTCAGGCGGGTTGCGGAACGGTTCGAAGACGTCGCAGCGGAGCAGGGCTCGGCGTCTGCACAAGTCGTACTCGATAACTACCTCTCGGAGTCTGAAGCCCGGTCTCACCGGCGGGCGGAGATGCGCGAGACGCTCGCAGGGCTGTTCGTCGAGTAGTCCGCGTTTTGCAAGACCGCTTTAGAGATACCAGCCGGCTATACCGTATAGCTATACCGTCTGACTAATCTTTATATCTGTGCGGTGAATGCGATACGGTATGCTGACCTACACCGTGTACAGCGAGGCCGGCGGTGTCGGCAAGACAACGATGGCGGCGAACCTCGCCGTCGCCGACGCCCGTGCTGGTCACGACGTACTGGCTATCGATATGGATCCACAGGAGGGGAGCCTCTCGTTCCTGTTCGACGTCGCGGACCGCCGAACGGACTCGGAGGCCGACAGTTTAGTACGACACCTCGTCGAACGGCCACGCGGCCCGTTCGCTGACCTCATTGAGGCCTCAGAGGGTGTCGATGTCCTTCCCGCACACAACTCTCTGGAGGTCCTTTCGAAACATCTGCGGCGTCGTGAGGAGGAAGCGGCGGACTTCGGTGAGAACTGGAACCCGAACGTCCAGCTCCTACGTGTGCTAAAGGACGCGGGCGTTCCGTCCGAGTACGACACTGTCATCATCGACCCGCCTGCGACCGCGGACGTGAAACTGTACAACGCATTGCACGCGACGCGGAACCTCGTTATCCCGTTTGAACCCAGCGGCAAAGGCCAACAGTCTGTCGAGGGCCTCGCAGACCTCGTGACCGGGCTTGAAGACACGCTAGATATCAATGTGGGCGTATTAGCTGCTGTACCGAATCGGTTCAAGGGGACCAACGATCAAGAGGAGATGCTCAAACGGCTTCGTGCGGAGTCGTACGATATACCTGTCGTGTTCCGGGAGCGGACGTCCTTGCTTGAAGGCTGTTGGCGCAAACAGTGTTCGGCGTTCAAATACATTGAAGACCACCGGAGTCGGGAACGTGACTACGAAATCGAAACGCTGGAGCAGTTCGAAGAGCTAGCTGCGCATCTCCGACAGACTCGCGAACAGGAGGCAACAGCATGAAATCCGGCTCCGGCGACGATCCGTTTGCGGAGACCGATTCGGATCCAGAGCCAGAACCGGACGAGCAGCAGGATGAGGTGATGGATGTTGAAACTGAACCCGCCGACGTAGAAACGGCGGCCCAACCGGACATCCCATACAAATTCCGGCGTGACTCAGTCAAGCAAGACCGCAAGCAACGGCCGATCTTCATACGCCCCGAGGTCGAGGAGCGCGAATCCACTTTCCTCCGTCATCTAGAAGACGCGGTCGGTGAGGATGTATACAAGACCGACGCGCTGGAAGCCGCTCTCGTCGTTGCTATGGACAATCCGGACCTTGTCGCCGAAAAGCTCCGTGAGTGGGGGTACGACTGGGAGCAATCGGCCACGTCCCGCTAAGTACACAACAGTATTGAGCGCGCCCTCGCGCTCCGCCCGTGGTTTTGTCTTTTTGTGCTTGCAGTCCTCTCCCGATACCTAGCCGAACGAAACTGGAACTGTTAACTGTGTCAACTGCCTACCTTCATCCGCTACCACATATAGCTATCTCGTCCAACTATCTCTTTTGAATATGTGGATTGGCTATACCGTATAGCTATACCGACCAGCCATATTATGTGGGTATACAGTATGGCCAATTCGATTAGCCATGCGGAATGGCTATGGGGTGTCGATAGGTCGAATAGCTGACGAGCTCGATTAGCCGCTGTACGTGCTGAGACGAGCTAATACGTATAGTTCTCTCTTCGAGATATCTCGACTGTTCCGACGACAACAATCGCTGTGGCCGATACCTGTTGGACGGTTCACCCTCTCCCCGAAGACGATTACAGATCTGCCGGTGGCGGGTGTCGAGTGCTTTCGAGAGTCACCACCGATAGGTCAAACCGGCACTAGCGGTTTCCGAATCGAACAGGTGTGGCCACCCAGATGCGCCAATAACTGGCTCAATACGCCAAATAAAGGCCCGAACAGCGCTTACAATATCTCCGAGCTGGTGCGGTTCGAAGCTCTCCTGATACTCGATGTCCCCCTTCGATAGCTGGCTATTCCCTCCAGTCCGATGCTGTCATGAATAGGTGAGACCACACCAGTGACAGCTTTCGTCCAGAAGTTCTGGCCCAACGACCTGCGTCTATACGACTTCTGCTGTACGAAGGCGCTCACAGCCGCTCGGTCGGACCGTGCCGCGTGTCCCATTCCGGAGCCAGTCAGGCGGTTCGCCAGTACGATAGCATCACCGGCGATGTGGACCGGACCTGACCCTATATTGGTGATTCACCGTCGTCTTTCCGATTACTCTAAGCAGATTAAACAGATATTGTTTAAGAAGCGATGTTCTATCTATAGAAAAGGGCTGATCTAGATACTCAAGTCAATTCTCTCCATCAAGTTTGAAAAAGCCTTTCTACGCTCTTCAAAATATTTATATAATCGCGAACTTTGACCTTCGATCTGCTAATCCACTCTTGAATTGGTGTTCGAATATCTAAGATACTGCTAATGAGTGTTATCTAATCACAAGGGTATCGAACCCCGCAAATCGAATTCCGCCTGTCGCGTGAGAATATATAACGATTGTACCCGTGTTATTGTACTCTGGAACGGGTACCTCTGACCGTTCCGACTGCTTGGCCACGCATCACAGTCACATCTATCAATTTGACCGCATACATCGGCTACCCTGAGTCAGAGGTGTTGCTGTTGATGAGTAGGATTGGGACTGCTGACAACGATGACGATCTCGACGTGTGAGTAGCGGTTGACCAATCAGGTCATGACCGTCTGACCCGCTGGCTGGGAATGGAAGTGAATATACAGACCATGCAGCAGATCTGGTTGCCCCTCCCTGGCGATACTTTGACTATACCGAATGAGATTTCAGTTGCCTTGCTCTCCCGCTGCATTAGTTGATGCGTGACCGAAGCGTACACACAGAGGAGACAAAGTTAGTCGACGGCGATATAGCGCCTCTGGCGTCAGCAAGCAGACTTAGTTCGGAATAAACAAATAAGACCGGAATTCAAGCCGACTAAAACGGCCCAAGACGGTACAACAGCGATTGAAACTGAGCGTATAGTTCACAAGCGGAGATGAGTCGCTGATCGAAGGGGCCTCAAACCGATGCATTAGCCACTCTAACAACGGAATCTGATAGGCGAACTCGACACGAGCGTCAAGCTATCCAGCCATTCAGATTGCTACAGAAGGGAGCGTATCACAGGGTGTCCCTGAGAAGGACTGGATGCCCGTCACCGCTCGAGTATTCAGATAGAGCGCATCTGGACTACAGTTCCGGATTAATGGCCTTTTTGTGCCATTTCTAGGCTAAACCATATCTCCACAACGTAGTGCAGCAGCGATAGTAGCCTTCGATATATGTGAACACTATTTACTCCGGGCGGCCGCAGACTCTAAATTGACCTCGATGATGTTTGCTGCCTCCATCACTAACTCCGGAAGGTCACTGTTGAGGTATTCACCGGACAGCCGCATTTTCGGTGCGGTTACACTGATCGCACCACAAATTGCTCCGTCCACGTCCTGTATCGGAGCGCCCACGGAGCGCATACCCCGGATTTCCTCCTCATCGTTTATCGCGTACCCCTTCCTTCGAATTTCTGCGAGTCTCTCGCGCAGTTCGTCTGGATCAGTAATCGTTTTTTCTGTCTGCTGAACGAGTTCTTCACTGGCCAGTATATCAGTGACTTGGGCTTCATCGAAATGTGCCAGCAGCGCTTTTCCCGTCGCAGTACAGTGGAGATATTGTGGGGACTCTCTGGTCCGCCGTTGATAATCCATGGCTACCGTTTCTCCTCCATTATGCTCGTACAGTGTTACCTCCCTGTTCCGGTACGCAACTGTGAGGTGGACCCATTCACTGGTCTCTTCGGCTAACCGTTCTACTTCCTCCTTTCCGATTTGATAGAGGTCAACCCGATTCCGGACGCTTTCACCGAGTGGGACGAACCGTAGTCCCAACCGATATACGCCGTCTGATTTGTCAATAAAACCCTCTGCAACAAGTGTCTGTAGATACGTATGCAATGTACTTTTGGCAACGTCTACGTCATCACAGAGGTCCGCAAGTGTCACTTCAGACTGAGACTGAATCTCGCGCAGGATATCGCTCGCAGTCTGAATCGACTTGATCTGTCGAATTGCAGTCGGCGGTTCGCGTTCAGTCATATGTTGAGTCTCGTTTATCAGGTTATATGATTTTGGTATATCGAACGTACCGTTTGTCGGTGCGACCGCTTTCGACAGCACATACTGATCCGACCGGTATGATCGCTCAGTAAGGTGGACTCCGCAGTCCAGCACAATCTGACCCAGAAACAGTTTCGCGACCGCTCTCTACATGAACTTTTATTAATGACGCTGTCAATGGAGCAAACGATATGCGCTGTTGGACAAGTCGGCATAGTCGCCAAGCTAGCCGTATACCGACTGAGAAGTCGCTTCAAAGCATACAAGTCGGAAAACTGAATGCACACGCCCACTGCTGGGAAGAAAACGGTACAGACAATAAGTAACCGACCCAATAAGAATGAGCTCCGAATTCGACATCAAGCTGTACGACGATATTGATCCCGAAGACCGACCCTCTCTGGGAGAGGCGCTGATACCGATTATCGGGATGCTAACCGCGCTGGGCATTGGTATCGGCATCTATGGACTTGACCCGCAGTTCCCACTCCTCTGGGGCATTGCATTCACTGGGCTGTTCAGTTACTACCGGTTCGATATATCCTGGGACGAGATGTACTCCGGGATTACACATACGCTGCTAATGGGCATTCAGGTCGTGTTTATCCTGTTTATCGTCTACGCTCTCATCTCGACCTGGATACAGGCCGGAACGATTCCGACGCTCATGTACTACGGGCTTGACCTGCTGCACCCGATAGTGTTCCTGCCGCTCACGGCGATCATTACTGCAGCGATAACGTTTGCCATCGGCTCATCATGGACCGCAGCGGGGACGCTCGGTGTTGCCTTCATAGGCATCGGATCGGGACTCGGACTCCCTGAACCGATGACCGCGGGCGCAATCCTCACAGGTGCATACACGGGAGACAAACAGTCACCACTCTCGGACACGACAAACCTCGCTTCGGCGGTGACAAACACTGACCTGTACGACCATATCAATGCCATGCGGGCAGGGACTTTCCTGGCCTTCTCTATTGCCGTCGTCCTGTACGCCGGTCTCGGCATCCGCGCGTCAGGAGCGATTCCCGTGGACCGCATCGCCGAGATACAGACGGCGCTCACGGGCTCGTTCACGATCTCTCCGCTCGCTTTCTTCCCCCTTCTCGTCACATTTGGGCTGGCGATATACGGTATCTCCGCGATTCCAGCTCTTGGTGCTGGTGTCTTTGCCGGTGCGATTACATCGGCCGTGCTTCAGGGGAACTCGTTCACATCGGTCTGGACCGTCGCACAGAGCGGAACAAGCCCGGAAACAGGGATGGAGCTCGTGAACGGCCTCCTCGCAAGCGGTGGGATGGTCGGCGGTGCATGGGCCGTAACAATTGCCATCGCCGCACTCGCACTGGGTGGCCTGTTCGAATGCACTGGGATTATCGCTGTCCTGGCACATCACCTCGGCCAGCTCAGTGACAGCGTCGGTAGCCTCACCGGAATCACGGTCCTGTCATCAGTCTCGATGAATGTCCTTGCGGCAGAACAGTATATCAGTATCGTTGTTCCCGGCGTGACGCTCGGGAGCCTCTACGAAGAGAAGGGCCTCAAGACCGAAAATCTCTCCCGGGCAATTGAGTCCTCTGGCACCGTCACGAGCGCGCTCATTCCGTGGAATAGCGGCGCGGTGTTCATGGCCGGAACGCTTGGCGTCAGTACGTTCCAGTACGCCCCCTACTACTTCTTGGGCTTCCTTTCGCCGCTTATCCTCATTCTCATGGGAGTTACCGGCTGGCAAATCACGTATACCGAGACCGAGGCTGACAGCCAGACACCGAGTAATATGGCTGCGCCGGCAGATAGTGACTGAGCGCACCGCCCGGCGATAGCGGGTAAGTACCCCGGACCTCACTGCGATTCGGAATCACAGGCACCATTCGAGTCCACCGAACCAGATATACTCACTCATTGGTGACAAGGCCCGACGCCCTCGAATATCTAAACCGAAATAGGTAAGAAATACCTTTAAAAGCCCGGACACAAATATAAAAATAGCTATTTATATACGTATACTACAAAACTATGGAAAATAACTATCGATACAAGGTTATTCAGCCCAATTCTGGGTACATACTCTTGCCGACGCTGGGAGACATGGATGCGAAAATCCCTGCATGGGGGCGTACGACTGTCACATCGAAACGGCTGAACACCCGGAATTGGGGGGCGATTAACCACTGAAGCGCAGTTCACGATGTTCTGTAACGCTAGGTCCTCTCGTTAGGTGAGCTCAGACCACTCCCACACGGTCGGTCTGCCAGCAGCCTCGGAACTCGCCGACGGACTGCACTGATAGACCGAACTCGTACGTGGTCGTTCGTCCATCCGGCCCCGTAATCGTCACCCGCTGTTCAGCGTAGTTTTCGTTTCGCTCGACAGAGCCTCGCACAGCCTCTCCGAAGTCGATTATCGGGCGGTACTGCGGTGACTCGACCATGGCTATAAATCGGTCCAGTGGCCCAGTCGAGCGGCGGTTGGCTGGGGAGGCGAAGTTGTACGCCGTCATAATACCCGCGTTCTCAAACGGGTCGTCGTTCGTTTTTAGCGCATCGACCTGGAGGGCAACAGCATCACCAGGGCTGTATGTCTCGCTGGACGTTGGAAGGCCAGTCACCGGATGCTCGTCTTCAGACATTGATATCGTAGGTGCCGTGTGTCTCTGAAACAGGGGCTATACCAGCATGAATGGCACGGCTGATCGGCTACAAACCCGGATATCGACGGGAGTTTGTGTTCCCGGCAGCTAGAACTGGCGACTGCGATCATGGCCGAACTGAGGGACGTACTTATCGAAACCATGTTGCTCGACGAGGAGCGGTTTCGCCAGCGGCTTCCGGGCCTTGTCGAAACACACCAGCTCCGGACTGTCGATCCACACCCTGCCGACGAGTCGCCGGCAGACATTCTTCAGAACCTCGATGCGCTCAAGCTCGGCTCTGTGACGCCCTTCGAGCGAGAGATTATCGCGAAAATGGTGCGACTCGGGACGGCACCGCTGGGCCTGACACTCACGGGACCTGCGTACCAAGATAATCCGCTCAGATATGCGACACAGACGTTCAGAGAGATGACGGGCCACTCGCTGACCGCACTCCGCGGCGAGAATCTCCGCCTCCTGCAAGGGCCGGCAACGGACCCAGAGTCGGTCGCGACACTTCAGGAGGGGATCGACATCTGGGAACAGCGGACCGTCGAACTATGGAACTACCGGTCGGACGGCACACGCTTCAAAAACCGAGTGACGATAGTGCCACTCACCGGTCCCGACGGCTCCATCACGAACTGGCTCGGTGTACAGAAAGCAATCGGCACGGCAGATAGCTAACCGTCGGTGGCACGACTCGGCGATACGTCCGACCTCGGGTGCCTATTCAGCTTGCAGTGTAGAGGAGATACGCCAGCGTCGCCGTCATCCCGGCAACAATCAGTAACACCCATCCAGTCAGCCGGACACGGTGTCCGTACTCACCCAAATCACCGTCGTCGGTTCCGAGTATCGTGACAAGCCGACTCGGGTGTCTGAACGGACTCGGTGGTTTTGGGTCAGGAAGTCGCCGGCGGAGCTGCCGGTACTCGGTGAACGACCAGACGCCGTACAGACACAGTGAGATGATCATCCCGACCCAGAAGCTGAACCCCACGAGCATCGGGAGCCCGACCGGTCCCAGAAGTTCTGCCTGAATCGCCTGTGGCGAGCCGCCGAAGTCACCGGTGGTGTTCAACAGGCCGAAAACTAACACGACCAGCGAGAGCCAGAAACCGATGAAACAGACACCGAGTCCCTGTTTCGATAGCCGGTGGATTGTCTCGCCGTGGCTGTCAACCCACGTCTCGCGTGGCGCTGGCTGCACCTCGCTTGCCGGACGGAGCTCCTGTTGGCCCGGGTTCTTCGCCCCCAGCCCGGCCAGCACCCCGATAACGGAGAGGAAACCGCCGGCGGCGATGGCTTGCAGCGGCCACGGCGTCCGCTCTCGAATCAGGAACGCGTCGTCCGGGTCGGCTGGTGAAACGTACGCGCGGGCCGTCGTACCCGGCTCGTAGGACTCGACCACCGACTCCGCCCTCGACCGGTCGGAGTAGGTCCGTACGCCCGTACTCGGGAACACCTGCTCGCTGGTGTACGTCTCCCCCTGATACTGGTACGTGTAGCGTATCTCCGGCTCGTAGTCGATTCCACGTCCGCCGTCCATTCGATCGACACTGGAGTCGGTGATGGTTGCCTGCACGGGGACGACGTTGTCGACCGCCTGTGACTGCTGGACGTAGTCGTACCCTCCGAAGCCGAGAAGCCCAACGGCGAGGAGCAACAGAAGCGCACTCCTCTGTGAGAGGTGGAGGGTCGTGATTCCGAGCGGGACCTTCATCTCAGTACACAGTATCGTGTTGCCCTCGTATGAGAGTCACGCTCGAAACAGAACGCTTCATGGCTCGGTCGCACTTTATCTGGGGCAACCGAACCCGCACGTCATCAGTCGTCTACCTTTCCGTCGCGTCGGTCACGGTCCCTGGCTTCCGGGTCCCGCTCTGCCGGCTCACCGTGCCCGCCACCACCGGGCGTTCGGACGGAGACGGTCGTCCCGGCCGCGACGTCAACGGAGGCCTTCGCGGGGACCGGCTCGCCGTCGACCAGATTCTCCCCTGTCGCGCCGTCTTCGCCGCCGTCGATTCCAGCGGGGGCCGTCCGCCGGCGCTCCGTCAGTAGGGACACGGTGGCGTCTGTCTCGACGGTGACGGTTCGTTCGAGGCCCAGGCCGCCACGGTATCGGCCGTCGCCGCCGCTCGACGGACGCAGCGCGTACCGCTCGACCCGGAGCGGATACTCGGTCTCCATCGCTTCGACGGGCGTGTTGAGCGTGTTCGTCATTCCGACCTGCACGCCGTCCATCCCGTCCTTTTCGGGCCGGGCACCGAACCCGCCGCCGATCGTCTCGTAATACGTGAAATCGCCGGTTCGGTCGCCGATGATGAGGTTGTTCATCGTTCCCTGCCCACCGGCGGGAACCCTGTCGGGGACGGCCGTGGCGAGCGCCGCCAGCGTGACATCCATGACGCGCTGGCTCGTCTCGACGTTGCCACCGACGACCGCTGCTGGCGCGTCCGGGTTGAGCACTGACCCTTCGGGTGCGGACACGGACACCGGCTCGTAACAGCCGTGGTTCGGCGGAATCTCCGGGTCGGTGATCGCTCGGACGACGAAGTAGACCGCGCTCTTCGCGACCGAAAGCGGCGCGTTCAGGTTGCCTGTCACCTGCTCGGCAGTCCCGGCGAAGTCGACAGCTATCGAGGCCCCATCGATGGTGACGGCCACCTCGATCGGGATGTCATCGTCGGTCACGCCGTCGCCTTCGAGGATATCCTGCGCTCGATACGTTCCGTCCGGGAGCCCGTCGAGTTCAGCTTCGACCCGCTCGCGGGAGTAGTCGATAACGGCATCGAACGCGTCGAGCAGGGTCGGCCCGTGTTCCGCCAGCAGTTCACCGATGCGTTCCTCGGCCCGGGCGTTCGCGGCGCGCTGGGCTCGGAGGTCCGCCTCGCGCTCGTCTGGCGTCCGGACGTTGGCACGGATGAGGTCGTGGACCGCATCGTTGGGTTCGCCGCCGTCGACGAGGCGAACCGCCGGCAGTCGAAGTCCTTCCTCGTAGATCTCCTGTGCGCCCGGTGGCATACTCCCCGGCGAACTCCCGCCCACGTCGGCGTGGTGGGCTCGCGAGACTGCGTACCCGATGATCTCGTCGTTGGGCGCAATCGTCGAGACGAGCGTGATGTCCGGGAGGTGTGTCCCGCCCGCGAACGGGTCGTTGACGATGAACACGTCGCCCGGCTTCGGGTCCTTCTGGAGGACGATATCCACCGCATCGGGCATCGCGCCGAGGTGGACCGGGATGTGTTCGGCCTGCGCGACCATCCGACCGGACGCGTCAAAGAGCGCCGTCGAACAGTCCTGTCGCTCCTTGATGTTCGGGGAGTACGCCCCGCGGATGAGCACATGTCCCATCTCGGTTGCAACGCTCTCCAGTTGGTTCCTGAGGATCTCCAGCGTTACGGGGTCGATCACCTCCTGTTCGTCACTCGGTGTGGTAGCTTCGTCGTTCATTCGTCGCTCACCTCTGCTGTCAGCGTCCCGTCATCGCGAACCCGGACGTTCCAGGCCGGTGGGATGACGATTGTGCTCTCATCGCCCTCGACAATCGCGGGGCCGTCGATTTCGTCCTGTGGTGGCAGTTTCGTTCGCTCGTAAACCGGGGTTTCGCGGACATCGCCGGCGAACACCGCCTCGCGGGACCCCTTCCGTGGGTCGCCACCGGCATCGTACTCGACCGGCGGCGCGTTCCGTTCGACGGTCGTCGTCACGCGACAGTTCACCAGTTCGACGGACTCGCCCGCTCGATAGCCGTACGCGGACTCGTGGGCTGCGCCGAAGCGCTCGCGGGCGTCCGCGGTGTCGAACGGCCGGTCGACGTCCACGGTGAGTTCGAAGCTCTGGCCGGCGTACCGGAGGTCAGCGGAGTGTCGCACTGTCGCCGCCTCGCGGTCGCTGACTTCAGCCAGCAGTTCTTCGGATAATTCTTCGTAGACGGCGTCGACATCGTCGGGGTCGACCGCGTCGAGTGACCGCTGATACGTCCGCACCGCGTCGCGCTTCTCGTCGGCTGCGAGCAGGCCGTAAGCCGATAACACGCCTGAAGCGCGTGGAATCACCACCCGGTCGATATCGAGGCTGTCCGCGATGGACGCCGCGTGCATCGGCCCGGCACCCCCGAACGCAGCGAGCCCGAACTTCCGCGGGTCGTACCCGCGCTCGACGGTCACAGAGCGGATCGCCCTGGTCATGTTCGCGTTCGCGACGCGATAGACGCCACGGGCGGCTTCCAGTGGGCTGTCGAGACCCGCCTCGTCGGCGAGGTTCGCAAGCGTGTTGTACGCCGCATCCGCATCGAGCGACAGTTCGCCACCCAGACTGGTGCTTTCTCCGATGTAGCCCAGCACGAGGTTCGCGTCGGTGACGGTCGGCTCAGTGCCGCCCTTCCCGTAGCAGGCCGGGCCGGGGTTCGCTCCGGCGGAGCGTGGCCCGATGCGGAGTGCGCCCCCGGCGTCGACCCAGGCGGTGGACCCGCCACCTGCGCCGACTGTCTCGACGTCGACCATCGGCGTCTTGATCGGCCGCTCGTTGATGACGCCCTCCGTGGTCCGTTCGGCCTCGCCGTCGCGGACGAGACTCACGTCGCTAGAGGTCCCGCCCATATCGAACGTGACCAGCCCGTCCTGTTCGTCGGCCGCCATCGACCCTGCCCCCACGACGCCGGCGGCAGGGCCCGAGAGAACCGTCGTCACGGCGTTCCGCCTGACGGTATCGGCGTCGGTGATGCCGCCGTTGGCCTGCATGATACGGGGCTGTGGGACTCCAAGCTCCCGAGTACGGTCGGTGAGGTGACTGACGTAGTGGTCGATCGCCGGCCGTACGTACGCGTCGACGGCCGTCGTCGAGGTTCGTTCGTACTCGCGGAACTCGGCGAGGACTTCGTGGGAAGCCGAGACCGGAACGTCGAGTTCGTCCCGCAGGATGTCTGCGACGTGCTGTTCGTTTTCGGGGTGCGCGTACGCGTGCAGCAGCGAGACGGCGACGGATTCGACATCTATCTCGCGTAACTGCGCGGCGATTGCCCGGACTTCGGCCTCGTCGACGGGCTGTTCGATACCGTCGGTGGTCGTCCGTTCGGACACTTCGAAGCGTCGGCGTCTGGGAACCAGCGGTGTCGGCTTTTCCGCGGACAGGTCGTACAGCGACGGGCGGTCCTGACGGCCGATTTCCAGCACGTCCCGGAACCCTTCGGTCGTGACGAGCGCGGTCTTTGCGCCGTCCTCTTCGAGGAGTGCGTTGACCGAGACGGTCATCGCGTGAGAGAACTCGGTCACGCTCTCCGGGTCGATGTCGGCCGCTTCGCAGGCCTTCTCGATCCCGGCGATTACGCCCTCGCTCTGGTCTTCGGTGCTCGGGACTTTCGCGGTCACGAGCGTGCCGTCGAGTGCCAGCGTCACGTCGGTGAAGGTTCCACCGACGTCGACACCGATTCTCCGATCTCCCATCTACAGTACCCCCGCGACGCTGAGCAGCGTCCGAACCCCGAGCCACACGACGATGAGCGTCACGATAGCGCCGAGGGCGTTCGCTATCGACCCGTTCGTGTACTCACCGAGGAGGTCCCGCTGGTTCATCGCGTATATCAGGAACACCGCGACGATCGGCAATAAAATCCCGTTGACCACCTGTGCGAACACGATGATCTGGACGGGACTGCCACCCAGCAACACCGAAAGCACTCCGACACCGAGGATGGTCCCCCAGACGGCACGGAACTGTGTGCTCTGCATATCTGAATCCCAGCCTAACGCACCTGTGGTCGCCCACGCGCCCGCAAGCGGTGCTGTCGTTGCGCTCGTGAACCCAGCGGCGAAGATGCCGATGCTGAAGAACAGTTCGGCGTACGGCCCGGCGATGGGTCGGAGCTGTTCGGCCATCCGGCCGATATCGCTGATCTGCGTTCCGGGCTCGAACGCTGCGGCCGCGGTCACCATGATCGTAATCGTGATGACGCCGCCTGCGACGATAGACAGCACCGTGTCGATACGCGAGTGGCCGATATCCTCGGGACCGCTCCACCGCTCCTGAACGTTACTCGCGTGCAGGAACAGGTTGTACCCGACGATGGTCGTGCCGATGAGGCCGGTGATGAGGTACAGCGACCCCGAGGGGATACCGGGGACGAACCCCATCGCAATCGCACCGGGATCGGGACCGATGAGGATCGCCGACGCCACGAACGAGACCGCCATCACGGCGACCAGCCCAATGAGCGCTCGTTCGATCAGCTTATAGCGCCCAGTGTAGAGCAGGAGTCCGGCGACGAGTCCCATCACGACGCCCCACACCGTCGAGTCGATACCCGTGATTGTCGCGAGCCCTGCGGCACCGCCGAGGATGTTTCCGGCCTCGTAGGCGGCGGTCCCGACGCCGATCGCGCCGACAACGAGGAACATACTCACGTATTCGACGATCTGATTGTCGAACCGCTCCCGGAGTGCTTCACCGAGTCCTTCGCCCGAGACGAGGCCCAGTCGGGCACTCATCTCCTGGAGAACGATCGTCGCAACGATCGAGAAGACCATTGTCCACAGAAGCGCGTAGCCGAACTCCGCCCCGGTGACGCTCGCAGTCGTGACCGTGCCTGGGCCGATGAACGCGGCGGCGACCATCGCTCCCGGGCCGACGGCTTTGAGTCGTTTTGTAATGCTCATGATTGTTGGTTTTGATAGCCACTGTCACGGTCCCAGCAGGTAATCAAAAACATTGTTAAGACCTGTGTGTGACCGGAACATCGGTCGTATGAACTCTGTGTACGCGTCACTAGATGTGTGAACAAGTATGCAACATCCACCACCGGATTCGAGTCGGTTTGCGTCCCGGGCGGGGGGTATTCACGGTTCCCGCTCTCGCAACAGTACTTTCGAAACGCTCTCTTCGATTTCGATTTCGAACGGGAGGTCGGTGATGCTACCGCGGATGAACCGGATCATCAACCATCGCACCGACTCGGATGGGAAAACAACGTGGAAACTCCCTTTTTCGTCCCGTCGAACGGTCAGGAACCCACACAGCGAGAGCCATTCGAGAACGTCTTCGAGCGAATCGAACCGCTCGGCGTACTCCTGGGCGTGGTATTGGGCTACCTGATCGATCATTTCGAGAACCCCCTCGTCACGTTGTGCTGGATCACTAAACTGGCTCAGGAGTGCGTGCAGCAAGTCGATGTCCAGAAGCACATGTTCGCCCGTCGAGAGCATCTCGTAGTACGTCTGGAGGTGGTCGCTGTCGCTCGCGTGCGCCGAGTCGAAGTTCGCCGCGTAGAACGCGATTGCCTCGCGGATCAGTTGGCTTTGACTTTCCCCAGTTCGGTCGGTCAGCCCCTCTAACGTCTCCTTGGTCTCCTCGTCGAGAGAGACGGTGACGCGGTCGGTTGGCATAGTGCCCCTCGTCGCTGGACGGCCTTAATATCGTGTCGTTTGGTGACAGAGCGCTCTCGGACCCGTCAGCGACGCGTGACTGGCCGTGGTCTGGGACTCGCCTATGGCCAGGTGCCGCTCTGCTCGCCGGCGTTCATGACCCGCTGGAGTGCGACGACGTACGCGGCGGTCCGGAGCGACGGGAGGTTCCGTTCCTCGTAGGCGTCGACGAGGTTCCCGAACTGCTCGACGATAATCGAATCCAGTTCCTCGTTCACGCGCTCTTCGGACCAGTAGAAGCGCTGTCGGTTCTGGACCCACTCGAAGTACGACACGATGACGCCGCCTGCGTTCGCGAGGATATCTGGAATGACCAGCGTCTCGCGGTCGCTGAGAACGTCGTCCGCTGCGGGGGTAATCGGGCCGTTGGCGGCCTCAGAGATGACATCGGCGGAGATGTCATGTGCCAGGGACTCGTCGATGGCGTTCTCGAGTGCGGCCGGGATCAACAGGTCGACGTCGAGCGTGAGCAGTTCCTCGTTCGTGAGTTCCTCCGCTGCGTCCGGATAGCCGACGACGCTCCCGGTTTCGCGTTTGTAGTCCTTGACTGCGACGGGGTCGAACGACGCTTCGCTGTAGATAGCCCCGCTCGAATCGGACACGGCGACGACGTTGGCACCCATCTGGTGAATGAGTTTCGCCGCGATCCAGCCGGCGTTCCCGTAGCCCTGGACCGCGACCGTCGCGCCTTCGAGGTCCTTGTCGAGATACTCGAAGGCTTCACGCGCTGCGACGACCGTCGAACGCCCGGTCGCTTCGACGCGGCCTTCGCTGCCACCGCTTGCGAGGTCCTTCCCGGTGATGACGCCGGGTTCGGTCGTGTTTTCGAGTGTCTCGTAGGTGTCCTTGATCCAGTTCATCTCGCGCTGGCCCGTGTTGACGTCAGGTGCGGGCACGTCGCGGTCGGCCCCAATCAGTGGCGTCAGTTCCTTCGCGAACGAGCGCGTGACCCGTTCGAGTTCGCTCTCGGAATAGTTGCTCGGGTCGATGACGATGCCGCCTTTCCCGCCGCCGAGCGGGATATCGCCCGTCGCCGTCTTGTAGACCATCCACCCGGAGAGCGCCTTGACCTCGTCCCGGTCCACCTGCGGGTGATAGCGGATTCCGCCCTTGTACGGGCCGCGGTCACCGTTGAACTGTGACCGGTACGCACGGAACACCTCGACCGACCCGTCGTCCATCTCGACAGACAGGTTCGTTTCCAGTATCCGCTCGGGAGTTTTCAGCCGTTCCAGCTGTCCCTCTGAAATGTCTAAATATTGTGCTGCTGCATCTATCTGTGTCCGTAGACTCTGGTACGGATTTACATCAGACATATATCCACGGGATTCATCGAGATACCAAAAGCTATCTATTTCTACCAGGAAAATTACTATATCATTCGATATAGTAGGAACTAAAAGAGGGGCTTACAACCGCGCTTGAATCCGAATCTCTTATCCTATCTTCACATTCTTATCAAATTCTGACACAACTACGTTTCCTGTATTGTCCGTCACCCGAACAGCGGTGTTCGTATCGAGTGCCACAGCATCCGCAACCTGTTCCGTTCCACGTACTGGAACGTCGACCCGGTCGACGTCCGGGATCAGACAGTCACGACGTTCGGCACGTTCGAGCAGGACGTCTCCGCTGGGGAAGTGCCAGACCCGCGTCACGGAACGGAACACTGGCATCGACGTCGGCGCTTCGACGTGCCTGATAGCTCTCTTCTCCGTCAAGCGACGTTGTACATCCATCATAGCTGAGCTGAATCGGCGGGAGCTATTGTCTCGCGACTGCCCGAACGACGGGCAGGGACCGACCGTGTCGGCGTCTGTGTGATGTCCGTCATGTGTCTCCCCGAGTACCGGCCGTCGACCGATGGCACTCTATCGGAACGACCGCGGGAATAAGCAAATACTAAATTGTTTAGCAACGAAGTCCACCAGACACCAGGTGTTTACTATTGAACCCACCATACAGAACACGGCAACCGAAACACCCCGTTCCCGACGGGTGGCGACAACTCGAACGAGCGGCCACGCGTGGCGCCACCGGTCACAGTGATAGCTTTGTGCCCGGGAGACGCAGATGAGCGTCAGCGAGACGCCCCTCGATACGGCCCGGGTTCTCGTTGTCGGTTCGACGGCCTGGACCGAGCCGTTCACAGCGGCTCTCAGCGCCAGCACCGAGGCCGCTGTTCGCACCGTTGCGACGACATCGGACGCCCTGGATACCGTTCGGGAGCGCTCGGTCGACTGTCTCGTCACGGGCGAGACACTCGACGACGGGAGTGGCACTGATCTGGTCCGACAGCTCCGGGATTCGGCTCCGGACCTCCCGGTTGTCCTCGGAACCACGGACGGCAGCGAGGCCCTGGCGAGCGAGGCAATCCAGGCCGGCGTTTCCGACTACGTCCCACTGACCGGAGCAGACGGCCTGCGAATAGACGAGTTAGTTGAGCGAACTGGGAACGCGCTCCAGTCCGCTCGGCGAGCGATCACACAGCGCGAACGGGCGCGGCAGTTCGACGCCGTCTTTCACGACACACAGACGGCCACCTGGGTCCTCGACCCGGATGGCTCGCTCGCCCGTGTGAATCAGACGGGACGGGCGATGATTGACGAGGCAGTTGACGGGGTCATTGGTGATCTGTTCTGGACGCTGCCGTGGTGGGCACAGTCCGAGGCGACCGAACGCGACATCCGGCAGCTCGTGGAGGCCGCACGCGACGGGCAGTTCGGTAACGCAGTCGTTCACCGGCCGACCACGGCCACGGACCGCGTTATCGAGCTTTCGGTTCGGCCGGTCGAGAACGACTTCGGCGACGTCACCTCGATCGTGATCGAAGGGATAGACATCACGGAGCAGGTCACCCTCGACCGTGACCTCCGCCAGTCCGAGGAACTCCACCGGGTCACGCTCAGCAACATGACCGACACCGTCCTCATGACGAACGAGGACGGGGAGTACACCTACGTCTGCCCGAACGTCCACTTCATCTTCGGCTACACCGACGACGAGATCCGCGAGCAGGAAACTATCGACACGCTCCTCGGCGAGGACCTGTTCGACCGTGCTGAACTCGCCGAGAAGGGCGTGCTCAAGAACATCGAGTGTACCGTCACCGACAAAGCCGGCCACGAGCACACGCTGCTGGTCAACGTCCGCGAAGTCGCGATTCAGGGCGGGACACTGCTGTACAGCTGCCGGGACATCACGAAACGGAAACAGCGCGAGGAAGCGCTGGCGACGCTGCAGGAAACCGCACGGAAGTTCCTCTACACGGAGACCGATCAGGAGATCGCCCACCACATCGTCGACGACGTGCTCAGTGTGTTCGACGTCTCCGCGAGTGCCATCTACCTGCACGACGTCGAGACGAACGAACTCCAGCCTGTCACACAGTCACAGGCGATGACCGACCACCACGGGCCGCTGCCGGCCGTCCGCACGAACGACGACACGCTTCCGAGCCACAGCTTCGTCAACGATGAGACACTCGTGTTCGACGACGTCCACACGTCGGACCGACTGGAAAACCGGGCGACCGACCTCCGGAGCGTCATGTTCATTCCGCTGGGCAACCACGGCGTGTTCGTCAGCGGCTCGACAGCCGTCGGGGTGTTCGACGACGTGACACAGGAACTCACCGACCTGCTCGCAGCGACCGCCGAGGCTGCTCTCGACCGAGTCGTCCGAGAATCTCAGCTCCGGGAACAGGACCGTGAACTCCAGCGACAGAACGAGCAACTGACCGCCCTGAATCACATCAACAACACGATTCGGGAGATAGACCAGACGATCGTCAGCGCCGAAACTCAGGAAGAGATCAACCACACTGTCTGCGAACGGCTGACTGACACGGACCGATTCAAGTTCGCGTGGATCGGGAGCGTCGATCCGGGCGGTAATACCGTCGAACCGCGAGCGTGGGCCGGCAACGAACAGGGGTATCTCGACAGTCAATCAATCGCCGTCGCGGACTCCGAGACCGAGCCCGCCGGCCAGACGGCTGCGACCGGTGAAGTGACGATGATCCCTAACGTCGCCGCCGACCTCCGGAACGCGCCGTGGCGGTCGGACGCGCTCACGCGCGACTTCCTCTCGGTGTTGAGCATCCCGCTGGTGTACAACGATCTCAGGCACGGCATTCTCACCATCTACGCGGACACGAAAGACGCGTTCGACGAGACAACGCGCACAGTGTTGCGCGAACTCGGCGAGACGATCGCCTCGGCACTCAGCGCCATCGAACGGAAACACGCGTTGCTCACGACGTCGGTGACCCGCGTCGAGTTTGGCATCGATGACGAGCGGTTCCTCCTGTCGCGACTCGCCCGGTCGGCGGGGTGTACCCTCTCCTACGAGGGCGGCATCCAGCACGCGCCGGCTGGTAACAGCGTGTTCGTCACGGTCGAAGACGCTGACGTGGAAACGGTCGCGGCGGCTGCGGCGGAGATGACGTCGATTGACGACGTGACACAGATCAGTGACGACGACACCGAGCGCGGCGTCCTGCGGCTGGAGTTGTCACAGCCGTTCCTCGCCTTAGAACTGGCCGACCACGGTGCTATCTTCCGGGAAGCGACCGCCGATCCGGACGGGACGACACTCGTCGTCGATGTGCCACAGAGCGTCGACGTTCGAAACATCGCACAGTTGGTCGACAGCACGTTCTCCGGCGTCGAACTCAAGCGCAAGGAGACGCTCGAACGGGGTATCGAGCAGGACCGGAGTTCGGAGTTCCTCATGGACCTCACGGAGCGCCAGCTAGAAGTGATTCAGACCGCCTATTACAGCGGCTACTTCGAGTCACCGCGCACGAAGTCCGGCGAGGACATCGCGACGATGCTTGAAATCTCTCCGCCGGCGTTCTACCAGCACGTCCGGACTGTCCAGCGGAAGCTGTTCACCACATTGTTCGAAGACCGGAGTGTCTCGGGTCTGGAGTCGTGAACGGGGTTCAATAATAAACAACCTAATCAACTCCTGCTTCTTTGTTTAACCTCTGAATATTCCTTTGATGTCCTTCTATTCCTTAATCGAGTACTGACGGTCGGACACCGTCACTCGTGAATACACATGAGAGATGTAGAGCAAGACCACGACGAGGAGACACCGTACGAGTGCTTTGCGTGTGGCAAAGTCATCACTGCAGAGAGCCAACCGGAGAACTGTCAGGACTGTGGCGGTGAAATGCGAAACCGACTGACACCGCTGGAATAACGATGGGATCGGAACTGAGCTCCGCTTCTCCTTCGGAAGACTCGCCGACGCCGCCCGAGCCAGAATCAGCGCTCGAAACAGCCCGTCTACAACTCCACCGAGCCGCGGACCACCTCGATATCGACCCGAACATCGTCGAGCGACTGAACCACCCGCGAAACGTCCACGAAGTCACCGTTCCGATTGAGCGCGACGATGGCACAGTCGACGTGTTCACTGGATATCGAGCCCAGCACGATAGCGTCAGGGGACCGTACAAAGGCGGGCTTCGCTATCACCCCGACGTGACGAGGGACGAATGCGTCGGCCTCGGGATCTGGATGACCTGGAAATGCGCGGTGATGGACCTCCCCTTCGGCGGCGCGAAAGGCGGTATCGCGGTCAATCCGAAAACGCTGAGCCGAGACGAAAAAGAACGGCTCACCCGCCGGTTCGCACAGGAACTCCGCAAAGTCATCGGCCCGAATCTGGACATTCCCGCCCCGGACATGGGAACGGACCCACAGACGATGGCCTGGCTGATGGACGCCTACTCCATGCAGGAAGGCGAGACAATTCCCGGTGTTGTCACTGGGAAGCCCCCGATTGTCGGTGGGAGCGAAGGGCGTGAAGACGCGCCCGGTCGGAGCGTCGCGATTATCACACAGTTGGTCTGTGAGTACTACGACCAGCCGCTGTCAGAGACCACGGTCGCAGTACAGGGCTACGGCAGTGTCGGTGCGAACGCAGCACGGTTACTCGACGAACGGGGCGCGACTGTCGTCGCGATCAGCGACGTGAACGGAGCAATGTACGACCCCGCCGGAATCGATACGGCGTCAGTACCGTCACACGACGAGGAACCGGAAGCAGTCACCGAGTACGCCGACACCGTGATTTCCAACGACGAGCTGCTGACGCTGGACGTCGACGTCCTCATCCCGGCCGCACTCGGGAACGTCATCACCGAGGCCAACGCGGACGACATCGCCGCGGATTTCGTCGTGGAAGGGGCAAACGGCCCGACCACGTCCACCGCTGACTCCATCCTCGCTGACCGAGATGTCATGGTGATTCCGGATATCCTGGCGAACGCCGGTGGCGTCACGGTGAGCTACTTCGAGTGGCTACAGGACATCAACCGTCGGTCGTGGTCACTCGAGCGCGTGAACGACGAACTCGACGAAGAGATGCGGGCGGCCTGGGACGCCGTCCGGACGGAGTTCGAAAACCGCGACATTACGTGGCGCGATGCGGCGTACATCGTCGCCCTGTCCCGTATCGCGGAGGCCCACGAAGCGCGTGGGCTCTGGCCGTAGCACTGGTTCTGTCGGTTCCATCACGGGTTCCACCACTGTCGATGCCGAGAAACCACGACCACCGCTTCCCTCAGTAGCGGAACTCGAACTGTGCCCCGCCAGCAGTGCTCTCCGTCACACGGACGGTCCAGCCGTGCGCTTTGGCGATGTCCTCTACGATAGAGAGTCCGAAGCCAGTGCCTCCTTTGGTAGACGTCACGCCGTGTTCCAGTACTTCCTCACGCTTTGCCGGCGGAATCCCGTCGCCGTCGTCCGCGACGTAGAACCCGTCACTGCCGTCTAACTGCCCGACGGTGACGGTGACGGCGTCCCCACCATGCTCGATAGCGTTCCTGAAGAGGTTCTCGAACAGTTGTGTCAACCGGCCGGCGTCACCAGCCACTGTCGGGACCGCTTCAGCAACTGTCAGCGTTGCGTCAGCGGTGTCGACGTATCCCCACGCCTCCGTGGTCACGGTTTTGAGATCGATTTGCTTCGTGTCCGTAACTGTGCTCTCGCCGCGTGCCAGCGTCAGGAGGTCGTCGATCAACTGCTCCATGCGGTCGTGTGCCGCCTCGATACGCTCTAGGTAACTGAGGTCGCCTGTCTCCTCGACGATGTCGAGAAACCCGATGGCGATGGACAGCGGGTTCCGGAGGTCGTGGGCGACGACACTGGCAAATTCGTCGAGCCGCTCGTTCTGCCGCTGCAGTTCGGTTTCCCGGCTTGCGCGTGTGAATGCCGCCTCGACAGTCGCACCCAGTATCTGGAACAGGTCCACGTCTGTATCAGAGAACGTCTGTTCCTGGGTCGTTCCGACGCCGATAAGCCCAAACTCGCCCAGAGGCACGAACAGGCCGCTCCTGAGTTGTGCGTCGGCCTTGCCGAGTGTTACTTCGGACTGGAGATCGTCGTATTTACGCAACTCCGACGCCTCGAACGCCTCCCACGCAAGCGCCTCTCCGGACTCCAGCCGCGGGAGCTCACCGAGCAGTTCTCTCGTGGCCGCACTCGCCGTCAGCGGGACGAGCTCGTCGGCTTGGTTGGCAGACTCCCAGATCCCGGTGAGCTCGAACCCGAGAATATCGACGACAGCCTCGACAGCGATGTCGCCGATTTCAGCACTCGACTGTGCGCCACTGAGCCGCTGCGCAGTCGCCTGCAGTGATCGGAGCTTCGACTCTAACTGCTTCTGGTCAGTGATATCCTCCAGAACGGCCAGTATGCTCGTTATCTCCCCATCCGGAGCAGTGATGGGGGCAACCGACAGGAGTAGATCCAGTACCTCACCACCTTTCGTTTCCCGGCGTATCTCCTTGCCGCGAATCGGCTCGCCGCTCAGTGCGCGCTGTCGGTGGGACTCGAATTCAGCCTGCTGCTCGTCCGGGACCATCGGATTGAACTCGCCGAGCACCTCCTCCCGTGACCAGCCGAACATGTTCTCGGCCCCGTCGTTCCAGCGGATGACAGTTCCGTCCGTGTCGATTTCCATGACGGTGAGTGGCGTCGCCTCGATGAGTGATTCGAGTCGCTGGTTCGTCGTTTCGAGTTCGCGTTCCCGCTCGACCTGTTCGGTTACGTTGCGGGCGATGCCGACGATTCGGACGATTTCGTCTTCGAGGATGACCGGCGCGAGGCTCGTATCCCAGAACCGTGCGTCGTCAGCGATGTCCAACTCTTCCTGATACGAGATTGGCTCACGCTGTTCGACACAGCGAGTGTAGTTCGCTGCGAGTTCGGCCCCGCGCTCGGCACCGAATACTTCCCGTGGTGTCTGGCCACGAACTTCGTCGGTAGTGAGTCCGGTCTGTGACTCGTAGCCGGGACTGAGTCGAGCAAACTCGAACGCTAGCTCGTCACCGGCTGTATCGACATCGAGCATGAATATGGCGTCACCGGAGGTGTTGAGCAGTGCCTCGTACTCTTCGGCAAGCTCTCGGTGTGCGCGCTCCTCGGCTTTTCGCTCCGTGATATCCTGAAATACGCCCCGAAGCAACGGTTCGTCGTCCTCTGTGTCGTCGACGCGCTCTCCCCACGCCCGCACATCGCGCACGTCACCGCCAGTCCGGACGATTCGGAGATCGAGATCGTACGGTTCTCGGTCCGCAATTGCCCGCTCGACAGCCCGCGTAATCGTCTCCCTGTCGTCAGGATGGTAGAACTCGATCGCGTCGTCGAGCACCGGGTCGTAATCGTCGTCAACACCGTGAATCCGACGGACCCCGTCAGACCAGTCGAGGGTGCCAGCCGACGGGAAGTACTCCCAGACTCCGATGTCTGCGATGTCCTGCACGCGTTCGAACAGGAACTCCTGGCGCTGGAGGTCGGCGTGGTCCCGCCCCCGCGAAATCTCGGCACTCACGAGCTCTGAGAGCAGTTTCACGAACGTTCGCTCTAGCGCTCCGAAGGGCTCGACTCGCGTCGTCGGACTCGAAAAATTGACCGTCCCGTACCGGGTCCCGTTGACGACGAGTGGCACGCCGATGTACGACTCTAACTCGAACTCACGATATGCCGGGTGGGTTTCTCTCCCATCGGCAACTGCGTCTGCGAACGAACAGACCGAGTCTGTCCCGATAACTGCCTCGCAGTACGTCGATTCGAGATCGAACTGATCTCCGGGTTCGATTTCGTCGTCTGGTGCGTGCGCTGCCGTAACGGTGTAATCGTCGCCCTGAACGCGTGAGACGATTCCGATTTCGAGACCGAGCGTTCGACACCCCAGTTCGAGCAGTTCCTGGAGGCGCGTCTCGGCCGAGACATCACTCTTTGCCATGACGGTCTGGAGTTCCCGGAGCGCGTCACGCTCGCGCTCCAACTGTCGCTTGACGTCGCTTTGTTCCGTGATGTCCCGAGCAACGACGAGCACCTGACGGCTCTCGTTGCTCCGGAACGGCGTAACGCGGACGTCAAACGTCCGCTTGTCGCCCCCGGTCGTGATATCGAGTTGCAGGTCCGCGTCGTACAATCCCGTGACGCCTCCGTCGCCTTCTATGTCATTGAGCGTCGAGCGGACCGCAGATGTAAACTGCTCTGTATCAGACGTAGAAATACGGTTGCCCACAACTGTCTCCAACTGCTGCCCTGCGATCTGCGTTGACTGGTCCCCGGTGAGCAGCCGTTTCGAAGCCGCATTCGCGAATTCGATCGTCCCCGCATCGTCGAGGACGAACACGGCGTCGTGGATGGTTTCGAGGATTGTCTCACTGCGCTCCAGTTCCAACTCTCGCTCCCGCTCGGCCGTTGTTTCGCGTGAAAAGACGGTGAGACCGTCATCGTCCGGGAACACTCGAACTTCGACCCAGTAATCGAACGGCTCGCCAAGGTACTGTTCGAACGACACCGGTTCCCCGGTCTCCATCGCGGTTCGGTATTTGTCTTCGAGTTCCGTCCCAACAATCGAGGGGAACTCTTCCCAGATACTGGCACCGATGATAGCATCGGGGTCGCGGTCGACACGCCTGGCCATCTTCTCGTTTATGTATTCGATACGCCACTCGTCGCCGACGGCGTAGATCCCGTCAGTTGCCCGTTCCAGCGTTCGCTGGAAGCGGTCGGACAGTCGTTCGGCGACCGCTTGTTTACGAGCGGCTTCGACGAGCGTCTGTATGCGGCGCCCGAGCAACTCGAAACTGTTCTCGCCCGCATGGATCGGAATGTAATCGGAGACGCCCGCCTGCGTTGCCTCGCTCGCGATTCGCTCGCTTCCCCGGCCAGTGAATAGTATTGTCGGTATTTCGTATTGTTCAGCTTGGAGCCGATCTAAGAGATCAATTCCCGTCCCGTCCGGCAGCGAGTACGACGTGACTACACAATCGACAGTCGAAGTCACAAGCAAGTCGAGCGCAGCCTCCACAGCCCCGACAGCTGTGACTTCAAAGCCCGATGAGATATTCACGAGTTTCGTCTCCGCCAACTCAGCAAAGTCACTATCGTCGTTTACATACAGAACGTGAATACAATCGGACGTCTCACTACCTGTATAAGCCATTATTACACCTACGCAGCGCGCTTTTAAGAATCGAGCGCACCCGTTCTTATCTATGATATCCTGAGTCCGATCCAGCCGGCTTTCTGATGCAGATCCCAATCAGATTTTAGGTGGCACGGATGCCATCTATTCGTTCACCGGGCACTCACAAATCGGGCACCGCCGGTATCGGAGTATATATTCTGAGATTTGGGTCCGCAACTTTATGAACCGAAATTAGGTAGATTCGATATTGTGCCAGAGATGTCGAGTATTGCTGTGCTGCATGTCGATGATGAACCGAATTTTTTAGATGTAGCAACCGAAATACTCGAACAGCAATCCAGTAAACTCAACGTTATAACTGCCGCAAGTGCTGCTGAAGCGCTCGACTGCCTTGCTACAACTCGCGTTGACTGTCTTATCAGCGACTACCGAATGCCCGGGAAAGACGGTATTGAACTCCTCAAAGCTGTCCGTGAGGAGTTCCCTGATCTCCCGTTTATCCTCTTCACCGGGGAGGGAAGCGAAGCGGTCGCTAGCGACGCCATCGCCGCCGGTGCAACCGATTATCTCCGGAAAGGGCACGGTACGGAACGATACGAACTCCTCGCAAACCGTATCGAAAACGCCGTCGAACAGTACCGCACCAATCAGCGTGCTGCTGAACTTGAGCGGGTTCGCGCGCTCGTCAGTAGCATCGACCAGGCGCTCATCCGAGCGAGTTCGCTATCGGAAATCAAAACCCGTGTCTGTGAGATCATTAGCGACTCCGAACCCTACCGTTTCGCATGGATCGGCGAGCGGGATCCTGACACAGACCGAATCGAGCCACAGGCCTGGGCCGGCGTCGAGGACGAGTCCCTCGATACTATTGTTGTCACTGCGGACGACTCCCCCACCGGACGAGGTCCCGCGGGCACGGCCGTTCGAGAACGACGTATTGCGACGTCACAGAATATTCAAGATGATCCGGCGTTCGAGGTCTGGCGAGAGGAGGCACTCGACCGCGGCTATCGAAGCACCGCTGCGGTTCCGCTGGAATACAATAGCACTCTGTACGGTCTCCTGTGCGTCTATTCGTCCCGTTCGTTTGCCTTTAGTGAGGACGAACAGGCGTTACTCGACGAACTCGGGGATAGCATCTCGCACGCCATGCACTCGCTGAAGATTCGAGACGAACTGCGCGCAGAGCGGACCTTTATCGACCAGGCACTCGATTCACTTGCAGATATATTCTACGTGCTCGATTCTGCGGGCAAAATCCAGCGCTGTAATGAACAATTCGCAACGGTGTCCGGACACACTGACGAGCAAATCACGAATCTCGACGCGAGCAGTCTTTTTCCGGAAGACGAACGGGACGCAGTCGCCGAGGCAATCGAGGAGGCGCTCACAACGGGGCACTCAACCATCGAAGCGGACTTCCTTACTGGATCGGGGAAGCGTATTCCCCACGAGTTCACCGGTGACCGCTTGACTAATCAGGACGGTAACCTGATAGGGCTTGTCGGTACCGGTCGAAATATATCCGAACGGAAAAAGCGTGAACGGGAACTGCAGGATCAAAAAGAACAGCTAGAGCAGTTTGCCGCTACTGTCAGCCACGACCTGCGGAACCCGCTAAACGTCATCCGAGGTCGGCTGGATCTCGTTCAGGAAACGCATTCGAGCGATCACCTTGCTGTGATCGAGACAGCGACTGAACGGATGGAACGCATTGTAGAGGACCTCCTCTGGCTAGCGCGGGAGCAACGGGAAATCGGGTCACTGGAACCTGTTGCCATCGAAGCCGCCGCAGAGGCGGCGTGGCAGCTTGTATCTGATCCGGCAGATGAGGCCGAACTGCACTGCGATTGCGAGGCCGATACCCAGCCACTGATAAAAGCGGATACCGACCAATTCCAGCACCTGCTGGAAAATCTGTTCAGGAATACGATCGATCACGCTGGCCTGGATGTCACTGTCGTTGTCGGCGGTATCTTCGATGACACCAACGGATTCTACATCGAAGACGACGGCCCCGGAATCCCCGTCGAGGACCGCGAAAAGGTGTTTGAGGCTGGCTACTCGACTTCCGAATCGGGGACTGGTCTGGGCCTCAACATCGTCAGACGAGTCACTGACGCACATGGCTGGGATATTCGCGTAACCGAGAGCTCGATGGGTGGGACACGATTTGAGATTACTGGCCTCGAAATCATCGAATGACTCACTGTTTCGAATCGGCACCGGGCTCCTTGCAGTCTGGACGACTCCCATCGACTATGTCTCTTGCCTCGGTAAAGCTGGATCTGGTTTATTACTTCACGCCCAATGATGCTGAGACGATTTGCCTTCGGGTTATTTGGAATCTGGAAAACCACAGGAATTAGCACAGATGCAAGTATCCAATCGCATATGTCCTCCAGTCCCTCCCGACAAAGCTGGATACACCCCGAGTACGTCGCGACCGTAGTCGGTGTCCTCGCTACCGCCGCATTAGTGTTCTATAGCGCAATCGCTCAATCCGGTCCGACAGTCGAGGAAATCATATTCGTAGTGCTTACGATCACAGTGCCGACTACTGCTGCATACGAACTCGCTCGTCGATGGCAGTGAGTGTCCCTGATACTGTCCATTGTAACTATTTCAAGATATTTGCCACCCCGAGGTGGCGAAATGCTTCACAGACTTACAGCCGACAGTATGAGTGCCAGCCCGACTAGCAGTGGGTTACCTGTCGGGTCCGATCTGTACTTGACCCCACGACACATGGGCAGTGGGTAGTTTCCGTCGTGTGATCTCCGTTAACACGGCCAGTGCCGTGGTCCTCCGCAACGCCACAGCCAGCAACCGCCGGTCGCTATCGGTGATTGTAACGGCTCCTCCCTGGCTGTGTGTGGGGTATCGTCCACCTCTCGATGCCGCGATTGCGGAAGCTCAGTCATCGCAGAGCTAATGAAATGGGATAAAACGTCACAACGATTTTTTATGCCAAGTACATGCCATTCGATAGGGTTCTGGTCCCCGCATCCGCTCCCCCATTGAATCCGATCACGTTCGTCAAACGGTCCGGGTCTAGAACCTGTCGTCGTGGTTGACGACTCCAAATGGTGCCGTTGCACGCCACTCCCCCCGGCTGCCCACCATTCCTTTGCTGCTGGAACGCAGATGTGTCTCGCGCGTGGTTGAATAGTTAGTGAGAAATGAGTGGCTTGCGATAAAACCAACAGACGGCGTGGGGATTTCACAAACGCTTTATATACACTCGTATCGGTGCTAGGTGGGTTCTGGGCCCTGTCCAATCGCGTTGGATTCGCCCACACGATTGCTTCGGGCTGGAATCCGTTGTCGAAACCGACGACTTCCAATGGTACGTTGCACCCCATTTCTCCCACCCCCATAGCAACGTACCATTCTTTCGTGTGATTGACTGAGTTGTGCGTCCCGTGGACGACTGTATTGCGTGGAATTCCCACTCTGTTAGGAGTTACCACAAAAATATGCTGAACGGCGCATTACACCGACACGGGTTCTGGTCCCCGTTTTGGGCCCCTTCCTCCTTTGAGCCACTTCCCCCAACCCATACCTCGGGTCCAGAACCCACCGTGCCTCTGACTGCAGTGGGTGGCACACAAGGTGCCCATTGCCACCCGCCGTCAGCTTTCCCGCAGGAGCCCAAAACCCGTTTGGCCGTACTTGCGTACGAAAGCGTGAAACTGCTATCTCTGTCGTGGCCGCTACCGATGGTAGGTAACTGCTCGCAGAAGCGTGTGCCGCGTCAGTCAGCGCACTGTTTCAGCACCGCTGAGCAGGTGGTGACAGCCTCAACAGGAACGTCCCGCTCGTCAGTTGCGTACCCACGATTACTGTTTTTGAGCAGCGACAGCAACGGTGCAACACGTTACTCCGTCACTGTGAGTCGGTACCTCCGCTCGATTCGGCGAGGATGTCGGCGAGTTCATCGCGGTCGAACAGCTGTTCGCCCTCGGGAATGGCCGGGAGCTCGCCGGCGGTGATCTCGCCCGGCCACTCCCCGAACTCGTCGGGATAGAGCTGTTTTCCAAGCATCTCCGTCTGGAAGAGATTGATGATCGGGCCCTGATAGGCTGACCCGCCGACGTACAGTTCGTCCTCCTGGACGGCGGTGAGTTCCTGCCCTAGCGAACTGTCGCGCATCCCCTCGACCGTCTTTCTCAGCGCATCCTCGCCGTTCCAGTCGCGGTAATTGACGCCGAAGTGGAACACCAGCACGTCGGGATCGATGTCGAGGAGCGCCTCGTAGTCGACCTGAATCCCGGACTGACCACCGTACTCGCCCTCGAACGCGTCGACAACGCCGAGATCTCTGTACTGTTTTTTCCCGTATGCCTTGTCGATCTCAGTTCTGGGGTTGTAGGCACGGAAGAACCCCTCGTTGCCGGGGTTTATCTGTGCGTTGAGCAATCCGACGGTCGGACGGTCGGACACCGGCGGAACGCGCGACCGCATCTCCTGTAGGGCCTGCTCGTAGAGAGTGTTGATAGCAGCGGCTGTCTCGGACTTTCCGAGCAGTGCCCCGTACCTGCTGACGAATTCGGGGATATCGTAGTAGGGATAGGACTCACCACCGGGCCAGGTGGGCCAGTCGTCGCCGCGCTTGCGGCGGCTGGCGTTCCCAAAGAACGGCCCAATCGAATCGTTGATTTCGGAGATATCGCCCTCGTCAACACCGTAGTACGAAATGAACCGGTTCGGGTCAGTAGCGAACAGGTCCGGGTCGAGTTCGTAGAGCACCTCCGTTCGGAGCGACCAGTCGTCTGTCCGGACCAACTCCAGTGAGTCGGGATCAGGTACGTCTACGCCGGGAAGCTGGTCGTAAAACCCGGTAAACCAGAACTGGTTCCCTTCGGCGGCGATGAGTTTGTCGGCCTCCCCCAGTGCAGTCAGGATGTCCTCCTCGAATCCCCACCCGCCGACGATAGTTTCCGGGCTCGACTCGAGTCTGAGTTCGCCGACCGGTGCCATCGTCCCTGAAAAAGACCGGTCGGGTCCTGCCTTGGTTTCCCCCGACTCGGTGGCCTCACTCGAAACCCCAGAACAACCCGCGAGCGAGCCAGCGGTCAGCAGCGTGGCCCCGTACTTTACGCACTCTCTCCGCGTCGGCCACGTTTCGTCCGGATCTGTCTTCGCCATAGATTTTAGCCCAGCCTAAAGTAACAAATAGCCTTCGATTTTTAGCCCGGCCTAAAAACCACAGCAACCGAGCCACGCGGAACGAGTCGTGGCCGCGCACCCGGTGGGGCATCTCTAATCCGAGTTGCTTTTGTGCTAGGAGGGGCTCGATTAGCGGGGTATGAACGACTTACGCACTGGATTGAGTTACGGCGACGTTCTTCTCGTCCCGAAGCGGTCACCGGTCGACAGTCGGAGCGACATCGACCTCTCGACACCCCTTACTCCGACCGTTGAACTGAACACACCGCTCGTCTCCGCCGCGATGGACACCGTCACGGAGGCAGACCTGGCAATCGAACTCGCGCGTTCGGGCGGGTTCGGGGTCCTGCACCGGTTCCTTACGCCCGAAGAACAGGCCGAGCAGGTAAAGCAGGTGAAAGCAGCGGACGAACAGGTCGGTGCGGCCGTCGGCATCAACGAAGATTACGTCGCACGGAGCGCTTCCGTGATTGGGGCCGGTGTCGATGCGCTCGTCGTCGACGTGGCCCACGGTCACCTCGACCGGACGCTCGATGCCGTCGAAACCCTCGCCGACGAATTCCCCGACACCGACATCATCGCCGGCAACGTCGCGACGCCCGCGGGCGTCGAAGACCTCGCCGCCGCCGGGGCCGACTGTGTCAAAGTCGGCATCGGGCCCGGATCACACTGCACCACCCGGAAAGTGGCGGGTGCCGGCGTCCCCCAGCTAACCGCCGTCGATGACTGTGCCACAGCCGCCGAGGACCTCGACGTCACTATCTGCGCGGACGGCGGGATTCGCACGTCCGGTGACGCGGTGAAGGCTTTGATGGCCGGGGCAGATACCGTGATGCTCGGGAGCCTCTTTGCCGGCACGGAGGAGGCCCCTGGTGCGGTCGTCGAAGTCGATGGCACGCGGTACAAGCGATCACGAGGGATGGCGACCACCGCCGCGGCCGAGGACCGTGATGACAAACAGAACAACGTCAGCGCCGACGAGGGAGTCGAAGCGCTGACACCGTACAAAGGCTCTGTCGGTGCCGTGGCCGAGGAGTTCTGTGCCGGCATCCGTTCCGGGCTCTCCTACTGTGGCGGGCACACCATCGCTGCGGCCCGCGACAAGGCGGAGTTCATCCGTGTCGCCCAGAGCGCGAAAGAACGCGAGGGGTTCCACACAGACCACGACTGGGAAGGGGTCAACGTGGAGAGTGAAGCGACGCAGGTCCGCGACGCCGGCACCGAAGCAACTGTCGACAGCGACGACTGAACTGATAGCAACGACTGGACAGGCTAGCTGCCTATCGAGGGCATCAAAAAGAGACGGTAAATCACTCCGTATCGCGTTCGAGTGTCGCCCGTCGCTGTTCGTATTCCTCGTCAGTCAGCTCTCCGCGGGCGTAGGCGAGCTTGAGTTCTTCGAACGCTTGGTCCGTGTCATTCTCACTGCCGACTACGGCCCTGTAAACGAGGTAACCACCGCCGATAATGGCGGCTAGGAACAGGAGTCGCATCACGATTCCGACGACGAACATCCAGCCCGGCATCGTTCCGCCGCCCCACATTCCACTGCCCCACATACCGCCCATCATCGGCCCGAACCCCATCATCCCGAAGCCCATGAAGACCATCGGAACGATGACAAAGGCACCAATGATGAGGAGCAGGATCGTGACCAGCCGTGTGTCGTCCGTAGTTTCAGGCATATATGTTCACTCCGTGGGTTCGCCTCTACTGTTACGTACGTGGTCATAGTTCAATGCGGTTGCGCCTTAGATTCATATGAATCCGCACCCCCATATTTTTGTTTCCACAGCTGAAGCCGGCTATAGGCACAATATCTTAAGGGAAACTGCAAAAGACGACCCCTACGATAGTACCGTTATGCAGGCCACGATGATCGACGGGGTGGTTGAAGCCCTCCGTATCGGTGTCGGATTCCTCTGGACAGCCGCGTGGGCGATCATCATGGGCCTCACGATTACGAGTCTCGTTCAGGTCTACGTCTCGAAAGAGCGAATGGCAGACGTGCTGGGCGACGGTGATCTGGCCGGCCTCACCAAAGCGACCGCGTTCGGGGCAGCGAGCAGTGGGTGCAGTTTCGGGGCCGTCGCCATCGGGAAGGGGTTGTTCAAGAAAGGTGCTCACGCGGTGAACTTCCTGGCGTTCATGTTCGCGTCGACGAACCTCATCGTCGAACTCGGGTTGATGATACTGATTCTGCTGGGCTGGGAGTTCCTCGTCGCCGAACTGCTCGGCGGCCTCATCCTCATCGCTGTCATGGCCGTCATCGTCCACTTCACACTCCCCGAGACCCTGTTCGACGAAGTGCGTACGACGCTCAACGAGCGTGACCGAGCGTCGGGCGCAACTGAGGACCCCACATGCGGGATGGAGGGCACAGACGAGTACACACTCACGACCGACGGCGGGGAGACGCTGCAGTTCTGCTCGGAGGGCTGTATGGAGACCTACCTGCAGACCACGTCCAGTCGCGGCGGGTGGCGCGAGGAGTTGCTGTCCTGGGGCGGCTGGTACAAGATCGGGAACCAGTACCGCAAGGAGTGGTCGATGATCTGGAAGGACGTCATCGCGGGCTTTCTCGTCTCCGGGTTCGTCATCGTCTTCGTCCCGCAGTGGGTGTGGAACACGCTGTTCGTCCAGGGTGATGGCCTGCTCGTAACCGCCGAGAACGCGATCATGGGCGTCGCCATCGCCGTCGTCAGCTTCGTCGGCAGTATGGGTAACGTCCCCTTCGCCGTCGCACTCTGGGGCGGCGGCATCAGCTTCGCCGGCGTCATCGCGTTCGTCTACGCCGACCTCATCACGATCCCCGTGTTGAACGTCTACCGGAAGTACTACGGCTGGAAAGTCATGCTGTACATCCTCGGTGTCTTCTTCGTGACGATGGCGTTCACCGGCTTCCTCATGGAACTGCTGTTCGACGCCTTCGGCATCGTCCCGGATCTGGCCGGCGGGGAGACGGCGACCGAACAGACGTACTTCGAACTCAACTACACGTTTTACCTCAACCTCGTCGCCTTCGCGCTCTCTGGGTTTCTCCTGTACGTGTACCGCCGCGGCCTCGGTTCGCCCGGGCAGTACCGCGACCCGGTGTGTGGGATGCGGACCGACGAGGCGAAATCGAGCGCGTCCCACGAGGGGACGACGTATTATTTCTGCTCACAGACCTGCAGAGACGCCTTCGATTCGAACCCGGGCGCGTACGCCACCGGACACCCGATGGTGATGGAGGGACACGACCACTGACGGCTGTTTCGTCACAGCCGCCAACACCTGCTTCGGCGACGGCCAGTGTGTACACAGCAGTACCTTTAGACAGAAGTTGCGAGGCCTGGCTGTGTGGCGGATTTGAATTGCTGTCTTTAGGACCGCGACTACCCAGATTTAACCGTATTGTTGACCGTGTTACTCGTCGCCCCCGTCAGCTGCGGGGAGGTCGTCGTCTGTCTCCCCAGCACTCTGCAACAGGAGATCCGTACCGGCTGCGGCGACCATACCAACGCCAACCGCGCGCAACTGCCGGCGATACGCTGGCTTCACCTGCAACTCGGACGCATTGTCGAAGTTCTTCCCGATCATGGCTTTGATGAATTTGACACTTATCTGCGGGAAGAGCGCAGTCACGACGCCGTGGAAAAGTACGACTGCTGCACTGAGTTTGCGACTGTTTCGACTATCCAACATACGATTACCTACCCATCCGACAAGAATGACTATTGCGACTAATCCACCGCATTGAGAAACGTAGAAACTGTTTTATTGGTGAGTAGAGCGCGTCGACAACGCTTCACATGCCGTTCGAATTGGCCACCTGTACGACCGGTCTCCCACTGGTTCTACCCTGCCTTTCGCACTGTCACCGCCGAATGCTTGTACTCGGGAATCTCGGCGACGGGGTCGAGCGCATCGCCGGTCAGGGCGTTTGCGAGCGGGTCCAGATAGTGGAACGTACAGAACACGACCCCGGGTCGAATGGCCGCCGTCACGGCCGCCGGCACTGTCACGCTGCCGCGTTCGCTCTCGACGACGACAGTATCGCCGTCCTCGATATTCCGAGCGGCGGCATCGTCCGGGTGGATTTCGAGGACGTCTTCCCCGCGCATCCGCATGAGTGTCTCCGACCGCCGAGTGAGCGCGCCGCTGTTGAAGTGCTGGAGTGCGCGCCCGGTCGTGAGAACGAGTTGTTTCTCGGCAACGGCATCGGCCGGTGGCGACGGCGAGACTGGGACCAGCGGAGCGGTTTGCTCGCCAGAGGCGAACGTCTCCGTATGGAGCACGTCGGTGCCGGAATCGGCGTCCGCCGGGAACGGCCACCGCTGGTAGCTGTCACCGATACCGTCGTAACTCATGCCGGCGTACAGTGGGTTGACCCGCGTCAGCTCCTCGAACACCGCTTCCGGGCCGTCGTAGTCGAACGCATCCGACTGGCCGACCAGCCGCCGGCCGAGGTCCGTGAGGATATCTAGGTCACGGCGGGCGTTCCCGGGCAGGTCAGCGTTCGGTCGCATCCGCATCACTCGCCGGTCCGTGTTGGTCACGGTCCCCGCTTTCTCCGCCCAACTGCTCCCCGGAAGCACGACGTCGGCGTGGTCGACGGTCGCCGTTTCGAAGAGGTCGATGACGACACAGAAATCGAGCTCGTCGAAACCGGCCCTGACAGAACTGGCGTTCGGTTCCGTGACGGCCGGGTTCTCGCCGAACACGACCGCAGCCTTGACGGCGTCACCGAACTGGTGTGTCGCAGTGGTCTCCGTCAGGCCGGGTTCGTTCGGCGGCTCGACGCCCCACTCGTCGGCGACACGCTGTCGGGATTCCGGGTCCGTGACGGGTTCGTAGCCGGGGAGCACGTTGGGAAGCGCGCCGACGTCGCCGGCTCCCTGGACGTTGTTCTGGCCGCGGAGCGGGTTCACGCCGGTTCCCGGGCGACCGACGTTCCCGGTCAGCAGCGCGAGGTTCAACAGCGCGTGCACGTTGTCGGTCCCGGACGTGTGCTGGCTCATCCCCATTCCGGTGACGATTGCCGCTGTATCGGCCTCGGCGTATGCTCGGGCCGCCTCCCGGACGCTTTCCGGTGCAACACCGGCTGCGTCGGCACCCGATTCGATGTCGGCATCGTCGAGATGTGCTGTCAGATCTGTATAGCCAGTCGTTCGCTCCTTGATGAACGACTCGTCGACGAGTCCCTCCTCGAGAACGACTTTGGCCATCGAATTGAGGAGCTGGATGTCGTATCCGGGACGGACGTCGAGGTGGATGTCGGCGGCGTCGGTCGTGTCCGTCTCGCGCGGGTCGATATGGATGAGTGTGGCTCCGTTGCGAATCGCCGGCAAGAAGTACGACCGGAAAATGACGGGATGCTGTTCGGCTGGATTCGCACCGGTGACGAGTAGACAGTCGGTTTCGGCCAGGTCATCGAGCGTGTTCGTCATCGCCCCGGCACCGAGGCGCTCGCTCATCGCGGCGACCGTCGAGGAATGACAGAGGCGAGCGCAGTTGTCGACGTTGTTGGTGCCGAGCATCCGGGCAATCTTCTGGAAGACGTAGTTCTCCTCGTTCGTACAGTTCGATGACGCGAAGAACTCGACGGCGTCTGGCCCGTGCTGGTCGATGATTTCCGAGAGTTCAGCAGCGACGCGACTCAGGGCAGTTTCCCAGGGAGCAGTGACGAAGTGACCGCCCTCACGGACAAGCGGCTCTGTCAGCCGCTCCTCGTGCGCAACCACGTCGAATGCGGCTACGCCTTTCGGACAGACCTCACCACTCGTATTCACCGGCCCCGCTGTTCCGGTTGCTTTGCCGTTGCCCGCGTACTCTATCGTACAGCCGACGCCACAGTACGGACAGACTGTCTGCTCGGCCCGGGGGTTTTGATCCTGACTGTCACTCATTACTCTTTCGAACAAACGGAACGCAGATACAAGTAGCCGACCGGTAAAACCTGTGCGGGTTTATAGAGATTCGAGGCGAATACACCCGCCTTCCCGTGAGGGACGAGTGTTCCGACCGCTAGTCGGAACCGAGGACTGAACAGGCGGGTGATGAAGCCGACACTCCGATGACCAAACCCCCAGCTACACCACGTCTGGATATTCAACGCCAACCGCAATATTTACAATTTAGACTGTTATAACCGCTTATAGAGCCGTTTCAAACGATGCTGGAAGTTCACCGCACCCACCAAGCAAAAATCTGCAACCACTCACAGGTTGCAGAGTCGCTCGACCGGCATGGGTGGAGTGCCAGCAAACTCTGGAACGTCGCCAACTATCACGCCCGCAACGTCTGGGACGAAACCGGCGAGATTCCCGACCATGAAGACTTGAAACGCGAGTTGAAAGACCACACCAAATACAATGGGCTGCATAGCCAGTCCAGTCAGCGAGTTCTTGAGGAGCTTGCTGAAAGCTTTCACTCGTGGTATCAGAAACGCAAGTCCGATGACCGTGCGAACCCGCCGGGCTACCGCAAACGCAACTACTACGACCAAGACGGCAACCGTGTTCACGAAGAACACCCGCGTTCCACCGTGACATGGAAGCAGAACGGGTTCAAGCACGACAAGAAACACAACAAGATTCGCCTGTCGAAAGGCGCGAATCACAAAGAACACCCGAAAGCGTGGGAGTATATGCTGGTCGAATACGAAACCCGGCCTGACGCGACTGTTGAGAACGTCCAACAGGTGCGTGCCGTCTACAACCGTGCGAAAGGTCAGTGGGAGCTTCACATCGTCTGCAAAGACGAGATTGAAACCCCAGATGCTCCCGGTGATGAAACCGCTGGCATCGACCTCGGCATCTGCAATTTCGCCGCCGTTGCCTACAGTACCGAAGAAGCCGACCTGTATCCGGGCAACCGTCTGAAACAAGACGGGTACTACTTCCCGAAAGAAATCGCCAAGTGCGACGACTCAGGCGGCAAGCGAGCAACCCGACTCCATACGAAATGGAGTGAACGCCGCACCCACTTCTTCCACAGTCTCGCCAAGCACATCGTTGAGCGGTGTGTTGAGAAACAGGTTGGCCGAATCAATGTTGGTGACTTGGAAGGAGTGCGTGAAGACGGCGATGGCGAGGCGAAAAACTGGGGTCGGCACGGCAACCTCGACTTGCACGGCTGGGCGTTCGACCGCTTCACTTCGATTCTCACGTACAAGGCGAAAGTGGAAGGTATCGAAGTGAACGAAGTGGACGAACGCGATACCAGTAAGACGTGTTGCGTGTGCGGGAAAACAGATGAGAATCAGCGGGTTGAACGTGGTCTGTACGTGTGCGAGGAACACGATGATGCGTTCAACGCGGATGTGAATGGGGCGGAGAACATCCGTCTCGAGATAAACAGCGACGATGAAAGTAACTCCGAGTCTTCCGGGCAGTTGTCCGGGGATAGGTGTACCGGCTGGTTGGCACAGCCTTCAGTCTACCTGTACGACCTCTCCTGCGGATTCCAACCGCAGACAGAGGTGGTGGACTGTAGATCTTAATATCCCCACGCTTGGGATTCCTCCGCGTTCACGCGGAGGAGGATGTCAATAGTGTGTCAATAACCTCCGTTTTGGAACAGTGCTAGACCCGTTTTCGGGCTGTCGCGGCTGACCGTGCTTGCGGGTGCGCCGCCAGTTTCGAGAGGCGCACCAAACACTGTAATGGGACATCGGTCGTAGGGCCGGTAGATGCGACCAGCCCTGACGACCGTGCAAGTCTTCGCGCTACTCGCGGTAGTCCTCTGCTCACTGGTTTTCGCCGCGTCGTTCGCTGTCGATATCAGCAGCGCCCGACCTGAACCAGTACCGTTCGATAACACCGTCCAACGTGGGATCACGATGGCCGACGAACAGATCGCACGGAACCAGAGCATTAGCGTCCCGAAAGTAGAGGTCTTCTACTCGCAGTACCGCTACGTCGTCGGCTACGTCGGCCTCGACCAGGCTGTGACCGCGCTCACGGAACCGGGGCACGAGCAGCAGTTCGGCTATCCGCTCGCGGTGTACGTTTCCGACTACAGTGACAGGCCGGTCAGGTGTGGTGACGACGATTACCTCCGGACCGCCACACCGCCGGACTGGGTCGAAGCCAATCAGGCCCACTACGTCGTCGATGGGTCGGCGAGGGTCCCGTCCGGTCCGGCGGTTGTGCCGTTCGCCGACCGTGACGACGCCGCGGCGTTTGCCGACAAATGTGGCGGACGAACCATCGACTGGGAGACCCTCAAGACCCAGTCGTTCGACCTCGAACAAGCGGGGGCGATCCGAAAACAGGTCGGTCCGCGGCGGAACGATGCGGATGCCAGTGTGCAGGCGGCGCGAGAACGCCGAAACCGGCCTGTTTCGGTCGAAGTCGGAACCGATGCCGAGACGATACAGGGAGCCGTCGATGCGGCCCCGCCGAACACGACGGTCGTCGTCCCGGCAGGGACCTACGACGAGCAGGTGACGATAGACAAGCCACTCACCCTCAGCGGCCCCGGAGCGACGCTCGACGGGGGTGGGAGCGGCACCGTCGTGACCGTGACTGCCGACCGGGTCGGTGTCACCGGGTTCGACATCGTCGGTGTCGGAAACACGACGGTCGGTGATCCGACGAACGCCAGCGATAGCGCCTGGGACGCAACCGTGACGACCGCCTACGGCAACAGCGACGCCGCCGTTACCGGTCGCAACGCGTCCGGACTGTACGTCGCGAACCTCAGCGCCGAGACGCCCGCAAGCGGCGTCGTTCTGCGGCGGACACCCGGTGCGGTTGTCGAGAATGTCACGGTCAACGGGACGGCAGACTGGCAAGACGGGTTCATGGGCGTTATCGGGATGCACGGCCCGATTGTCGTGCAGGACTCGGTGTTCAACGGCGGGCGTGACGGCGTCTACCTCCACCGGGCCGACGGGACCGCTGTCCGGAACAACACGTTCAGGGACAATCGCTTCGGCGTCCACCTGATGTACACCTCCCGGTCGCTCGTTGCGGACAACGTCGCCCGGGGGGAGGAGTACGCCGGCGTCGTCGTCATGACGAACCCCGTGGCGAACGCCATCGTCGGGAACGACGTGCGCCACTCCGGCAGCGGCGTCATGTTAGCCGGCTCCCGGAGCTATATTGCGCACAACGTGGTAGTCGACACCGACCAAGCGATGTCGACAAACGCCGCCCGGTCCCTGTACGAGCACAACGTCCTC
This sequence comes from Haloarcula sp. CGMCC 1.6347, assembly GCF_037078395.1. Classification (NCBI taxonomy): domain Archaea; kingdom Methanobacteriati; phylum Methanobacteriota; class Halobacteria; order Halobacteriales; family Haloarculaceae; genus Haloarcula; species Haloarcula sp. CGMCC 1.6347. The sequence continues at coordinate 51,084 of NZ_JAYMGX010000003.1, forward strand.
TACGGAAACGACATCGGTGTGCGGGCGTCGACAGTCGTCCCGTCGAACATCGTCACCGAGAACGACTTCATCGCCAACGACCGTCACGCGGTCTCGGGACCGGGGCCGCTACGCGTGTACACGCACGAAGGCAGGGGGAACTACTGGAGCGGTGCGTACGACCTCACTGGGGGGGCTGGCCCGGTGTTGGTCCAGTCCTACTCGCCTACCGACTCCGTCGACCGTCGCCTCCACCAGACCGACGCTGCGGTCGTCCTCAGGTCGGCACCGAGTGTCCGGGGTCTCCGGGCGCTCCGCGGAACCACGCCCGGCTTCCGGCGGGGAAGCATCGTCGACAGGGCACCCCTGACAGACCCTGCTAACCCCGAGGCCGTCAGGCATCTTCGAAACGAGACCTCGATGGAGGGGGCAGCATGACTGGCGAGACGTACCTCACGGCGGACGAGGTCACGAAGAAGTACGGCGACGTGACAGCCGTTTCAGAGGTGTCACTCGACGTGCCGTCCGACGCCGTGACCGGGTTCATCGGCCCGAACGGGTCCGGGAAATCGACGCTCCTGCGCGTGCTTCTGGGCGTCGAGCGACCGACCAGCGGCACCGTCTCGTACAGCGGGCCTGAGGCCGAACGCCAGCTGGGCTACCTGCCACAGCGGCCGACCTTCCGGCCGGGCTTTAGCGTCCGGGAGACCGCCGCGTTCTACGCGGACCTCGTCGACGACGACCCGGACCGGCTCCTGGAACGTGTCGGCCTCGAAGAAGTGGCCGGCCGTCCCGTGTCCGGGCTCTCCGGGGGGATGACGCGCCTCCTGGGAATCGCACAGGCACTGGCCGGTGACCCACCCATCGTGATGCTCGACGAACCGGCAAGCGGTCTCGACCCGGCGATGAGTCGGCTGATATTCGATATCATTGAATCGATTGCCGACGCCGGTCGCGCCGTGGTTCTCTGCTCACACGAACTACCGCTAGTCGAGGCGACGGCCGACCGACTCGTAGTGCTCGAATCCGGCAGCCTCGTTCGGACCGGGTCGGTCGAATCCCTGCGGGAACAGACCGGGGGGCCGCTCCACGAGACGTTCACGGCGCTTCTGGATCAGGACAGAGCTGCTATCGCCGCTCCGGGGGGTGAGCAGTCATGATGAACGGAAACCGATTCTGGACGGTCTTCGTGCGAGAGGTCCGGAGTGCGGTCAGGACACGCACCTATCTCGTGCTCGGACTGGTCACGGGGATTGTCCTGTTCGGCCTCGCCTACGCCGGGGGCGGCCCCGCTGGCGGCTACGTTCCAACCGTCGTCGATACGCTCGTCGCCGTCGAAGTACTCGTGCCGACGCTTGCCTTCGCGGTCGGCTATCGCGCGATAGCCGACCCCGCCGTCCGGGGTGAACTCGATATCCTCGACACCTACCCGCTCTCGACGTGGTCGTACGTCGGGGGGGTGTACGCGGGTCGTGCCCTCCTGTTGCTCACCATTGTCGTCGTCCCGCTGCTGGCGCTGGGCGTCAACGTGGCGACGACCGCGGGACCGGAGACAACGGTGTTTGCGAGCCATCGCGGCGTCGACTCCCCGTTCCTGTTCATCCGGTTTATCGCGCTGACAGTCCTGTACGCACTCTCGTCGCTGACTATCGCGTTCCTGCTGTCGGCGCTCGCCCGAAGCCGGGGCCGAGCACTCGTGCTCGCACTCGCCGGGCTGCTTGTCCTCACCGTCGGCAGTGACCTCGCGGTGTTTGCAGCGCTCGACACCGGCGTCACGACGGGCACACTCGGCGGCGCGCTCGCCATGACTCCGGCGGGCGCGTATCGCGGACTCGTGTTCGATCAGGTCCTGTACGTCGCTGTTCCGGGCCGGTCAGCGTTCGTCCCGACGTGGGTCGCCGCCCTCTCGCTCCTGTTCTGGTGGGGACTCACGTTCGTAGGGGCGATGCTTGCGACGGATGCGGCCTGATTTCAGCCGTCGTCCGTTGCGGCCGCGAGTCCGCCGTCGACCAGCCGCGTGAACCGGTCGATGAGACGGTCCGTGAGCGATGGACGGACTGCAGCGAGCAGCCGCCGTGTCTCGTCAGGGTCGGTCAGGGCCACGACGACACGCCCCCGTTCGCCGTACGACTTTTCGAGTATCCCCGCGTCGGCCAGTGTCGAAACGTGCCAGGAAACCGTACTCCGGGCGACTCCCAGCCGGTCGGTCAGTTCGTCTGCCGACAGGGACTCTGCTTCAAGCAGATGCAGCAGAAGCGTCCGCGCAGTTTCGCGCCGGGCAAACGCGAGTACACGTCGCTCCCAGGGATCGTACTCCCGGCTGTAATAGTGCGTCTTGCCCTGAATCTCCTCGGCGACGACGTCGCCGGCGCGGCGTAGTTTCCGCAGGTGATACTGTGCCTGCCCAGTCGCGATATCGAGATCTGCCGCAAGCGCGTTGAAATGGACTCCCGGTTTGGACTCGACGTGGGAACGCACTTGCTCAGTAACCGTGGACATAGTCTTCAGTACGGCTTTCCAGCCACCGGGACAACAGGGTATCGGACGTTCTCACTGCGCGGGAACCCGCTTACATCCCGCCCACCAGTTCTCGCGTTATGTCCTCGGCAGGGAGGGTCTGGCCGCCGTACTCCTCGGCGAACGACTCGGCGTCCGCGCTGTCGCTGAACGGGACGATGGCGGTCCCCATCGACCCCTCTATCTCCGAATTCGCGACGACTGTGACCTCTTCAGTCGAAGCGAACGCCTCTGACTCCAAGTGCCGGGAGATGATGGTCTTGCCCCCATCAGTCCGGACATCGTAGTCGGTTGCACTGTAGTCGGTCAGGAACGTCTCCGCGGGCGTCCACCCCGACTGTTCTTTGGCGAACCGGTGGCGATACGTGCAGGTCGTACTGCAGAACCGTGCTGGCGGGTCGTGCCCCTCGGGCGTGTTGTCCTGATAGTACGTTTGGCCGACTGGACCCGGGTGCTGGTCGATGACCATCCCACACTGGTCACAGTTCTGTCCGCTCTCGATGGCGACCGGTTTCATCTCTTCACTGGTCCCCAGACACCCCGAGAGCGACACGACTGTCGCGGTCCCGACGATGAAGTGCCGGCGTGTCAGGGCTGGTGCATAGTCAGACATACTAGATAGTACACTAGACGACACCAAATGGTTCGTGGTGCGAGCGTCGAAACGCCGGTCAGTCGGGGACGCTCGGCGGCGCGACCGAATAGATCGCACTCAGCACCAGCAGCGCGATGAGGAAGTCGAACCCGTGTTCGGTGAGGTGATGTACTACCATCGGGACAGCCCCGAGTACAGTCCCGATGCCGACCACGGACCGAAGGACCAGCAACCCGATAGCGACAGTCAACAGAACGTACGGCCGCGACCGGCGTCGGTGTGTACTGGCCGCCGCGACGAAAAACAGCGCCAGCGTTCCGAGCGTAGCGAGTCCCAGCACGGCGATCAACATTGCGGATTGACCGGGACTAATCCAGTCAGCCGTCGGTTGGAGCATCGCTCAGATCATAGATCAGACGGTGACACTGGAATCGGTTTCGGTCGCAGTCGTTGCTGCGCCTGACTCTTACGCCGAGGTGAGTGCTCTGAGACAGTTCCGCCGGTGTATGCCCGTTTGAAAGGGTCTCTGTGTCACTCTCTCAGGTAGCCACCAGCACCGGTCGTCCCGCGTTCTGGACGACTCGGTCGGTCACGCTTCCCATTTGACCAGTTTTCGTGTGAGAATGGCCGTGGTATCCGAGCACGATCAGGTCAGCGTCGACCTCGTCGGCGTAACTGATGATCTCCACGTACGGTTTCCCGTGACAGCAGCGAGTGGTGACCTCGACGCCGAGCGCGTCACCTCTCTCGGCGACCTCTGCGAGTTCATCGTTCCCCCATTCCTCGATTTCGATGGTCTCCAGTTCCATACTACTGAGGGCTGGCTCGGCGTGTCGGTCCGTATCGACAACAAAGACGGCGTGAAGCTCGGCACCGTGTTGCTCGGCCTGTTCGAGCGCGTGTGTCGCTGCGCGGTTCGCGTCAGCACTGCCGTCGGTCGCGACCACAATCGTGTCGTACATACTAAAAGAATGCACCGCTTCCTATTTCAATCCGCTGACCATTATCACAAGCTAATAATCTATTGTTGTATTGGGAACCCGTCCACATATCGATCCGTTCGATTTTCGGAGGTGGCGCGTATCGTATTTACAACGGCTAAACCGCCATTTCCTCCCCAAGTCGGTGGCAATCACGGTTCGATGTTCTCCCGGAAGTCGGGTGCCAGTCCGGTCTGTCGGATACCGGCAAGGTCCGTTATCTCGAACTCGTAGAGTGCGACCCCGCCGGAGGTGGTGGCCGTCTGGAGCGTGTTGGGTCGCCAGGCGTTCTGTGTCATCGCCGTGATATCCGACCAGTCGTCCTCAGGCACACTGCTGATATCGCCGGCAAGCATCACGCTCTGCCACTCGAACGCCGTGTCGATGTCGTAGACGAGAAACCGGCCACGGCCGGCTCGCTCAGTCAGTTCCGCTTTCCGACTCGATTCGCCGAGGAGATAGGTGAAATAGAGGCAGGCTCCGTCGTCGAAGCCGTACGATAACGGCAGCAGATACGGGACATCCGCCGTCGGAAGCCCCAAGACTCCGGTCGAGTGTGTGGCGAGGAATTCCCGAATCGCTTCGTCGTCCATCTGTTCGAGTCCGTACTCTTCTAATTGTTCGATTGTCATAGGTCGCGTCTGATCATCCGGTTACGTATCACGAATGCAACCCCACGCTAAAAAAGTAGAGCGGACTTCTCAGAGGGAGTGGCTGTTCACAATACGGCACAGATACTGTTATATCGCCGAAGTCGGCCGATACTCGTCGGACGGTAGTACGTATGCCCGCTGGTTTTCAGCCAGTGAGAAGTCCCACCGGACGCTATATTGTTGCACTACCAACACGAATACATGGACTTCGATGAGTTCACCGGCGAGATACAGCACAGGCTTGAACTACCCGGTACTGGTGAGGCCGTTCGGGCGACCCGCGCGACACTGCTACCCCTGGGACAGCGCATTCCCGCGGAGAACGCCGCGGACTTCGCTGCCTCCCTCCCGATGGAAATCAAGTGGTATATGACCGGCGCCGTCCGCGACCACGGGCAGCGGTTTGACTGGACGGAGTTCGTCGACCGTGTCGCCGAAATAGAAGGGGTTGAACCGTCGGACGCAGCGTACCACGCACGCGTCGTTGTTGACCTGATGCATACGGCGGTCCCGGCCGCCGATTTTCAGGACCTCCGCGGCCAACTCCCCGAAAGTGCGGACGAGGAAAACTGGCGCGAACTCTTCAGCATAGTCGATGCCGGTGGCTGGGGCGAGGCGGAAGAGGTGCAAACCGGCGGTGGTCCACAAAAGTCTGCTGAAGCCCCTCAGTGGGACAGTCAGTAGCAGCTCTCATATCGGTTTCAAACGAATATATCTTGACACAATCTGGTAATAACTGTACGATTGTTACGCCTTCCCCTCATACTTTGGGAGGTGTACCGACGAGAACTGCTGGCAACGCAGTCTAACTATTCGAGACGCCGATCTCAGCCGCCGGATTTCTAATAGCGTGAGAATCGCGACTACAGTTTATTTACTGACAGCAACAATTCGTAAACACAGCAATGTTCGATTCAATTCTGGTCCCGACTGACGGCAGCGAACACGCGACCCGGGCCGCCGAGCACGGGGCAGCGCTGGCCCGTGCGTTCGGCGCGAGCCTGCACGTCATCGCTGTCATCGACACGCGAACAGCAGGCGGGCCGTTCAGCGGCGACGATCTCGAAGACGAGACACTCGACCGCATGACGGCCGACGCCGAAGAAACAGTCGCGGCTATCACGGACGCGGTGGACGCCGCCGGAGCGATTCAGACGACTATCCGCAAGGGAGATCCAGTTGACGAGATTTGCGCATACCGCGACGACCACGACGTGGACCTGATTGCGATGGGAACGCACGGCCGCACAGGCGTCGGGCGATATCTCGCCGGGAGCGTGACAGAGAGCGTCGTTCGGCAGGCCGACGTCCCTGTTCTCACCGTCCGTGCAACCGACCGAAGTCGCGACACCGCTCCCTACGACGATATCCTCGTCCCGACGGACGGAAGCACACCTGCAGCGGCCGCAGTTGAGCCCGCATGCGAGATTGCGGCGCAGTTCGACGCCCGCGTTCACGCACTGAACGTCGTCAACCTCAGCAATATCGCAACCGGCTCCGAATACACGCTACCGAAAGACCTGATCGAGACCCTGGAGTCCCAAGGGGAGAAAGTGACAGAGCGGATTGCGGCACGAGCACGCGAATCCGGAGTGGAAACTGTCACACGGGTCGTCAGTGGATTCCCGGCGGCAGATATCCTTGAGTACGCTGACGAGAACGGCATCGATCTGATCGCCATGGGGACGGCCGGTCGGACCGGTCTCAACCGGTTCCTCGTGGGAAGCACGACAGAACGGATCATCAGACACGCCGATATGCCTGTACTCGCAGTCAACGCCCGAGACCAGCGCGGTGACGAGGCCTGAAGACAGGAACGCGTCTTCCTGTCTGTCAGCGTCTGATTGGGTGCGCCCGTGTCCCCGGCGAGGCGACAGTCAGACCGACACGACCATGCACTTATTACTGTTCCTGTCGTGACACTACCCATGGCTGCGGACAACCCGGTTACGATGACGGACGAGGAACGGGACGCGTTTCTGGACAACGGGGGGACGGGCGTCCTCTCGCTCGCCGCCGGCGACGCGCCGCCGCATTCAGTCCCGGTTTCGTACGGGTACGACGCGCCTACCACCACATTCTACTTCCGGCTAGCGGTCGGTGTAGAGCGGTCGAAGGGAGAACTCGACGACCGCGCGGCGACGTTCGTGACTTATCACGAGACGGATGCGGGATGGCAAAGCGTAGTCGCGAGCGGTCGGCTCGAAGATGTCGAACAGGAGGGGATCGAGACGGAAACACTGGAAGGACTGGAACACGTCGATATGCCCATGGTCGACATCTTCGAACGCCCCCTCCGCGAAGTGGACTTCGAGTTCTACCGCCTCGTACCGGATGAGCTAACCGGACGGACCGAATCCTAGGGCGGACGGTTCTCCGCAGTACCGACTCGAAGAAGAACCGCTGTACTGAATAGGCGAACTCATATCAACATAGCGGTAGAGTACCCTCCATGTCCGAAGCCGCCCACACACAATCGACTGCCGACGCTCTTTCGGGGCTCGACAGCGAATCTGATGGGCTGTCGGCGTCGGAAGCCCGAACGCGGCGTGACAGACACGGCGAGAACGAGATAACGCAGGGGAGCAAACGGACACCACTCGACATCGCTATCGCCCAGTTCGACAGCGCCCTTATCTGGGTTCTCGTTGCGGCCGCGATACTGTCCGTGTGGGCGGGACACGCTGTCGACGCAGTCCTGATAGCCGTGATCGTGGTCGGGAACGGCCTGTTCGGCTTCGTCCAGGACTACCGCGCAGAGGGGACGCTCGAATCCTTGCGGGAACTGACCGCCCCAACCGCGACAGTCAGACGCGATGGGCAGTCCGTCGAGGTCGACGCGACCGAACTCGTTCCGGGCGACGTTATCGAACTGGAAAGCGGCGACGTCGTTCCGGCCGACGGTCGACTGATCGGCTGTCAGTCCCTGGAGGTCGACGAAGCGGCGCTCACTGGAGAGAGCACGCCGGTCTCGAAGGGAACCGACCCGGTGGACCTCGACGCACCGCTCGCGGAGCGAGAACCGATGGTGTACAAGGGCACCAACGTCACGCGCGGTTCGGGCGTTGCCGTCCTCACGGCGACCGGGATGGACACTGAGGTCGGCGCCATAGCCCGCCAACTCGCAGGAACGGAGGAGACTGACACACCACTGCAGACGGAACTCGACACGTTAGGCCGGACGCTCGGCATCGGCGTGATGGTACTTGCTGCCCTCGTGGTTCCACTCCTCGTCTTCCGGGGGACCGAACTGATCCAGGCGGCACTCACCGCGATTTCGCTCGCTGTGGCCGCGGTCCCCGAGGGACTCCCGGCGGTTGTGACGCTAACGCTGGCCCTCGGTGTCCGGAAAATGGCCGACGAGAACGCTCTCGTGCGGCGCTTGCCCGCCGTCGAGGCGCTGGGCTCCGTCGATGTCATCTGCACCGACAAGACCGGGACGCTGACCGAGGGGCGAATGTCAGTCAGTCGGATCTGGGTCAACGACGCTGTCGTCGACAGTGACGAAATAGAGGGTGAACCCCTGCCGGACCGCGTTGCCACGGTGCTCCGCGCCGGGACACTGTGTAGCGATGCGACGCTCGAAGCGGGGGACCCGACGGAGCAGGCCATCGTCATGGCGGCTGACGAGTCCGGAATCGACGTCGAACGCCTCCGCGAAAAGCACCCGAGAACGGACGAGATTCCGTTCTCGTCGGAGCGCAAGTGGATGGGCACTGTTCACGATGACACGGTCTACGTAAAAGGCGCACCCGAAGTAATCCTCTCGAAGTGCTCCCGCGTCCTCACCGATACCGGCCCGGCGGACCTGACGCCCGACAGAGCCGAGCAGATCAGAGAGCAGGTCGGTGCGTTCGCTGACGACGCGCTCAGGGTGCTCGCAGTGGCGTACACGGAAGATCCCACCGTGGTAGAACGGAACGACACAACTGGCGAGGCCGACGATGTCAGTGCCGACCTGATCTTCGCCGGGTTGGTCGGCATGATCGACCCGGCCCGCGAGGAGGTCGCCGACGCGATTGCGGCGACCGAGCGTGCAGGTGTGGCCGTGAAGATGGTAACTGGCGACAACGTCCGGACCGCCGCGGCCATCGCCGGAGAACTCGGTCTGGGGCAGCGCGTGATGGAAGGCCGCGACGTCGAGGAATGCTCCGAGGAAGCGCTCCGCGACCGCGTCGAGTCGGTCGACGTGTTCGCACGCACGTCTCCGGAGCACAAGGTCCGGATTCTGCAGGCGCTACAGGCGAACGGGCACACCGTCGCAATGACGGGCGACGGGGTCAACGACGCACCGGCGCTGAAAAACGCCGACATCGGCGTCGCGATGGGCGTCCGCGGGACTGACGTGGCCAAACAGGCCAGCGATGTTATCCTGCTGGATGATAACTACGCGACAATCGAGCGGGCAATCGAGCGGGGACGAGCGATCTTCGACAACGTCTGGAAGTTCGTCGGGTATCTGCTGAGTGCCAACGTGGCCGAAGTCGCCATCGTCTTTATCGCCTCGCTCTTTGGCTACCTCGTCCTGCCGGCGGTCCAGTTGCTGTGGATTAATCTACTGACCGATGGTCTGCCAGCGCTTGCGCTCGGGGCCGACCCCAAAAGCGATGACGTGATGCAGCGACCGCCCAGAGACCCGGATCGCGGCATCGTCGACCACGATATGCTCGCGCTCATCGGGGGTACAGGCGTCATCTCGACAACTGTGATGCTCGGCCTGCTACTGGTCACGCTTGCCGGCGCACCCGCAGTCACGCCGTACGCGATGACGATGATATTCACCGGGTTCGTGTTCCTCGAATTCGAGAAGCTGTACGTGATCCGCTGGCTCCGCGAGACACCGACGCTGTCGAATCGGTGGCTGGCGTCCGCAGTAGGCGGGTCGATACTCCTGCAACTCGCCGTGCTGTACACCCCCCTCAACGTCTACTTCGGGACGGTCCCGCTCAGACTCACTGATTGGGGGTTGATTGGCGGCATCCTCTTACTCGCCTTGCCACTGTACCTCGCTGTCGCCAGCGGTGTGAAACGCCTGTGACGCTCCGATCCGGTAGTACCGGCCGTTCGGTCTGGGTTCCACATCTCGTTGCCGATTCCGCCAGGCGTGCGCCTGCAGACGGAGACCGGGCGGCCCTTTGCCCCGGAAGTGATTGGCTATCGTTGGGCCGCTCCTCTCGAAAAGCCGTCTACCGTACCGCTCTCAATCCAGTTGTCCGCTGAGCACTTTGGCGGCGACCAGCACCGGGTCCCAGACGGGGCTGAACGGCGGCGCGTACGCCAGGTCCAGCCGTTCGAGTTCGTCGATGGTCATGTCCCCCTCGATGGCCGTCGCGAGCGTGTCGATACGTATCGCCGCCCGGTCTTCCCCGACGATTGCGCCGCCCAGTAGGCGACCGCTCTCCCGGTCGGCGACGAGCGTCACGTCGGTGTCGTCGCCGCCGGGGTAGTACCCCGACCGGGAGCCGGCCGTGACTGTCTTCGACACCGGGTCGAAGCCGTTAGCGCTGGCCTGCTCGTGGTCGAGGAGGCCGACGCGACCGCATTCGAGGTCGAACGCCTTCACGACGGCTGTCCCGGCGATGTTTCCGACGGGCGAGGGGTCGCCGGCGACGGTCTGCCCGATTGCGCGACCGGCCCGGTTCGCGGTCAGTCCGAGTGGGACCCAGTCAGGCTCGCCAGTCACGGTGTGGCTGTCCTCGGCACAGTCCCCGGCGGCGTAGACGCCGTCGACACTCGTCGCACCGTACTCGTCGACCGCTATCGCACCGGAGGCCCCGAGTTCGACCGGTGTGTCTTCGACGATGGCGGTGTTCGGCTTGATGCCGATACCGACAAGCGCGAGGTCTACGTCGGTGATACCGCCGTCGTGAGCGACCGACGCGACGCGCCCGCCCTCGTCGCCGACGAGTTCCTCGACGGCGGTGTTCAGATGCAGTGTCACGCCCTGTTCCCGGAGGTGATCGGCAACGCGCTCGCCAACTGCTTCCCCAAACGGCGGCAGGAGGTGGCCTGACCGCTGGAAGAGATGGGTCTCGACGTTGTGGGCTCGGAACGCTTCGGCCATCTCCACGCCGACGTAGCCGCCGCCGACGATAGCGACTCGCTCCGGTGGCTCCCAGTCGGCGTACTTCTCGACGAGTGCTGTATCGACGTACTCGATACTCGTATCGACGGCGGAGTCGCCCGGCTCAGAAAGCGCGGCGCGGACCGCGGCGGCCGAATCGAGACCGTGCATCGTGAACGCGCCGTCGAGTTCCGCCCCCGGTATCGGCCCGGTCACCGCGTGTGCGCCCGTCGCGACCAGCAGGTCGCTGTATGGCTGGCTGAACGTCCCACCGTCGTGGGCGACGGTGACCGTTTCTGCGTCGGTGTCCACGCCGACGACTTCGTGGTTTCGGCGGAGGTCGATACCGCGCTCAGACGCCTTCTCGGGCGACAGCGAGAGAAGGTCCGTCAGCCGCTCGACAGTTCCTTTCACGTAGTAGGGCGTCCCGCAGTGGGCATAGGATACCCACTCCCCTTTCTCGAAGACAATCACGTCACGGTCCGGTGCCTCACGGGTGAACTTGCTCGCGGCGCTCAGTCCGGCCGCGTCGCCACCGATGACTACGAACGGGTCCGTCATACAGACCCTCGTATCGCTGCGGTACTAATGATTGCGTGAGGGTCGGGTAACTGCGTGGGCTACTGGAAGCGATTGTGTCCGGGACGGATTCGAACCAGCCAGTCGGTCTGTCCCCTCTCCATGGTCGACCGTCACCAGCGTCTTCACGACCGAATGTGGTCGAGGAGATGCTGACTTGACTCCTACACGATTCCAAGACCACTGGCGACCAGCCTGATACCGATAACTGAAAGTAATGTCAAAACGGCGGCTCGACGGACCCGGTCACTGACAGCGGTCCTGAGTCGCTTCCCGACTGCGACACCGGCAACGGCCGGCACGGCTGCGAGAACGGACGTTCCAGCGACAACCGCGCTGGGATAGAGCCCGAAGACGCCGGCAAAAGCGACCCGCGTGACGCTAAGTCCCAGAAACACCAGCGCGACGACGCCGACGAACACGCTGTGCGAGAGGTCGAAACTCCGGAGATACGCGACGAGCTGGACGCCGACGTTCGTTCCGCCGAACAGCGCCCCCGAAACGCCGCCGATGCCGACCATCGCAAGCGGTGTCTTCCCGAGGTCGCTGTTGCCCACTGACACCCATCCGGGAAGCGGCACCCGCTGCTGGGCGGTCGCCACAAACCCCAGGGTCAGCAGGCCGAGTCCGACACGGAGCGGCGCTTCCGGGAGCCTGTCGAGTACAGCCATCCCGACAACGGTCCCGACCAGCGCCGCAGCGATGAGCGGTCCGAACCGCTGGCTACAGGTACGCAGTTCACGCCGTGAGAGGTCCCGAACCAGTGAAACGTTGACTGCGAGGATAGGGAGAATCATGAACACGACGGCGGTCGCCGGGTCGATGACCGTCGCAAGCGCCATCGTCCCGACGACGGCGAAGCCGAAGCCAGCAAGTCCGTTTGTCGCCCCAGCGACAAGGACGATGGCCGTCACTATCACGACCATTGTCCACGAGGCTGGCAGAATCATATGGTATCTTGTCCTGTGCGACTCCCACGGCGGCCCGGAACCGATTCCGGGCCGGGGAGTGGTTCTTGCGAAGTACTTACACGGCCCTGGATAAAGCCGCATCGTGTTTCGCCACGGTGGGTTCGAAGGTGACCGGTTTGCTGCCGGGATCAGAACGTGATGATTTCGTAGTCGTCGTCGACGAGCGAGCGAATGCTCGGGTGGCCGTCGTGCTCGTCCAGCGTGACGAGTCCGGAGTCGGCGACGGCGTCTTCCACGCCGAACGCACCGGAACAGTAGTCACAGACGGCCGTATCCTCTTTGACGGTCTGGTACAGTTCGTGGTAGTCGCTGTCCTCGTCTTCGAGTTCCGGAATCCACTGCGTTCCGGCCCCGTCGAAGATGAGTTCGAGGTCGTCCTCGTCGTTCTCTGCGAACTCCTTTGCGGCTTCGAGGCCGTTTGCGAGCCGGCCGAGATCCTCGTGTCCCTCTGTCCCTGCGAGGATGATGATGGCTGCTTTCGTCATTACGTAGCGTAATAGCACCCCCACTAATATATTATGAATGGGTGCGTGCGACGGCGCTGAACTCGCACCAAGTGTTTATTAATCAGTGCCACCCGGGCAGTGAATAAGTCGATATACGAGGTATCGTCTACAGATATGGCCTTATTCAGCGTAGGATTCGATGAGCGCTCGGAGCGCTTCTTCTCCTTCCAGGCCGACGACTTCCTCTACCTGCTCGCCATTGGCGAACAGGATGAGCGTCGGCACGCCCCGGACGCCGTACGACTGTGCGAGTTGCTGGTTCGCGTCGACATCGACTTTGGCGACGGTCGCGCCGGTCTCTGCGGCCAGCGTCTCGACGATCGGTTCGAGCATCTGGCACGGGCCACACCAGTCGGCATAGAAATCCGTGAGGACGACGTCGTGCTTGTCGACGACATCGTCGAGATGGTCCGTTCCGTCGATGTGAAGCGGTTCGTCCGTCGTAGTCGTCCCGGCGTCGGATGCAGTATCAGTTGCCATCAACAGACTATACGCGTCAGCGCCAAATAAAGGTTTGCACAAAATATACAATACTGTGAAACACTATTTGCAAGCCAGTGGTAGCGGGATATCTATTCGCGCAGGCGCAGAAATCGGCTCGGCTCGTGAGCTACAGAGTGTAATAGAGAGAACGGCGGCGTTAGCTCTCGACAGTCGGGGCCGAGGACTCGGACTGTTCGTACTTGTTCTCGAACTCCTGAATCAGTTGGCCCATCTTCGCGTACCAGTCGTTGAGCATGCGCTGCATCTCGTCTGCGATCTGGGACGGGTCCGTCGGCGAGTAGACGTGGTAGTAGCCGCCCTGGTCGTAGTTGATCTGGTCTTTCTCGATAAAGCCCGTCTGGAGGAGTCGCTGGACGGCGCGATACGCGGTCGAGCGCTCCCGGTCGACTGCCTCGGCGAGTTCGTCGACGGTCAGTGGTTCGTCAGCCTCGACGAGCGCTCGAAAGCACTCCTTGTCGAGTTCTTTGAGCCCGTGGAAACACTCTAACAGCCCCTCACACTGCATATCCCGGCGGAGTTGTTCAGACATCGAATCTGGCATCGTTATCACTGTTCTGTAGCCACTACGCGGTAATAAGACTTGTGTACGGTTCGCACAAATGCATGCACGATCCGGCAAAAACTGCCCTCGAGTGAGCGGTCAACGCCGTTCACCTCACAGCCGACACACACGCCCGCGAACGGTTAGTCTGCGCCCGTCACGGCTGTATCGCGGGTCTCGCTCCGGGTTCGCCAGTAGCCCTGGAGATATGCGCCGAGAAACATCCCGGCGAGCGCCCAGAGGATGGTGACGTTACCGATACCGAGGCTCGCGTAGGCGGCCCCCGGACAGATACCGGACAGTCCCCAGCCGACGCCGAAGATGGCACCGCCGACCAGGACGTTCCGGTCGAAGGACTTCAGACGCCGTTCGAAGGTGTCTCCGGTCAGCGGCGCGCGGCCGAGGAGGCGGGGTGCGAGAACGAAGGCCACCCCTGTCACGGCAGCGCCGCCGAACATCACGAACACCAGCCCGAAGTCCTCGAATTGGAGGAAGTCAAGGACGACTTCCGGGCGCGCCATGTGGCTGTACGCGAGTCCGAACCCGAAGATGAGCCCGCCGACGAGAATCAGCGGCATGAACGCGGGGTGGCGGTCGTCACTCATGTGTCGCTCCCTCCGGTCGCTCCCGGTCGCTCGCTTCAGACTCTTGCTCCGCTCGTGTCTCGCAGCTCACGGACTCACCCCCAGTGCCGAAACCAGTTGTGCGGTGATGATGGCGACGGCGAGGAACGTCAGGACGCCGGCGATCGACGTTTTCGACGCCGAGCCGACGCCACAGACGCCGTGGCCTGACGTGCAGCCCTTGCCGACGCGTGTCCCGATGCCGACGAATACCCCGCCGAGGAGGAGTCGCCACGGCTGGACGTCCGTGGTCCACGCGCCGCCCTGATAGACGACCGCGTACACGGCCGCCCCGAGGATGATGCCGAGCGTGAACACGACGCGCCAGTCACGGGAGCTGACGTACTGCTGGAACCGGGACCGGTCCGAGACGTACGACAGCGTCGACTCCAAAAACGTGCTCGCGCCGGCGCTGATGCCGGTTCCGAGGTAGATGACGACAGTCCCGAGCCCCACCAGCAAGCCACCGACGGCGTAGCGACTGATGCCGTTCGGAAACAGTTCGGCGGTTGCCTGCAGTGGAAGTGCCTCAATCACCATTGGCGTCGTTAGTCACCCGCAAGGGATTCCTGGCTAGCGGCGCAGTTGTTCGGCCCGAGTTCCAGGGTGAATGCTTCCTCATCGTCGACGGCGTTCTGCCCGAGGTTCGTCGCGATAATCTCCTCGTAGTTGGCCGGCCGCGGCGGCATATCCGAGAGGACGAGCTCGACGAACGCGTCCTTGTCCACGGTGAGCGCGTCCATCTCTTCGACGAGCGCACCGATTGGGGCGGTAAATGTGCCGTCCTCGGCGGGTTCGGCCGCGTCGCTGAAGTGCGCGCCGCCGACCAGCGTGTCGTCGGGCAGGGTCAGCACGCGCTCTTGAAGCGACTCGTAGAGCATACGCGCGGCTTCAGGCGCGCCCTCGTCGCCCTCTTCGAGGTCGGGGCGAGCGACGCTCTCGATGAAGAGCCCGTCACCGGTCGCGAGCAGGCTTCCGTCGACGAGATAAGAGGTCATCCCGGTCGTATGGCCGGGCGTGGAGACTGTCTCGATAGTCGCGTCGCCGACCTGGAACGTGTCGCCGTCCTCGGCGGTCGTCAGGTCGTCAGCATAGGTGACGCCGCGGTCGACAGCGGCCTCCGGGATGACGCCCTCGACGCCCTCAGCGTCGAGGTTACGAACACCGGAGATGTGGTCGGCGTGGATGTGCGTATCGAGGGCGTACTGCAGGTCGACACCGAGTTCAGCGGCGTCGTCGAGGTAGCGGTCGGTGAACGCGCGCAACGGGTCGATGATAGCGGCTTCGCCGTCGTCGTAGAGGAGATAGCCGAGACAACCAGAGGACGGGCGCTGGTACTGGAGGAGCGTGCCGGCGCCGTCGTAGCGTTCGACTTCGACGGCCTCGTAGATGCTCGCCCATCCGTTCATGCCGTCTTCGAGATGGTTGACGTCGTAGCCGTGTTCCGCGAGCGTGCCCGCGACGTACTCGCTTGCGCCGCCTTTCGCACACAGGACAGTCACTTCGTGGTCGTCGGGGATCTGAGCGAGGACGTCGCCGTCGATGTCGTCCTCGAGGAACTCGAAGTATGGGATGTTGAGCGAGGTGACGTTCTCACCGTCGATACGCCACTCGTCGTAGTCCGATTGCATACGCGCGTCGAGAAGCGTCACGTTCTCACCGGCGTCGATGCGGTCTTTGAGCGATTCCGGATCGGTCGTTTCTACGTCGGCGTCCGGCGTCGGAAAGTCGTCAGCGTTCATTTTGTGCACTCGTTTCTACCGGGCGGACGCACAAAAGCATTTGCATAGTAGTCCACATTCTAAACAATACTATTGGCCAAATAAACCCACGAGTAAATTAAATATAGCCTGAATTAGCATATTAGGGCACTTGAGGCCGGAAATCTGATCAGTAGTTGTTTGCTGAACTTACAAGAATCGACAATCTTTTACTTGGCCGGGCGGTATTGTGCGTTAGCTCCAAGACAACTCAACGGAGCGAATAACCAATGAACGCTGAATTCGATATCGCGGAGACGCTCGACGTGAAAGGTGCATCGTGTCCCATGCCAGTGGTGAAGACGAAGTCGGCTATCGACGACCTCGCCGAGGGTGACGTCCTCGAAGTGCTGGCGACCGACCCCGGGAGTATGAGCGACATCGACGGCTGGGCCGCCGGCACTGCGGGCGTCGAACTCGTCGATCAGGAAGAGGGCGACGACGTGTACAAGCACTACGTCCGCAAGACGGAGTAACGATGAGCACGGACACACCAGACGCGCCGTCCGACGACACGCCCTCGCGTGCGGAACTGGCCGCTCGCGTGGACGAGCTGGAAGACGCGCTCGCGGAGGCTACCAGTGAGGACGACACGAAGAAGATGAGCATCATCGCGACGAAGGGGACGCTGGACATGGCGTACCCGCCGCTCATCCTCGCCAGCACCGCCGCTGCGTTCGGCTACGAGGTGACCGTCTTCCACACGTTCTGGGGGTTAGATATCCTCCACGAGGAGCGTTCGAAAAACCTCAAACTGAGCTCCGTCGGGAACCCGAACATGCCGATGCCGAACGCGGTCGCCGCGATTCCCGGCATGGACCGCGTAACGACGAAGATGATGGAAAAGCGCATCGCGAACAACGACACCGCCACCATCGAGGAGCTGCTGGAGACGAGCCTCGACATGGGTGTGGAGTTCCAGGCCTGTCAGATGACCATCGATCTGATGGACTACGACGAGGACGACTTCTACGACGGCGTCACCACGGGCGTCGGCGCTGCGACAGCGCTTCAGGATATGGCTGACGCCGATATCCAACTTCTCGTTTGAAACGACTAATCGCGTACAGGTAGCTGCGGCGGACAACTATTCTGTCTTTCCCTCGGCGCGCTCACGGCCGACTGCGCCGGCAAGCGCCAGCAAGTAACCGAGCCCGTACTGAACGTCCGGGTCGCGTAGCCCGCGAAGCAATCCGACGGGACCGACCGGCTCGGCCGGTTCGCGCTCCGCTTCACCGAGGCTCGCCAGTAGCGTCTCGATACCGTCGCGGGTGTCGTCGTCCGCAGCCGTCTGTGCGACTTCGCCGAGCGCGGCACCAGTACCGGCCAGCGACGTGACCATCTCGTCGTCGAGCGCGGCGGTCGCCAGCGAGCCGACTTCGGCGAGTTCGGCCAGTTCGTCGAGCGTGCCGCTTCGCTGGAGCGCGAGCAGGGTTTCGAGCGCGTCCTGCAACTCGTCGCCGTTCTCACCGACGGTCTCGGCCAGGGCGACGGTCTCGTCGGTCGCAAGCCCGTCTGCGGACTCGGCGAGCGTCGAGCCCGTGGCAGAGAGCTCACGCACCATCTCGTCGGAGAGCGCACTCTCGCCCAGCGAGAGGACGTCCAGGAGTTCGTTGACGGCGTCGAGATGTTCGACGAACTCGGCGACGGCTTCGGGGTTCTGCTGGATCGCCGCTTCGAGATCGGTCTGCTCGGAGACCTGCTCTCCGGACATGGTCAGAGCAACCCCCGTGCGGTGAGCCAGTAGGACTCGTTGTACGCCAGTTTCGACCAGTGGAGTTTCTCGGAGGGCGGTGCAGGCGACGGCTGGTTCTCGTAGTCGAACTCGACGAACGACGCCGCGTGCATCCCCGTTTCGATGAAACACAGCGTCTTCCCGTCGTAGGTCGCTGTTGCCGGACGGCCGCGGATTTCACTGGCGAGGCGCTGCCCGACGACGCCGGCCTGGTAGTGGGCGACGCTGCCCGCGTTCGGGACGCCGGTGTCGGCGGTATCACCGAGCGCGTAAACGTTGTCGGCGGCCGCGGCTTCGAGCGTGTGCTTGTCGACGTCGACCCAGCCGTCGTCGCCAAGCCCCGCCTCCTCGATGAGGTCGATACCGCCGTGGGGCGGAATCGTCACGAGGAGGTCGTAGTCGAGTTCGGTCCCCTCCATCGAGACGAGCGTCTCCGAGTCCGGGTCGACCGCCTCGGCGTTGAAGAACGTCTCGACCTCGATGTCGCGTTCGTCCATAATCGGCCGGGCCCACTCGGCGATCTGGGGGTTGCCGTGGACGCGCTGGATCGGGTACGTGTAGGTGATGTCGACCTCGTCGCGGAGCCCGCGCTCGCGGAACCAGTCGTCGGTCATGAAGACGAATTCGAGTGGCGCCGCCGGACACATATGCGGCGAGCCGATGACGCTCAACACGAGGTGCCCCTCGGTGAACCCAAGCAGTTCGTCACGGAGGGCGGTCGAGCCCGACTCGCTGTAGTAATCGTGCCCGCCGTCCGCGAGGCCAGGAATCTGTTCGGGCTCTAGCGTCGACCCGGTCGCCAGCACGAGGTAGTCGTAGCCGACTGACGGGGCAGTGCCGTCGAACTGCAGTCGCTGGGCTTCGGTGTCGATTTCGGTCACGCGGTCGATTCGAAGGTCGACGGCGTCGCCGACGAGCTCGTCGAGCGGTCGCCGACCGTCGTCCGGTTCACGTTGTCCGAACGGCACGTACAGCCAGACCGGCTTGTACACGTGGTCAGGCCCGTCGTTGACCAGCGTGATTCGGACGTCGCCGGCGTCAAGTTCAGGGTCGAGTCGGTCGGCGAGGTCGTTCGCGAGGACGGTGCCACCGGTCCCGCCACCGACGATGACGACGTGCTCGGTCATGCTTTCTCCACGTAGAACGCGTTGTGGTCGTCGAGTTCCTTGACGGCGAGCAGTTCGTTGCCGGCCTCTTCGGCCCATTCCGGAACGTCGGTGAGCGACTGGTCGGTGTCGCTCAGGAGCCGAACCACGTCACCGGCTTCGGCATCTCGGATCTGTCCGATGAGGTCCATCAGCGGACCGGGACAGGCCGCGCCTCGGGCGTCGACGGTCTCGTCAGGTTCGATGTCAGTCATGGGAGTCTCACAGGTGGTAGTTGGGGCTCACCCGTATTAGTATTGTGCGAAAATTCCAAGATTGTGAAAAAGATGGGTCCGACGCAGTGGAGCAAGCGTATCGAACGTACGGCGAGTACGGAACCGCCGGGAGCGCGCCGCTATCTCTATCGGGTAAACACGAGGGCGTAGTGGTACGGCGGGAGTTCGACCTGCCGCTCAAGCGTGAACTCCGACGCCGAGAGCACTGCGTCCTCGGTTTCCTCGGGTGTCATCCGAAGCGCTGTCGGCGGCCCTCGCGGTTCGCCTGCAACGGTCGTGGTTTCGCGCGGACGGTCGTGCCAGTTCACGACGAGTAGGCTCCCGCCAGCCTCAATCGCCCGGAATGCCTGCCGAATAAAGCCTGGCTGGTCGTCGACGCCGTGCAACGTGTTTGCCACCACGAGCGTGTCGACGCGGGCAGGGAGCGCCGAAGGTAGGTTCCGGGCATCGCCGTGGATCGGATCGACGTTCTCGATCCCCTGTTGGTCGGCGAGATCTTCGAGTTCGTCGAGGAGGGCCACATCCAGATCGAGCGCGTACACCGGCTCGGGCTCGACGATGCGGGCGGCTGGGAGCGCAAAGTACCCGCTTCCACAGCCGACCTCGGCGACCGACTCGCCGGACTCGACACCAAGTGTCCGGAGCGTCGCGCCGGGCGTCGGCCAGAGTTTGCTCCACCAGTCCCAGTCGGGCTGGCCGGTGTTCTGGAACCGGTCCATCCCTAGCGGGAACCCGTCGTGTCGATACCCACCAGTCGGTACAGGAGGCACATCCGGACGAGGCCAGTCGCGATGAGGACGACACCCAGCAGTGTCGCGACCGCGCCGACCGTCGTTCCGAAGCCCAGCAGACCGCCGAGCGTCGCCAGTCCAACAACTGCCAGCACGAGGCCAACAGCGATGCGGGTCAGTCTATCAGTCGCTCCAATATTGTTCTCCATACCCATAGGTACGCAATACATCTACCTAAGTCTTACTCGATGCACGCTGGCCACCAGAGCAGTCGCGCCGACAAAATCACACCGCAACGGACTGCTACGGTGCTGTCTGTGACGCCCACGTTGCCGGCAGTCTCGTGTAGACGGCTGCATTGTCGACAAGCACATCGACCGGGACGTACTCGTTGGGGGCGTGGACGGTGTCGGTTCCGAGCGCGAACTCGACAGTCGGGATACCCGCGTTCCGGAGCGTCTTGGCGTCGCCGCCGCCCGTGGCACTCCGGCCGAAGACGCGTTCACCTGTGATGTCCGCCGCCGTCGACGTGACAGCTTCGACGAGCGGGCTGTCAGACTCCTCGGCAGTCCCGACGCTCCAGGAGACATCTGTAATCGTAATCCCCTCGCAGTCGGCGACACAGGACCGGATGTCCGAGAGTACGTCGGGCGTCTCAACCCCGGCGGTCAATCGGATGTCGATTTCGGCGCGGGCGGACTGCGGAACACTGTTTACCGCGTCGCCACCTTCGAAAATGCCGAGGTTTATCGTGGGGTACCGGAACAGATCCCGCGCGACATCTTCACCCAGCGATGGGGCGTAGTATTCGACCGACTCGTCGACGATCGGTTCCACTTCGGGAGCGATATCGAGTCGTCTAGAGCCAAAGCGGTCACGCAGCGTCTCGACGGCGTCGTAGAGTCGGTCGACCGCGTTGATGCCCAGCATCGGCCGGGAACCGTGGGCCCCCTCGCCGCTGGCTTCGAGCGTCAACCAGATGCTGCCCCGGTCAGCAACCGTGACGGAGTGCCGGCCCGCCTCGCAGGTCGGTTCGCCGATCACGCACGCGTCCGCGTCGAGTTTCCCGGCCTCCAGCAGCGCGGGAAGGCCGGCGTCACCGCCCACTTCCTCGTCGCTCACAAAGGCAAACAGGAGCGTGACAGGCGGTTCAGCGTCGGTTGCGGCGAAAGCCTGGATGGCAAGCAGCATCGACGCCACGGCACCTTTCATATCGGTCGCGCCGCGGCCGTACACGCGGTCGTCGACGCGCTCGCCGAGCGGAGCGTGAGTCCACGCGTCGGCCTCGAAGGGAACCGTATCGAGATGCCCGTTGTACAGCAGCGTTCGGTCCGACTCGCCGGGAATCCGAACGAGCAGGTTGGGCTTCGCCGGGTCGACTGCGAACCGCTCGACGTCGACCGGCAGCGGGTCGAGGAACTCCTCGATATCGGTCACAATCGCACGCGTATCCCCGGGCGGGTTCGACGTGTCTATCGCCAGGAGGTCGAGGGCGAGTGTGACCAGTTCCTCGCGGTGGTCTCGAACGTAGGCGAGGGGAGCAGCGGGGCTCATGTGTGGCCGAATATACCGTTAACGACCTTTGCTGTCGTCCAGACCGTTTCTGGGTGGGTGAAGACCAACGTCATATCTTATAATAGAACCAGTGTGCGCAAAAGTATTTCGCAGATATTACAATACTATGTGGTATTATACGTGGAGCCCGCCTGTGGAGAGAAACGACTACAGAACGGAGTCCAGATGAACCGCTACGAGTCCCCTACGCTTGTGAGACGGGATTTGCCTCCGTTTCTCTCATGTAAACTCGCTACCGCCCGAATCACGCGTACTTTTCGATTACGGCACGCAGTTGTGATTCGTCCTGCATTCCGACGAGTCGCTCGACCGGCTCCCCGTCGGCAAACAGAAGCAGCGTCGGGACTCCCCGAACGCCGTACTCGGCGGCGAGCTCCTGGTTCGCGTCGACGTCGATTTTCGCCACTGTCGTGGCGGTCTCGGCCGCGACGGTTTCGACGACGGGTTCGAGCATCTGGCACGGCCCACACCAGTCGGCGTAGAAGTCGACCAGAACCACGTCGTGATCGGTAGTCGTGTCGGACAACTCGGCTTTTCCATCGACCGTAATCGGTTCGGAGGGGTCTCCTGATTCAGATTCGTTGGTACTACCCGAATCTCCCCGGGTACGAAGCTCGTCCAGTTTTTGTCGTCTGATCTCCTCTAGATCGTCAGTCATCACTCCGACATTCGGACCGGGTCGACTTATTTATTTTGTACACCCTTTGCAATACTGAGTTGCACTGCGGGAGTCTATACGAGAGTCAAGAGTTGGACCTGACCAGCAGTCGATTCCCACCCTCGGCATCACAGCCGTCGGTTCTCTCAAACGGTAACCGGGACAGGCCAGTCTCATATATGACAACAAGTCGGTGTGGCCTATCGTGTGGGGTTCACAGGTAGAATTGCCTCAGTACCCGTGGAAGTGGTCGGTAATGGCGTACTTTACTAGCCATTTGATAGCCACATCATTTCCGAAGTACCACATAACAAGACATACTCCGCCGACGAGCTACGGTTGCAATATCGACGAGTAACGACCCTCCTGCTCGATCCGGAACTCGAAAATTCGCTCCGCCCCTCCGACAGCATATCCGAAGAGACTTTGCTCTGTAGGCACAATACAACACACGAATGGTACTCCCAATCGACCCGAGCCAGATCGACCCCGAAGACATCGGCGAACAACAGGCGACGCTCGAAATGAGTCACGAAGACGCCATCGAACACGTCCGAGACGTGTTCACCGACGCCGGATTCGGTGTCCCCGTCGAGTTCTCGCCCTCCGATATGCTCAACGAGAAGATCGATGCGGACCGTGACCCCTACTACGTGTTGGGGGCCTGTAACCCCGAAGTCGCTGACCGCGCTCTCGATGCGACAGACAACAAACTCGGTGCGCTCATGGCCTGTAACGTCGTCATCTGGGAGGAAGAACCCGGACAACAGCGCGTCTATCACGTCTCGATTATGCGTATCGCCCGCCTCGTCGGGATGGCTCCCGACAACGAGGAGATGGCGGACATCGTCGCCGACACCGGCGAAATCGTCGATGAGGCGTTCCAGAACCTCTAATATGGGGTATCACACGTTCGACGCCGGCCGGGCCGACAAACTCGAAGACGCTCAGCAACGGTACCGCTCTCTCTCTGCAGAAGAGTTGCACTGGGCGCTCTCACCCGACAGTGACGAGACGGTCGCGGACCTCGGGAGCGGGACTGGATTCTACACCGACGACATCGCACCGGCCGTCGAATCAGTGTACGCTGTCGACATCCAGGAAGCGATGCACGACTACTATCGGGAGAAAGGCGTCCCTGACAACGTCGACCTCGTGACGAGTGCGGTCGACGACCTCCCGTTCGATACCGGCAGTCTCGACGGGGCGTTCTCGACGATGACGTACCACGAGTTCGCTAGCGACGGGGCGCTGAACGAGGTCGCACGGGTACTCAACTCGGGTGGGACGTTCGCCATCGCTGATTGGGCGGCTTCCGGCAGCGGTCGCAACGGCCCGCCCGTCGACGAACGGTTTTCCGCCGCCGAGGCAACGGACGCGCTCCGCCAACACGGATTCACAATCGAGTTCGAGGCGGTGCGACCGGAGACGTTTCTGCTCGTTGCGAGTGCCGAATAACAGAACTGGCTACTGGTCACGTCATTTTTGTATGGCCGAGTGCAGCGCGGAGCCTCCGTGTCAAGGGACCGCCGTCGTGGGTCGGCCGTTAACTGGCGAACAGCCGCCGCTCCGCGCGTTCGTGCTCGGCGGCCAACACATCTACCAGTGGGGCGAACGGCGTCATCTCGTCTATCCCCCGGTCCGCGCTCTCCTCGACTGCGGCTGTGATGACCGGCTGTAGGTCATTCAGTATTCGCTGGGCATCTGTGTGGCCGAGCGAGAGGAGGCGCTGGGCTGCGCCCAGCAGTCCGGTGACGAACCCGTGACAGCACAGCAAGCAGGCGTCACGGACAGCCACGTCGGCCAGGGCTGTCGCAACGCCGAGTACAACGGCGTAGTTGCCGGGGGCTTCATCGGCGACGACTCGCTCAGCGTACCGGTCCAGGAGCGCCTCGTCACACAGGTCCGTCTGGAGCGAGAGCAGTCGGTCGCCGGACTGCTTGGCGCTCTCGCGGAACTCCGCGGCCAGCGTCACGGCCGAAAGCCGCTGGTCGGCCCGACAGACCGCTTCGAGATTCCCATCGGTTGCAGCGGCGTGTGCAGCCCGGAGCGCGACGAGTTCGGCAGGTCCGACTTGCCGGCGGAGGTACGTCGACAGGAGCGCTTCGAGGTCCGCCGCGTCGTCGACTCGGTCGTCCTGAATGAACTGCTCCAGTCCGTACGATACGGTGTAGGTCCCGACCGGGAGGAACGAGTCCGCGAGCCGGAACGATTCGAGCGTCGCGGCGTCGCTCATTGGTCGCCCCCATCGATAGTCCGGACGCCGTGGTCGTGGGCGTGGCTGCCGCCGTGACTGTGGCCGCCGCCGTGACTGTGGCCGCCGCCGTCGTGCATGCCGGTACCGTCGCGGTGCGTGTGGTCAACACCTTCATCATCGAACGTTGTCGGCGGAACGTGTTCGTACCGCGTCGGCACGTCTGCGGGCAGCAGTTCGGCGACCGTCGTCTCCATCCGTTCCTTCGAGTCGGTCACGGGGAACAGGGCCTCTCGGTCGCGGACCGCGAGGTTCCAGTGTCTGTTCCCGACTGCGTGACCGAGCTCCAGCGCCGCGGTCGGTGACACCTCGCTGTCGGCGAAATCGAGCACGAGGGCCTCGATCGCGGCGAGTTCGACGACGACGAGGGTGCCGTCCTCGGCTTCCAGCACGTCGCCGTCCGCGAGGTCGCGGGCGACAACGATACCGAGGTCCCGGCCGTCTGTCGTCTCAGTGCGGACTCGCGAGCGCTGGCGTTCAGTGTCCGAGAGCACGACCGTTGCGTGGTCCGACGTAGCGACGGCCCCGGCGGTGGCATCGTCGTTACGGTGACCGAGATAGGTGTCTGCGACCAGCATCAGTACTTCCTCCCGGACGGCGCAGGCGCGTCCACTAACTCCTGTCTGGCGTGGTCCCAGGCCGCGTGGAGCGTCGCCTGGACGGTCTCGGCCCGGTCGCCCAGAGCACGGACCGCGACGCCGGCCCCGTTGGGGAGCGCTGTCGCACCGGCCCGGGCTTCGCCGTCTGTGACGGCCGCATGTAAGGCGTCGCTCAGTTCGGCCTCGTCGCGGTGCGGTGCGAGGATGAATGATGTCCCGTAGACGGTGAACTCGCCGAGAACGCCGGGTGCTGTCGGGTCCCTGTCTCCCGGCGTCAGATGGGTTGCGTCCTCGAACAGGAGCCCGTCAGGCCCGGTCCCGCGCACGCGGGAGAGGTATCGTTCGAACTCGAACCGTTCGCCTCGGGCGAGGCGACCCGGGACGACCACGTCGCTGACAACGGCGGTCGCGCCGGGGGCCAGGTCGACCGTCAGTTCCTGCACGTATCGGGAATCGGCGTGCAGAATCGTCGGCTCAGGCACGTAATCCAGGTGGCCGTCGGTGCCGACGCTGAGGGTCGTGTCGGCGGCGGCGTAGTTACACGTCATCGTCTGGACCTTCGTCGAGCTCTGGGTCGAGACGTGAGCGATGGCTTCCTCTTCAACGGTTATCGACACGTCGTGGCGATCGCCCTGGGCGATGCCGCCGGTCGGCGACTGGACGAAGACAGTGTCGGCGTCGGGATGGGGGTCGTGCCCCAGCGTCCCCGAGACGTGGAACGGGACCGTCGCGTAGTCGTGGACCAGAGTCGTCCCGTCGGCCGTCCGCTCGAAGGTCAGTTCGAGCACGCCGTCTTTCCCCGGCGACCCTACGGCGGCCTGTGGCACGGCCTCGGTCGCATACCCCTCGAACGCCGGGTGGGGCGCGTCGGCGGCCATCAGGCGAACAGCACCCCTTCGCGGACGTGTGACACCACCTCGTCGATGTTCGTCTCGTCCTTGCAGTTGGTGAAGACGACCGGTCCGTCCCGGACCTCGTCGGCGTCTCGCTCCATCACGTCGAGGTCGGCGCCGACGTGAGGCGCGAGATCCGTCTTGTTGACGACGAGTAGGTCACAATCGACGACGCCGGGGCCGCGTTTGCGGGGGATGTCTTCCCCTTCCGCGACCGAGATGACGTACAGCGAGTAGTCGGCGAGTTCGGGGTTGAACGTCGCCGCGAGGTTGTCGCCGCCGCTCTCGACCAGCACCAGGTCCAGTTCCGGGTGGTCGGCCAGGAACGAATCGATCTGTTGGAGGTTCATCGACGGGTCCTCGCGGATGCCCGTATGCGGGCACGCTCCCGTCTCGACGCCGGCGACGAGGTCTTCCGGGACGACCCCGGCAAAGCGTTCGCGCAGCACGTCGGCGTCCTCTTGCGTGAGGATGTCGTTGGCGATGACGCCCACGTCAAGGCCCTGCTCGCGAAGTTCTGGGACGAGCGCGGTCAGCAGTGAGGTCTTTCCGGAGCCGACCGGGCCGCCGATACCGACCGTCGCCACGTCCCGATGTGTGAGACTCATTCGTCTGTCCCCGCTGAGTCTCCGCCATCGGTCGCCGTCTCCCCCTCAGGTGCATCGTCGTCGGCCGACCCGACACTGTCGGAGCGAATCGGGTCGTGAACCGTGACGAGTTTCGTACCGTCGGGGAACACCGGCTCGACCTGAATCATGTCGATCATCTCCGGGACGCCGTCCATCACGTCTTCGCGGCCCAGCAGTTTCGACGCGCCGGAGCGGATCTCGGCGACCGACTGACCGTCCCGGCCGCGCTCGATGCACCAGTCGCTGATGTAGGCGACCGCTTCGGGGTGGTTCAGCGGGACGCCGCGTTCCTTGCGGCGTCGCGCGACCTCTGCTGCGGTAAAGACCGTGAGTCGTTCCTGTTCTTTGGCTGTGAGTTTCATAGCATGTACCGCTGTGCGAGTGGGAGTTCGGAAGACGGTTCGCAGGTGACGTGGTCACCGTCGACCCGGACCTCGAAGGTCTCGGGGTCGACTTCGATGTCGTCGGGGCAATAGTCGTTGTACACCATGTCGTCCTTGCCGGGCGTGCGTGCGCCCTCGATTGGAACGACACGGGAATCGAGCCCGTACTCCTCGCCGACGTTGGCTTCGGCGGCCGCTGGGGAGACGAACGAAAGCGAGAGACCGTGTTTGGCCTTGCCGACCGCGCCGGCCCGTTCGCGCTGGAGAATCGGTTCGCAGGTCATCAGCGACCCGTTGGCCTCGCCCATCTCCGAGTGGACCGGGAAGCCGCCCTTGAACGTCATCGCCGGCTTGACGCCGAAGAACGCAGGGTCCCACAGGCAGATATCGGCGAGCTTGCCGGGTTCAAGCGTTCCGACATGCTTCTCGATGCCTGCGCTGATAGCGGGGTTGACGGTGTACTTCGCGATGTAGCGCTTGATGCGGTGGTTGTCCGCGCCGGTCCCCTCGTCCTCGGGGAGCGGGCCGCGCTGGGACTTCATCTTCGAGGCCGTCTGCCACGTCCGCGGGATGACCTCGGCCATCCGGCCCATCGCCTGGGAGTCGGAGGTCATCATCGAAATCGCGCCCATGTCGTGAAGCACGTCCTCGGCGGCGATGGTCTCCGCGCGAACGCGGGACTCGGCGAAGGCCACGTCCTCCGGCACGTCGGGGTTGAGGTGATGACACACCATTACCATGTCCAGGTGCTCGTCGAACGTGTTGTCGGTGTACGGCATCGACGGGTTCGTCGACGATGGGAGCATGTTCGGCTCGCCGACCATCTCCATGATGTCCGGGGCGTGGCCGCCGCCCGCGCCCTCGATGTGGAACAGGTGCATCGTCCGGCCGTTGACGGCACCGAACGTGTTCTCGACGAAGCCAGCCTCGTTCAGCGTGTCCGTGTGCATACACACCTGCACGTCCTCGTCCTCGGCGACTTCGAGACAGGTGTTGATCGTCTCGGGCGTCGACCCCCAGTCTTCGTGGAGTTTCAGCCCGCAGGCACCGGCCTCGACCTGCTCGCGGAGCGGACCGGGGTCGGAGGCGTTGCCCTTCCCGTAGAAACCGACGTTAACCGGCCACGCTTCGGCGGCCTGCAGGAAGCGCTTGATGTTCTCCGGGCCGGTCGTGGTCGTCGTCGCGCCGCCGCCGTACCCGCCACCGAGCATTGTCGTGATGCCGCCCGAAAGCGCGTGTTCGTGGAGCTGTGCGGAGTTGAAGTGGATGTGGATGTCGAGGCCGCCAGCGGTGGCAATCTTCCCCTCGGCGGGGTAGACGTCCGTCGACGGGCCGACGACCATGTCGACGCCGTCCATCGTGTCGGGGTTCCCGGCCTTCCCGATGCCGGCGATCTCACCGTTCCGAATTCCGATGTCGGCGGCGACGATACCGAGTATCGGGTCGATAATCGTCGCATTCGTCAGCACCCAGTCGAGTGCGCCCTCCGCGTGTGTGACGCCGGGGGTCATTCCCAGCCCGTCCCGGAGCGTCTTCCCGCCGCCGAACACCGCCTCGTCGCCGTGGGTCCGCAGGTCGTTCTCGACTTCGGCGAACAGTTCCGTGTCACCCAGGCGGACCTTGTCACCCGTCGTTGGCCCGTACAGCTCGGCGTAGTTCTCGCGGTCGATGTCGCGTGTCATTGGTCGGACTCCGCGTCGCCGCCGTCCGTTGCCGTCTCGCCAGTGTCCCCGAAGCCTGCCGCACGCATGCGCTCGACAGCATCGCTCGTATCGCTGTCGACGCTCCCGTTGACCAGTCCGTTCATCCCGTGGGCGCGGCGCTTCCCGCCGATTTCGACGAGTTCGACTGTCTGCTCGTCGCCGGGTTCGAACCGGACGGCCGTGCCGGCGGGGATGTTCAGCCGCATTCCCATGGCAGCCTCGCGGTCGAACTCTAGGGCTGCGTTGGCCTCGAAGAAGTGGAAATGCGATCCAACCTGCGAGGGCCGGTCGCCGGTGTTACCGACCGTCACTTCCGTCGTCTCGCGACCCTCGTTCAGTGTTACAGTTCCCTCGCCAGGGAGGACCTCACCGGGTACGAGTCCGTCGCTCATCGCGCCACCGTCCCGAGTATTTCTGACTGTTCGTCTATCATCTGCCCCTCTCTTTGAATACACATACTAAAATGGTTGCTCTCTGCGCAAGTGACGCCTCTATATCGGCAGACGAATTAAATGCTAAAGTTTCTACCGTAGATAAAGGGGACAGACTATCGAACTGTCCTACTTCTCGGAGTCAACACGACTCACGTCCAGTCTGCTGGCAGTGCCGACGATAGGTGGCCCCGGGGCGCGGGCGAGAATATGACGGGCGATTTGGAGGGTCGAGAGCACAAAACTGGCCGACAGCGGCAAGATAAACCGCCGAACCGGAAAAATACCATTAATTTCTATTTTTGCCGTATTGACAACTCCTCTCCCAAAATTGCTGAATAATTCAAATTTTCACGCTAATACTAGTGGCTTCGATGCCTATTCGTCATATCCTTTGACGACCTTATACTCTCCAGACTGTATGGCGGACAATATAAGATAAGAGTGGTAAACCTTATTTTCCCCCTCCCGGACGGCAACACTGTGAGCGAAATCATGGACGAACGTTCGGATATCAAGAGCAAAGAACGAGAGATGGTCAAGAGCTTCGGATATAATGGTTCTAACAACAATCAGAAACTGGCGGTGAAAGCATGAGTCGTCCGTCCGTCAGCCGTCGCCAGTTCCTCGGCGCGAGTGGGGCCGCACTCGTCGCTGGCCTCGCCGGCTGTTCGGCCGGTGAAGGTGGAACTTCGACCGATACCGCGAGCAGCGCCGAGACGCTCAAAATTGGCGTTCTTGAGGACCAGTCCGGGAACTTCGCCCTCGTTGGTGATCCGAAAGCAAAGGCGTCGATGCTCGCTATCGAGGAAATCAACGCCAACGGCGGGATCGACGGGATGCAGATCGAAACGTTCCAGCGCGACCCCCAGTCGGACAACCAGCGCTATCAGGAACTCACTCGAACGGCCATCAACGAGGAGAACGTCGACGCGCTGTGGGCCGGCTACTCCTCGGCAACCCGGGAGGCCATACGTCCGATAATCGACCGCAACGAACAGCTGTACTTCTACACCACCCAGTACGAGGGCGGTGTCTGTGACGAGTTCACCTTCGCGGTCGGACCGACCGCCCGGCAGCAACTCGGCATCGTCCTCCCGTATCTAGTCGAGGAGTTCGGTCCGGACATCTACACCATCGCGGCCGACTACAACTTCGGACAGCTTTCGGCCGACTGGGTAAAGGTGCTGGCAAACGAGAACGACGCGAACGTCCTCGGCGAGGAGTTCATCCCGCTCAGCGAATCATCCTTCGGCTCGACGATCAACCGTATTCAGGAGGCGGACCCGGACTTCGTCATGTCGATGCTCGTGGGCGCGAACCACACGTCGTTCTACGAGCAGAAAGCCTCGGCCGGTCTCGACGTGCCAATCGGCACCTCGACGGCGATGGCACAGGGGTACGAGCACCGACGGCTCGACGCCCCGGCGATGGCCAATATCTACGCCGGCGTCAACTACATGGAGGAGGTTCCGACCGACAGCAACACGGGCGACGGCGGCTTCGTCGACCGGTACTTCGAGAAGTACCCCGACGCCCCCTACCTCAACGAGGAGGCCGAGACCAACTACTTCTCGACGTACATGTACAAGAAAGCCGTCGAGCAGGCCGGGACCACCGAACAGCCGGAAGTCATCGACGCCCTGGAGTCGGGGATCGAACTCGGCACCGAGGAGGCACCCGAAGCGCCCGAGGGTGAGACGATCCGCCTCGACGGCGCGACCCACCACGTCGACCACCACATGTGGATTATGCGCGCCGACGAGGAACACAACGTCGAAGCCGTCGAGAACCGGCAGATCCCAGAGACGTTCCTCTCGGAGACGGCCGGCTGTAACCTCCCCGAGAACCCGGAGCAG
The DNA here is from genome assembly GCF_037078395.1 of Haloarcula sp. CGMCC 1.6347. NCBI lineage: Archaea > Methanobacteriati > Methanobacteriota > Halobacteria > Halobacteriales > Haloarculaceae > Haloarcula > Haloarcula sp. CGMCC 1.6347. The sequence continues at coordinate 82,187 of NZ_JAYMGX010000003.1, forward strand.
ACCCAGTACACCCCGGTGGACTACTACGAGGAGGCCGAGTAGGGATGGTAAACGGGATCAACCTCGCGCTTCAGTTCCTCGACAGCTTCGCGTTCATCGTGCTCGCCGCGGCGGGGTTGGCCATCATCTTCGGGATCATGGGCGTCATCAATCTGGCACACGGGGAGTTCATCCTCATCGGTGCCTACACGTCCACGTTGTCCGTGACCCACCTCGGGATTCCGCTCGCCGTCGCGATTCCTATCGGCGGTGTCGTCACCGCCCTCTTCGGAATCCTCACAGAGCGGGTAATCATCTCCGGAGCGGTGCCCAACTACGTCAGCCAGCGGACGCTCGACCGGGACATCATCGAACCGCTGTACGACCGGCTGGCCGACTCGATGGTCGCCACGTTCGGGCTCAGCCTGATACTGACCCAGGGCACCCGAATCGCCTTCGGGAACTCCATCGACGGCCTCTCGACGCCCTTCGGTCCCATCGAGTACGGCGCGTTCTCCTACTCCACGTACCGAATCGTGCTGGCTGGGGTCAGCATCGCGCTGTTGGTTGCCACCTACTACCTGTTTACCCGGACCGAGTTCGGCATGCGGGCCCGGGCGACGATACAGGACAAGGAGACCGCACGGGCAATGGGTGTCGATACCGAGCGCATGTACATGCTGACGTTCGGAATCGGGTCGGGACTGGCGGGACTGACGGGTGCGCTCTTTGCGCCGGTCATCACGATGCGGCCGACGCTCGGGGACCAGTTCCTCGTCGAGTCGTTCGTCGCCGTCGTCGTCGGTGGCCCGAGCGTCGTCCTCGGGACCGCGCTCTCGGGTGGCGTCCTCGGGGCGATACTGGCCGTGTTCTCGAACCTCTACGGGACGTTCATCGGCCGTATCGCGTTGCTCGTCGCCGCGCTCATCGCGCTCCGGTTCCTCCCCGACGGCATCACTGGGTTCATCGAACAACTACGGAAACGGAGACAGGAGAGCGAGTAAATGTCATCGACAGAACCAACTAGCGCACCGAACAGGTCGCTCCCGGACCGGCTCCGAAGCCGGTTTGAGGGACCGAACACGATCGGGGACTCCCGCGGGTTCTGGGTCGGCTTCGTCGTCGCCGTGGCGGCGCTCGCCGTCTACCCGGTGTTCGGCGACGGCTCGCAGCTGTCGCTGTTCATGGTGCTAGCGCTGCTGGGGCTCTCGCTGTCGGTCGTCTGGGGCTACTCGGGTGTGCTGAGCTTCGGCCAGGTCGTCTTCTTCGGTATCGGGGCCTACACGTTCGGCGTCGTCTCGATCAACTTCGCGACCCCGGGCGGTATCACGGCCGCTGTCGTCGCCGGTATCGTCGGCGGTGGAATCAGCGCGGCGATACTGGGCTACTTCATGTTCTACGGCGGGGTGCGTGACGTCTACGTCACTATCATCACGCTCGTTTCGACGATCGTCATGCACACGTTCATGGCCCAGACCGCGGGGTCCGAGTGGGCTATCGGCGAGGCAGCGCTTGGCGGCTTCAACGGAATGCCAGACATTCCGGTGTTGACCCTTGGCGTTGAGGGGGCCTCCTACCAGTTCATGTACAACCCGTTCCCGATGCGGGTTATCGGTATCGGATCGTTCGAACTCAGCCCGTTCTACTACCTCGTGCTGGTGTTGTTGGTCGGAACGTACCTCGGGCTGCGAGTCCTGGTCAACTCGGACTACGGCCGCGTGATGGTCGCCGTCCGCGAGGACGAGGACCGGACCGAGATGTTCGGCTACAACGTGACCCGCATCAAGTTCGTCGTGTTCACGCTCGGCGGCGCGCTGGCGGGCCTGTCCGGCGTGCTGTACGCTGCACGGAACGTCTACATCGACCCGACCGTGTTCTCGCTGCTGTTCGCGACGCTGCCGGTCATCTGGGTGAGTATCGGCGGCCGAAAGAGCCTGCTTGGGGCCGTCGTCGCAACGCTCGCCATCGAATACCTCCGCATCTCGATGGCAGGTGAGCTGGCGCTGGTCTTGCTTGGCACTCTGTTGCTGGTGACGATTCTGGTGCTCCCCGGCGGGTTCGTCCCGTGGGTCCACCGGCAAATCGTCGACGCCCGACTCGGCCCGGGCGAAGCCGGCGGGCCTGACGCTCCTGATGCGTCGAGTGAGGTGAGTGACTAATGAGTGACACTGAAACCGAATCCGACATTGATTCGCTCGGACCGAACGTCCGACAGACCGCCGCGGAGCTGGCAACGGGGGACAGAACTGAGACACTGCTACAGACCGACGGGCTCGTGAAACAGTTCGGCGGGTTCACCGCCACGGACGACGTGGACTTCTCGGTCGCCGAAGGGGAGCTACGCTGTCTCATCGGCCCCAACGGCGCTGGCAAGTCGACGCTGCTGAACCTGATTACCGGCTCGTACGAGGCGACCGCCGGCAGTATCTACTACAACGGCCACGACATCACCGATCTCGACCCACACGAGCGGGTCTCACGCGGTATCAGTATGAAATTCCAGGTCCCATCCGTGTACGGTGCCCTGAGCGTTAGAGAGAACGTCAGGCTCCCCGTCCAGCAGTTCGCCGACGGGGAGGAGCGACGCCGGCTGGTCGCCGAGGCCATTGAGGCCGCGGGGCTCACCGGCTACGAGGACGTCGATGCCGGGCAACTCTCACACGGGCAGCAACAGCAACTGGAAATCGGGATGGCCGCCGCGCTCGAACCCGACTTGCTCCTGCTGGACGAGCCGGTCGCCGGCCTCGACGTGGCCGAACGCGAAGCCATCGCCGAGCGGATCACGCGGCTCAACGAGGAGCAAGGAATCGCCTTCGTCGTCATCGAGCACGACACCGACTTCGTCGCGAGCATCGCCGAAGAAGTGACTGTCCTGCACAACGGCGAGGTGTTCCGCGAAGGGCCGATCGAGGAGATAGAATCCGATCCGGAGGTCCAGCGGATATATCTGGGGGGTGAGTCGTGATGCTCGAACTCGACGATGTTTCCGCCGCCTACGACACGACACCGATACTGCGGGACGTGGACCTCTCCGTCGAGGAAGGGGAAATCGTCGGCGTGATGGGAAAAAACGGCGTCGGCAAGACGACGCTCCTGAAGACAGTGATGGGGCTGCTGGAGCCCAGCGAGGGGACCATCAGCTACGACGGCACCGACGTGACGACCACCTCCGCCGACGAACGCGCACGGGCCGGCATCGGCTACATCCCGCAGGGCCGGGACGTGTTCCCCAAGCTAACCGTCGAGCAGAACATCAAGATGGGCGAGACTATCCGGTCGGACAGCGACGAGACGCTATACGACCAGATATACGACTACTTCCCGGTCCTCGAAGAACGGGCCAGCCAGGAGGCCGGCACGCTCTCGGGCGGGCAACAGCAGATGCTTGCCATCGGCCGGGCACTGGTCTCGAACCCCGACCTGCTCCTGCTTGACGAGCCGAGCGAGGGCATCCAGCCATCTATCGTTGACCAAATCAGCCAGGACATGCAGACGATTAACGAGGACCTCGGAACGACGATTCTGTTCGTCGAGCAGAACCTCGGGGTCATCCGCGAGATGGCCGACCGCTGTTACGCGATGGAGCGTGGGACGGTCGTCGATGAACTCGGTCCGTCGACAATCGCCGACGAGGACGCGATTGCGGAGTACCTCGCGGTCTGAGGCGGATTACGGGGGCATTTTCGCGCCAAGTGGGCGGCGTGCTGGCAGTCGATACGGACTGCTGTGGCATAGCCGGCATACGGGCCCGGCTGTCGGCTAGCTGACGCCTTCATAACCACGGGCAAGCAACCGAATCAACAGGGATTTGAGTACCCACTGTACAGACGTGTACACGAATGTCCGAACGTGACTCATGGATATCGAACCTCGGCTTCGTGCTGGCCGCTGTCGGCGGTGCGGCGGGCCTCGGGAACATCTGGCGGTTCCCGTGGCTGACCGCCGGGAACGGTGGCAGCGCGTTCCTCATCGTCTACCTGCTCGTCGTCGTCGGCATCGGCGTCCCGGGACTGCTCGCTGAGTTCGTCCTCGGCCGCTGTGGCCGGCAGACGCCGACCGCGGCGCTTCGCTCGCTCACCGGCTCCCGCTGGGGGTCGTGGCTGGGCGCGTTCAACGTCCTCACGACACTCGTCATCCTTTCGTTCTACTCTGTCGTCGGCGGGTGGATCCTTCGCTACACGCTGGTCTCGCCGGTCGGGGCGTACTTCGGGCAGCCCCAGCAGTACTTCGGGGCAATGAGCTTCGGCCTCGAAGCGGTCGCCTTTCACCTGCTGTTTCTCGGGAGCGTCGCCGGGATCGTCTTCTTCGGCGTGAGCCACGGTATCGAACGCGTCTCGAAGGTGATGCTGCCCGGCGTCGTGCTAATCCTGATCGGCCTCGCGGTATGGACGGCCACCCAGCCGGGAACGGCCGCCGGCTACGCGTTCTATCTCAGCTTCGACGCCGAGTATCTCGCCGCCAACTTCCTGAGCGTTATCGGGCCAGCGGCGGGCCAGGCGCTGTTCACGCTCTCGCTCGGCGCTGGAGTCATGCTGACGTACGCCTCGTATCTCGACGACAACGCATCCCTTCCGCGAGACACGCTGGTCATCGCTGTCTCGAACACGTTCATCGGTGTCCTCGCCGGCTTGGTCGTCATTCCGCTGCTGTTTTCCCAGGGTGTCGACCCCGGACAGGGTGGCCCTGGCGCGTTGTTCGTTGCGCTCGCGACAGCGTTTGCGACGCTCCCGGGCGGGGAACTCGTCGCGACGGCGTTTTTCGCGACCGTGTTGATGGCCGCGGTGACCAGCGGTATCAGCCTGCTCGAAACGCCGGTCGCCACGCTCGTCGACAGCTTCGGCGTCCCGCGACGCCGGGCAACGGTGCTGGTCTCGGTCCTGCTTGCGGCCACCGGGAGCGGGCTGGCACTCACGAGCCCGGTGTTCCAGTTCGTCTCCGGCACGCTCGCAGACCTCATGTTGACCGTCGGACTGTTCGCGTTCACCGTCATCGTCGGCTGGCTACTGCGCGGGGAAGCGCTGGCGGAGTTCCGCGCCGGAACCGAAAGCTTCGGGTGGTTAGCCAGGCCGTGGCTCCTGACGGTCAGTTGGGTTCTCCCCGTCGTCGTGCTGTTCTTGCTGACGAACACGCTCGCGTCGCTCGCCGGGATGTCGCTGGGACTCGGCGGCCGAGCGCTTATCGCTGTGGTCGGCACTGTTGCCCTCGCCGTCGCAGTTACGAGCGGAAACTGGAGCGACCGACTGAGTTCGAGCTAAGTACGCCGCGCTTGAATCCGCTGCTATTCTGAGCACGGCACCACCGAGAGGGTTTGTTCGCCGCTTTGGCTTACTGCATATTGTTCGCCAGCGACTCTCGAACGCATCGCAATAATTCCTGAATCCGGTATTGCTGCCATACCCACGGAGCTGCATTCTGTCGGTGATCGCGCCGGGTTTTTTGTTTGTGCACCCTGTGCATGATCGTATGAAACTTTACGAGGATGTTTCGGTTGGCGACGTACGACAATCCGATGGATACACTGTGTCGAAATCCGAGATCGTAGAATTCGGCGAGAAGTACGACCCGCAACCGTTCCACACCGATGCGGACGCAGCGAAGGACTCCGTCTTCGGCGGGCTAGTCGCTTCCGGGTGGCAGACCGCCGCGATCTGCATGCGTCTCAACGTCGAGAACAGCGAGGATATGGCAACGCAGGCTGGCGTCGGCGTCGACGATCTCCGCTGGCATCAGCCGCTCCAACCCGGTGACACGCTACGACTACGAACCGAAATCATCGACAAGCGACCCTCCGACAGCGACCCGAGCCGGGGGTACATCACCACCCGCCACGAAGGACTGAATCAGGACGACGAACTGGTTATTTCATACGAGGCGACAGCCATGATCCGCCGCGAGACCGACGAGTGACGACACAGCCAAGCTGTGGGATACGTGCCAGTACGTGGAGACCGCTCGTTTTTAACCGTGTTCTGGTCCATAGCTGAGACAGCATCGCTCCCACCGGAACAATCTGAGACAGCCTGCGGGATTGCCACGTACGCACTCAGGTGTTGACGTGTATTCGAGTCTTAGTCACAAACCACTGAGAGCGGAGGCGTGGATAGTGTGAGCGGATAGTTCGGGAAGCGACTTCTCCGGTTTCCATTTGACCGGCCGTGGGGAATCACCAGACGTCCCTTGATCTCACGGTGTCAGAGGGGACGTATCAATATTGATAATTCTCCCACTAAAATAAGTCGGGCCGTAGTAATCTAGCTAAGTGGTACCAGTACATCGTGTTCCAGTTCACTCCCATTGCACTACCGCTGCTCTTGACAACGGTCATGACTGCTCTGACTGCTGTCCTCATCTGGACTAGAGTACTTAATACGTCATCGGGTCGGCGGCCTGCAAACCAAGCACAGTTCCTGACGCTGGTCTGCATTACGGTCTGGTCGGCCGGGCAGGTCGTTGCCGTGGTCACCACCACGCACGATCTGATTCTATTTGGAAACAAAATCACATTTATCGCTACCCTTTGGACGGCCGTCGCGTGGTTTTTCTTCGCTCTTTATTACACCGGGCGAGACGAGTGGATTACACGACATCGGGTAGGTTTGCTGTTAGTTACCCCCTTACTCGGGACGCTGGGATATCTCACGAACGATGCAACTGGGTTGTTCTTGATAGAGCCGACGGTGACAGATATCGGTTCTCGAACTGTGCTGGAGTTCGGATGGGGAATCGGAACGTGGCTCGGTGCCGTCCACAACTGGACGCTCGCCGTAATCGGCAGTTGGTTCCTGCTGGGAAAGTTCCGTTCGTCACGGAATATCTACCGGAAGATCACGCTCATGAATCTGATGGGTGCGTTTGTGTTGAACGCCGGGCCGTTCCTGTCGCTCACCGGCTTAAGTCCATTCCGGTATTTTGTCCTCAGCGTCGTTGGATTTCTGATCGTCGCGGCCCTGAGTGCATTAACAGTCGGGAGCTACCGTCGATTACAGTACATACCGGTTGAACGGATCTTGTCGCTCTTCTCACATCGATGGAACGACCTAACGCCGATGGCCCGCAACGCCGTTATCCAGACCATGCAAAGTGGTGTGGTCGTAGTGGATCGGAAAAACAGAATCGTCGACGTCAATCCGATGGGCAAGCGTATACTCGGTGCACAGAACAAGCGTATCGTCGGCGAGCAACTCACTGACGTTGTGTCTCCAAGTGTGTTTGCGTCATCGGACACGTCTTTTTTTGACCCATCGATGACGGCGGGTGAATTTAATGATGTCTGGGTGGAAACCCCGGAGGGTGAGAACCGCTGCTTCGATGCGCAGATAACAAGCCTCGGCAGCGACGATGATCCTATCGGCCGGACCGCCCTCATCAAGGATGTCACTGATCGGGAGTTGCGAAAAAAGCAACTAGAGCACCGGACCAGAGAGCTTGAGCGGCAGAACGAGCAACTCCAACAGTTCGCTGGAATAGTCTCACATGACCTGCGGAACCCACTGACTGTCGCCAGCGGACACATCCAAATCGCCAAAGAGACAGGTGATGAATCGGCCCTCGACGAGGCTGAGCACGCCCTCAACCGAATGGAAGCAATCATTGAGGATATGTTGACCCTGGCGAAGCAGGGGCGCTCGATCGGTGAAACGGAAACCGTGACCCTCTCGTCAATTGCCCAGCAGGCTTGGGAAAACGTCGATACGCAGGCTATCTCCCTCGATATTACTGGTGAGTACGAGTTCGAAGCTGACTCGGATCGGTTGCTAAATCTCTTCGAAAACTTGTATCGCAACGCACGGGACCACGCGGGCCCGAACGTGACACTCACCGTTGGAGAGATAGATGATGGCTTCTTCGTCGCCGACGACGGGGTCGGTATTCCGGAAGACAAACGTGAGAGTGTCCTCAACCACGGTATTACCACTTCTGACTCGGGGACCGGATTTGGCCTGTCGATTGTCGAACAGATTGTCGACGCCCACGGCTGGGACGTGAGTGTGACCGAGTCTGCCGACGGTGGTGCCAAGTTCGAATTCACCGGTGTTGAACAGCCTGACTTCGGCTATCGCTACCCGTGACGGGGTGTGAATCGACTGCTGCCGTATGAGTTCACAGGCAGTACGAGGCGGAGGCCCCGTCCCTTGTGGTCGGGAGGAAGCCGACACCTGCTGACACAAAGAACGCTACAATGTCTATCAGGCCCCCTGACGTATAATATGTATCTTCATGGGTACAGGTATATGCTGATACTCGATCCGCTGCTGGCACTGGCTGGAATACAATCCGGCCAGTGCTAGCTCGCGAATACTTTCGAAAACACACGCTTATCGTCCCAGTGTGTTACTGATACTGTCGGCTGTACGTCTGTAAGGAATTTCGTCACCGGGGCAAATATCTTAAAATAGTTCTAGAAGATAGTATGAGAGCGGTTTCGGCCCCGTTGTCCGGGGTACAGCAGACTCTGCAATCGTTTCGTTCATATGCCATTAGCCGTCACCACGGATAATGCCCTTCACCAGACGGGTTCTCTACGCGGAGAACAGCCGTCGGACAGAACTCCTCAGCACTATCGTCTCGAATTCTCTTCCCGTCGTCGGCGTCGGGCTATTTGACTGGAGTGCGGCTGCACTGCTGTTTCTCTATTGGTTTGAGCTCGGCGTCGACTCGGTCTGGGCACTCGTTCGGGCAGTGTTTGCTGGTCGCCCGCCCGATATTGAGACCAGCACCTTGGTTATGGGACCACTGGTGGAACGACAGTTCGCCCTCTCCGTCCCGCGAACCGATTTACGAGTCTATCTCCCGACGCTACTCGCGCTCCCAGTGACTGCTCTAATCCTGGCAGTCGTTTGGTTGGTTACTGGGGCCCTGCTCATCGGTCCACTGCCGGAACCCAGTACAGAGACGGTAACTGGTGTGCTGCTGGCAACTATCGGGATTTTCGTTCTGACAGGGATCACAACGGTACGGAATTACTTCTACAACGGGGAGTATCGGAAACACAACTCGACGACGGCGTTTCGTGGACTGTTCCCTCGGATAGTAACCGTCTTTCTCGGCGGCATCCTCACGCTGGCACTGATAACAGCAGCTACGGAGGGGCCTGAAGCAGAACTCGGCAGTCTTGACCCGACTGTCGTCGGACTACCACTGGTACTCATGGTCGTCTGTTTCAAATTCACGTCCGACCTCCTGGGCGTCTACAGCGACCGTCTCGCCGTCTATTTTAAGTCATACGATGAGGAACACGGCTGGCAAACGGCCCCGCCGAAGGCACGATCTATCGACGGGACGCTCACTGATGCACCTGAACGGGTTCGTCCGGTTCGCTGGGGACGGGTCATCGGCGGCCTCCTCCGGCTCCCGTATCACCCAGGAAGCCTGTTTCTCGGTGGCATGGGGCTGCTCGTTGCGGTCCTGTTTGCAATCGGCAGTGCGTGGGACATCGTCGCCGTGATCGTTCTCGCAAGCGTTAGCATCCCGGCTCTCCTGCTGTGTCTCGATCAGCTATTGCGATACGGGACGATCGAATACCGGATTGACCCTGACGCTGGTGCGCTCGTCGCATATGACCGTCTGTTCGGCACGGCACTCTGGCGCATCGAGTCGTGGGAGGAAAGTGGCCTCCGCATTGAGCAGACGCCGCTCGATTCGTTGCTCGGAACAGAGACGGTTACTATCGAACACGCAGACGGGGAGTACATACTACCACATCTACCCGATGCCGCCTCGGTCATCGCGGTGTTTGACCGACAGCCCGAGCGTTCAGAACCGATAATCCCCGGTCGGGCTGGGTTACTTGGGTGAATCGGCTACTCGTTGTCTGGAACAGGTCGCCGTCGGCCCCGTTATCTATCCTCGGAGACGGCGCTGTCGGTCCACAGGTCATAGCCGACGACAAGCGCCATGCCACTCGTCGGGATAATCACCAGCAGCCTGCCAACGGGTGAGAAGTCGACACCTGCCATCGAGAGACCGATGTACGCAACAGCGAGTACTGGTGGGACAGTGAGGGCGGCACCGAGTCGAGTCCTTTCCGACCGGAGGTAGCCAGCGCCCCAGCCGACGAGTCCTAGGATCACGAGCGGGATCGCGAGCGCCCAGATGAGGAAGGCGGTGAGTTCTCTCCCGATATCGTTTGTGCCGGCTGTGGTGAACAACAGCGTGCCAAGCAAACAGGCTCCAGCGCCAAAGAGAGCGCCGAGTGCGAACGCGCGCTGCAAGCGAGACATCGACGCGCTGTCTCGCCTGAGTACTGTGCCCATTCCGACTACCAGCAGCGCGTTCGCGCTTATGACGAGTCCCGGTCTGAGCGTCCGTTGTACCCAAATTGCGCTAAACGGCGGTGGGTTGAACACATACGAATCACCCGGCCGCGGTGTCGGCCAGAGTTCCAGCGGCACTGCGGTGACGAGCAGACAGACTGCACTCAAACCGAGAATCGGACCGGCGAGCCGATATGAGCGACGCCACATAGCAGGTCACTCACCTCCGAGGGCCACGACGGTTCCGTCCGGCGACACGCTCACGATTCCGCCATCGAGTACCGCCAGTGAGACAGCCTGATACTCGGCCGGATACTGCCATACTGCCTCGCCCAGGCGCGTGGTGAACGCGGTGAGGCCATCATCACTCTGGAACGTGAACACAGCGTCGTCAGCCGCGGCAGTCACCGCACCACCGATATTGATTTCCGAGCACCACCGGGGAACCGGTGGCCCGTTTTCGACGCGGTCGAAGGCGAACGTCGCGCTGGATGACTCACCGGGGCGCTCGATTGCGTACACGCTATCGGGCGTCACGACCGGAAATTCGAGTGACCGTCTGTCGTCGAGACGCCACTGCTCGGTCCCGTCGGTGAGTGACCGGCCTATCAGGTCGCCGTACGTGCCGCTCACATAGACGGTCCCGTCAGAGACGACGGGGTATCCCGAAGGTCGGTCCGAGTGTTCCCACTGGACCTCGCCGGCTGCGGCATCCACTGCCGTTATCTTCTCACCGGCGATGACGACGGTACTGTCGGCCACGGCCAGCCTCGTCCCGTCGGCGGTCGCCGTCCACTGCTGGCGTCCGTCGTCGGTCGCAAATCTCGCTACCCCGTCAGTCGTGGGAACGAACAGGGCGTCATCAGTCACCGTCGGAACGCCTGCCCCGACTGTGTCGGTGTTTCGCCACGCGACGGATCCATCTCCAATCTCAAGCGCGGTGACACTGTCTGCTGTAGCGAGAAAGACGCGATTGTTGGATATTACCGGCGGCGCTGGTTCGTCTCCAAGGTCGACCACTGACGGGACTGTCGCCGGTGTGAGATCGCGCCGCCACTGTTCTGTACCGTCACGGAGCGATAGGGCGACGACACCGGTCGCCGTCGTTAGCACGACAGTTCCGTCGGCGACAACCCCCGCGCTTGCACCGGTGGTTTCACCGTCACCAGACGTTGTTGAAACATCTGCGTGCCATCTGACCGACGGCGTCGTGGTTTCCATCCCGACTGGCGCATAGCCCGTGTTCGTCGCGTCGAACCGCGGCAACGGCCACGAGCCGTCGGGCACTGTTTCGAAGCCGGCGCTGTCGATACCCGGTTCGACTGTATGCGATGGGTCTGGTGCGCCGTCGTCAGGGCACGACGACGAACAGCCAGCGATGCTGGCGACTGATCCGGTGGCGACCATTCCGAGGAATGTCCGCCGCGACCTGGAGGGCATCGACTGCTCGTTCCAATAGCTCGATAAAAAATGTTAATATGATATCTCAATATGCAAGAATTTCAGCTTCCGGTTTTCCAGAAGACTCACACACATTCTGAGCAACAGTGTGAGAGACTCTCTCTCTCCTATTAATCAAGGCTCACTTCCCGGGAAAATCCAGCAAAACTTAGTAAATCACTCCCAATAGCGGTTCTATGGCCGAAACGACACTCGCCACAATCGACGAACTGCTGGAGGGCGCTTTCGACGACGTGGACGACCCCGAAGTCCGATACAAACTCAGAAGTGCGCGACAGCTTCTGCAAGTAGTGCAACAGCGACAGGATATCGTGGACGAAGCCATCGATACTGCCGTCGAAGACGAAGAGATCCTGAAAAACCTCCGCGACCTCGGCTACACCGAGTGATGCGCTCCTCCTACCGTTGGCACAGAACAAGCCTTTTGTCTCTCTCAACCAAGTCACCGGTATGACAGACGACACTGCCGAGCAGCTTAGAGCGGAATTAGAGGCGGTTTTCACCAGCGCAGAGTACCCTGTCGAGGAACCGATGGAACTGGTACCAGTTCTGCCGGACGGCCCGAGTACGACATTCGAAGCAGGGGATGTCCGCATCGGGGTGATGGATTTTGGCACAGAATACGCCGAGTATCAGGACTATCCTTACGAGACGGCTGCGGCCCTTATCGACGATCTGATGGCCGGCTTTCGGAAAGAAGGGCTGTTCGACTGAGCGGGATTTTCCTCACACCGCTTGACTGCGTGATGGGTATTCGCTACTTAGCAGTAGCTAACGAAGTCGTGTCGACAACAGCTACAACAGTATTCGCGGTGGGGCTGTCTCAGGTCTCTGCGTCGTACCCCGCGTCCTCCACAGCGGCGATGAGTTGTTCTGTGCTGACGTCGCCGTCGACAGACACCTGTTCGGCGTCTTTGTCGGCTTCAGCGCCTTGGACACCAGCGAGCGCCTCGATGGCCTCCTCGACGGTCTGCTCACAGTGACCACAACTCATCCCTTCGACGGTCAACGTCGTAGACATAGCAGTTTTGACGAAGGATGCGCAGAACTTCTGAGTTGCGACTTACCCGCCAGAACAGCACCTAATAATGACATCTGAATGAATATAGTTAAATTCAACAATTCATTACATAGTACTTCTATATTAGATTGTTACCAATACTTGGCTCTGTGCTCAACACAAGGGAGTATCGAACCCTTTCGGATTCACGCCCAGCGGCGCTCGGCCAGTCTCGCCGATAACGGAACTACTCTCAGCATCCGGTTCTGACCGCGCTACAGTAAGTACCGCCGAGGCGTGTCCGTGGCTCGCACAGCCGATTGGCAGCGGGTCTAGTCCAAGAGCGACGCGGCTGCTGGAACTTTTAAGCGACGGGTGATGGGATTGTCCTGGCCTGCTCAAGTCGCACCACGGTCCGTCGAGCCCGTAACAATCGCTACCGCTGGAGAACTGCTTGCGGCCAGTGTGTGACTACAAACTCTCCTAGTCCGACTCGGAAATGTCAACAGTGAGTACCGGAACGGACGACTTCGTGACGACCTTCTGCGCTGTGCTCCCGAGCATGTTCTTTTCGTACTTGTCTGCCTGCGTTCCCATCGTAATCAGGTCGATGTCGGCGTCAGTAACGTACGATACGATGCGGTCTGCTGGTTTTCCCCGCTGGATAGCTGTCGAGACCTCGATTCCTTCCTGTTCCAGCGTGCCTCGGACGACCGACGTGGCCTCTTCGCCCTCCGTTCGCAGGTTCTCTAGCACCTCGTCCTGCATCTCGTCATCCATCGACAGGAACGCTCGGTCGTCGACGACATACAGCGCGTGGACGGTGACATCCCGCCCGTCGGCAATGTCGATTGTGTGTTCCAGTACCTGCTCCATTGACGCACTCCCATCCGTTGGAACGAGAATATCGCTATACATCGTTCGTACAAATCAAGTTGTCACAAACATCCCTTTCGATTCTGTTCAGGCATCGCAAACACGGTAGCCGTACCACGATTGTGGCGGACGGTGCTCGGTGCAGGCCTGCGTGGCACCGACTTAGAGATAGCCGAGTCGCTCCAACCGCGACTCGAGGTCGACGTCGTCGAAGCCATCGATATCGTATTCTGCCATTTCGTCCTCCCCGGCAGCGAGTTGGGTGATTTCGAGCGTCTCACTTTGCTCTGCGGAGTCAGCGACAACGTCCGACGGCGGGCGGTCGATAGGCGTTCCGTCGCTGGGTTCGGACCGCCGGCCCCGTACGACCGCTTCGTACTCATCCTCTCCCCACGCTGCGCGCTTGTATACGGTGTCACCGGGTCCGTCCCGGTACACGAGCGACGCGGGCTGTCGGAACCGGTCCGGTTCGTCAGTGTACTGCTCGGCGTACTCCGCTGTCTGCCCGGTCGGTGGTGCCTGGTACGCAGTGGTCTGCCCGTCTGGTGCGACGAACCAGCCGGAGTCGTCCACTTCCCCGTCGAAGGCAGCCAACACGGCGTCAGGAAACCGCGACAGCGTCGCCAGGGACTCGATTCGCCGCCCCTCGGTCTGCCCCGGACCTCGGACGACCAGTGGGACGTGAAACAGTTCCTCCTGTGTCCCCATCCCGTGCATGACGGCCGGTGGCTCGGTGGCCGCCTGTGGCGGTTCTCCGAACCCGTCACCGTGGTCCGACGTGATGACGACCAGCGTGTCGTCTAAAACGCCGCGTGCTTCCAGGTCACCAATCACCTGCTCCAGAATAGCGTCAGTCTGTCGAATCGCGCCGTCGTACAGCGGTTCGAGTAGCTGCCCGACGCCCGGCGGGAGTTGCTCTCCGTAGACGCTCCACTCCCACTTGATCGGGAGTTCGTCGTGCATTCCCCAGTACAAGTCCGCACCCCACTCGTCGTAGGCGTCCCGTGTCGCGTACGGCATGTGCGCGTCCATCAGATTGAGGCACGCGGCCCAGGACCCCGTTTGCTCGTCGACCCACTCAGTCAGCTCGTCGGCGTACCAGAAGCCGTCGACACCGTTGCGTGTCTCGGACGGGTCGTCAACGTCTGTCGAATCGGGCCGTTCCGTGACGACGGTCTCGAAGCTGTCGCTGAGCCCGGACGGGTGAACCGTGAGATACGGGTTCTCCGTGAACACGCCGGTCTCGTAGCCTTCGTCGCGGAGGAAATCGAAGATTGTCTGGCCGGGTTGCAGCCGTTCGGTAATCCTGAGCGTGTGGCCCTCCGACGGAACACCGGTGAACAGACTCGCATGGGCCGGCAGCGACCAGCTCGCGGTTGTCCGTGCCTGCGTGTACACCGTCGCCTCACGACCGAAGGCTTCGAGAAAGGGGGTGGTTCTGCGTCGATGACCCAACAGCGAGGTGTTCGCCGCACGGACACAATCAAGAACGACGAGTAACACGTTCGGGCGACCCATTGTCTGGCTTTAGAAGGTGTCCACGGCAAAAGTATGTTCTGTAATCGCTATCTTTCACGACAGCACCAGTGACTAGCCCCGAGATCTTCTACCAGTACGCGTCTGATTTGTCTCTCGCCGCGATACAAGCCGCTCGCGATATTCTCACCACTTCGAGGCAGTTCGTCGCTGCTGGAGCTACGCTATGCTCTCAAGACGCACTGGGTCGGGCCTCGCGTGAGTATATTTTATATGGGTCGACAGTCTGGTAACAACAACGTGGTCAAATCGACGGTCCGGTTTCCCGAAACGGTGATGGACTGCGTCGAGGAGATGGTAGCGGAGGGCGTCTTCTCGAACAAGTCCGAGTTTCAACGCTTCGCCGTCGAGTACGTCCTTTCGGAGATCGAGGACTACGAGCCCGAAATGGTTGATTTCGACGAACTACAGAAAGAGGTCTTCCAGCACCAGCCGGCTTCCAGCGGGGCCGAGATGTCGCCGGAGATCAACGAGAACTTCTACGAGAACGCGGCGCGCGTCCGGCAGTTCGCGATTCGCGGTGACATCGAGACGGCAGAAGAGTACATCGACACTGCGTACCCCGTCACTGACCCCCGCTGTTTGCTCCTCGACGACTTGCTCGAACCCTACCGACAGCGCGAAACCGAAGACGAATAGGTCGTTTCCCGGAGCCGATACTCGGCTCCCTCGTCGCATCACCGGTTGAACTATTCGCCGGCGTGTCAGTCGTCGTCAGCGCGGGCCTCTGGCATTGCCTCCGAGCGTGGCCCGGCGGCGTGTCCCTCGTGTGCCAGCGCTGTCGCGAACAGTTCTTCCGAGACAGCAGGAACGTCCACGTCTTCGACCGCACCCTCGGACTCGATGTCGTCGACTGAACGGGGGTACTTCCTGAGGTCTTTGTGGATCGCGATGCCCGCATCAGCGCCCTCACCCATCGCGATCGGGATCTGGTTGTGGCCCGGCGTGAGGTCACCAACGGCGTAGACGCCGGAGACACTGGTCTCGCCGTGGTCGTCGACGGCTACCGTCCCGTCGTCGTTTCTATCGAGTCCCAGTTCGTCGGCCAGTTCCGCGTGATAGTCCGACCCGAGCATCGGGAAGCCGCCCTTGTACTCCCGAACGCTCCCGTCCTCGAACTCGTAGGCCGATAGCCAGCCGTCGTCGTCAGTCTGCTTGCCCGACAGCTCTGTATCGACGATCTCGACCGGGTGATTGTCGAGCATCGTCTGCGTCTCGTCGCTCCACTCGGGCTCCTCCCCGCGAGTCAGGATGTCCACGTCGTCGGTGTAGTTCAGCATAATCATCGCGACGTGGGCCGCGGCTTCGCCGGTCCCCATGACGAAGACCGGCTCGCCGACGAACATGAACGCGTCACAGTGGAGACACCAGTGGAGCCCTTTCCCGGTCCGCGGCAGCGGCGGGTCCGGACGCTCGTCGGCGAACCCGGTCGCCAGGACGACTCGCTTGACCGCCAGTTCGCCGTCGCTCGTCGTCACGGTGAACCCGTCCTCGTTCCCGTCGGTGAGCGGTTCGACCGACTCGACGAAGCCCCGCTCGTAGGTCCCGCCGTAATCCTGCACCTGTTCACGCGCTGTCTCCAGGAACTCGTTGCCCGAAACGTCCTCGGTGACCCCGATGACGTTGTGGGTATCGGTCATCATCGCAGCGCGGCCCCCACCGCGGTTGATGACAATCGTGTCCATCCCCAGTCGGGTGGTGTACAGTGCGCTCGTCAGCCCGGCCGGCCCGCCGCCGACAACGGCCACATCATAGTCGTACCGCCCTTCGGTGTACATTAACGTAATATACGTGCTCAAGGAATAAAAACAGCAGAACAGCGGCCATCTACACAGCAATTCGACGCTGGTGTTACGCTCCGCAAGCGATGCGAACGACAGGCTCGCTATAGTAGCCATTGAAAATCAATGCACACCTGATCGCACAACGGCAGTGCGATCAGTGGGTAAATCGTTTCAATTGTTACTATAGCATCCCTGTCTCACCCAGGGCCGAGGGCCGCGATGTCGGCCCCGACCGTCGCCTGTGCATCAGCCGGGTTCGGATCACTGTCGGCCAGATGCGTCCACTCGTGGGCGGGCAGCGCCGACAGGTGGTCAGTGATCGCTGTGCTGTACGGCGTCGCTTGCACAGTGCTCTCTTTGTCACCCCAGATGTGGTTGATAACAGTCATCGAATCGATGCGTATCTCGACCGACTCCGGGTCACACCGTGCCGCCAGTGCCCGCAGTCCGAGATGGAGGGCGGCGTATTCGGCGACGTTGTTGTTCGTCCGGGAGCCGACCGGACGCCCGAGTCGGGCAATCGGTGTCTCATCGGCCTGAATCACAGCACCGGCACCGGCCGGCCCGTTACTGTGTGCACTGCCGTCAACATAGAGCACTACCTGTGCCACGTCGGAGGTAGCCGAGCCCTGCTGTGACGGGGGCGGGCCAGATTCGACAAGCTCGTCGATTGCGGTCCGTATTTCATCGGCGGATGTCTCCGGGTCGAACAGGCCACCGTAGCCAGCGACGGCAGCATTGATCGCATCGATAGCGGGGGTGAGTTCGTATCGATACAGGGCCAGCAGCTCGTCGACCCGCGTCGCCAGCGGCGAGAGCGTCTCCGCTGGCAGACGCTCTCTCTCACCTGCTGGCTGATTGTGACGGTCCATCAATAATGCGTAGCTGCGGGTGGCTAAAAGACACTTCGCCGCGATAGGCGAGGGATGGCAGGATGCGTCCCGTGAGTACCGGCTACTGACGGGTCGGCGTTTCTGATGAACCAATCGGGACCGCAGTTAACAGCACCGCGACCGTAGCTGTGGCTACAATGGACAGACGGACGTTCCTCGCTGTGAGCGGGCTCACGGCCGCTGGAACACTCGCAGGCTGTAGTGCCCCCAGTGACGACCAGCAAGGGGACGGCGCGACAGCGACGGCTTCCGGACAGGCCGACGGTTCAGAGACGGCTGTCGCTGTCGAGACCGTCGCCGACGGACTCGAATCGCCCTGGAGTGTCACGCCGCTGCCTGACGGCTCACAGTTGCTGGTCACAGAGCGCGTCGGCCGCGTGGTGTTGGTCGATTCGGCCGACGGAACAATTACGCCTGTCACTGGCGCACCGTCGGTGTACGCGAGCGGTCAGGGCGGGATGCTCGATGCGGCGCTCCACCCCGACTTTCCGGACCCAGCGTGGGTGTATCTGACATATTCGAAAGCCAACGACAGTGGTGAGTCGGCGACACATCTGGGCCGTGGCCGTCTGAACGCCGCTGACGCGCAGTTCGAGACGTTTGAACAACTGCACGCTGCGGAGCCCTTTGTCGATTCTGACGGGCACTTCGGGTCTCGCGTCGTGTTCGGCCCGGACGGGTTGGTGTATGTGACTGTCGGCGACAGACAGTTCAAGGACTTCGGGCCCGACCACGTCGCTCAGGACAGGACCAACGAACTCGGGACCACACTTCGGCTGACGCCCTCGGGTGGGATTCCCGACGCGAACCCGTTCACCGACGACCCGGACGCGGTCGGTTCGATATTCAGCTACGGCCACCGCAACGCCCAGGGGATGACCGTCCACCCCGACACCGGAGCCATCTGGCAGACCGAGTTCGGCGAGCAGGACGGCGACGAGATCAACATCGTCGAACGGGGCGCTAACTACGGCTGGCCGGTCGCCGACGAGGGCTGTACCTACGGCAGCGGCGATCCGATCGGCGTCAGCCACGCGGAGCGCGACGACGTTGTTGCACCAGTGTATTCGTGGGACTGTGGGTCAGGTGGCTTCCCGCCCAGCGGCACGGCGTTCTACACCGGTGACGCCTTCCCGGAGTGGACCGGTGACTTGCTCGTCGGTGGCTTGGCCTCGCAGTATCTCGCCCGGTTCACCGTCGATGGGCGAACAGTCGAAGAAGCGACGCCCCTCCTCGCCGACCGCGGGTGGCGCATCCGCGACGTGGTGGTCGAGCCCGAAACCGGACACGTCCTCGCTGCAATCGACTCGTCGGACGCACCTATCGTGCGACTCTGCCCCGCCTGAATCGAGTGATTCGGCGACAACCGTGTGGGCTGGCGACCTGTGTCCGTAATTTGAATTAGTGTTGGAGCGATGCACCAACGGTGATCGGGGCCGTTCTGGTCCCATACTCCCACAGATCCCTATCGATCAGACTCGACCAGTGAGGCCGGTACCGCGCCATTTTTGCTTCTGAACCCGCTACACTGGCTGTGAACCAGACTGCGATTCTGCACGCCGCGTTCGGAGTACTGATCGTCGCAGGGTTCCTCGTCTCGGCACCTCTGAGCTATGGCCTCTACGGGCTGGGGGCTACCTGTTTCATCGCCGGCATCGTACTCGCACGGCAGGATAGCGATGGATCGGAAACCGCCGATAGCGTCTGATATCGGGAACGCGACATGGGGTCCGGTATCAGGATGAGACAGAGCGGTTTGCGGGGCTGTACTGCTCTACCGATATGAACGCCTGTGAGGGTAGTCGTCGGCGGGCGTCTCGGCTTCCTCGGTGGAACCGAGCGGTTCCTTGGGCTTGATCGGGTCGCCCGATTCGAGTCCCTTTTCCGCAAGTGTCCTTCTCCCCATGACCTCGATGATGAGTCGGTTGGCAGCTCACTGGTGATTGAACCGCTCCCTCTCGGGAGTAGCTATTATCGGTCTGACACCTGATGCCGAAGCATGGACCGGGGAACGCGGCTCATCGTCTATTATCTCGTCATCGTCGTCATCGTGCTCTCTGGGTTCGTGGTTCTCTACAACTACGGGATGGCTACGTGGGAGGGGCGGCCTCAGCCGTTGTACCGCTCGGTGGGGGTCATCGTTCAAACGGTCACCACCGTGGGCTACGGCGGGGACGCCCCGTGGACGAGCCCGCAGATGAACTCCCTCGTCTCACTCATGGCGCTCTCGGGACTCGTACTCATTTTCGCGGCCCCCCGGTGCTCGTGGTCCAAGTACTTCCCAAACCACCGACGGGGCCGGTCGGACGACTGGCTCACAGCAGGAGAGCGAAGAGGAGGTACGATCCGACGACAGACAGCGACGGCGTGAGGACCCAGAGAATGACGATTCGGCTCGTCGCTGCCGGATCGAACAGGTTCTCGGCGGTCAGTTCCTCGATGTCCTCCTCGCCAATGGCTGGGACTGATGGAGACGTCTCGGGGGTAGGGGACTCTCCGGCTGCGAGTTCGCCCACAGTTGGACCCGCTGGCTTCTCATCCTTGGTTGATGGGGCGGCGAGCGCGCCGGTACTGAGATTCGGCCCCGGCTTGGACTCGGACGGTGGCGTCGCGAGTTCCGTAAGCGTGACAGCGCGACTCGCTCGGCCCCACCCTAGACCGATGATACAGCAGGTCGTGCTCACCGCGAGGCTCGCCGGAATGCCGTAGTACGAGAGGACGGTGATGATCGTCGCACCGACGGAGGAGACGATGAGGGCTGCCAGAATCGGTAGGTCAGTAATGCCGTCGCCGACGGTTGCGAGAGTGCGTCTGGCGATGGTGAACCCACCGAGGCTGATGGCTGCGACTGCGAGGAGCACGCCCTGATTGATACTGACGGCCCCGTTGCCGACCAGCGGGGCGACTGCGTTCGCAGCGTTCGAGGCCCCCGCACTGAAGCCCATGTAACAGGCGATGGCCAGTACCAGTGCCGACCCGATGAGGTCGCGAGGGGACGCGTTTCTGTTGAATCGGACGCTGGGGAACCGGCCCGACCGGTCGATCTGTACCAACTGCCGTTCGAGGCGCGTAAACGACAGTCGAGCTTCGAGTTGCGGATAGGCGTACCGACCGATGGCCGCCCCGATGATGAGGCCGATGAGCGGGGCGACGATCCACGCGGAGACGATTGTAAACATCAACGCCTCGTTGAGCGATCCCGTCGCGAGTCCGAGCCCCACAATCGCCCCCACAGCCGTCATCGAGGTCGAGGCGGGGACGCCATACACGTTCGAGACCAGCAGCGAGAGACCAGTGAAAAACAGGACGCCGACACCGGCTACCGGGGTGAACTGTGCGGCCGGGACGATCCCCTCGCTCATCGTGACGATGACGTTGCGGCCGACTGTCCACGCTCCGATGAACGCGAACACGCTGAACAGTGCCGCCGCTGTTACCTTTCTGACCAGCTTGCTCCCGACAGCCGGCCCGAACGCGACGCCTGTTGACGAACCGCCGATGTTGAATCCCACGAACCCGGCGACGAGTAAGCCGAGGACGAGAAGCACCGAGACCATGAATATGATCCTCTACGGACCATTTCGGATACAGGCATAATGGCCTGTTCATCTGTCTTCGGTGCTGAGAGGTTTGATCCTGTACGAGGCTGCCGACCAGTGCTACCCGCGGCGTCGGTCACACATTCCCTCGGCGGTTTTATCCGACAGGTGAAACTATCCCTGTCATATGACTGACCAGCCTGTCGACGTCGAGCCGGGGGGCGAGAACGTCGCCGGTGAGGCACCCGCCGAGGAGCCGGAATCCGTCACCGACGACGCGGTCGTCCACGACGACGTCGAACTCGAACGGACTATTGGGCTCGTTGGCGGGCTGGCAATCGGAATCGGGACGATGATCGGTGCCGGAATCTTCGTGTTTCCAGGGCTGGCGGCCGCCAACGCTGGGCTCGCAGCCACGCTCTCCTTTGCGATCGGCGGCCTGATCGCGTTGCTTGTGGCGCTGCCGACCTCCGAACTCGCCACGGCGATGCCCCGGAGCGGTGGCGGATACTACTTCATCTCGCGGGGGATGGGGACGGCCTACGGCGCAATCGTCGGCCTCGGGCTGTGGCTGGGGCTGATGTTCGCTTCGGCGTTCTATCTGGTCGGGCTCGGTCACTACGCGAGCGCTGTGTTCGCCGAGCTCAACGTCGCGCTCCCGTTCAGTCCGGTCATCGGCATCGGGCTGTTGTTCGGGGCCGCACTGACTGCATTGAGTATCGGCGGCACGGAAAACACCGCGAAGATTCAGAACGTGGTGGTCGGGGTTCTCCTCGTCGTACTCACGGGCTTCCTTTCCTACGGTGTCCTCGACGCTGTTGGCGTATTCGGTGGCGGCACCGTGCCGGAGCAGTTTTTCTCGAAAGGGTACCTCCCAGTGTTGACGACCGCTGCGCTCGTGTTCACGTCGTATCTGGGGTTCGCCCAGGTCGCAACTGTCGCGGGTGAAATCAAGCAGCCGGGTCGGAACCTCCCGCTGGCGATGGTCGGCTCGGTCCTCATCGTCACCGTCTTTTATGTTGTCACGATTTTCGTCGCGACCAGCGCGTTCGGTGCTGATCGGCTGGGGGAGTTCGGGGAGACTGCGATGGTCGAAGTCGCCCGTGACTTCCTCGGGTTGCCCGGTGCGGTCGCGATCCTGGGTGCCGGGCTGTTGGCGACGTTTTCGAGCGCGAACGCGTCGATTCTCAGTGCCTCGCGGGCAGTGTACGCTCTGAGCCGCGATGCGTTGCTCCCCAGAAAGGCGAGCGAGGTCAACCTCCGCTACGGCACACCACACGTCGCACTGCTCTCTGCCGGCGGCCCGATCCTCGTCCTCGTCGCGACTGGCCGGGTCGAACTCCTGGCTGAGGTCGCCTCGTTCCTCCACCTGATTATGTACGGGCTGATGTGTATCGCCCTGATCGTGTTGCGCCGTCGGAACCCGGAGTGGTACTCGCCAAGCTATCAGGTGCCGGGCTATCCGGCGGTCCCGGTCGTGGGCGCGCTCGCGAGTTTCGGACTGATCGTCTTCATGCAGCCCGCGTCAATCGGTATCGGCATCGTGGTCATGCTCGCCTCGTATCTCTGGTACCGTTATTACGCTGGGGACGTGACACTCAAAGGAGACATCTGATTATGACGGACCGACCATCAATACTCGTTCCGCTCCGCGTGCTCGAAGGGGAATCGGTCCCCGAGGGTGTCCCCGAACTTCTCGCACACGCCCACGTTGTCCTGCTGGGGTATCACGTCATCCCGGAACAGACTGCTCCCGGACAGGCACGGATGCAGTTCGAGGACCGGGCCACGGAACGGCTCGATGACTACGAGGAGATGTTCGAGGAGGCCGGAGCCACTGTCGAGCGGCGGCTCGTGTTCACCCACGACGGCCAGAAGACCATCGACCGCATGATCGCTGAGCACGACTGCATGGCTGTCCTCGTTCCGAACGCGACGGGGCCGGTCGAAGACGTGCTGGTCCCAGTCCGCGGGGCCATCGGGGTTGACCGCCTCGCCCGTGTCGTCGCGAGTGTGTTCGGAGAGATGGACGCCGACGTGACGTTGTATCACGTTGCCGACGAAGACACGACGGACGACGACATCCAGACACTCCTCGGTGGAATGACGGACCGACTGGTGGAGTTCGGAATGGACCCGTCGACTATCGAGACACGGATCGACCGCGACCAGGATCCCCTCGACGCGATTGCAGACATAGCTGACTCGTTCGATACGGTCGTCATGGGTGAAACCGACCCGTCCCTGGCGACGTTCGTGTTCGGGATGCCTGCCGACCAGATCGCCGAGCGATTTCTCGGACCGGTGTTCGTGGTCCAGCGCGAACCCGCTCCGGAGGACGAGTAACTCAGCCAGTCGGCTGGGTGGTCGTTGGTGCATGATAGCCCTCCCGGGTTCAGTTCACTACCGACCACGGATAGACGCCTGCCACGCTCACGCTCCTGTCATCCCACGGTACAACGGGGACGACGTACTGCTTCAGTGGGAATCCGGAGACGCTGGCGACGGCACACAGCGAACGGCCAGACCCTTCAGGACGGACTGTGAACCATGGGTAGAGCGGGCCAGGCTGCAGGTGGTACACAGCCGCTTGTACGCTGTGATACATACTGCTAATACGAGGGCCGCCCCAGGCCTCCGGAGCCCGACCGGGTCCGGAAAACGTCTCTGTCACTGCGCTGTGGTCTTACCACTCTCACAGCCCGAAATAATGCGATAGCAGGCGAGAGAGGGTTTACGACAGTCACACCAGATTAGCCAAATATCCGAGGGCACAACTACTGCGTATGCGCCGACGGACGGTTCTCAAATCGACCGGTGCGGTTGGAACGATTGTTGGAGTCGCCGGGTGTCTCGGTGGTGGTCGCTTCGGGGATTCGAACCCCGATGTCGTCCTCGAAGAGCCCGACCGGGAGTTCGAAAGCAGCGACGTTCCGTATCCTGCGTGGGGCGAGCAGATTCCGGACGTGAGCGTCCCTGCGCCGGCCGAATCCACAGAGATTCGACTGCGCGACGTTGAAACCCCAGCCCTCCTCACGTTTTTTTACAGCCACTGCCAGACCGTGTGCCCCGTTCTCATCTCGACCCAGCGGAACATTCAGAGCCACGCACAGAACAACGGCTACGCTGATGCGGTCCGGTTCCTCCCGATGACCTTCGACCCCGCTCGTGACACTGCAGAACGACTCGGGGCGTACGCGGACGAGATGAACGTCGACGCCGAGAGCGAGAACTGGCAGTTCCTTCGGCCAGCGTCGAAGCAGCGAGCCAAGGATGTCATACAGGAACAGTTCGGGGTTGTGTTCCAGCGAACCGAACCTGAGGACATGGAGATGTACATGTTCACGCACACAGCACTGACGCTCCTGGTCAACGCTGATGGGTTCGTCGAGCGTGCCTACCGCTCGAAGTCGCCGGACGAAGAAACCATCATTTCCGACCTGAAGACGGTGAGAACCGCGTGAACCGCCGACAGGTCGTGGCGGCGATGGCAGGGCTCGGTCTCACCGGTGGGAGCCTGTGGGTTGCCCAGAACGGGCTGTCGGGTAGCCAGACCGGGAACACAGAACAGCTTCCGATCCGCGTGGAGACGCTAGATGCACACGGCTCGTCGGCGGGCGAGTCGGCTGTGCCGACCCCGGGAACTGTCACGGTGATCGACCTCTTCGCTACGTGGTGTGCGCCCTGTGACGACCAACTCCGGATACTAAACGCGATGCAGTCCGAGTACGCTGACGTGTCGTTCGTCTCAGTGACGAACGAGCGGCCAAGCGAGACACTGACGAGGGCTGACATCAGCGAGTGGTGGAACCGGAACGGCGGGGCCTGGACTGTCGGCCTCGACCCCGGCAGCGAGTTGCTGGCGGCACTCGGGGCGGACGGACTCCCGTACATCGCGATTACTGACGAGAGCGGGACCGTCCAGTTCGGCCACAGCGGACTCGCCGGGGAAGAGACGCTTCGAGACGAACTCGACGCACTGGTGTGAGATGACCGGAGTTGCCGTACTCGGGACACTCACGTTCGCCGCGGGCGCAGGCATCACGACGTTTTTCGCGCCGTGTGCGTTCCCGCTGCTCCCGGGGTATATCGGGTACTACATGAACGAGAGCGACCGAGATGTCGGTATGCTACCACCTGCCACCGCCGCTGCTGGTGGGGCACTCCTTGCGCTTCCCCTCGTCGCGCTGCTCGTCCTCGCACTCGGGCAGCCACTGAAAAACGCACTCCCGATGCTCGAACCGGTGATTGGACTCGGTCTGATCGCGTTCGGCGTCGCGATGCTCCTGAATCGCGAGCCCGAACTCCGCGTCCCGCTGCCGCAGCGACCGGCGTCGGTAACCGGATTCGGTGTGTTCGGGGCTGTGTACGCGGTCGCTGCGGCGGGCTGTGTCGTCCCGCTGTTCTTCGGTGTGGTGGCCCAGGCACTCGCGTTGCCAGCCCGGACAAGCGTTCTCGTACTGGCGGTGTACGCGCTCGGAGTCGCCCTTCCGCTTGTCGGCGTGACACTCCTTGCGGGTGTTGGCATCGGACTCTGGCGCACCGCGGGCACGCACCTGCAACGACTGCACCAGCTCGCAGCCGTCGTGATGATACTGGCCGGCTGCGGGCAGATTTACCTCGCAGTGTTCGAACTCGGCGTGTTGTAGGTTCAATCGAGTGCTGACTGGCCCCTCTCCAGCGAGGACTCGTGTGGCATTCGCACGGGGATACGCAGATTTACACCACAAGCAATTTATCGACATATTAACTACTTCGGCACAGCAATGCGTTGTTCCCGCCGCCACGCCCTCCGACTCATCGGCGCGTCCGGGGTCATCACCGCGACCGCCGGTTGTCTCAATCCCGGCAGTCTCGACAACTACGCGCTCATCGCCAGTGAACAGGACCTCTCATCAATCGGACGGCCGTATCTCTGGCCCGACCCGACCACAATTGATGCGACCACCAGGGTCGATTTTACTACCGAGACGAAACAGCAGTATACGTCCGAGCTGTTTAACACCGGCAGTGTCACCGTCCAACAGTGGCCGCTCGTCGGACGAGACCGATGGGGCAAAGACACGCGACCACGCCCAACGTTCCTTCGACAGGACGGGATCTTTTATGAAGTCCAAATCAGCGAGGAACAGCATCTCGAACGAGAACGCTGGCATTTCGCAGTCACACGGACTGACGAGACACCGCCAGACGACGCCACGGTCGAACGCACCCCCTTCGACCGCTCAACACAGGACGAACGCGTCGTTGAAGCAGCGCTCGACGCGGTCTACGCGGGCAACGATGGGTTTCTCGGCGAGCCTCAATTCGAAAACCTGCAGACCGTCGAGTATCACCACCACCTTGACGCCGAAGCCAGTGAGCTCGTCCTGTCGCCGCCGTTCGATTACATCGAGTACGAAGACGAATACTTTCGGCCCGTCACAGAGCAGCGGACGGTAACCGTCCCAGAATGGACGTACACTCTCGACGAAATCACGAACAATCGCGAAGCGTTCCAGGAGTACGCACGAACGGCGATTCTGGAACTCGATCTGAGTTCACTCGACCTCTCGGAATCCGCTCATGGCGTGATCGACGACGCGATCAGCGAGGAGCCTCGCCGCTACGAAGAGAGCGCACCGCCCTCCGACGAACTTGCGGAGGTTTTGGACGCGCTCGGCATCGCCGGTGACCTCCAGCCGATAGACAGCTACGACGACCGAGTCGACTTCCGGGGTGTCGTCGCCGAATACCAGGGCACAGTCTATCGGTTTAGTCTGATCGTGACACCCTGACTTGCGGTCGGCGGCTGAAACCCCTCGAGGTATTCACCCCATGTACCTGTGCAGCGAATCGCTCCTGTTCCAACACACCAGCCTCGACAGCACCTTCGACGAGAAGGTCGGGGTCGTCTGGAGAAAAGTCGGTGTGCGCTAGCGTTCTATTCCAGACCACGGCTTCAGATCAGCTATGATCGACACCCGAAACGCAAAACAGCAATCACCCGCGTCGGTACAGATCGAGTCGCTGTAGGACCGACCCGATCAGTACGGCGATGGGGATGATTTCGAGTCGGCTGACCAACATATTGAGTGTCAGCATGGCCTTCGCAGTGTCGGGCATCGCTGGCCCAGTGATGCCACTGCTGAGGCCGACGTTGCTCTGTGAGCTCATCACATCGAAAATGACGTATTCGAGTGGGTGAGCCGGTGAGAGAACGCGGAGTAGGACCGCAACACCGATGACGAGCCGTAATCCAGAGGATGAACACGACCGTCGCTTCGGTGTACTCGCGCTGTGCCTGTTCTTCGCTGAGCCGGCGTTCGCCGATCTGCAAGTACTTGATAGCGGTTGGCGGGCGGAACACGTCCCGTATCTACCAGACAGTACCCTTGACTAATGTTACCACGCAGATGAGTTTGAGGCCGCTGACT
The DNA here is from genome assembly GCF_037078395.1 of Haloarcula sp. CGMCC 1.6347. Classification (NCBI taxonomy): domain Archaea; kingdom Methanobacteriati; phylum Methanobacteriota; class Halobacteria; order Halobacteriales; family Haloarculaceae; genus Haloarcula; species Haloarcula sp. CGMCC 1.6347. The sequence continues at coordinate 109,924 of NZ_JAYMGX010000003.1, forward strand.
GTCGACCCCTGCGATCTTTTACACGTCTCCGGGACGAAAGACGACTACAGCGAAGTTGCGTCGCTCGTCAGTTCGTATGAATAGATATGAATGGTGGCGGCGAACCGGATTTCCCAGAGGCTCGCGCACTCCAGTACTCGCCGGAACGCTGGTGGGCTTATCTTCCGTGTTCGGGATGGGTACGGGAGGCAACCCCACCGCTGTGGCCGCCTACACAGGTTTTCCGGCAGCCACACTTATAAGAGTAGCTACTTGGAGGCGCTGTCGAAAAATGTTCCAGCATCCCAACCATAATACAAGATAGCACGGTCTGTCCGGTCGAACAAATCAGGGCACGGCTACAGTCCTGCCTACGTGACACGTCTATGTCAGTCTATTCGGGTCGAACCGAGGATAGTCCTTGCAACGACCCCAGCCAGCGAACTGGTCACAAGTCAGACGGTGGACTACCGAGCGAGACGCCGGCAAGGAAAATCGGCAGGCCGACGATAGCAACGGCGGCGGCGCTGGCTGTGACGACTGGGATGAAAAGCACGCCCAGTCCGAACGGCGTAGGCAGCACCGGGAGTACCGGTAGCATCGACAGTACGAACCCGATAGCGGCCGTTTTCATCGCTAGCCGACGGTTCCCGTGGCCGACTGCGTACCCGGCCGGGAGAAGCACGAACGCGGGTCCAAGAACTAACAGCGCCGACACCGGGGGCGTGAATCCGTCAGCGACGACCATCGGCGCTACCGCTATCGTCGCTCCCAGCGCGATGCCCGCTCCGACTACTGCACCGCCAACGACCGCACGATAGCTCGCACGCTCACGGACACGCCGCTGTGAAAGTGCGATTCCACACACGAACAGCGCAGTGCCACCACCGAACAGCGGTGCCGCTATCCCACCTAACCGCAAAACGCCCGTCGCTCCAAGCAGCGACAGGGCAGTCGCGAGCGCGCCGAAACCGGCGAATGCGACGCCCGCGGAGTCCCGGACTCGTTTGAAGTCCCAATCGAGCCAGGAGACCCCTCCGGCGGCAGCGCCGATCAAGAGGGTAAACACCGCTGCGGGGAGCGTGATGTATGCGAGCGCCTTCACCGCCATCACGGGACCGAGAAGTGTTCCGACCGCGAGGAGACTCAACACCGGCCCAAAGGCCGTGTCACGGGGGACGAACGTCACGACACGCCCGTCGTTCAGTTCGGTCATCGTCATCCGCTGGCCGTCGTCCGAGACGGTCGCGCCGTCGATGGCCCGCCCGACGCGCATCCCATCAGGGGCAATGACGACAAGCCGGTCGGCACCGAGGCCGTCGAGGTTTCGATACCCGTAAGCTTCAGTAAACTCGCCAGTGCGGACCGCCCCGCCGACAGACCCCTCGGCGAAGTCGGTCTCACGGTAGCGCAGCGTTATGACGCCGTCGCCGGAGACGTTCGCGCTCAGGAGCTCGGTGTCCCACATCGCTCTGTCGGCGATAGCGGTCCGGAGGCTCTCGTTCGCCCGGAGACGTGCAACCCCATCTGAGTCGGACAGGCGGTTGTGGACGACCCACGTTGCGCTTCCGTTGGCGTTGACGGCGACGGTAGCGTTGCTGTGGGTGACAGTGACCGAGACGCCGTGGGATTCGGCCGTCGATTCGAACGACTCGCCACAGGCGTCACACAGCGGCCGCGGCGGGGGTGCTGCCCCGGCGGGCATGGCGGCGGCAAGGAGCGGTGCACAGACCAGACAGAGGAGGGCGAGATGGCGGAGTCGGCGCGGGACCATATAACATATCTATCCTGTCATGTGTTAAGAGCCTTCGATTACTCAAACAACAGTTACACCAACACGGACGACGGGTGACTCTTCGACCAATACCGCTCTGACAATTGTACCGCCTTTTAGATGTACGTCTCGGCGAAACCATTGGTAGATTATCTGAGATGCTCTTATTCAGTATAACAGCTTATACCGACAGAACCACGATGGTAGGCAGAACGCCGTGACAGCAATCGAGATCGAGTCGCTCAGGAAGTCGTACGGCGACGTGACCGCGATAGCGGACCTCTCGCTCAGTATCGACGACGGTGAGTTCTTCGGGTTGCTTGGTCCCAATGGCGCTGGCAAGACCACGACAATGGAAATACTCACCGGGCAGCTTAGTCCGGACGGTGGACAGGCGGCGGTACTCGGTGTCGACCCAGCGACGCAGCCAACAGCGGTCCGTGAACGGGCGGGAATCCTCCCGGAGAAGGAGTCACCGCCGAGTTTCATGACGCCGCGCGAGTACTTCGACTTCGTCGGTGCTATCCGGGGTATGCCCGACCAGGCGGTGACCGAGCAGACCGACTCGTGGGCCGACCGCCTCGGCTTCACTGCCAAACTCGACACGCTGTCCTCGGACCTTTCGCGGGGCCAACAGCAGAAAGTGATGATCGCCGGCGCGTTCTTCCACGAACCGGACGTCGTGTTCATCGACGAACCGCTGGCGAACCTCGACCCGATCGTTCAGGAGCGGGTCAAGCGATTCCTGCGTTCGTATCGGGACGCCGGCAACACGATCGTCGTCACCACGCACGACGTAGACGTCGCCGCCGAACTCTGTTCGCGGGTCGGCATCATGTACGGCGGCGACCTCGTCGCCGACGTCCGTCCGGCGGAACTCGACGCCGACGTGACGCTCCTCGACGTGTTTCTGGACAACGTCGACGCAACAGTGGACCGGGGAGCCAACCCGCTGACACATGAGTGACGGACGGGTGCGCAGGGTGTTCGTCGAGATGCTCCGCGAGGAGTGGCGACTCCACAGCCAGCTCTTCGGCGGCAGTCACTTCTCCCTGTTTCCGGTGTTCATCTGCCTGCTCGTTGGCGGCGCAGCCAAGCTTCTCGCTGTTACCGGGACCGAACCGAAAACCGTGTTCGCCGGGCTCCACGCACTGGTGTTCGTCTTCGGTCTCCACACGGGGTCTCTCGGATTTGTGGGACGGGATGCCCTCCGGAACCTTCTCGGTGACGTGACGCTGCTGGTGTTCTCTGCCCGCACGCTCCCGCTGTCACAGAACACGCTGCTGGGGCTGTTCGTCGTCAAGGACAGTGTCTACTACGCAGTGCTGTTTCTGCTGCCGATCTCTCTGGGAACGGTGCTTGCAGTCCACGGCGTCGCCGGGCCCCTCTTCGTCGCTGCGACTGTCTCCCTCCTGTGGACGACCCTGGCACTGACGTTCGTCCTCGGGATGGGTACGACGATTGCGGCCCTCGGTCTCGTCGGCCGCGGCGTTCCCGGTCTGGCGCTACTTACCGTCCCACTCGTCGGAGTCGGTGCAGCGCTGGCCAGCGGTGTCGATGTCGTCTCCTACACCCCCTACGGCCTGTTTCTCGCTCAGACTCCCCTGCGGGTCGGCGTGACAGCGACCGTCATCCTCGGCGTCTTTCTGCTCGGGGCTCTCACCTTTGACGCGACCGCGCCTCGCTCTGCTCGAACAGTCGAACCGGCCTTCCGCCGGTGGTGGCGGCGGATCGGTGACCCAGTCGCAACGAAGAGCCTGCTCGACATCCACCGGAGCGCAGGCGGGTTCGGGAAGGTCCTCTTCTCGGCGGCGGTGCTGTTTGGTGTCACCGCCGCGCTGGTCGATTTCGCCGGCCAGATAACGGGCGTGCCACCGTCGACCGGAATCTCGTTCGGTGCGATTCTCGGGCTCTCGGGATTTACGACGTATAACTGGCTCACGCAATCCGACGACGTTACCCTGTACTTCGCCCATCCCCTCTCTGTGAACGCCGTTTTCGCGGGGAAGTTCCGGGCGTTCCTCCTGCTCGGCCCGCTGGTCGGACTCGCGTTCTACGGACTCGCACTGGCCTGGCGTGGCGGGCCGGTCGCCGAGGCGGTCGTCGGGGCCGTCCTGCTCGTCGGTGTCGCCTGCTACATCTTCGGCACCACCGTGTACCTCACCGGCCTCTCTCCGAACGAGTTCCTCTTCGACACGGCCCTGTTCGCTGTTTTCGGCGCGGCAATGGTCCTCCCGCTGGTCCCGATCCTCATCGCCGGGTTCGCCATCTCACCGCCGTCCGGGCCCCTGCTTGCCGCGCTCGGTGGGTCTGGTGGCGTCCTGGGCGCGATCGGCGTCGGCCTTTACCGTCGGTCGTTACCGAAGTGGTCGACGCGGTATCAGCAGGCCTGAACTGCAAAAGCAGCCGTCCGTGACGACGAATAGGACACAATCAACCGGAATGTATCGGTAACGCGGTCGACGTAACCGAATGCGGGCCCCGTGGTATCGCTGTCGGAGTCCTGCTCTGAATATATTCGCACAAAGGCTCTCTACGGCAGCTAGCGACAGATAGATCGCATGGCAGCACAGCAACTCGATCTCCGAGAGAATCCACCGCCGAAGCGTCATCCGAAAATCTTCGATGCGTTCGAGGAACTGGACAGCGGAGAGGCACTGACGATAGTCAACGACCACGAGCCGACGCCTCTTTATCACCAGATGGCTGCGGAGCGACAATCGTTCGACGCCGAGAACTACACTGTCGACCGCATCGGTCCGAACGAGTTCATCGCGACCCTCCCGAAGAAGTAGCGACAAACTCGGAGTCTAAGTCCCGGTTTCCGAATAGCTTTTATCGGGCAGTACTGGTACTTGGATATGGACCGCCGTACCGCGAGGCTACTGAACGGCGTGCTAGCGTTATGCTGTCTCGCGCTTGTCTTCGCCGCTGTGTATCCATTCAGTACTGCGAGCCCACACGCGGAAAATCCGGTTGACGAACGGTTTACCGTCCCCGAGTCCGACGAATACCGGGCGTCGGGAGCGATTGTCGCGGATAGTGAGACAGCGCTCGAATTCGAGGGCGCTGTGACCGCTGACGGCGGCCGCTACCTGTTCATTGACGAGGGCGATGTCCAAGCTGAACAGTATCAGGCGTCGCCGGGCGACCCGGTCTACAGCCGTATCGTCGTCGACGACGGCGGCAGCACCGACCGCCGGCGAGAGCAGATCCAGAGCGATACTGATCGGGAACTCCTCCGGGAAACCCGGACTGACGGGGCCGTCACGTTCATCGTCAAGCAGGAGTCAGAGGATGTGGCGGACGATGTCTCGGGAGCGGCGTCGGTAGTCGTCAGGAGCCTGTACATCGTCGAATACGAACGGGAGGCCGACACCGCCCAGGCAGCGACCGCCTACAGGCCGAAAAACGGCTGGTACGAGGGGAGGGAAACGTACCACGTCACCGGGGCTACAGGGACAGTGCGAACAATCGGTGACACGACTGACGTTCGCTCCGCGACAGTTACGTGGGACCTGACGAAGTCCGCGGGGACGTATGCAGAACTCGCCTTGGGCAGACTGGCAGGGAAGGCACCTGAAACATACGACCTCTCCTTCGAGTTCGAATCGGGCGAGACGACAGTGAATCGACCGGCGTGGGTCACCGACGCCCGTACTGAACGTAGCGGACAGTCACAGGACGCGTCGTAACGGCAGGGCTGTCGTGTACGGTCTGTATGGAGCCGCCAGCCCTCGGCGACCCGTTAAGAGTGAAGACTAAGCGCTGTAGAGACTGGGCTACAGGCAGTAGAGTAGAAAACTGCGGTCGGCTTCCCCTCCACGGGCTGAAAGTGCCACGTTCGCCGCGTGTATGGTCGGTTTTATTTCCTTCCCCGCGAACCATCGGGCAGAATGGCATCCTACGTCGCGTTTGACCCCGCCGTCGAAATCAACGGGCAAACGGTACTTACGATAGTCGAAGAGGCGATGGGGAAGTTCTCAGACGAGTACCGGGAACGGGCGCTAACGGCGCTCGATGCGGAGGGAATCACCGACCCGGCGGCCGACGAGTGGTACCCACAACAGGCCTGGCTGAACGCGTTCGAGACGATTGCCGACGACCTGCAACCGCACGTCCTCGACCGGCTCGGCGAACAGATCCCGCGTGTCGCTGACTGGCCGAACGATTTCGACTCTGTTCCGGCGGGGCTCCAGTCGATAGACGAGGCCTACCAGCGCAATCACCGTGGCGGGGACATCGGGCACTACCGCTTCGAATCCGTTGGCGAGCGGACCGGCGAGGTGACGTGTGAGAACCCGTATCCGTGCCCGTTCGACCGTGGCCTCATCCGGGGTGTCGCCCAGCAATACGCGCCGGTCGGCGCGTTCGTGTTCATCGAAGAAACGGGTGAGACGTGTCGTCGGAACGGTGACGATACGTGCACGTACACCGTCTATTGGTAACGCGGTGACTACCGCTCGTAGGTCTCGAGCGCCTCGCGGAGTTCGGCGGCGGAGTACTCCGACGCGAGCTGTACGATCTCCTCCAGGTCTTCGTACGTCTCACGGAGATTTCGAACGCGCTCCTGCTCGCGAGTCTCTGCCAGCACCTGCTCTTCCGCCCGGCGGATGGTCCTGAGCGTCGTCTGGACTTCCCGTTGGATGTACTGCTGGAACACGTCCTGCAGGATGAACCAGACCTCACGTTCGGCCTCGAAACGGACTCGCCTGCCGCCCCCCTCAGACGACCTGCGGTGGATGAGCCCGATACGCGATAGCGTCCGCGTGACGTTACTCACGGTCGATTTCGCGTAGCCCGTTTCTTCGACGAGCTCCGGGATGGAGAGCGGGTCCGATGCGAAGTACAGCACGCCGTAGATGCGCCCGGCGCTTCGGCTGAGGCCGTACACCTCGGCCGACTGCTCCATCGATTCGATGACGCGTTCGCGTGCGACCGCGCTGTCGTCATCACTCATGCATCCGAACTGGCTGCCCTGTTTGCCGCGTGTCCTGCTGCGTCATACCTCTGGCTATTGATTCCGTAAGTATTAAATTGTTTGATTGGTTTGTTCGGATTGAGCCGAACAAACAGAAGCGAACGGCAATACCCTCTACAATCCATGGCAAGCGTCTTCCCCCATCACCCGCCGGTTGACTATGCACCCCGAGAGCAGACGAACGTCGTAGTCAACGGTACCGAACCGACCGACGTCCTTCAGATCCTCTCGTCCGAGGCCGCGCAGGAGATACTGGGGGCGGTCGGGGACGAACCGCGGACCGCGTCGGATATCGCGGACGCAGTCGACCGCTCGCTCCAGAGCGTCTCCTATCACCTCGACCGTCTCTGTGAGGCTGACCTTATCGAACCCGCCGAAACGTGGTACTCGGAGAAGGGGACGGAGATGACAGTGTACGCCCTCGCCACGGAACGACTCGTCGTACAGTTCGGTGACAGCGCTGACCGGTCCGTGTAGCGTCACCAGCCGTTTCGATCACTGCCCCTTCCCGGGAGTTTGCAGTCATGAACGGCTTCGTTTTCGCTGTCGAGGCAGAAGACAAACAGACCTATTGGACCCCTTCTCGTACGCCGACTATGGACGACGGGACGGGCGCGGAACAGCTGACGGCGACAGTGCGACAGCGTGTTTCGAGCGCACTGGACGCCGACGCTCAAAGCGCGACGGCACTCGACGGCGGGGAAGTCGGGTCGGTCTACCGTGTGTCGTTTCGCGACCGTCCTGACGTGGCGGTGAAAGTCGACGACTCGCCGCTCGGAATCGAGGCGGCAATGCTTCAGTACCTCGACCGTGACACGCCGCTTCCCGTTCCGGACGTCCTCCACGTCGAACCGGAACTGCTCGTGCTGTCGTTCGTCCGCGGAGACGGCCGATTCGGTGAACGGGCCGAACGCGACCTCGCGCGCCACGTCGCGTCTCTCCACGACGTCTCGGCCGACGCGTTCGGCTTTCCGTTTGATACCCTCTCGGGACCGTTCAGCCAGTCGAACCCGTGGACCGAGTCGTGGATCGACTTCTTCCGCGAGCGACGACTACTCCCGTTCGCAAGGGCTGCACGGGACGCTGGGGCCCTGCCAGCCACCGAGTTCGACCGGGTGCAGCGACTGGCGGAAACGCTCGACGCTCGTCTCGTCGAGCCGGCCACGCCGTCGCTGCTGCACGGCGACATCCACCCCGGAAACGCTGTCGTGGCTGACGGAACCGTTCGGGCCGTCCTTGACCCAGCGATATATTTCGGCCACGCTGAAGTGGACCTGGCGTACGTCGACCGACTGGACTCGATCGGCGCTGCGTTCTACGATGAGTACCGCCGCCACCGAGATCTCTCCGAGCGGTACTTCGAAGAACGGCGCGACGTGTATATCGCCTTCCACGCGCTGGAGAACGTCCGGTTTTTCGGCGAAGACGGTCTCCCGAGGCTCGACAACGCGTTGGACCGCCTCGGGGTGTAAAAACTGAGAGCGGTGGATTCGCCCGCCGTTCCGATGGCCGACTCAGTCAGCCAGCGAGATGTTCTGCCGGAGGTCGTCTTCGATTGCCTCCAGCGTCCGGCCCTTGGTTTCAGGGACGTAGCGGTAGACGAACAACAACCCTACGAGGCTGCAGAGGCCAAACAGCCAGAACGTCGCTGAGGTTCCGACGCCGTCAGTCAGGACGGGGAAGGTCAGCGACACGAGGAGATTCGCACCCCAGTTGGCGACGGTGACGACACCCATCGCCGACCCGCGAACGGAAAGCGGGTATATCTCAGAGATCAGGAGCCAGAAGACCGGGCCGAGACCGATCGCGAAGAAGGACACGAACAGCATCAGACTGATCGTGGCGATGACGCCGAGGCCCCCGCCGAGACCGGGAAGGTAGAACACAGTACCGAGGACGGCGAGCGTCGCGACCATTCCACCGACACCGACGAGGAGCAGTCGACGCCGACCGACACGGTCGACGAGCAGGATCGCCACGACGGTCATCACTACGTTGATGGTCCCGATGCCGACTGTCGCAAGGATTGAGGCCACGTTTCCTAGCCCGGTGGATTCGAGAATCGTCGGGGCGTAGTAAATGACCGCGTTGATGCCGGTGATCTGTTGGAACACGGCGAGTCCAAGCCCGACCACGAGCGCTGGACGGAGCCACGGAGCCAGCAGGTCCCGAACGCCGGTTTCGGACTGTGTCTCGACGGTCTCCTCGATCTCGCCGAGTTCCTCCTCGACGCCGCCGGACCGCGTCCGCTTGAGGACGGCTCTGGCTTCGTCTTTTCGCCCGTGTTCGAACAGCCAGCGTGGACTTTCGGGCATTTTCAGGATGCCGATGGCCAGCACGACGGCCGGGACCATCCCGGCACCGAGCATCCACCGCCACGCGCCCGCGTCGGCGAACGCGTAGTTGACGAAATACGAGAGGAGGATTCCGGTGGTCACCATGAGCTGATTGAGCGAGGTGAGCCCGCCGCGAATCCTGGGCGGCGCGATTTCGGAGATGTACAGCGGGCCGACAATCGACGCGAAACCGATAGCGACGCCGTCGATAAGCCGACCGGCGACGAGGACGGGGACAGTCGGCGCGACTGCCATCGTGAACGACCCGACGAAGAACACGATGGCCGCGATGAGGATGAGGCGGCGGCGACCGAGGCGGTCGGCTAACTGGCCGCCGACGGCCGCACCGGCCGCGGCCCCGGCCATCGCACCACTGACGATGATCCCCTCGACGAGCGGCGACATGACGAACGAGTCCTGGATGAACAGGAACGCGCCCGAGATGATCCCGGTGTCGAACCCGAACAACAGTCCGTTCAGCGCGGCTAACGCGGAGACGACGTAGACGAACCGGTCGCCGTCACCGCGGAGGACGTTTCGTATGGTGGCTGTGGACATCTGTGTAAAAATGAACTCGAATCTGTGTAAAAGTCTTTCCAAGTCTTTTCGCACCACGGTGAAGCCACTGGGGGCGGGCGGCGTCGGGCAAGGCCCGGAGCGCAGTCTGCCCGGTCATCGGTCGCGAACGAACGTAACCGGGCACGGAGCGTTCAACATCACCTCCTGAGCCGTGCTCCCGAAGATAGCCTTCCCCGCCGGAGAGCGCTGCCGCCCGCCGACAATCACGCGGTCGGCGGACACGTCTCTCGCGATCGAAACGATACCCTCCCCACTCGTCCCAGTCGTCGCGCGGGGGATAGTCGTCAGCGACTCGGCTTCTAGCTCGTCGATGATGTCCTGTGTGACCGACATCTGTGCGGCCAGCTCGTCCGGGTCGATGTTTTCGTCCGGCGTTTCGAGCAGTTGCTCTACCGCCTCCCGGTACGAGTCCGGATCGAACACATGTGCGATAATTACTGTCGCGTCTGTCGGCACCGTGACTTCAGTAACGGCGTCGACGAGCGTGTCGACGCGGGCGTCGTCGCGGCTACCGATCGCGAGTAGCACGGTTTCGAGGCCGCGCGAATCGGTCGCTGCTGTCACTTCAGTCATCAGCACTGAGCTTCGCTGCCGGGGTAAAAAGAAGCTGCTATGAGTTTACTATAATTATAGTAATTATTTATATTCAGCTATATAACCCGCTTCCACCGCGACGGGGACATCCAGCCACTCCTATGAGAGCGGGTGTCGCGGTGGCACGGACCTGTCTCTCACTCGGCAACTCCTTCTGTAACAATCCTCGCGAGGCGTTCTCGGTCGAACAACTGCGCCTCTGTGAACGTCTCGGGGAAGTAGCACTTCGCGTACCGTTCGATCATGAATAGGTTGTGCAACGGGCCGGTGTAGATCGGACCGCCGCGAAACACCCTGTCGTTCTGGACGGCCCTCAACCGGCTGCCCACTTCGTGCTCTTTCATATGGGCGAGCACTGAGTTCTCGAACTCCTCACGGGTCTTCCCCTCGCGATGGTATCGCAGAAGGAGTGAGTCTGGATCTATCTCCAGCAACGCTTCGTAATCGAGCGACTCCGAGCCGGAGTACCCCTCGATTGCGGTGTCCGAGAACGCGTCGGCAATTCCGAGCGTTTGGAAGTGTTCCTTGTTGGCCCCGTTCCCGCTGATCCGATACGGCGTGAACGCTTCCGGCTCCTCGCCGGCGAACATGAGCGCGGCGTTCGGTCGCTCCTCTGGTGCCGGGAGCCGAGCCTGCACCGTTTCGGTTAGCTCGTCGTGGATTGAACGGATCGCCTCGAAGCGCGTCCGTTCCTGAACCATCTCAGCCACCTTCTCGAAAGCCTCGTACAGGCTGTAGTACCGGTAGTTGTGCCAGTCGTCAGTCTGTCGGAAAACGAGGTTTCCGATAAACGGAGCGACGTTCTCCCGGACTTCCGTGAGGTCGGACTGTTCCCATGCTTTGAGCCAGTGTGTCAGTGCGTGCGGATCGATGAGATGCAGATCCGCGTCCATCTCGTAGAACGCCTCCTTCGAGACGCCGTCGCTCCAGAGCTGTGTGAGGGCGTCGAGGTCTATAGACACTCCATCGAGTTCCTCGTAGTGCAGCGTCTTGTACCGTCCACGGTACCAGATTGATTGTACTGCGTCGCCGTGACCGAGCGCGACCAGCATATCGATGTAGTCCGCGGTGAAGGGGGCGATTGTCTCGGGCACAGTTTCGAACTCGACGGTTCCGACTGGCTCCATCGTCACCGAATACGTTCCGTCGGAAGTCGCTGGCCCGGTAGCGCTCGGTTCGGTATCCGTGGTCCTGTCGCCGGTCCCGGCTTCCGAAGATTCCTGACTGCTGTTGCCCGAACATCCGGCGAGTAGTCCACCGAGGGCGAGTGTACCACCGCCTTTCACGACTTCTCTCCGCGTCGGTCGTTCGAACGTTGCTCCGTCCGGGCCACTCATTCGAACTCACCCGTGACGATATCGGCGATTCGCTGCCGGTCGAAGAGTTTGGTGTCGGAGGTCACGTCGCCGAAGATATCGGGATAGAGTTGTTGGGCCGCCCGTTCGGTCAGGAAGAAATTGTGAATCGGACCCTGCCGGAGGTAGCCACCGCGATACACGCGTCCGTTCTGTACCGCGGTCAGTTGGCTCCCAACGTTGTGGTCCTGCATGAACTGCAGGACGGTCTCCCGGAACTCGGTCGCAGATTTTCGCTCGTGGCCGCGGACGAGGATAACGTCTGGGTCGACTGAGAGAAGGGTTTCGTAGTCGTACTCGCCCCGGTTGGTTGTGCTGAGGTTCTCGATATCGGTTCCGGCAAGCGCGTCGGTGACGCCGAGATCACGCCACTGCTTCTTGCTCGTGCCGTTGTCGTTCAGCCGATAGGGCGAGAACGACTCCGGCTCGTCGGTGCCCTCGAACGTAAGGAGGACGTTCGGACGCTCATCAACTGGCGGGAGCTGACTCTGCAGGTCCGCGATGTAGTCGTCGTGTAGTTGTCTGAACGCCTTGTATCGAGCCTGTTCTTGGAAGACCTCGGCGACCTTTTCGAAGGCCTGATACAGGGTGTAGTACCGGTAGTCGTGCCACTCGTCGGAGCGACGGAAGATCAGATTCCCCATGAACGGAGCGACGTTTTCGGCGATTTCGTCGACGTCCGACTGCGACCAGTCGAACCAGTTGACGAGCATCTCTGGGTCATAGAGGTGTACGTCGCTGTCGAGTTCATAAAACTCCTCTTTCGTTCGGACCTCCGGATTCGCGTCAATCGTCTCCTGGTCGACGGACACACCGGGAAGCTCGTCGTAGACGTACGTGTAGTAGCGGTCCGCCCCGCCGATACCTGTGAGGCCATCGGCTTGTCCGAGTGCCACGCCCATATCGGCGTAAGTGCCACCGTAAGGGAGCCACCGCTCGGGAACCGTCTGGAACGTAACGTCGCCCACTGGCTCCATATTGACGGTGTATGATTCAGTCTCAGTCGCTGTTGGGGTCCCGGTTGTCTCCGTTGGCTCAGTCGCAGTGGAGTCCGTGGCGGAGTTGCTCGAACACCCGGCGAGCAAACTGCCGCCCGCGATCAGCCCGGCACCCTTGATATAATCTCTGCGTGTCGGCTGTTCAAGCGTCGTTCTATCGGGGTCAGTCACTGTCCCTCACCCGTGACTATGTCAGCGACGCGCTGGCGGTCGAACAGCTGTTCCTCGACGGGGAGTTCGGGGTATGGCTCGCCGTCGACGTAGCCCGGCCACTCGCCGAACTGGTCGGGGTACAGTTGTTTCGCTGTCATTTCTGTCTGGAACAGATTCAGGATCGGACCCTGCCGACGGGCACCCTGAGCGTATATCCGCCCCTCTTGGACGGCAGTCATCTTTCTCAGTACCTCGTCGTCTGCCAGTTGTGACCGAATGTCGTCGAGGTTGTGGTACCCCGTCATCGGCCCGAGGACGAGCAACACGTCCGGGTCGGCGTCGAGAAGCAGTTCGGAGTCGAGCGTGATATTCCGCCCGTCGTCGCCGTACTCGTCACCGACGGCGTCGGCTAACGCATCGGTAGCACCCAGCGGGCGGGTGTGGGCAGCGTAGTAGCCCGGGTGGTTCATTTTGTACCCCCATATTTTCTCGTCGGATGTGGAGAACAGGACCAGAGCCGCACTCGGCCGCTCCTGTTCCGGGGGCAGGCCCGCTCTGATAGTCTGCAGCATCGATTCGCGGACCGATGTGAGTGCCTCGTACCGGTCGCTCTCGCGAAACACCTGCGCGATCTTTCCGAAGATTTCCCAGAGCGTGTAGTATTCGTACGCATCGGCCCAGCCTGATGGCGGTTTCTGATGAGTGCCGCTGAGCGTGTTCCCGAACCACGGGCCGACGTTCGAGCCTATCTCTTCGAGGCTACTGTCGTCCCATCCCTCGGCCGTGGCAACCTTCGCTGGGTCCGCTATATGGACATCGCTATCGAGTTCGTACAGTTTCTCTTTGGTCGGCGGCCACGAGGAGTATAGCCCATCCCAGTCGACCGTGACGCCGTCGAGTCGGTGGAGGAACTTCTGATACAGCGACTTGCGGTATTCGGGCGCGTGCATCGCGTTGATCGCGTCGCCTCGCCCAAGCGCGACCAGCATGTCTACGTGGTGGCCCAGTATCGTGAACACACTCTGGGGGACCGTTTCGAACTCGACGGTTCCCATTGGCGACATTGTAACCGAGTATCTCCCGTCCTCCGACGTTGATTCGTTCGACGAGCCTGACTCACTTCCCGTACTCTTCTCGGCCGGAGTTGATTCGGGTCCGGACTGACCTGCACAGCCCGCCAGCAAGCCCCCGCTCACCACCGCGCCGCTGTACTTCATGTAGTCACGTCTCGTTGGACCTTCGTGATTCGTATCATCTCTCGACATAATGATTAGGCCTGCCTAAAAATATATAACTGCTTCGGAATTTAGGCACACCTTAAAACGGGGCGTTGTAATGGATTCCGAACTGCTGTTCAGTAGTGCGTCTACTGGGAGATATCGCTGTAACTTGTCTTCTGCTTCTATACGACACCGAATCAGTAGCCCACATACGCTTCAGATTCACGACGCCGGCTTCCACCGAGCTGTTTGTGTTACAGCCACGCCTGTCTATCGGCATCGAAATTCCCTACTGTTATGCCGGAATCATGGATGGGCATCGAATCGCGACTGTATCGGGAGCAGCTGAAACCTCTCGGCTATGGCTGGTAGCGACAACAGCGGATCGTGGGAACGTACAACAGTAAAGTGTCCTTGCTGTAGACACACTGGTATGGCTGACGAGGAAATCGACGACGTGGACAGAGCGATTCTGTACGCATTACAGGAGGATGCTCGAAACATGTCGTCCGGGGACATCGCAGAGCGAACCGATACGTCCGACAGCACCGTCCGCAAGCGCATCAACCATCTCGAGGCCAGCGAGGTCATCAAAGGCTACAGCGCTGACGTCGACTATCAGCAGGCGGGCTATCCGCTCCGAATGCTGCTCTACTGCACTGCATCGATTCCCGAACGAGGCGATTTAATCCCCGAAATCCTCGATATAGACGGTGTGGTGTCGGTACAGGAACTGGTCACCGGGGAGGAGAACCTCCTCGTGACGGCTGTCGGTGAATCGGATAGCGATATCACGCCGGTCGCGCAGGCACTTCTCGATATGGGCCTGACGGTGGCCGACGAAGTACTCGTCCGGAGCCACGAGACGACGCCCTTCGGTAAGTTCGATTCCGAGAACGAGAGGTAGCTGCGGACGGAACTGCTGTCGCACGGTCGTGTCCCGGACACCTGCGTACCCGTGACTACACGGCGGGACGGCGTATGTGAGCGATTGCGCCAGCTTCGATGACGAACTGAGTTCTCTAACGGTCCACTGAACAGTTTGGTAATCCCCTCCCGTCTCGATACCCGATTAGTCCTCAGCAGCCGAACCGATGTCCGTGTGAGCAGGCCATTTGTCTTTGAAGAACGTTGCCGCGACAGGCCGCGATGTACCTTCCTAACCCATTGGCAGTGGTTTTCGCCGGAGCATCGACAACAGGACCATAATGTTCTATAATCTACTATTTTAGGAACAAATTGGTAGTATAGAAGGATTTAATAACCAGTCCGTTCGCACTAGGGGTGAAGACAACCATAATCGGTCAATCACGTCCCGTGATTACCGTGATCGGTCACGAACAACGATGTCAGGACGCAACTCAACGACGACGGTTGGATCACTCCCGGACACGACGGCTAAATCGCCGTTCGTGCCCGTCGCACTCACATGGCTCGTGTGGTCGATGGTGGCCGCGAGCATTGCTGTGCTTGCCGTCCGAATCCGAACCGGGTTCGCATGGGAGATTCCCGGCGTTGTCGCCGTCGACGGACTGACAGTTCTGATGTGGGTGGTCGTCACCTTCTTCAGCGGTATCGTTCACAGCTACTCGCGCCGCTACCTGGCAGGCAGTCGCCTCAAAACGGGCTTTTTCGCCACCGTATTCGGTTTCACGGTGGTCGTGATGGGGCTGGTCGCGGCTGACCACCTTGCCCTGTTCGGGGCGCTGTGGCTCGCGATGGGATTACTGATGGCGAAACTCATCGGCATCGTCAGCGGCTGGGACCAGGCACAGGCGGCTGCGACGGTCGCCCGCAAGTACTTCCTCGCCAGCAGCGCGCTCCTCGCTGTCGCGCTGACGGCGCTGTGGTGGACGACCGATGCGACCACAGTCACCGGAGTTACGGCGGCTGCCGACGCACTCGGTGGCCCGGTGTGGCTGGTCGCCGCCGGCGCGCTCGTGCTCGCAGCGATGATTCAGTCCGCCCTGCTCCCGTTCCATGGCTGGCTCCTCTCCTCGATGACCGCACCGACGCCCGCCTCGGCGCTGATGCACGCTGGATTCGTCAACGCCGGCGGCATCCTGTTGACCCGCTTCGCGTCGGTCATCACTGTCGACCCTGCGCTCATGCTCGCAATCGTCGCCGTCGGCGGTGCAAGCGCTATCGGCGGGAAACTCCTGAAATCGGTCCAGACGGATATCAAGGGCAAACTCGGCTGTTCGACGGTCGGCCAGATGGGATTCATGATCATGCAGGCCGGCCTCGGCTTCTTCGGGGCTGCTATCACCCATCTCATCCTCCACGGCTTCTACAAGGCCTATCAGTTCCTCAGCGCTGGCGGACAGGTTGAACACACTAGCCCCAGCGAGGGAACGCCACACACGGTAGGAACGACGACGAGCATCATCGGCGTCATCGTCACACTGCTGACCGGCATCGCCGGCGGCGCAGTGTTCGCGGTGCTGACGGGGAAAGGGACGAAGGTCGACAGCGGCCTCCTACTGACGTTCTTTGTGGTGTTCACGACGCTCCACGCGGCCCGTAGCGCCGTACAGCACACCTCGCTTCCGACGGCGACCCGCTACGGGGCCGTCCCAGTGGTCTTCTTCCCGGCTATCGTCATCTACGCCGCGTTCTATACGGGCGTCTCGGGGCTCATGCCTGTCAGCCCGGCAACGACCGAACTGACCCTGCTCCACGGCATTATCGCCGTCGTCTTCGTCGGCATCTACACCGGCATCGAGACCGGGGTTCACGAGCGCAGCCAGCGCCTCTACGTGGCGCTGCTGAACGCCGGTCAACCGGCAGCCGACACTGTGCTCACTGCTACGGAGGACTACAATGAGTACTGAATCCACCATCCACGACAGTATCGACACCGCAGCGACCACCGTCGGCTCCCTCTGGCCCATCCACTCGTTCGTGACGGCAAACCCCCTCGCGGGGTTCGAGGACCAGCCGTTCAGTGAGGCAGTCACGCAGGCAGCCGACCTGTTGGGCGGCCGTGGCTACCCCAGCGCGGAGACGTTCCGTGCGGCGCTACAACGCGGCCAGATAGACCCGGAGATTCTCGACGCGGAACTCTCCGAGGCCGGCTACGAGAACGACCCCGAGGTACTGCTCGACCGGATGGCCACAGCGACCGATGCCTCGAAAAGCGATTCCGACACCACCACGGACCGCGTCGACCAGGTGCTGACGAAGTGGCTGTCGGCGTTCCTCGACGAGGGGAGCGCCCACTGGTCGATGCCGAACCGCGAAGCGGGGTTCTACACCGCTTTCCGCGGAGTGGCCGAGCACGACAGCGAAATCCCCGACGAGGGGGTCATCGCTGACCTGCCCGAGGCACCGACCGAGGCCATCGAAACCGTGCTTGCGCCGTACCCGGAGAGCCAGTGGGTGCCCATTTTCGAGGAGCAACTGGCCGCTCTCCCGGGCTGGACGGGACTCATCAAGCAGCGTGCCGACGACGAGGGGGCGTGGCAGTCGGCGTACCCGATTTCACTGGCGGGGTACCTCGCGGCGCGTCTGGCCCTGCTCGATGCCGTCGGTGCTGACATCGCCCCCTCGAACGACAGCATCGACCCGGACCCGGCCGCCGAACTCGCCGGGGCGTTCCTGCGCGCCTGGGAGGCGACCTACCGCGGCGACCTCGTCGAGACCGTCGCCGCGGAGAGCCAGTCGCTCGCCGACAGTGACAAATCGGGCCGCCCGGACGCACAGATGGTCTTCTGTATCGACACGCGCTCGGAGATCATCCGCCGTCACATCGAGGCCGCGGGCGACTACGAGACCCATGGGTACGCCGGTTTCTTCGGGGTTCCGATGGAGTACCAGGGATACGACGCCGACGTGTCGGTCGACGCTTGCCCGCCGATTCTCGAACCACAACACCGCATCGCCGACGTTCCGACCGACGACGACACCCGGGAGCGCCACGACCGCTTGTGGGGCATCCGTGAGACCGCCGACGAAATCATCGAGACGCTGGAGGCCAACGCCGCCACGGCCTACGGCTTCGTCGAGACCGCCGGCAGCGGCTACGGCCTCGCGCTCGCGGCCCGCACGCTTGTCCCCGGACGCGTGCAGGAGCTATTCGACGCGGCTGACGGTACGGTCCCCGACGAACACGAGTTCTGTGACCCGCTCGTCCACCACCAGCACACCTACGCCGGTGATCTGCCGGTGGGGCTGACCACCGACGAAAAGGTCGAGTACGCCGCCACCGCGTTCGACCTGATGGGCTGGGAGACGTTCAGCCGCCTCGTCGTCTTCACCGGGCACGCCAGTGAGACGACCAACAATCCCTACGATTCGAGTCTGGACTGTGGGGCCTGCGCCGGCAACCCCGGCGGCCCGAACGCCCGCGTGCTGGCGGCGATTTGCAACGACACCGATGTCAGGACCGCGCTTCGTGACCGCGGTTTCGAAATCCCCGAAGACACCGTCTTCCTCGCCGGCGAACACAACACGACGACCGACGAAGTGGCGCTGTACGACAGCGACGTGCCCGAAAGCCACGCCGCTTCTCTCGATCAGCTGCGCGCCGACCTCACCACCGCCCGCGAGAACGCGGCCGCCGAGCGTGCCGAGTCGATGGGTGCCGACACCTCATCAGGGGTCACCGAGACGGAACGCCGCGCCGCCGACTGGGCCGAGACCCGCCCCGAGTGGGGTCTGGCCGGCAACGCCGGCTTTGTCGTCGGTCCCCGCGAACTGACGAGCGATGTCGACCTCAATGGCCGCGCGTTCCTCCACTCCTACGACTGGTCGACTGACCCTGATGGCGAGGCGCTGGAAGCGATACTCACCGGCCCGATGGTCGTCACGCAGTGGATCAACACCCAGTACTACTTCTCGACGGTTGACAACGCCGTCTACGGCAGCGGGTCGAAGGTGACCCACAACCCCGTCGGCAACGTCGGCGTCTATCAGGGCAACGGCGGCGACCTGATGACCGGCCTCCCGCTGCAGTCACTCATGGCTGCCGACGACGACCCGCACCACCAGCCGCTCCGCCTCTCGACGGTCATCCACGCACCGGTCGACCGCGTCAACGACCTTCTCGCCGACCATACGGAACTGACGGACCTGCTCGACAACAACTGGCTCTCGGTGACTGTCGTCGACCCCACGCAGGACCACAGCGCTTTCGAGTACGAGCGTGATCTGGAGTGGTCGCCTGTGTCTGCGCTGTCCGAAGCCGACCGTACGGAACCGACTGCCCCTGCGGCCGCAGACGACTGAACTGGGCCGAACAGCCGGTATCTGGAACCGCCGTCACGCTGACTCTTTGTCTCTCTATACTGAGTTTCAAAATAGAAAATCGCTCAGACCAACTCGTATCTACGTAGGCCTATCTCAATTACGGGTATATAAAAACACCTATGGAATATTGTGCCCCCGATAGCATACGAAAGAGACACTGAGTACACGTTACTGACAAAAACCGAGTATATGAATCTATATGGCATCGACCAACTCACATCCACTTCAGTAGTGGGAGTTAGCGCGGTGTGAGTCCGACACCGTCCGCGAGCAATTCGTGGGAGCGGAGCGCGTCAGCGTGGTCGCCGACGACGTGCTGGATCATCACCTCATCGACACCGACACGCTCAGACAGCTGTTCGAGAAGGTTATTGAGCGTTTCCGGGCTCCCGGAGATCGCTCGTGGCCACTCACCGGCATCCAGCGTGGCGGGTGTCGGTTCGGGCACCGCTCCGAGTTCGTCGATCGCTTCCTCGACAGATGGAGTCGTGCCAACGACCCCTCGCTCCATCCGCTTGAACGACGCTTCGGCCACGGCGCGGAGCCGCGCCGCTTCCGCGTCGGTCTCGGCACAGACCGCGTTCACTGCGACCATCCCCTGTGGCTCGTCGACGCCGCCGGCCAACTCCGACGATTCGAAGTGAGTCCGGTACTCCTCGAACGAACGGGTGGCCAACCCCGGTCGAATGAACGCGGCGAAACAGTAGCGCAGGCCGAGTTCGCCGGCCAGCGCGGCGCTCGACGGACTCGATCCGAGAACCCACGGCACAGGCGTCTCCGCATCTGAACGGGGGATTTCGAGATCACTGTACGCGTGTCCGTCCGGGTAGCTGTCGTAGAGGTGCGAAACGACGGCTTCGATTTTTTCGGCGTGGTCTTCGTCGGGGTTTCGGACGCGGCGGTCCGTCCCGAGCGCGCGGTCCACGGCCGGAGACCCGTTTGCCCGTCCAAGCCCCGCGTCGATTCGTCCGGGAGCAAGGCCGTCGAGGGAGCCGAACAGCTCCGCGACTTTGAACGGGCTGTAGTGGTTGAGGAGGACCGCACCCGACCCGAGCCGAATGGAGTCGGTTTCGGCGGCGAGGTTGCCGAGCAGTACCTCGGGTGTTGTTCCGGCGAGCTTGTTTCCCATCCCGTGGTGTTCCGCCACCCAGAACCGGGAATAGCCGAGGCGTTCGGCCTGCTGTGCCGCGTCGACGGTGTTCGAATACGCGTCAGCCGCAGTTCCGTCATTCGGGACCGGAGAGAGATCGACGATTGAGAGGTCCATATCCGCCCACAACGGTGGCGAGGTTTAACCGTTCGGCTACTCACAGTGCGTGGGTATCTCACTCGGGCACACCACTCTGATGGAACGTCCCACTCGGTTATAACTGATATCTAGAAAAAGCAATAGTTTTATGCAATACTATCTTAAACAGAATGTCTCACTTCGCTATACTGGCTATCTCTGGGCAGTGTGAAGGTCGGAGAATTATATCTCTCGGGTACCTTCCGAAACTCCGGAATCCCAAATTAGTGGGACTCAAACGCCATTAGGCCGTACGTTCAGATAATATACTGCCTCATTAATTATTTCAGAGTCGCGTCCCGAGCTCGTGGGTACAACGGACCTGCTGAAATTACTACCAATACTCAGTAACATCTGTATAGCCATCATATCGAGCTTCTTTCGGGACTATCTTGTCAATGGAATCCCAGTTACGAATCAAGTGATATCATGCCCTTGACCACAGTCGGCTCCATCGCTCGGCGGAACGCGTCGTCGATATCTTCGAGTTCGGATTCGAAGTCGATTATGCCCTCGACGTCGACTTCGCCGTCGGCTAATAGGTCGACAGCCGCGTCGTAGGTGTTCTTGTACCGGAACGAGCCGTGGACGTCGACCTCGTTGTCGATGAGTTCCAGCACGTCGATTGGGACCTCCGCTTCGCTGGCGAGTCCGACCAGAACGACCGTGCCGCCCCGACGGACCACGTCGATTGTCGACTTGATCGACGGCTCCGCGCCGGAGGCTTCGACGACCACATCAGCACCGACGCCGTCCGTGTACTCGGCGACCGCCGCATCGAGATCCGTTTCGGTAACGTCGACTGTCAGGTCCGCTCCTCGTTCTTTGGCGAACTCTAGTTTTTCCTCGACAACATCTGTCAGTATTACGTCCGTCGCGCCCGCGGCACGCGCGGCCTCCAGCACCATCAGCCCGATCGGCCCGGCGCCGGTAATCAGCACTGTATCCCCGGTTCCGACGCTGCCGCGGCGGCAGGCGTGAATCCCGACCGAAAGCGGCTCGCACAACGCCCCCTCGGCAGTGGAGACCGACTCCGGTAGTGTGTAGGCGAAGTCGGCCGGCCACGAGACGTACTCCGTGAATGCGCCGTCGTGTGGCGGCGTCGCCATGAACCGAACGGATTCACAGAGGTGATAGTCGCCGCGCTTGCAGTGGGCACAGCGTCGGCACGGAACGCCAGGTTCGAGCGCGACCCGGTCGCCCGGTTCGTGGTGCGTAACGTTCTCGCCGACTTCGACGACTTCACCGGCGCTCTCGTGTCCGAGGACGAGCGGGTCTTCGACGACGTAGTCGCCGATACGACCGTGTTCGTAGTAGTGGACGTCGGAGCCACAGATCCCAACGTCGCGCACGGCAACGAGTACGTCGTCGGGCCCGGGCGACGGTCTGGGACGGTCCTCCAGTTCGAACTCATTTGGTTCTACCAGTACAGCAGTTCGCATACCTGTTGGCACGGAACAGAGCCATAAAAATACACAGGGTGAGCCGCCTCATTGGGTTGCCGTGTCCAGCTACCACTCCGCGACGCTCCCGTCCTCGTGGTGCCACACCGGGTTGTACCAGTTGACCTCTGTCTGTGCCAGTTCGCGGATGAGAGTCTCGTCGATATCGATACCGAGTCCGGGGCCGGTCGGCCGTTTGACGTAGCCGTCTTCGAACTGGAACGTCTCCGGGTCCTCCAGGACCTTGAGTCGCTGGCTCGTCGTCGGGTCGTGTAGATCGAGGTCCTGTTCGTGCAGCACGACGTTCTGGGCGCAGAACCCGACCTGCAGGCTCGCCGCGAACGCGACAGGACCGAGCGGGCAGTGCGGAACGACGGCCACGTCGAACGCTTCCGCCATCGACGCGACCTTGCGCATCTCGCTGATGCCACCGACGTGGGTCACGTCGGGCTGGAGTATCGATACCCCGTCATCGACGAGGAGCCGCTTGAAGTCATAGCGCGAATAGAACCGTTCGCCAGTCGCTATCGGGACAGTCGTCCGCTCGGCGATACTGGCAAACGAGTCGTCGTGTTCGGGGAGCAGCGGCTGGTCGATGAACATCAGATCGAACTGTTCGAGCCGCTCGACGAGATCCGCGGCCATCGGTTTCGAGACGCGGCCGTGGAAGTCGACGCCAACGAGGGCGTCGTCACCGACGGCATCACGGATTGCGGCTACACGCTCAACCGCATGATCGACAGCGTTCGGCGTCTCAATCGGCCGAAACTCCCGGGCGAAATTGAACTTGAACGCTCTGTAGCCGCGTTCTCGGTCCTCTTCCGCGGCCGCGGCCACGTCTTGCGGATCATCGCCACCGAGCCACTGGTACACGAGTAGCTTATCGCGGACGTGCCCGCCGAGCAGTTCGTGCACCGGTGCGCCGTAGTGCCGCCCCTTGATGTCCCAGAGCGCGTGGTCGATGCCCGCGAGCGCGCTCATGAGTATCGGCCCGCCGCGGAAGTACCCGCTCTGATAGAGCTTCCGCCAGTGATACTCGGTTCGCAGCGGGTCGGCCCCGAGGAGGTACGCCTCCATAAGCTCGGTAACAGCGGCACGGACCGTCTCCAACCGGCCCTGAACGATCGGCTCGCCCCAGCCGACGATCCCCTCGTCAGTCTCCAGTTTTAGAAGCAACCACCGCGGCGGCACGGCGAACAGTTCGAAGTCGGTGATTTGCATAGCTATGTTATCTGCGAGGGAGTACTTGTAATGACTGGCTGCCGATATCGGCCCGACAAAGACTGTAACAAAAATAGGCGTACATTTATGCTGGAGGCTACCGGAGCACCAAGCGTACGCATGAGTGTACTTGACAGTTTCTCCCTCGACGGAGAGACGGCTATCGTCACCGGTGCGGCGCAGGGTCTCGGCAAACAGATGGCGACTGGGCTCACCGAGATGGGGGCCGACGTGGCTATCGCGGACGTGAACATCGAGAAAGCGGAACGGACGGCTTCGGAACTCGACGGTGAAACGGACGTTATCGCGACGGAGGTCGACGTGACGGACGAGGCCTCGGTGGAGGCGATGGTCGAGGACGTGACCGACCGCCTCGGACCGATCGACGTCCTGATCAACAACGCCGGTATCGTCGAGAACTCACCGGCAGAGGAGACGAGCATCGAGTCCTGGCGGCGTGTCGTGTCGGTCAACCTCGACGGTGTCTTCCTCTGTGCCAAGCACGTCGGCCAGCAGATGCTCGAACGGGGCGAGGGCCGCATCGTCAACGTCTCCTCGATGTCAGGCTTCGACGTGAACGTCCCGCAGAAGCAGGCTAGCTACAACACGACGAAAGCCGGCGTCAGGATGCTGACCCAATCTCTGGCGGTCGAGTGGGGCGATCAGGGCGTCCGCGTCAATGCCATTGCGCCCGGGTACATGCGGACCGAACTCGTCGACGAAGTGCTCGAAGAGAGCCCCGAGATGGAAGAGACGTGGCTGGAGAACACGCCGATGGGCCGACTCGGTCGACCGGAGGAACTGAAGGAACTCGTTGTCTACCTCGCGTCGGACGCGTCGTCGTTCATGACGGGGTCGACCGTCGTCATGGACGGCGGCTACACCTCGCGGTGAAAGCGTCAGGCTTCGGACGACGAGTCGTCAGTCAGTGCCGCCAATCGATCTTTTGTGTCGGCCCACTCGCCACCAGCCTGTGGCTCGTAGGTCGTCGTCTCGAACGCCGACTCGACCAACTGCCGCCCGGTTCCGATGTCAGAAACCGTTCCGGCGGCGACGGCCTGTGTGAGGACGTTGCCGACAGCCGTCGCCTCGACTGGCCCAGTCGACACCGGGCGGTCGGTGGCGTCAGCCAGTAACTGACAGAACAGTTCGTTTCTGACACCGCCGCCACCGAGAACGATGCGCGACGGCGGGTCGTCGACGACTGCCGCGAGTGCGTCGAGTTCCAGCGCCGTTTTCGCCGCCAAGCTGTCGAGCAGGCAGCGGACGATACCGCCCCGCCCCGTGGGGACGGGCTGGTCCGTCTGGCGACAGTAGGCCCGAATCTGGTCGGGCATCGGCTCGTCGATGCCGAAGGCGTCGGCGTCCGTATCGACGAGCGCGGTCCGTGGCTGAGCCTCTTCAGCGGCCGACAGCAACGCCTTGTAATCGGCCGATTCGCCGGCCTTGCGCCACGCTTCGCGGCATTCTTCGAGCAGAAAGAACCCGTTGATGTTCTTCAGGAGCCGAACGGTCCCGCCGACGCCGAGTTCGTTCGAAATGGCGTGCTCGAAGGCGGCGTCTGTCCGTACTGGTTCGTCTCGCTCGACACCGAGGATGAACCACGACCCGGTGTTGAGAAACGCGGCGTCCTCGACTAGCGGGAGACCGGCGACGGCCGCCGCCGTGTCGTGGCTCGCCGGCGTTACTATCTCCGGCGTCGAAGACAGGCCCGAAACGACGGTATCATCGACGGCCCCGAGACGTTGACCGGGTTCGGACAGGTCCGGGAGCAGGTCCGTCGGAACCGACAGCTCCTCGAGCAGGTCGGTGGCCCACATCCGCGCCTCGGGATCGACCATCTGCGTGGTCGAGGCTATCGTCACCTCGCCCGCCGGCTGGCCCCCTATCCGTGCAGAGAGGAGCTGTGGCATCATGAGCAGGCCGTCGCTCGCTTCGAGGAGTTCCGGCTCGCGTTCGGCGATGGTGTGGAGCTGCCACAGCGTGTTCGGGGTGTTCCAGTTCGTGATGCCGGTCACGTCGAACAGCCGCCGCTTCCCGACAGCCTCGAACACTTGCTCGCGCGTGGCCGTCGACTCTGGGTCGCGGTAGGAGACCGGGTCCCGGAGCAGTTCGTCGTCGGCCAGGAGTCCGAAGTCGAGCCCCCAGGTGTCGATACCGACCGTATCGAGGCTGTCGGCCTCGTGGTCGGCAGCCCGGATTCCGTCCCCGATGTGGTCGACCAGCGCGTCGACGTCCCAGACGTAGCGGCCGTCCCGTTCGACGGGTCGGTTATCGAACCGGTGGACTTCTTGCACAGCGAAGGACGACTGCGTCACCTCGCCGAGGAACACCGTCCCGCCGCTCGCGCCGATGTCGATAGCGACGTGATTCATGCTCGGATACTTTCAGGTGTGGTTCGCACGCCTGATCACTGCCCGTAGCTGTCGAGTTTGTCAGCCAACCGGTCGATCTCCTCGTCCGGGAGGATCTCCGGCTCACCGATGGCCCGGGCCTGATGGTGGATGCGCGCGCAGTACTCGACCATCAGCGCAACCGTGTAGGCGTCGTCCAGCGTTTCGTCCGCCGTCAGTACGCCGTGGTTGCGCAACAACGTGGCGTTGAACGACTCGCCCAGCGCGTCGACGGCGGCCTCGCCGAGTTTCTCGGTCGCGTGCGTTTCGTATTCGGCGACCGGCACCTCAGTCCCGGTGAACGAGAGGAGGTAGTGCGATGCCGGTATCGCCTCCCCGAGCGAGGCGAACGTCGTCGCGTACGGGGAGTGGGTGTGGACGACGCCGCCGACCGCCGGTCGCTCGCGGTAGACGGCCAGGTGCATCGGAAGCTCCGTCGACGGCTCGATGTCGCCCTCGACGACTGTGCCGTCCGTCTCTACGACCGGGACGTCTTCGGGTTCGATCTCCCCGTAGGGGATTCCCGACGGGCTGATCGCGATGTGGGTCTCGTCGAGCCGGGCACTGAGGTTTCCGCCCGTCCCGGTGGTCAGATCGTCTTCGAGCAGGCTCCGGCCGTACTCGCAGATAGCGTTACGCGTCTCGTAGTGTGAAATGTCTTGCTCTGTCATGTGTCGTGTGTCGATAACTGTCGGTCGGTTGCGGCGAGTGGGATGACGACGGCGCTCGTCGTCACTCGGCGGGCTTCATCTGCTCTTCGAGCGCCATCTCCGTGTCATCTCCGAGCTGGCGCTGGTGGATCGTCTCGCCGCTGGCGGGATCGAACAGGTGCACGTCGCGGTCCGGGATCTCGACGTAGACGTGCTGCCCTTCGCTGATCGGACGCTGGCCGTCCGTCTCCACGATGAACGTCTGGTCGTGGCTCTGTGACCGCGCCTGGAGGTAGACGTAGGAGATACTCCCCATCGGTTCGACGACGTCGACGACGGCCTCGAACTCGTGGCCCGAGTTCGCCCGGTCGTGAAGCGTCATATCCTCAGGCCGGATACCGAGGACGAGTTCGTTTCGACTTCCAACAGCGGACTGCATCCGCTCTGTCAGATCGAAGTCGAAGCCGTCCGCGCGGAGCGTTCCGCCTTCGACCTTGCCTTCGAAGAAGTTCATCGACGGCGAGCCGAGGAAGCCGGCGACGAACTGGTTGGCTGGGCGGTAGAAGCATTCTAGCGGCGTTCCGACCTGCTGGAGTTCCCCGTAGTTGAGGACGACGAGTCGGTCGCCCATCGTCATCGCCTCCGTCTGGTCGTGGGTGACGTATAGCGTCGTCACGTCGAGGTCGTTCTGGAGCCGGTTGATCTCGGTGCGCATCTCCGCCCGAAGCTTCGCGTCCAGGTTCGAAAGCGGCTCGTCCATCAGGAAGACGTTCGGGTCACGGACGATTGCGCGACCGAGCGCGACGCGCTGTTGTTGTCCCCCGGAGAGTTCGCCGGGCTTGTCGTCCAACAGCATGTCGATGTCCATCATCTCGGCGGCGGACGTGACGGCGTCCTCAATCTCGTCGGCGGACATGTCCGTCGACATCTTCAGCCCGAAGGACATGTTCTCCTCGACGGTCATATTGGGGTATAGCGCGTAGTTCTGGAACACCATCGCGATGTCCCGGGCGCGCGGGCCGAGTTGGTTGACCACCTTCTCGCCGATGCGGATATCGCCCTCTGATTGCGTTTCCAGTCCCGCGACAATACGCATGAGCGTCGACTTCCCGCTCCCGGACGGACCGACGAAGACGATGAACTCGCCATCGCGGATGTCCAGCGAGACGTCGTCGACCGCGACGATTGACTCATCTCCTTCACCGAATCGCTTCGTAACGTCGTCGATTGTGATCTTTGCCATTATCTTGCCTCCGATGTACGGCTAAGTGAAGCTACCGCCGCCGCAGGGGCGTCGTTTGCGAGCGATACCTGTCGAGGTGTGGACAGCGTGGTCATTCTTTGATCACCACGCCGAAGCTGAGCCCGGCCGCGAGGTACTTGTTGACCGCGATGAGGAAGATGACGACCGGAACGATCATCGCTGTCGAGGCGGCCGCGAGCATCCCCCATTCGATCGAGCGCGAGCCGATGAACGAGTAGACGAACAGCGTCACCGGCACGGCCTCGAAGCTCGTCAGCACGAGCCCGAACAGCAGCTCGATCCACGCGAAGATGAAGCTGATGATGGCGACCGAGAAGATGCCGGGCTTGGCCGCCGGCAGGACGACCTTCCTGAAGCCCTGGAACTGGGTCGCGCCGTCGACACGGGCCGCCTCTTCCAGCGTCTCGGGGATGCCGTCGAAGAACGCTTTCATCACCCAGACGACAAGGGAGAGGTTGATGCTGACGTACATCAGTACCATCCCGATCCGCGTGTCGAACAGATTGAGCTCCCGGAAGATGATGAAGAAGGGGAGCACGACGGCAATCGGCGGGAGCATCCGCGAGGAGAGTATCCACACGAGCACGTCCCGCTCCATCGGGATGTCGTACCGCGAGAGCACGTACGCGGCGGGGACGCCGATCAACAGCACGAGGACGACCGACGCCGACACCATGACGAGGCTGTTGGCGAACGCCGCGACGAACCCGGAATCCTGGATCAACTGGATATAGTTGTACACCGTCGGCAGGAAGATCCAGTCCGGGGGCAGCGAATTCGCTGTTCCGGGGGGCTTCAGCGACATCGAAGCCAGCCAGTACAGCGGGAACAGCACGATGAACGACCACGTCAGGAGAATCGTGTGTCGAACCACCGTGACGATGGTCTCACGCGTATCCTTGTCGAGTCGCTGTGACGCGGTCGCGGAGTCGCTATCTGTCGTCGCCATCAGTCCCACACCCCCTCGAAGCCGACCTTCGCAATG
This sequence comes from Haloarcula sp. CGMCC 1.6347, assembly GCF_037078395.1. Taxonomy (NCBI): domain Archaea; kingdom Methanobacteriati; phylum Methanobacteriota; class Halobacteria; order Halobacteriales; family Haloarculaceae; genus Haloarcula; species Haloarcula sp. CGMCC 1.6347. The sequence continues at coordinate 138,386 of NZ_JAYMGX010000003.1, forward strand.
ATGACGTTACACAGTGCAACGACGAGGACGAGGTAGACGACGGCGATCGCTGCGGCCACGGTGATCTGGTTGTTGATGAACATCTGTTCGTAGATGTTGATGCTCACGAGCTGGGTCGTCGTCCCGGGGCCGCCGCCCGTGAGCCCGTACACCACGCCGAACGTCCGGAACAGGTCGATCAACCGGATGAGCGTCGCAACGAACACGACTGGCTTCATGTAGGGAATGATGACGTGGACGTAGCGCCGCCACATCGGCGCACCGTCGACGCGCGACGCCTCGATGAGCGTCTTCGGCACCGACGAGAGGCCGGCGTAGAAGATGATGAACATGAACGGCGTCCAGTTCCAGGCGTCAAGCAGGATCACCGTCAGCAACGGCACGTCCGAGAGAAAGTTCGGCGCGACGAACGGCGTGCCGGTGTTTATGACGTACGGAATGATGCCGATTTCGCTGTTCAGCATGATCCGGCCGATGGTCGCGAGCGAGACGGGCGCGACGGCCATCGGAATGATGAACAACACCCGGTAGAACGACTTCGCCCGGTCGGAGCCGACGCCGGCGACGAGCGCGGCCAGGACGAACCCGAGGATAGTTTCGAGGAGCAGCGCGCTGACGACGACAGTAATCGTAATGACGAACGAGTGGATCGCGCCGCCGCGGGTGAACGCCGTCTCGAAGTTGCGCAGCCCCACGAAATCAGCTGCGAATACATCGAGTGTCGGCTCCGCGATCAGGCTGAGATACAGGTCGTAGGCACCGGGGAAGAAGGTGATCATGATCATCACCAGCACCATCGGTGCCATGAACCAGTACGGGAGGTAGTCGTTCCACAGGTCCCGAAGCCTGGCGAAGGTCGATTTGGGTGCCGTTTCCGTTTGCGTTGGTGTACTCATTTGTGGGATGTGTTGTGGCTCGGGTATGGCTTCAGTTTAATTGCTGTAGATGTCTTCTGCGATGGACGCCGCCTGGGTCATCGCCTCCTCGGCGGACTTCTGGCCGGCGATGGCGCGCTGCAGTTCCTCGGAGTACCGCTGGCCCCATTCGGGGTACTTCCGGTCGAACGGGTCCGGTGCCGCCGCTTGCAGGGATTCGAGGGTGACCTGTGCGAAGTTCTCGCCGACGCGAGAGCGGAACTCGTCGTTCTCCCAGACGGACTGTCGGACGGAGAAGGCGGCGTCGCCCTCGACGTGCATCCAGGTGTTGGTCGGCTGCGAGGACGCCCACACCATGAACAGGAACGCCTGCTCGGAGTTCTGGGCGTTTTTGGACGTGGAGATCTGCCAGTTGAACGCGTTGGGCGAGAACTGGCCGTCGGCCGGGCTGGGCACCTTCGCGATACCGATAGTGTCCGCAACTGAGGAGTCAGAGCCGGTGAGTCCGGGCCAGAACAGGTTCGCGTCGGAGACGATGTGGCCGGCGCGCCCTTCCTGCATCGTCGAGAGCACGTCCGACCAGGTCTGCGTGGACGCGCCTTCGGGACCGTAGTCCTGCAGCAGGCTGACGTACCACTCCGCCGCGTTGATGACGCCGTCGGAGTCGAGGCCGGAATCGTCCGGGAAACTGTCCCAGAGCTCCGCGCCGTTCTGGCGCAGGAACGTGTTCAGGATGTAGATGTTCATCCCGTACCCCTTGTCGCCACGGCCGACGGTGCCGACGACGTCCGATTCGTTCTCGTGGATGGCCTGTGCGTTCTGACGGAACTCTTCGAGCGTCTCCGCGACCTCCAGGTCGTGCTTGTCGTAGAGGTCTTTGCGGTAGAACTGCGTCTGGACTTCGACGGTAATCGGCATCCCGGTCCAGGTGTCGCTGTAGCCACCACCGTGGGCCTGCCACCGCGACGCCTCGAAGAGGTCGTCGGGCTCGTACCAGTCCTCGTCGAAGAGGCTGTCGTCGTCGAAGAACGGGTCGAGCGGCTGGATCCAGCCTTCCTCGCGGAACTGGTTGACGACCTGATCCATGTAGAAAACGTCGAACTGCCCGGCGCCGGTACTGACGTCCGTCTGGCGCTTGGTCCGGAACTGCTGTTCGGGCAGGACGTTCCAGACGACGTCGATCCCAGTCAGTTCCTCGAAGACGGGGACTGCGGGCTTGATGGCTGAAACCCAGGGGTGCTGGACGGCCCCGATGTTGATCGAGGACCCCTCGAACTGTCGCCAGTCGATATCGGCGTCCTCGTACTCGCTGAGCGGAATCGCGAGCTCGCCATCGCTTCCGTCGGTGCTGGTTCCGCCATCGCTACCATCACTACCCCCACTTGAGCCGTCACTTCCGCTCCCATCTGAGCCATCGCCGCCTCGTGTACAGCCAGCGAGACCGCTGAGTAGTCCGACACCTGTCGCTTTCAGAAACGTCCGCCTGTTGGAGTTGGTCATGCCAGTTTGCCTCGTCACTACCGAATTACCGATGCATAATAAAGGTAATCATCTGTAAGGTAGAATACCCATCTCACTGGGGGAGATCCGATGGTTTGCAGTACTAGGACGCCTCTATCTACGAATTCCTCTGTCGCCCGATTACGGGAGACCGTGGCAAGATTTTAATACACGGTCCGAAAACATCGATAGTACGGATCGTGGCTGAGTCCGCTGTGTGCGTCCAGCTCGGCTGGACCAGTGACAACGGGCTACGGCCCAGACCACCCATGACCCGACCCACACCAACTCACGACCGAGGTACTGCTGTAGTGACGACCGCGACCCGACCGTCGGAGGACGACTGATGCGCGCCAGCACGTTGACCGATGTCGGCGAAATTACCGTCGAAGAGCGTGACCGACCGGACCCTGCGGATGACGAGGTTCTCGTGCAGGTCGGCGCCTGTAGCGTCTGCATGACCGACTATCATATGTACCACGGTACCTTCGCCGCAGAGACACCGCTGGTCCTGGGCCACGAAGGTGCCGGGACCGTTGCGGAAGTCGGTGCCGACGTTGAGGGCTTCGCGGTCGGAGACCGCGTCGCAATCAACCCCACCGTCCCCTGTAACGCCTGTTCATACTGCAAGAAGGGGGAGACGCACCTCTGTGAGAACAACACGAGCATCGGCGGTGCCGGTGACACCATCCTCGACGGTGCCTTCGCTGAATACGTCCGCGTCCCGGCGATCAACGTCGAGGACATCGGCGAGATGTCATTCGAACGGGCCGCGCTCGCCGAACCGCTCGCCTGCTGTGTCCACGGCGTCGAGCAGACTGACATCAAACCGGGAGACAGTGTCGGTATTATCGGCGCTGGCCCGATCGGCTTGCTGCTCCTGCAGGCGTTCCGCAATGCGGGCGCTGCCCCAATCGTGGTTTCCGAACTCGATGACGAACGGCGAGAGCTGGCTGCCGACCTCGGCGCAGATGCCGTCGTCGACCCCAACGACGAAGATCCCGAGGAAGCGATCCCTGCGGCGGCCGGCGGACCGGTCGATGTCGGCGCCGAGGCTATCGGGCTCGTCCCGACAATCAAGCAGGCCAACGCTGTGACCGCGCCCGGCGGCTCGACACTCATCTTCGGTGTCCCTGACCAAGAAGCGACAATGGAAATCAGCCCGTTCGATGTCTTCTTCGACGAGGTCGACTACCGCGGCTCGTTCTCCCTGACGACCGAGGACTTCGAGCGAGCGATAACACTGCTCAGACACGAACGCATCGACGCCGAGACGCTCATCACCGAACGTATCGGGCTCGACGATCTCCCGACAGCGTTTGAACGGATGGGCAACGCTGAGGGGCTGAAGAAAGTAGTCGTTCCAGGGGACGCCGAGTGAGCGAGTACGACCTCCTCGATACTGTCCGGAAACGCGGTCCTCGTGGCGCTTGACCACGGTATCGGTCTGGAAGCAATTCACGGACTCGAACAGTACAGTCCACACTTGATGCGGTGCCCTGCAACCGGCTGCGATCACAATAGGGCTGAAGTGACCTTGCAGGTCTGACATGAGTCTTCTATACACGCTAGCGAATTGGATTGGGAGCGACCGCGGTTGTTCTGGAGAGAAGAACGAATAAATTTCGACAGTCGGAACTCGTAGCGATCCAGAAAATAGTGATAAATAATGTAGAATATCTTCTGGGCCTACTGCACATGCTCCCATCTGTTCTGCTCTAGTGAACAGGCTTTTGTCGCGGCGGGCCGAAACGACGGTCAATGACCGACGAACCACAGTATGCAGTCGAAGCAACCCAGACATCGGTGGCTATCCTCGAAGCGCTTGTCGACGCGAAGGGGCCTGTCGGCGTTACAGAACTTGCCAATATCGTCGGGGTTTCCAAGAGCGTCGCCCATAACCACCTCTCGACGTTGCGTGCGGCCGGATACGTGGTCAAGCGCGCAGAGAAATATGAGGCGTCGCTCCGCCCGTTGTCTCTCGGTGAGCGAACGCGTGATGGACTCAGTTTCTATCAGGCGGCGAAACAACAACTGGACAATCTCGCGGCGGCAACAGGGGAGACAGCGACACTGTTCGTCCTTGAGGAAACGGCCGGTGTCCCGGTGTCGATCTCCGAACCCGAGGACGGCTGGTCAGTCCCGTTCCACGCGGGCGAACGGTTGCCACTCCATGTCAACGCTCCGGGAAAGGCACTGCTGTCGTCGCTCCCGAGTGATCGCGTCGAATCGGTTCTCTATGGAAGAGAGCTTGTCGCACCGACTGACGCAACTCTCGTCGATCCAGACGAACTCATCGAGGAACTGCGCCGGGTTCGGGATGACGGCATTGCGTTCTGTAGAGGAGAACAGTACGAGGGGATTATCGGTGTTGCCGCCCCGCTCCCTGACGTCAGTGGTGATCGGATCGCTGCACTGGGCATCTGTGGCCCCGTCGAGCGTTTGAACGGCCGATACCTCAGGGAAGATATCACCGGGCAAGTCCTCAGCACGACAAAATCCATTCAGGTGGCCCTTACATCGAATTGATGGGTTCCTGAATAACGGGCGTACTACTGTTATTCTATTCTGTCGGTGGCCGCCATCGGAATGGACGAACGCCCTCACTGCCACACACCGCTACCGGCGACGCCTGACCTTCGTGCGTCGAAAAGATAGTTCGCGGTCACCTTGGCATCAGAACTAATCTCGCGAAGGAGTCGCGGATCACTTTATGCCCCCTCTGTACTGACTGTGAGATTAAGCACCATCGTGTGAGTGCTACTGCTGTCGATCGCGTGCTGTTCTCTATAGCAGAACAGGCCGCAGGATTGAACAGCGAGGTGTTGTGGGGACAGTCCTACTGACTACAACAGCGGCTATTGGTCTCTAACTCACGCCCACCGCTAATATGGATGTATAATTGATACACTTCAAGTCATATATTTCAAAATTGGGTATGGAATTGCTAGATATACGTCTATTTCACCCAAGTCTGTATATCTCACACGCAACGTCTGATCTTCCACGGAAGTAGATAGCTCTGATGGGTATCGCTACGAGACGACGCAGCACCAGATAACTACTGCAACCGTGACCCTGTCAGAGACGGAGACATACGGTTTCCGCGGGAACTGCAGGAAAACCGACTGTGCTCTCACAATGGGGTGCCACAGCCAGGGCACAGCGGGGGGCCGGATTCGGGGAGCGAAAGCCCGCAGTGTGGGCACCCGTCATCGCCTTCCAGCGTCCGGATCTCCGAGACAATGTCGGATGTCTGCGTGCGGATTGCATCTCTCGCGGCTATTCCTGTGAAGCCATCAGCAGGTTCCGCCCCGCGATACTGGGAGAGAGCGAACTGGGCTCGCTCGGCAACAAACTCCTCGTCCACAGTGAACTCTTCGAGTTGTGCGTCCGGGAACGCTTCCACGCTCTTAGTGCCAGCAAGCAACCCCAGCGCTTCGGCTGCCCGCCCGCGGACGTATCTGCTTTCGTCTTCGAGACACGAGACGAGTGCTTCCCTGGCGTCTGTAAGCCGTTCGGGACACGCAGAGCCGATAACGACGAGAGCTGTGCTCAGGTGATATCGAACCAGTTCGCTGTCCGCTCGAAGATGCTCGGCGAGCGAGTCGACCTGATAGCGGAGTCTGTCGGGACGGCCCATGGCGACGTGGGCCAGCGCCTTCGCCAATTTCTCCCTAACTTCTGGTTTGTCGAACTCCAGGCCGATGCGCAGGTCTGCCACGACCTCAGGCGAGACGACGGCATCGGGATGGTCGACGGCGACGTAGCCCAGCGCCTCTGCACACCGGGCGCGAACGTAGTAGAACTCCGACTCATCCGCCAGTCGCTCGGCAAGCGTCGGGACAACCGGAACCACGCTGTCCGGCGCGCTCTCGCTGACCGTGACGAACAATTTCGCTGTCGTGAGCCGTGTCGGCCGCTCGCTGTTCTGCAAAAACTCAGTGAGCGACGCCAGCACGCCATCGAACAGTTCCGGCTGGTCGTCAGCAGCCGCTTTGAGTGACCGCAAGCACGCCTGTTGGTCAGCCGCTCCGGCCGTCGAAAGCCGCTCGAGTACTGTCAGTGCGTCAGCTTTCTCTCCTTGTTCGAGTAACGTCACAATCTCTGAATCTGGAGGTGCACCGGATTGGTCGTCCATCGGTCCGTTGTCTGCGTTTCTCGGAGAACCCACAAAACCCCTTGCCTCCCGGGTATTACTCGATCCGAAAACAACCGCACACCGTTGAAGCTGTGATACCGCTATTAACGCAGTATATGGTAATGTATCTGCGATAGATACACTTCTATATGAGTGATATCGGTAGAGAGTACCGATATTTGGATGTATTGGTGTGGCGGATATATTAATCCGCTTACATCTGGCGAGTGGCAGTATAAGTAAATACAGTAACTGTCTGCTGATCTATAGTAACAATTGAAACGATTTACACACTGATCGCACTGCCGTCGTGCGATCAGGTGTGCATTGATTTTCAATGGCTACTATAGTAAAACGATGCCCAGCGTAGCTGGATATACGCGGCAGCCCACTGGATTTATCGGACTTCCGCCCGTTTCAGACAAAAACTAAATGATGATGTAGGTTTTCGGTTCGCGCATAGATGAAAAGCAAACGCGCGTCGTTCGAGGGCGCTCTCGAAGCATTGGGTGTGACAGTTTCAAGCACTGCCGAGTCCGACCTCGAAGCCGCTGTTACGGAGGCAGTCACGGAGCCTGCAGTCGGGATCGCGCTCGGCGAAACGGCCGGGGACGAGGCGTTTTCTCTCACGGAGACGCCGGTCACGGTCGACCCCACTCCGGTCGCGCTTCGCGAAGCGACCACCGGCGTAACCGGTGCTGAACTCGGCATCGGCGACTACGGTTCGCTCGTCCTCTCGATGACCGAAGAGGCCAGCGAACTCGTGAGCCTGTTTGTCGAGCGTCACGTCGCCATTCTTCACGAGGAAGACATCCAGCCCGATATGGACGCGGCAGTGGCAGAACTGGACGAACGGTCCAACGAAACCGGTGGGAGCGCGATCATCGCAACAGGACCGAGCGCGACAGCCGATATGGGCGCGCTCGTCAAAGGCGCACACGGACCCAAGGAAGTCCACGTCATCATCGTCGAGGAGGGTGCGTGACGATGGCGACCGCCGACGAACTCCGCGAGCTGATGCGGACCGAGGGCGCGGCAGTCGCGGAGAACACGCAGGGGTTCAACACGGGGCGCTACGACTCTGTCGCGGACCTGGAAGACTACGAGGAACTCAAGCGAGCGGCCCGGAGTATCAAGGAGGACGCCATCGAGGAACTTCCAGATCTCCTCGACCAACTGACGGAGACCGTCGAAGCGAACGGGGGAACGGTGTACATCGCCGACGACGCTGTCGACGCGAACGACTACATTCGCGACGTCGTCGACGAGCGAGCGGCTGACCGGGTCGTCAAGAGCAAGTCGATGACCAGCGAGGAGATCGAGGTCAACGACGCGCTCGAAGCGGACGGTGTGGACGTAGTCGAGACGGACCTGGGCGAGTGGGTGTTGCAGGTGGCTGACGAAGCCCCTTCCCATATCGTCGCTCCGGCGATTCACAAGTCACGGGAGAGCATTGCGGACCTGTTCAACGAACAGTTCGAGCCCGACGAACCGCTCGAGACGGCTGAGGAACTGACCCGCTTCGCCCGGAAAAAGCTGGGCGAGCAGATCATCGACGCGGAAGTCGGCATCACCGGCGCGAACTTCGTCACTGCCGATACCGGGACGATGGCACTGGTCACCAGTGAGGGCAACGCCCGCAAGACCGTCGCGGCGACGGACACGCACGTCGCAGTGGCCGGCGTCGAGAAGGTCATCCCGACGGTTGGAGACCTCCACCCGTTCATCGAACTCATCGGTCGGTCGGGCACCGGCCAGGACATCACGTCGTACGTCTCCTTGTTGACCCCGCCGGTCGACACCCCGGTCGTCGATTTCACCGACGACGAAACGCCGCTGTCGGAGTTTGAGTCCGACCGCGATTTCCACCTCGTACTCATCGACAACGGCCGGCTGGAGATGCGGGACGACGAGCACCTCCGGGAGACGCTGTACTGCATCCGGTGTTCCGCCTGTTCGAACTCCTGTGCGAACTTCCAGAGCGTCGGCGGCCACGCCTTTGGCGGCGAAACGTATTCGGGTGGCATTGCGACGGGCTGGGAGGCCGGCATCGAGGGCCTGGATGTGGCCGAGGAGTTCAACGACCTCTGTACCGGGTGTACGCGCTGCGTGAACGCCTGCCCGGTCGGTATCGACATCCCATGGATCAACACCGTCGTCCGGGATCGGATCAACCGCGACAAGGACGCCCCCGGAGAGTGGCTCGTCGACGGCCTCACGCCCGACGAAGCGGACGACGGTGCGCCACTGCAAAAGCGCTTCTTCGGCAACTTCGAGACTGTCGCAAAACTCGGCAGCGCCACCGCGCCGGTGTCGAACTGGCTGGCCGACACGACAGTTGCACGGCAAGCGATGGACCGAATTCTGGGTATCGACCCCCGACGTGACCTCCTGACGTTCGAACGGGAGACGCTCGTCGACTGGGCCGCCGCCCGCGACTCAAAGGTCACAGATCCCGAACGCCGGGCAGTGCTCTACCCGGACCTGTACACGAACCACGTACAGGTCGAGCGCGGCAAAGCCGCCGTGAAGGTGCTCGAATCGCTGGGCGTCGACGTGGTGGTCCCACCGGCACCATCCAGCGGCCGCGCGCCGCTGTCTCAGGGAATGGTCGCGACGGCAACCGACCACGCCGAACGGGTCACGGAGACGCTCGAACCTCATATCGAAGATGGCCGCGATGTGGTCGTTATCGAACCGAGCGACCACGCGATGTTCACACGGGAGTACGAGCGCCTCCTCGACGAGTCGGCGTTCACCGACATCGCGGAGAACAGCTACGAGGTGTTCGAATACGTGTTCGGGCTGCTCGACAACGGGGGGTCCGTCGATTCGCTCTCGACCGTCACCGGCGCTGAAATCGCGTACCACAGCCACTGCCAGCAGCGGACGCTCGGGCTCGAAGCTCACACTGTCGCTGTGCTCGAAGAGTGTGGCTATGACGTCGTCACGTCTGACGTGGAGTGTTGCGGTATGGCCGGGAGCTTCGGGTACAAGTCCGACTACTACGAACTGAGCATGGACGTCGGCGACCGACTCCGGACGCAGTTGCGCGACGACGGTGTCCAAGACCGCCCCGTCGTCGCAAGCGGGACGTCCTGTCTCGAACAGATCGACGCTCTGCTGGAACGGCAGCCGCGCCATCCAATCGAGCTGTTGGCGACATAAACTGAGAACCGCGTGCAGGCAACAGGACACAGCCCCTAACGCGTGTACGGCCGTTATTTATCCCATCTCTATACCTCTTGCGCGTGTTGGGCTACGTATTGGAATGGACACCACGACCCGAGATGTCGTGCGTGCCGGTGTGACGCGTGCGTATCGTGTCTTGTCCTGTCTGCGGTCTGCAGTGCACGTATACAGGTCCGCAACGACAGCTACTCGCGGAGCGACGGCGCGGCGAGCTGTCCGTTGTCGAACTCGATCGGCGACGGCGCTTCGACGACTCGGAGGTCGTCACGGTCGCGTGCGGCCTCGATCAGCGCGGGTGACGCGTAGAGCTGATGGAGATGCATCGTGTCGGCCGCACGGAGCACACGAACTGTGTCGGTGTCCACGACTCCAATCGTCGACAACGCGGCGACGATGCCGGCGCGGTCGGTTTCGACCACCGGCGGTACTTTCACCCCGCGAATCGTGCTCGCGGTGAGCGCGTTGATGAGCGACGTCTGCGCGTCGAGTTCCGCGACGACGTCTTCGTGGACGACATCCGCAGAACCGACGCCCATCGCGTTTCCGTGTGTCTTCTCTGTCAGCCCGCGGGTGAAGATGCGCTTGACCTCCGGCGTCTCGGGAGCCGGCTCGTTTATCGAGAACGGCCGGCGGCCGATGACGTTGGTATCGAGCCCCTGGCCGCTGATCTCCTTCCCCTGGCGGTCGAACATCACGAGATCGAGATCTTCGAACGGGAGCTTGGGCATCAGTTCGTAGGCAGTCTCTAACAGTTCCGCCTCGCGGTCGAGGAAGCCACTCGGCGGCACGCCCTCTATCAGCGTCGTCTCGTCGTGCTGGTCCTCGACGATTGCGACGCCGCCGACAATCGGCAACTCGTCGAGCAACTGCCCGGTGATCTCTGGAATCATCCGCCGGAACGACCAGTCGACGGCCCACTTGTGCGCGATCTGTGCGCCGCGTTGCTTGCCCATGCCGATGACGAGCATCTTCGAGAGCCCGCTCTCGACTGGCCCGTCGAAGTCCGTATGCGGTTTGACGCGGTTGATGGGAATGATTGCATCAGCCGCCACGGCGTTGTCGTCGGCGACGACAGGTACGTCCCGGTCCGGCGTTCGCCCGACCTCGACCACGTCCATGGTCGACCGGATTTCACAGCCGATAGCCGACTCGGTCACGCCGAGTTCGTTCAGCATCGTTCGCTGGCCCTCGCCGGTAGCCCCACCGTGGCTCCCCATGGCCGGGAAGACGAACGGCTCGTAGCCGGCGTCGGAAACTGCGTCGACGACACCGGCGACAATCGTGGGCAGGTTCGCGATACCACGGCTGCCGACGCCCAGCGCGACTTCGCCGCCTTCTGGCACGTCGGCAAAGGACAGGGATTCGACCGCCCGGGCCGCGTGTGTTGCGACGTCGTCCGGCGCTATCGGGTCCGTTTCCCAGTTCTGTTCGATGACGCCGAGTTCGGGGAGCGGCGGGTCGCCACAGGCATCGACGATTGTTTCTTCCGGAACGGAGAGGGCGTCCGCCGCGATCTGTTGATCGGATGCGTTCATACGCAGCATATCAGACTGTCTGTTGATAAACGTGAGCCACGGATCGAACGGTACTGCCCTTCCATCGTGATGCGGCAGTCCGGTAGTACCACTCGAAAATAGCCACCGTGTCTCGGGGGCCGGCATTACTCGCTCGGGTCTGGGATAACGAGCACGGCCACGTCGTTGACGTTCGTCCCGGTCGGCCCGGTCTCGACTGTCGCCTCGATTTGAGAGAGGTACGAGCCGGCGTCGTTTGCGAGAAGCGCGTCGCGGGCCCGTTCGCGGTCGTCGACGACGGTCGCGTCAGCGATAGCCCCGGCCACGTCGGAGCTCCCGTCTTCGCCGTCAGTGTCGACGGCGGCGATGACCGCGTCGCCGTCGTGGACCAGTGCGCCGGAGAGGACGAACTCCTGATTGGGGCCGCCTTGTCCACCGTCCCCGGTCACGGTCACAGTCGTTTCGCCGCCGGCGAGGAGGACGGCCGGCGGCTCGACAGGTGTTCCCGTCGCCGTAGCTTCTTCGGCGATAGCGACGAGCGGTTTCGCCACCTCGCGGGCTTCGCCGCGCAGACGAGACGTGAGCACGAGCGGTTCGTACCCGGCTTCCCGTGCGACAGCAGCGGCGGCGTCAAGTGCGGTTGCGTTGTCCCCGATGAGATGGTTCGTGACCCGGTCAAAGACCGAATCGCCGGGAAACGGTGTCTCCGATATTCGGCCGTCTCGTCCGGCTTCGAGGTGGTCTCGAACGGCCGGCGGTTGAGTGAGATCGTACTGAGCAAACACGTCAAGGGCGTCCTCGTAGGTGGCTTCGTCCGGAACTGAGGGCCCGCTACCGATGGTCGAGAGGTCGTTCCCGACAACGTCGCTGATCAGTACCCCGGCGACAGTGGCGGGAGCCGCGCGCCGTGCTATCTGCCCGCCTTTCAGGTCCGAGAGGTGCTTCCGGACCGCGTTGATCTCTTCAATCGGGACGCCGCCACTCAGGAGTCTGTCGGTCGTCGTCTGGAGATCGTCCAGCGTCAGGTCCCCGGCCGGAGCCGACAGAAGCGCGCTGGCTCCGCCGGTCAGGACAAACAGAACGAGCGTGTCTTCGTCGGCGTCGTCGACGATTTCGAGAATATCGATGGTCGCCTCAACGTTCCGGTTCGACGGTAACGGGTGGTCTCCGACGGAACTCCGGACGGTTTCGGTGTCGATAGCCTGCTCGACGACGACGTGGCCGCCGCTGAGGGAGTCGCCGAGAATGGATTCGAGCGCGCGGGTCACGCCGCCCGTGGCTTTCCCGCCGCCGACAACAACGACATCGGTGTAGTTGCCGAGGTCGTACGTTGTCTCACCGACTGTCAGCGTCTCACCGACGCGGCTGACGACCGACCTAGTGGCCACTTCTGGCGCAGCCGCGGCCACGGCGGCCTCGATACAATCGAGTGCCACCTCGCGTGCAGCGTTGGCAGCCAGTGCGGCCCGGTTCTGAATCATACAACTGTTTCCATCTGAATCGGTAAAAGTCCCCTCGGTAGCAGGGGTCAGCGAGCGTTGTCTGCCGCGATGAGATACCATCCCTACCGATAATGTGAGCATTATATAGCTACTGTTTAAAACCGTCCCAATATACCCCAGCCCTGCTGGAAGCTCCGTCCGAAGATATTCCCGAGTAAGGGAACTTGTAACCGAGTGGATTGCCCAGTTAGAACTGGGTAGAGGCCAAGAAATAGAGCATTCTGACATTTCCTGTTACAGTCAGCGTCCGATGCACCTCCGTCCTCATCGTACCGGTATCCACCTCTCAACTCTCCGGGCTACTCCAGTCGCCAGTTCTCGGTGTATTATATTGGGCTGGTTGAGCAAGCCAAATGTTTTGGATCAGGACCAGTGGTAGACGTTGTTTTATATCATTACGTATGGATTATCTGTATCCTTCATACGGACATCACTGAATCGATGAAGCAAGCAAGTATCTACATCTTTGATATCGAGATCAAATAACTGGCCTGAATGTGGATATCTTACTATACTTGTACATATATTTGTACATATAACTCGATCAGCAACCGGCGGCGTTTATTCCCCTTCAGCACTGAGCGTCGATTCAAGCCCTTTTTCGAGCGACACTGTTGGTTCATATCCCAGCAGTGTGCGTGCGTCACTGAGATCTGCTTCGCTCTCCTTGATGTCATCTGTGCGTTCAGGGACGTGTTTTATCCCCACATCCGTTCCAACGACATCTCGGACGGTTTCGGCGAGTTCGTTGATAGAGATACTTCGTCCAGTTCCGACGTTGAACGGCCTGCCGATAGCATCCGTTGTAGCTGCAAGCAGGTTTGCACGTACGACATCATCGACGTGGACGAAATCTCGCGTCTGTTCCCCGTCACCCTCGATTGTGAGCGGGTTGCCCGCCTGCGCCTGCCGGATGAAGGTGCCGATGACACCGGCGTACTCCCCGTCAAGCCCACGCGGCCCGTAGACGTTGAAGTATCGTAACGGAACTGTCGGCAGGCCGTACCGTTCTGTGTAAAACTGCGCATACTGTTCACCGAGATGCTTCTCGATTCCATATGGAGTGCGTGGGTCGGCCGGCTCCGCTTCTCTAATCGGGACTGTATCGGGATTGCCGTATACGGCGGCACTTGAGGCGAGTACGACCCGTGCATCCTGCCGTCGAGCGCAATCGAGAACGGTGACGGTTGCCGACCCGTTGAGCTCGTGACAGTCGACCGGCTGCTCGATTGACTCGGGGACACTAACCATCGCGGCCTCATGAAAAACTATGTCGACGTCGTCCATCGCTTCGCTGACTGTTTCCGTATCTCGTATGTCACCCTCAATTACAGTCACATCCTCCGGGAGGTTTGCTCGCCGTCCCGTCGAGAAGTTATCAAGGACTCGAACATGGTTCTCCACCGCTAACGCTGATGTTAGATGGCTTCCAACGAACCCACCACCCCCGGTAACTAGCACCCGACAATTGCTGACATCATTCATCGACATGTCATTCGAAGACGCGGTTTTCATGTTTTAAGTTATTCGTAGACATACGTCTCCTTTCCCGAGCGAGTCATCTCGATCTCATAGAGGCTGTACCGAACTAAACCCGTCTGATACCGTAGCGGCCATGCGTTGTATCCCCACCTCAGACTATACTTTGTTACCTGCTTTTTGCGGATAATACAGGATTGGGGCAATCTCGGAAAGCTGGGAATAACAATGTGATAACTCGTTCACAGCAGAGCACAACGGAGTCCACTACTCGCCACAATGATACCACTATACGTACTGGAGCGTGTGGGCAACCACACCGAACGACCGCCATCGAGAGCGGTTCCGGAGTGGGACTGAGATGTCGGATAGAATCCAACAATCACCCGCTAATGACGGTATCCGCGAGGTTTCCAAGAACTTGCCCGCGGTGGGACTAGTCGCGACCGAGTCGAACGCTGAGTGGATCGCGGCTGAAATCCTTCGCATACACTCACGGGCACACCAAGCAATCGTTACAGCTGCTGTTGATGCTGACCTTCAGGCACTCACTTTTGCCCGGTGGCTTGATGCAGAGGTGGTTCTCCCTTCTGGAAACTGGGCTGAGACCGATACCCCTCGCGAGCGGTTGCGTCTGTTCGCTAAGCAAGCTGGGTATCCGGGACTCCTGTACCATGGTGAAGAGAAGGGGTCAGTTAATCTCTCGGCAAGCCGCGAAGCCCTGGAGAATACCGAGAAATTCACAGTCGAAGCCCGTCTTGAGCCCGTCACGGACCCGGACCCGACTGTCATGGTCGGAATTCCCGCGTACAACGAGGCGGCGACGATTGGGGCAGTAGTGGAGTCAGCTAAGAACTATGTCGACACCGTTCTGGTGGTCGACGATGGGAGTACTGACGACACCGTCGAAGTCGCAGCGGCGGCCGGTGCGACAGTGTATGAGCACGACCGTAACATCGGGTATGGCGGTGCCCTCAACAGTATTTTTGACCAAGCTAGCCGTGGCGACGCCGACTACTTGGTCATACTCGACGCAGACGGGCAGCACGACCCCAGTGACATCCCGGAATTAATCGAACAACAGCGGAAATCCGGGGCGGAAGTTGTCATCGGCAACCGGTTCGATGAGGATGCAGACACCGAGATACCGTTGTACAGGCGGTTTGGCCTATTTGCGGTTAACCTCATGACAAACCTCAGCCTCGGAATCCTCAAGCCGGCAAATCAGATCAGCGATACACAGAGCGGATTCCGTGCGTATAGTACAGAGGCTATAACCTCGCTCGCTGAGGACAACTCAATCGGAGACCAGATGGATGCGAGTACCAATATTCTGTACCATGCTCACTCAAATGGCTACCAGATCACAGAGGTTCCGACGACGATAGATTACGACGTGGAGACTTCTAACAACCTTGGCCCAGTTGAGCATGGCCTCACGCTCGTTGGAAACATTATTCGGACGGTTGAGCGAGAACATCCGATTATGTTGCTCGGCGTGCCTGGTGTCTCCTGCGTTCTGATCGGATTTGTGTTTACTTACCTTACGATGTTCAACTATCTTCAGTCCGGAACTTTTCCACTTGGACATGCTCTGGCTAGCACTACCTTCACAATTATTGGCATCCTCGCAGCCTTCACTGGAATCATTCTCCACTCCTTAGAATTATACCGACAATAGCTGGCAGTTCAAGTATTCAACGGACAAATTAGGGTTCGTATCTTTCTTTCTCAGGTGTTGGTTTACCAGAGTATTTGATTTTTGATTGGGAACAACTTCTGCATAACAAAGGGTAACCTATATGATTCGTACGTCAATGGAGCACGAACCCATATCAGACTATCTGGAACGGGGACAGCGCTACGAGTCAATGATCAAACTACGGGAGGCACTGGAAATATGACTATCTGCGTCCATGGGCTCGGCTATATCGGGCTTGCAACCGCATCGCTGTTCGCCAACGAAGGCACCGATGTCATTGGTTTCGATGTCAACGAAGATGTAATAGATCGCCTCCACGAGGGTGAGCCCAAAGTCAGCGAGTCGGAGCTTGAGTCGTACATTCAGGATGCGTTAGAGTGTAATCTAACGCCGAGCCGTCGCCCCCAACCCGCTGATGTGCATATCATCTGCGTTCCAACACCGTACGACGAACTGAACGATGAGGCGGATCTGACCTACGTGAAGGACGCTGGGCGAAACGTGGCCAACGTTCTCAGGCCTGGCGACACCGTCATTCTGGAATCAACAGTGCCGCCGGGAACAACTACCGGAATCCTGGCGCCGATCATATCACGAAGCGATCTCAATATCGGTGAACATGTCCACTTGGGGTACACGCCGGAGACGGTGATGCCGGGGAATACGCTCACAGAACTCCGAACCAACGATCGAATCGTTGGAGGTGTTGATGAGGCCTCGGTTAGCGCTATCAAGTCCCTCTACGAACCGCTTACCACCGGAGAGATACATGTCGCCGCTGACCCAACAACCGCCGAGTTCGTGAAACTCGCACAGAACGCTGAGCGAAACGTTAGTATCGCGTATGCTAACACGCTCGCTCTCCTTGCAGAGAACTACGGCATCGATGTGCGGTCTGCGATCAACCTCGCAAACAACCATCCGCGGGTTGATATTCTGAGTCCAGGTCCAGGGGTAGGTGGACACTGCCTTCCTGTCGACCCACGGTTCCTGAGCGATGGCTCTGGTGCAACGGAGCTGATCGATATAGCGAACCGAGTCAACGGCAGGATGCCTGAACACGTTATCAGATTACTCGAGGACGCTATCGACTCGCTCGAAAATAAGACTGTAGCTGTCCTTGGAATAACATACAAGGGTAACGTCAGCGACACTCGAAATAGTCCAGGCTTGGAAATAGCCCAGTTGCTCGGTAATGTCACGGTGGATACACGCCGGGCCATGGATGGGGGTTGGGACGAGGGATCAGTCACTATTCACGACCCACGGGCGACGGACTCCAGACTACAGCTCGTTACGCTCGATACAGCAGTAAATGGCGCTGATGCAGTGATATTCGGGGCAGCACACGATGAGTTTGCAGAACTTAACCCGGCAGACATTCGGTCGAAGATGACGGGCCGAACCGTGATTGACCCGGTCGATGTAATCGACGTGGATCACTGGACTGAGCACGGGTTCGATGTCCGGACAATCTGAGTCGTTCTACGAATACCATTCTGTTAGTAACAACTCCCTCGCGGTCGGCTGGCCATCATCAACGGCGTAGGAGGCCCATAACAATCCTGTTGACGACTCACGGAACCGCTATGAAACCTGATCGGGTGGCACTATTGTCAGAATTTCGCCCTACGAGACGAGGACAACAATGACTGACAGCACTGTGGGTTTCGTCCTTGGAACGCGTCCCGAGATTATCAAGTTAGCCCCGGTAATTCAGGAGTGTCACCGACGTGGCGTCGACACACATATCATCCACACTGGGCAGCATTACTCAGATTCGCTGGATACCGTCTTTTTCCGACAACTCGGATTATCACCGCCAGATACGAACCTCGAAATCGGATCTGACGATCACGGGGCTCAGACTGGTGCGATGCTCGCTGGTATTGAGAAAGAACTTCAAGATGCCGAGCCAACGGTGGTGTTTGTCCAAGGGGACACGAACTCGACTCTCGCAGGTGCATTAGCGGGGAGCAAGATAGATGTCGACGTAGCCCACGTCGAAGCTGGGCTTCGGAGTTTCGATGACGACATGCCCGAAGAGACGAACCGCGTCATCATCGATCACATCTCCGATTACCTCTTTCCCCCGACCGCCGAGACAGCGGTGTTGCTCCGAGACGAAGGGGTCCCCGAGGACCGCATCACAGTCACCGGAAATACGATCGTCGACGCAGTCGAAACCTTTGATGATGAAGCCGCAGACAAAAGTCAGATTCTGAGTGAACTCGGCCTTTCCGAAGGGCAGTTCGACCTATTGACTGCTCACCGGGCGGAAACAGTTGACGACCGGGAAGCCTTCGAGCGGATTCTCAGCGGCGTTGCACGGGCAAGCGCTCAAGCGGACCGGGAGGTCATCTACCCAATCCATCCCCGAGCGGAGGATCGCCTCGAAGAGTTCGGTATCGCAGTCCCCGATCAAGTTCGTCTTATCGAACCACTGGGGTTCTTCGATTTCCTCAGATTAGAGAGTACAGCAGACTTGGTGTTCACCGATTCAGGTGGTGTCCAAGAGGAGACGAGCATCCTCGGGACACCGTGTGTGACGCTCAGGTATGGAACTGAACGCCCTGAGACGGCGTTTGTCGGTGCGAACTGCGTTGCCGGCCGGGAGCCGAGTAGTATCACTGCAGCGGCGACACAGATGCGTGGAAAGGCTGAGGATTGGACGACGCCTTTCGGAGATGGGACAGCCGCCATTCAGATACTCGATTCAGTTTCGGAACTCCCCGTCAGGGAAGCAGTCACAGCGGCTGAGTGACCGGCCAGCAAGCACTGTGCGCCCGGTTCTGATTCGGGTAGGTTCTCGAGTACGAATTGACCGCTCTTCAACGACTTGTTTGACCAAGGATAGGGAAGAACGACCAAATCTGTACAACTGGAAGAGCGTGTTCTGTCTGGTTGCTTTCCCGGTGGTAATTCACCGATTGACAACAGGTTACTCCCCATCCAATGAGCTTATTTTGGCCAGATTCCGGACGGGAACTCTTGGCACTAATCGGTTACATGCACTGGTAGTAACTGTCTAATTTTATTACTACGACCGCACCAAGCGATAATGGCTACTGATGCTGATGCGAACATCGAGACGGAGACGCTCCCGATCGATCTTCTGTTGGTCGGACTCCTCGGATTCTGGCACCTCGGCGTTGCCCAGGGATATTTCGAACAGTCTCCCGCAGGGGTTTTTTTGGGGTTGGGGGCGGTACTTGTTGCACCGGGATACGCTCTAGTTGCGCTTCTATTCCCACGAGGATCTTCCGAGTCTGGTGGACTGTTTGACAACCGGGAAGGACGAATATCTGCCGGTGAACGACTTCTCCTTGCAGTCGGGAGCAGTGTCTGTATAGTTCCACTATTGGGGCTCGGGTTAGTCTTGGGCTCGCTTGGTGCGACTACCGGATCGTATCAACTCTCTATCGGAGTCACGACGGTACTCCTCACGTTTGCTGCAACGATCCGACGGGCGCGAATGCCATCAGATGTGCGTTTCAGTCCCCTGCGGTGGATGACAACTGTACGGAGCCGAGCGTTTTCAACACCGTCTGGGGGTGTTCCGACGATACGCATTTTGCTTGTATTTGGGCTTCTTCTCTCCGGTACCGGTATTGGGTACGCGGCCATATCGACTGAACGGGGTGAACAGTTTACCGAGTTTGCGCTGGTAACTGAATCCGCCGACGGAGAACCCATAGCGTCTGAGTATCCGTCACAGATCCCGCTCGGCAGTTCTCGGACTGTCCAGGTCTCCATCGGCAACCATGAAGGCCAAGAACTAAACTATACTGTTGTTGTCATTGCGCAGAGAATCGAGAACGGCAGTGTCCTGGCCACCGCACGGATTGACCGATTCAGAAACCGTGTCGGGGCGGGTGACACTCTCAAGCGGCCACACGAACTGTCCCCCACGCTGGTCGGTGATCACATTCGAGTTTCATACCTCCTCTACCGCAATGAAGCACCAGTTGGGGCGAATCCTCGTCCCGAGAACGCGTACCGCCGCACACACATCTGGGTTAACGTCACCAGTGGCTGATAGCATAGGCTCGAGCTCCGCAAGACCAAGCTATAGTAACAATTGAAACGATGTACACACTGATCGTACTGCCGTCGTGCGATCAGGTGTGCATTGATTTTCAATGGCTACTATAGCCTCGTAACGACAATTCGAGAGGTGTATTTTCTGCTATGTGTGATACCTATGCTTGGCACAGTACACCTGTGACAAGCGCTTATTGTTTTCTAATACAGGATAGTGTCAAAACGTTGGTCTCCCAAGTCAGGAGGAATCTCGACTATTTTAGACGGGATACCACAGGCATTGAAGCCAGATGCCTTCTCCTTTAAACTTAATACAGTTCCGCCGCCATGATTTCTGAAGGAGAAAATGAATTGCGAAGACCGTTCGCACCTCTATCACGTCGTGCCTTCAAAAACACCGAAAAGGATCAGACTACTTCAATGACCCGCTCAAACAGGAGGGAGAAAGTAATAAGCCAACCGACAAGCTTGACGACCTGTAGCCGACGCCACCACTGCCCGTCTGCCAGCGGAGGGAACACCTCACTAGTTACGAGTAGGATCAGAAACAGTCCGACAAGGTAAACTCGAAGACCAGTGATGCCAACGACCCAGATGGTGACTAGTGAGAGCGTTCCTAGAGTCACAAACGATACGAGAAACCACTGGAACCGACTCTGGCTAGGCGCTGACATCGACATGGATGAAACCCACTTGGCCCCCGGCATATGGATTACGTACTAAAGCATAGTGAGACCTGACAAATAGTAATTCCCCTGAAAAGCTATGGTTGTGGTCGATAAGACACCAGCTAACGATACGCTGTCTTTATTATTACACGGTAGCCCCTCCGCAATCAAAAGACGATCTTGTCTGTATAATACCAATTCAGATCTGCCACCTTGGGGGGTATCACCTCGTCCAGAAAGCACTCTTGTCTGTCGGTAGCAATGTTGTACTTAACTATGCCGGCATACAAATTACAATTCAAAATTGACATGTCGGGAGAAAGCGACACGAACGGAGAGAATCCGCTTGTGAGTGTAGTAATACCTACGTATGGGAGAGACGAACACCTGCCAGCCGCGATTAAAAGTGTACTTAACCAACAGTACGACCGGATCGAACTTCTGGTCGTTGATGACGGGTCACCGACACCTGTAGCGACGACATTACCCGAGGATATTTTGAGTGACGGGCGTGTGAAAACTATCCGGCATAAAGAAAACAGGGGTGCAAACGTCGCCCGAAATACGGGTATTCAGACTTCAAATGGTGATTATGTCGCGTTCCTTGACGATGATGACCGGTGGGACGAGACGAAGATCGGGAAACAGGTCGATACGTTCATTGAATCATCATCCGAAACAGGAGTCGTTTACACATGGGTCAAACGAGAGAGCCCGACTGGAACAACGGTTTCAACCCCGTCTGCGGCGGGCGAGGTGGTCACAGATCTGCTGACCGGCGCAAACTTCGGACAGTTCTCTTCGGTTCTAGTCGACACTGATGTGATCTCCGATGCCGGGATGCCCGACGAGAGATTTCCCGCGTGGCAGGACCGTGAGTGGTTCTTCCGGCTCGCACAGGCTTGCGAGTTCCAACCGGTCACGGAGACACTTACGTATCGCCAAACTGGCCGAGAGGATAGCATCACAGCAAAGTTCGAACAGAAGCGCGACGTCGCCTATCCTCTGTTTGTCGAGAAGCACGCCAGCCTCGCAGCGGAGTACGGGAAATACTACAAGCAGACCTTTCTCGCGTCCATGCGACGCTCGCTTGCACGGTCAGCAATCCATGCTGGACGGTACGACGAGGCCCGTAAATACTTCTTACTGGCATTTTTTGCCAACCCACTCTACCGTCCTGTCCACCCCCATCTGCTACCCTCCTTGGGAGGAGAGTGGACCTACGAGGGTGTTGCGTCCTTGCGTCGGAAACTGACAGAGACAATACCTGCAAGATGAGGACGTTCTGTGGTATTGGGCTTTGGAACCCCACTCGTACCGGGTCTCAGTTGACAACATTTCTGTCCGCTCAAACAAAGCCTATCCCCTTGAAATGATTACAGATATCCGTATGAATACGCTACATCGACAAACTGGTAGGTAACACCGACTAGCATACGGTACCGATTAACTTGAACGGATAGCTTCCGCCTGATACCAATTTCTAATACACAGTCTGTGCTACTTCGATGCCATCGGCGATGTTAAGTCTGGTACCGAACGAATCCAGTGACTAACAAAGTCTATCTGACGGGTCCAACACGATAATGGACGAGCCGACGCCTTCAGACGGTGCTGGTTCTGCTGTCTCGACAGTAGCCGAACAGAATATCTCAGCTGCGACGGACGGCGACCGACCACTGCTGGCCTTCTTTATTCCGGATCTCTCTGTCGGTGGTGCAGAGCAGGTCGCGATCACAATCGCGAACGGGCTGGCCACCCGGGGGTACGACATTGACCTTCTCCTGTCACGGGCGAGCGGTGAACTCCGGTCAGAGTTGTCTGAGCAGGTCTCTATCGTCGAGCTTCCACCATCGACGACGCCAGTGGTTGGGGTGGCCGCACATCTGCCGTTCCTAGCTACATATTTAAATAAACACAAGCCGGCAGCGTTGTTTCCACATCTTGAACACCCAAGCATTGTCTCGCTCGCTCTCAATAAATTCCTTGACATCGAGACTACCGTGATTCCGACGCAGCACTCTGCGTTCGGACACGAAGTTGAGGCGACACCAAAGGATCAGATTGTCAGACGAATCGTCCCTCGGCTTTACCCCGCCTCGGATCAAATCATCAGTGTTTCTGAGGGGGTCGCAGACAGCCTCACTGACAGTACTCCAGTCGAACGCTCGGACATCTCAGTACTTTACAACCCAGTAGATGTCGAACAGATTCGTGGGCGGGCCAGCCAAACAGTCGATCACGACTGGGTAGAGAACGATGATCGGGATGTCGTCCTATTTGTTGGGCGACACGCACGTCAAAAGAACTTGGATGGATGGGTCCGTGCGTTCGAGAAGGTAGTCAGTAGGAACTCGAATGCACGTGCAATCATAGCAGGAAAAGGACCGTGCCGAGCGAAAGTTCAGGCGACGGTCGAACGACTGGGCCTGTCAGACGTGGTGTCGCTTCCTGGATTCGTCGATAACCCGTATCGATATATGGCAAGGTCAGACGCTTTTCTCCTCTCATCCCGGTATGAAGGGCTACCGACGGTCCTGATCGAGTGTTTGGCGGTTGGATGTCCGATCGTTTCAACGGACTGTCCGAGCGGCCCAAGAGAAATTCTCTCCGATGGAGAGTATGGGACACTTGTCCCCATGGATGATGTGGATGGATTGGCTAACGCAGTCCGTGACACGCTTGCTGATCCTCCCGATCCTGACCGGTTGCGGTCCCGCGCCGACGACTTCTCGCCGCGACCTGTGTTTGACGAGTACGAGCGGTTCCTCGAAGAGCACGTCTTCACAACCTAACACTATCTGGCGGGCATTAGTCCAGGACTTCAGACATGGGGAGCTGTCCATCAGCGATGATCGATTCGTGGAGGTTCGCAAGTCGCTGACCGTGTGCTTCCCACGTCCATCCCTTCGATACCAACCGTTCCTTACCGTTTGTTCCCATCCGTTCTCGCTCTTTTGGATTGGTGATGAGACTGTTCAGGGCGGTGGCAAGCGCATCGGAGTCTTTTTTTGGGATCAAGAGGCCTGTCTCTCCGTCTACCACCTGTTCTGGGATACCGGATACGGCCGAGGCGACAACCGAAGTTTCGCTGGCCATCGACTCGTATATCGTGTTCGGTCGGCCTTCTGCGTGGCTTGGGAGCATGAAAATATCTGCGGCAGCGAACCACCGCCGGAGACCCAGCGGTGGGACTTCCCAGAGGACCCGATAGTCCTCGTGGTGGCTATCTTTGAGTTCAGCGATGAGGTTTGTGCGGAGATCACCGTAATGACCGACGAAAACGAAGGCTACGTCGTCGTTATGAATATCATCCAGGGCTTCACAAATCTCGTTAATCCCTTTCCGTTCCGTGTATCCCCCACAGAACATGATTAGTGTGGTATCTCTCTCAATTCCCAGTTCTCGCCGAATCGTCGCCTCGTTGTCCGTTGGATACCGCGCTGGGTTCGCCCCGTTTGGGAGCACAGTAGCTTTCGGTGTTTCGGTAATACTGTTGGCGATTCGTGCGAGTGATTCACTCACGCAAAAGATGCCGTCCGCGTAATTGAGAGTCTCTCTGATTTTTCTCCGACTGATCTGTGAGAGTTCATAGAAGCTGTTTAAAATTTTCCCACGCCCCATGACTGTCAGCGGGATATCGTTGCTCCTACAGTACGGCACTAACCCGTAGCCATCGTAATGGATGTGGCCAGCATGGCAGATATCCGGCGTCTCAAAGTTCGTTGAGAGATACTCCGGGAGCATTTTGGAAAACGACCGTGACGACAACGTGTATTTAAATAACTTTTGCGGTAATAAGTAGAGGAATCTAGGGTAATGGACCTCGTGAGAACTGTAATCATGTCGGCTCGGTATGTCGCCGAACTCGGAGTAGGGACCTATCGGAGGCGCTCTCGGACGAGGAGTAACGACATCTAGACTAGTGTCTGTCATACTGAGCGCCCTGATGGATCGGAAATTGAACAGCCCCATATAGGGATTAAAGGGGTCTGGATGGTTCATCGCGCTTACGACCGCATCGTACATGAATACTAACTGGAAGTGGGTCTCATTAAGTATGCAGCCGGTACTGGCTGTCCTGTTTGTGTCATCCTTGTTGAAATCTGAAAACAACAGATAAAATCCACATAAGTTTACTTGTATACTATCTATATTGAACTGCGTAACTACATTTGGGATGGTCCATTCACGATACTGTGGGTAGAATATTTATAACTATACCATCCACTGCAAAAAGTCTGCACTGTGCAGACTAATATACACGAGTGGCTACGTACCCTTACAGGAGACCAAGTAGATGGGGGCGAGGAGGGACTCCGATATTTTTTAGGTGGAGCTTATAATGGCCTATATTTCTCACTGACCACTCAGTACCCTCTCGGCACGAACATCTATGAAAAAAAGTGGGATTTACTGATCGTACTAGACGCCTGTCGTGTAGACGCGTTGCGGGAAGTCGCACCCGAATTTGAGTTTATCGACAGGGTTGATAGCGTGTGGTCCACAGGAAGCTCTTCTCATGAGTGGTTGTGTAAAACCTTCACTCAGGAACACGCAGACGAGATCTCCGACACAGTATATCTCTCTACGAATCCGCATACTCAGCCGACATTTAAAGACGGGAAACGGCCACCGCGCAAGTACGTTGTGCCGGTTACTTGGGCAGATTGGAACGTAGTGGACGAAAGCCAGTTCAAACTCCTGAAACAGCTTTCTCGCCACCACAGGTACGAGGACTCCTTCGATACGATCCCGCCGAATATCGTGACCGACCAAGCGATTCTTGCGGGACGAAAGCTCGACTTCGAGCGGATGATTCTTCACTATTATCAACCACACCGTCCGCATGTGGCATCCGCATACAGGGAACAGCGGGATATCACTGACGCTGAGGATCATCCATGGGAAGCTATCGAACGTGGGGAGATATCCAAGCAAGAGGCTTGGGAGAATTATCTGGATAACCTTCGACTAGTCCTTGGCTCAATCCGTCGCCTTCTCGGTAACATAGATGCGGAGCGGGTCGCCATCACTGCTGACCACGGTGAGTTGTTCGGAGAGATGAAACAGTACGGACATCCGGAGGGGATACCACACCCTCATCTCAAAAAGGTCCCATGGGCTATTACATCTGCCACAGATCAAAAAACCAGCAACCCGTGCGCGAGCGTTGCAGAACAAGAAAAACCATCGAAGTCAGACGTCGAGGATCGTCTAAAGCATCTTGGATATATATAATGTCTATCCTTGCTGATTGTTGAAGAGCTGAATTATTCGTTTCAGGCGATTTTCGACTGTTAGGTCAGTAGTGGGGACTATCAAATGGTAAGTATGCAGTTCACAAGATTTTGTATCGAATAACCAGATACCTATATAAAGTAACAATTTATAATACCATAGTCGGGTCGAATTCGGTACAGCATGTTAAGAGCGAACTACTTTGAGAAGGAAGTCGTTACTGGGGCAGGAAATCAGTGTGAAACGAGCAAAGTGAATTCGGGGAGATACGGCCGTCTCAGCCCGAGAAATACCATTAAGGAACTATTTACCGAGCGAAAAACGGTAACAGTAGAACCGGTCGTGAGAAATTCACTTGGAAAGATCGCAACCACTACCGCCGAGGCGTGGATGGGTTCTGACAACAGGGCAGACAAGTCTGAGGAGACTAACCGGGAGGTTTCCAATGAGTAGACCAGCCTACGTGCCCGATAGTGCCGAAGACATCACGAATCACGGTGTTGGTCGCGATCACAACCCGAATGATCCAGACCTCTCTGCCGCACGAGAAGTTTTAAACGCGCTTCATAGTGCTATGGACGCTGCTGGTCCGAACGGATCGATATTTGTTCCGGAAGGGGCCTACTACTTCGGTAGTGAGGACGTCTACTCCCTCATCAATCTGGGTGGAAGTCAGCCACGTGGCATCTCAGTTTACGGCGAGGGGCCTGCTAAGTCCACACTTGCAGTGACTGAACACATGGATCCTGCGGTTATCTCGAACCAGACGGCGTTTATCTACGACGGGGACGCAGACCATGGGGATGTCGAGATTCGTGGGCTTACGCTGGACGTAAACGCTCCCAATCTGGGCGATCTCAACCAGCACAGCGGCGGAGCAGATGGGTTCTCGCTTGCTGGTGATCCACTATCGTTCTCGCTATACAATGTTCGGATTACGGACACCTATACGCGGGGTATTAGATGCAGGCAGTACCTCTCATCCGCGAAATACTGTACCTTCGACCGGATCGGCATCGAATATCACAAAGACAGCGGATCAAATACACATCCGTTTGACTCGCTGCAGACGCCGAAAGGCAGCACCACTGTCATCGAAAACTGTAAAATAAAGAACTGTCCGGGCAGTGCAATAAATATTCGATACGGTGACGGAACCTACCGAATCCGGAACGTGTACGCCGCTGGGACAGGTAGTCAGTTCCTCAAACTCTCCGCCGGAGAGAGGGTCGAACTGCGCCGCATCAACCACACAGCATACACAGCGGAACTGGAATCGCTGCTCCCGGACGAGCCGAACGATGGATTCCTGGGTCGACACTTCATCCAGAGCCTGGGGGATCGTGGGGACACCAGCGTCACATTGGATATGGAACAAGTGTCGACGAAGAACCACACTTCGTATGCATTCCAAGTCCGTGATTCGGTGGGCGGCCCATCTGACATCACATGGATCGGCGATAGGATCGCGTTCGCCGGTTCGAACATGTACACTGATGATGAGGTCATCCGCGACCGACAGGGGGCAGCGTTCAAGAACGTTGATGTTGGCGAGATATCGGTTCACGACACCGATGCGAAGGTGTTTGAAACCGAGGACTCGTACGGCTCTATCGCCACGCTCTCCACGGGTGACGTCGGTAGTGTCGGAAGTATGGGGGACATCAATGTAGGCAGTCACCTCTCTGGAGGGAGCCAGCTGAATGTGGATGTCCCAAGCGAGGACGAGGTAGGAGTGAAGAGCCAGAGTAGTACAGAGGAGGAAACGACTACTACTGAGACCGTAGACGACTCACAGAACGACCTCCCAGACTGGACAGCCCGGTGGGGCGGTGACCCTTCGGATTGGTCAGTCGTCTCGAATGATTCAACAACGGGCGACGCATATGTCGAGTTCAGTGCCAGCTCAGTTAATTCGCATGCAATGTCTTGGGACGATGTCGGTGAAAATACCGATATCGAGGTACTTGGACTGGTCCGTGTCAGCTCGGAAGACAGCGATGGCGACGGCTGGGGCCGTTTGATCGGCCGGGGAGGCACCGACGCCAGCGGAAACATGGTCGGTTATTCGGCCTGGTTTGTTCGAAGCGATGGGAGCGTCAAGCTCCGAGTTGAGAAGGACTTCAATGGGTCACAAACCACACTTGGCGAAACTGTAGCCAATTCAAACCCCCTTGATGAATGGAGCTATCTCCGGCTCCGTATCAATGGTTCATCTGTGCAAGCCAAAAACTGGAGCTATGGCGCAACCGAGCCTGATTCGTGGGACATAGACGTAACTGACGGGGACGTCACTAATCCGGGATGGACTGGGATCGGCTCTTGGTCGAGTGACACTCAGATGTTTGACTTCTTCAGCGTCGGTACCAGCGGTGAACCAGCCAGGCTCGACGACGCCAGGCCGGAAATCGCGTGGCAACAGCCCCTTTCTGAAGAAACAGTAGACGGTACAGTCACCTTGAAAATCAGCGTAACTGATGCCGAAGACGCTGCTGGCACCCCCACCGTCGAATATCGCGTCGACGGTGAGACGTGGTCGACTGCGTCGTTCAACTCGGATACGGGATACTATGAGGCCAGCTGGGACACCTCAGGGCTATCAGACGGAACCCACACGCTTGATGCCACGGTGACCGACTCAGCCGGGAACACCGATTCGAGCAGCATTACCGTTACCACTGACAATAGTGGGGCCAGTCCTGTTGTCAACGGTCTATCTGTTTCACAGGTCGAGACAGATACTACGGATGCGGCCTTTGCGATTGACTGGGAGGTCAGCGATTCGGACGGAGATCTCTCAACCGTCGATCTGGGCCTGTACGATGAAACCAACAACGAGCAGGAAAATACGAAGAGTGTTGATGTCTCGGGTGGCTCAGCTACAGGAACAACGGATCTCACAGCGAGTGGAGACGACGGAACTGGAAACGAGTACACCATTGTGCTGACCGCGACAGACAATAATGGAAACGGCACGTCTGCTACCGCGTCAGCGTCCGCATCTGGTGACGGCTTGAAACCGCAGATCGGACGATTCAGTGTCTCTGAATCCCAAAAAGGTGACGGCAAAGCTAATATCACTGTCGTGTGGGACGTGCATAGTAGTGATAGCGAACTCCGGTCAGTTGACATCGATGTCGCTGATTCAGATGCCGTGGTAGAGAGCGTCCAGTGGGAAGTCAGCGGAAATACGGCTTCAGACATCGATATGTTCAACATCGAGCAGGTCACCGAGAGCAACTACAGCATCGCACTCACAGTGGTCAATAGTAGCGGGAAGTCTGTCTCTACAACCAAATCGGTAAGCGTCTAACAGCGGGACACACTGTCATTCGTCTCGTATCTCCGCGATAATCTGTGTGGGATGTAGGCTCTGTTTGCATTTTTCTCGGAAGAACAATAAAACGCTACAGTACAGGATAGGCGCTCCAAAACAGGTTAGGAGCGCACTAACAATCATATTGACCATTCTATGGGCGTACAATACAAATGGTGCATACGTTCTCGACGAATACTAGACCGGTCGATACAGATATCAATTCGCTGGGCAACACCTGTGGGTAACAATTCATGAGTGAAAACTCCGAACAGACCGTTTTCACTCACTCGAGAACTACGGGAGCCATTGCAGTTGTCGGTGTCCTGCTACTTTCGATATCAACGGCTATTGCGGTAATTTCCCCTCCAGCCACCGAGTACGAGATATCGCTCTACGAATCATATCCGACTTCATTCTGGGGTTGTATCATCGGGTCTCTGTTTTCCGGGTCACTGTTGATATTTCGAAGCATCGGGAATTCGAACGAACGGTCGTGGGTCTTCGGCACTTCACTTATGTTGGCTACCGACGCGTTACTGCTACTGATGCCTCTCATACGGGGATATGTGATGTACGGAGATGCCGACCCGCTGACGCACCTCGGATACGTACAGGACATCGTCAACACAGGCACTACTGGGGCTAACATCTACCCTCTCGCTCACCTGCTTGTGCTCGCTACTGCCGACGCTACTGGACTGGAGGCTATGACATTAGCGATGCTGACGCCGGTGATTTTTTCCGCGGTATATTTTGGAGGAATGGTTTACCTCTTGTTTCAGGTAGCCGATTCGCGAAGTGGTTTCCTTCTGGGTCTCCCCTTCGTCTTGCTACCAATACTTGGATACAGCCATTCGCTGTTTCGTCCATTCGACTTTAGCATCCTGTTGATCCCGGTTGTTTTGTACCTCTTTTTCAAGAGCCAGCGGCATCCTACTCCTGCAATTAGAGCGGTTCTGGTACTCACACTCCTGAGTACTCTCCTCTATCACCCGCTAACCGCTGTGTTCGTTACAGCAATCTTTATGCTGTACTATATTGTTCAGTATATTCCAAGAATACAGACGATATATCAGAGTCCGACGAGCGCCTTTGGGCTCTCGCTTGCGGTTATCATGAGTTGGTACTCGAATTTCCCTGGCGTTATACTGCGGTTCGATACTATCTATCGTGTCCTCTTCGGGTCGGATAGCAGCGATGCACCCGTTCAGGCGTACGCCCAAACTGCACAGGAGGCCACACCATCCCTGATCGATATTGTTCAGTTCATTACGTTCAGATTTGGGACCGAAATGGTACTGTTTGGTCTTGGCGGGGGCCTGTTCGGAGTCGCTCTTCTGTTCGGTCTTAAAAAGGGAGACGTGCTGGACACGCGGACCACTATAATGGGGGCAGTTGTAGGCGTGTTCGGCACTAGTGGACTCTTGTTCCTTCTTCTTGACCTGATCGTCACACAGGAGCGCCCCTGGCAGGTGGCCAAAATTGGCGCGGTGCTTTTGCTTGGACCCTTGTTCCACATAATTCGGATCCGCCTCGGGCAACCCAGCCGGTCGTTACTTGCCCGCAGCACAAAGCCAGCGATCACTCTTACAGTATTGGTACTCATTGTACTGTCCACGCTCACACTGTTTCCATCACCGCTGTCAGGAATGACTAACGACCAGGTCACAGCGATGGAAGTCGAGGGCAGCGAGTGGCTCACCGAACACGAGACCGGAAACAGAGAGCTCTATCATTTCGATATAGAGTACCGACGGTTCCACCACGCAGAACACGGTGTGAGCGAAGGGCTACCATTCTGGGAGGTGTTTCTCCCACCCCATTTCAATTACACAACCAGTCAGTACTTCGGCCAGAACTACGGTAGCGGTAAGTACGTGATGATCAACAGAAAAGGCCGAATCTTCTATCAGGAGACGTACCCGGATTATCCGCAGCGGTGGAAATACACGTCACAGGATTTCCAGCGTTTTAATCGGGACAGAACAGTTGACCGATCCTACGACAACGGTGATATCAGGATCTATCTGGCTAACGGAACCAAGATGGAGGGGACGTAGCAAAACCACTACAGGACCGAATCCTGTCTGAGTATGCCAGACTGGATTTTCTCATTCAATTTAATTGCCACTTCAATCACCTCCTGAACAGGAGTTGGATCACCTCTTCCGGTTACCCGAATTTACGGTTACGTCTTCACCGGAGGCGACTGAGCTCACTCCTACCTCTTTTATGCTGGGAACCGATGGACTGAAGCGTTCTTGGCCTTGGTTGTTTGCGTTGATGGTAACGTCACCTGCGTTCCCAATTCCATCTGTGTTGGAGTGGTTGAATGTATCTATCGTGCCTTGAGAACTGGTGAACATGAATGCCTTAGCCTTCGAAT
The DNA here is from genome assembly GCF_037078395.1 of Haloarcula sp. CGMCC 1.6347. NCBI lineage: Archaea > Methanobacteriati > Methanobacteriota > Halobacteria > Halobacteriales > Haloarculaceae > Haloarcula > Haloarcula sp. CGMCC 1.6347. The sequence goes on from NZ_JAYMGX010000003.1 coordinate 169,949, forward strand.
TGTGTATAGATAGCCGATCAATGTCGATGTTGGAGAACTTCCCAACGCCATGGTCGCGAATGACTGCCTCGTCCCGAACACGGTTGGTATTATAAATCGCAATCATGTCTCCCTTCCATATCACGTTCATCGGGCCATCTCCGATGGCGTCCTGTGCTTGGAACGCGTAATCAGACATGTCTCTAGAGAGAACGTTGTCCATGATGACGGTCGTCGGAGTGGTTCCTCGGTTCCCGAGGTTATTAATGAAAAACCGGCCGTGGAAATCGGGCCCGATATCCCGCTTATCGACCTTCTGCTCTAAAGAGGGGGTGTTCGCTCTGTGATAGATGTTTTTCAGTTCTATGACCTTGCCCGCGGACATTTTACACAGCCCAGACCCCGTACCACTGATATAGCAGTTGTGAATTTTGGTGACTCCATCGCCAAATCTAATATTGATCGCGTTTCCGGCACAGTCGATGAAACAGCTGTTCTTGACAGTAAACTCGTCGCCTGCCTGCGGTCGGACAGAGATATGGTGAGAGTTCGATTTTCCGTTGGTCGCGTTGTGGCGCCCGATTCCGTTATCCTGGAACGTACAGTTTGTGACTGATCTGAGGACAGCACGGCCACGAACCCCCGCTAAATGCCACCCTCGTATCCATGCGCGCTTGAGATGGAAATTACCGTTTTTCGACATTTGGAGTCCCCAGGAGCCCCCGTTGTTCTCGGCGAGTCCGCTGACGTTTTCGTAGTTCCCGTCCAGTTTGACATCTGCGATCTCGACGGTCCCGTGATCGTATCCGTCGTACCAGATAAAGCCGCTCTGGTTTGGACGATTTTCACCAGAAGCGTGTCTGGTAATTGCCAATGCTGATTTGTTCGCCCCCTCTCCGATGATAGAAATACCAGCAGGCACGGTTTCACCGAACTCCACGTACGGGCTATAGCCTGAATCGTCACCGCCAAAATAGTACTCTCCTTCAGGAACAAATATTGTTCCTCCATGGCCGGCAGCCCTTGCAGCCTTGAGAATGGCGTTGAGATTTCGCTTCGCTGCTGCCGCACTGAGATCGTTCGGATTCGGCTCCGAACCGTAGTCACTGATATTTTCGGCGTCTTGGACTACTTCTGGCTCATCAGTCGGTCCCGTGGGCGTTGCAGTCTGCTGAACCGACGCCTTAGCAGACTTTTCAGTCCTGCTCCCGTCTGGTGGTTCACCAGCACCCCTATCGAAACCCGGTAACCAGGTGTAGAGTAGGCCTGTGATGATAGTCACTATACTTCCAACGAAAGCGATAAGTCTGCGACGACTGACCTCCCCAGAGCCACTTGTCATATCAAATATGCGAGAGTTGTGATACCCGATATATTGGATCGATTGGAGTGGTACAAACGATGGAGGAACGTGATCATTGCTCTCGTCTCAAGGTAATATGCTCGGGACATTAGTATAGGCTTCCTACATAGAAACTCGAATAAAGTCCTCAGTCCTATCTTTCGCATTCCCTTCGACGGGAGCCAAACTCACTTTCAAAATTCAAATGCTGGTTTTAAATACACATGGCACGGTTGAGAGAGTTGCTGAGATGTACTGAAGCCTGAATAGCTTCCATCTTTGGTATAGTGGAAATGATATCGGTCAGTTATATTAATATCAAACGAAAGGCATACTTGGAATCCTCTTATGAGTTCTCCTCGACTCTGGCCCATGCACCGGGGTCACTGTTCAGTTCAGAACAACGTTTTGCATCGCTCTGAGGCAACTCGTTAAACGAAGGACTGTAAGTTCCCTTACACGTACTCACTAAAATCCGTCATGTGAGTGTTGCTCTCTTGACCGAACGAGGTACTTGCACCTAGACTCCCCACTCCGATGGCTGCGGTTATCGCTGCTAGCCCGAACTGGAAGAAAGATCTCCGGTTAAGATGAACTTTACCTCTCTCATTTGCTGTTAGAGTGGTTGAGCGTCCCGGAATCTTGTTATCGTCAGCAGTTGGTTTGTGCTTATCGGACATACACATATGAGTGGAGTAGGTATACGCTAATTAGCCGTTCTCACACGGTATAAACGTACTACGTGTGTCTTTACTTCCCATGTACTTAGAGTAGTTACCAATTATACCCTCAAAACCCATCGACTTGATACGCAAGACAATTAGATATAATATAGTAATTGTATTATATTTACAGTAGGATATGGTTACCGGGCGGGTCGGGGCGGGTTGATGTGGTTTAGAGGCTGAGATCTGCTCTGTGCAGGTGGGGAGACCAGTTTACTCGAAACAAAGCAATGTTGCAGACCGAGATAGAGCAACTTCAAGAGAACACATAACGGACTCAGCTTCGGCACGCCTCGGGAGTATCAGATGTATACTAATATTCCCGTCAAGGATACAGTGCAACGATTCAATGTCGATGAGCAGCGATAGGCCAACGGACACGGTACCATCGTCGAGATGGAGAGAAGCATCTAAGATTGGGACAGCCGCCGTACATAATCCGCTCCGATGACGACTGACTGTGTCATCGTCTCTCAGCGGTATCCCCCGGAAAAGGGAGGCAATGCCTCCAGAATTCACGACACAGCCGTTAATCTTGATGACGACTTCGACGTGACAGTCCTGGCGCCGTCCCTCTGTTACCCACCGGGAAACTTCGAACGGACTTGGAAGCGTAAGCAGATAGAATGCGATAAGGGAGTCGTCGTCCACCGACTGTGGACGTGGCAGCCACAGCGAGAGAACCCCTCTCTGCTCCGGCGGCTCCCTTACTACCTCATATTCGCAGTCCATGCGGCACTCTGGTTAGTCATGAATTTCCGGCAGTACGACGTTGTCATGACATCTACGCCACCGATCACTACTGGGTTCCCCGGACTCGTGGCTGCTGCCATCGGGAACCCCTGGGTAATCGATGTCCGCGATCTGTGGATTGAGAACTCGATCGCCCTTGGATACATTACAGCAGACAGTCCACTGGTAAAAGCCGGTCGCACGTTCCAGCGTCTTGCGTTACGCTCCGCTGATCGCATCACGGTAACGACTGAGACGCTCGGAGATGCAGTCGCTGACACGTACGGCAACGATCTCCGGGATCGGATCCGAGTCATCCCAAACGGTGTAGACACCGACCGGTTCTCGTCAGTTTCGACCGCTGAAGAAAACGACTCGCGAATCGTATACACCGGGAATATCGGGAGTGCACAGGCACTCGAACCGTGTATCCGGGCAATGCAACACGTCTCAAGTGACGATGCCGTACTCCAGTTGGTCGGTGACGGGGATGAGGTGTCTCGGCTCAAGGGTGTAGTGGAGCGACTCGATCTTGAAGACCGCGTGGAGTTTGTCGGATTGGTGGACCGTAAACGAATCCCGGAGATCCTTGACAGCGCAACTGTCGGATTGGCCCCGATAAAAGACAGTCCAGAGCTGGACTACGCGATACCCACGAAGCTCTACGAGTACATGGCGTGCTCGCTACCCGTCGTGGTTACTGGGAGGGGGGAAATCAAGCGGTTCGCGACGGATACAGACGCAGGTGTCCACACAGAACCCGATCCCGAGAGTATTGCGGCAGCGATTGACACCCTCCTCGAAAACCCCGATCAGCGGGTGGCGATGGGTCGAGACGGACACCGAGTCGTTTCCGAAGAGTATGACCGGCAGGCCATCGCGGGCCGACTGGGTGAGGTGTTCCGGACGGTGACAACGTGCGAACAGCAAGAATTGTACACGGCCCCAAGTACTGACGATGACTGAGTCCCTGCAGACGCTTCCGAAAGCGGTCAGGTTGTACGGACACACACTCACACAGTTGGAGCCTGCTCAGCTACTCGGAATGGCTGAGCGAACGACTCGGAACTCCGTCCTCACGCGACTCCCGCTCGACTTCGACGGGCGATACGACGCCGCGATTCCCCGAGCCCTCTCAGTGGCGACCAGTCCGGTCGAAACGGACCTCGACCTGCTTCGGGGTGAACTTTCAAAGTCGACCGTCCGGATGTTCCAGCAACGGAGTCGCCAGGCGGCCGACGGCAACCTGACCTTCCTCAACAGGAGGATACAGTTTCGGTCGCCAGACCAGCCTAACTGGTTCGACGACCGGTTTGACGACTATCCGTTGCTCTGGCCGCTGAAACTATACGCGTTCGAACCTCTCCGCTGGGCGACGCTGGGGTTCAAAGACCCACAGGCGGCCCCCGACAGGGTTGTCGAGGTGTTCGACCAGTGGGTGCGGGACTGGGCCGATAGTATCGAAATCGGTCAGCCGGGCTACCTTCGAAATGCGTGGACGCCGTGGGCAGTATCCCTCCGTATTCAAACTCTCGTTCGATACCTCGCGTGGCGAACTGGGGGCACCCAGGAAGGCGTTCCAGCGAGACTTACTGAGGTGCTTGCTCGAGAGATATATCGGAACTCGCTCTTCCTCACGAACCACATTGAGGGTGATGTCGGCGGCAATCACCTCGTCGAGAACGGGCTTGCACTGCTCATGGCCGGACTCACCTTCTCAGAGGATAATAATTCATGGGTTTCAAAGGGAATCTCTATTCTCGGCCGTACAGGGGCTAAACAGTTTCTCTCCGACGGGGGGCACTACGAGCGGTCGCCGATGTATCATGCAATCGTTACAACGCGATACGTGACAGCGTGCTCCGTACTGACCGCCAGTGATCGCACGGTCCCCAACTGGCTGGCAGCGATGACAAGGCAGGCTGTAGCGTATCTGCGATACCTCTGTCCCCCAGACGAGCGGCTCCCGCTGTGTAACGACGCCGTGTTCGGTCAGGCGCTTCCGCTTGCCGACTGTTTGGAGTACGCTGCTGCCGCCGGGTTCGGTTCCGATGACCGTCCCGCTCCGGCTCACAGTCCAGCGAGCGGGGAGTCAGGGTACTACTGGCTCGATACGAACCATGGACGTCTGTTAGTGGACGGCGGCCCCGTCGGACCCCCGCATTTACCCGGTCACTCACATAACGATATGCTGAGTGTCTTGCTCTGGGTCGATGGACACCGTGTGCTTACTGATACGGGTGTGTATGATTATGCCAGCGACGAACGGCGACAGTACGTCAGAAGTGTTGCTGGACACAATACGGTTCAGGTCGGCGATACGGAGCCGATAGAGATCGGTGGAAAGTATCTGATGGGGGCGCGAACGGAACCGACGGTACGCTACGAGGAGACAGAACCGGCGGTTTTCGACGGATGCTACGAGACAGCGTCTGATGCACCAGCGTCGTATCGACACAACAGGACAATCGTTGCGGCGGACGGCTGGTGGCTTGTTCGCGATATGCTCAGTGGACCCGACACCGAGACAGAGCCGAGCATCTCCCGCCTCCACTTCCACCCGGACATTGCCGTCACAGTCGACGAGTCTGGACCAATACGTGCGTCCCACCGGGCAGCCACCGACGATGACCCGCCCTTGCTGAGTGTCTACCCGCTGGGTACCAGCGACGTTCGCACCACTACAACCCAATACTTCCCCGAGTTTGGCGTCGCCCAGGAGCGACAGACAGTGGAACTACGGTCCGGTCCCGAATCAGGGACAACAGCTTTGGGGTATCTTCTCGCCCCGGGAGCCAGCGGTGGCGATATATCTGGCTCCTCGGGCGATGGTGAGGAATAACCGCCAGCGAGCTACGACCGCTAGCCCTCTGATACAGTCGATTTCGGTCACTTCAGAGTATGTATAATCCTGAACTCGAAACTGGACCGCCCGCTTTCCATTTGGTTTCGTGGCTAAGGGAATGATTCAATCGTAGGGGGTGGGCGAGAAGTCGCCTGCGTCGGAGCGATCTAACTCCGTATCAACTAAGCAGACGCTTCAGTCGGGCCACGAGGCTCTTCGAACGGTCACCGCCACGGCGGCGCTGCTGATCAGACCCAGTATCTGCGGACTCGGACCGCTCTTCGCTCCCAGTGGCCAGCGCGTCGCCGTCGGCGGCCTCGATGGCATCGGCGATCATCCCCTCGGCGTCGTTGACGGCGTCCTTGACGGTGCCGTCGATTAGCGGGACGCTACTGAATCGATCCTGACTGACCGACGTGTCTGCGGCGATGATGGCGGCGTCGGCGGCTTCGATGTCAGCGTCGGAGAGTTCGTTCTCCGCGCCCATCGCGCCCTGGACTTCGACCTTGATATCGTGATCGTGTTCTTCCGCTGTCTGTTCGAGATTCTCGGCTGCCATCTGACTGTGTGCGATACCAGTCGGACAGGAGGTGACTGCGACGAGTTTCATGTGTCTACTGTGGTGTGGACTTCGCTTCGCGTTGCGGCGAGTCGGGCGCGGTCCCCGCGCTCGCTCGCGGCACTGTACTCGGTTTCGCTGACAGCCGTCTTGACCTCCGGAATCGTCACGGCGCTCATGCTGAGTTCGTCGAGGCCGAGACCGACGAGTAGTTCCGTCAGAGCGGGGTCGCCGGCCATCTCACCGCACATCCCGACCCAGGCGTCTTCGGCGTGGGCTGCGGTAACTGTCCGATGGATCGCGCGCAGGACGCCCGGATGCGTCGGGTCGTGCAGGTCATCGACGCGCTCGTTCTCCCGGTCGGCGGCCATCACGTACTGCGTGAGGTCGTTCGTCCCGATAGAGAGGAAATCCACTCGCGCGGCGAGTTCGTCCGCCATGAAGGCGGCGCTCGGTGTTTCAACCATAACGCCGACTTCGGGATCAACGGCGTCAGCGTCGCGGCCTTCAACATCGGCCGCCGCTGCGTCCAGCGTGTCCAGTGCAGCATCGAGTTCCTCGACAGTGGCGACCAGCGGGAACATGATGGCAAGATCTCCAGCCCCATCCGCTCCAGCGCGCAGGAGCGCACGGAGTTGTGTGGCGAACAGGTCCGAATCGGGGGCGAGCGAGCGTCGTATCCCTCGCTCTCCAAGGAACGGGTTTTCTTCTTCTGGCAGGTCCAGATACGAGATGCGCTTGTCGCCCCCGATATCCAGCGTCCGGACGACGACGCGCCCGTCCGGGAACGTATCGAGCGCCTCGCGGACGGCCTCGTACTGTTCATCCTCCGACGGCGGCGTCTCCCGGTCGAGAAAGAGGAACTCGGTCCGGTAGAGGCCGACGCCGTCAGCTCCCCGTTCTGCTGCGGGGTCCAGTTCCGCCGGCTGGCCGATATTTGCCGCCACTTCGACGTGTCGCCCATCGGTTGTCTCGACGGACTCATCGACGACAGCAGCTCCCGAGTCGCTTGCTGCGGCCGCTCGCTCGGTGTCGTCGGGGCTGACTACCACCTCGCCGCTGTCGCCGTCGATCACGACCTCTTCCTCCCCCTCGACGGATTCGAGAGCGTCGCCGACACCGACGACGGCCGGCAGGGCCAGCGAGCGGGCGAAAATAGCCGCGTGGGACGTTCGTCCACCAGTGACCGTGGCAAACCCAGCGACGCGTTCCGGGTCAAGTTGCGCCGTGTCGCTGGGGGTCAGCCGCTCGGCGAGGACGACGCTTCCCTCTGGTAGGTCACCGAGATCGACCCGTTCGCCGTCGGTCAGCAGACGGAGGAGTCGGTCGCGAACGTCGCGGAGGTCGTCCGCGCGCTCGGCCATTCGACCGTCCATGCCCTCGAACTGCTCGATATGCTCGCCGAACGCGGCGTCGACGGCGTTTGGCGCAGGAAGCCCCTCGCCGACCATCGTCTCGACGCTGTCCTCGATAGTCGGGTCTTCGAGGAACTGGATGTGCGCGTCGAACACCGCGGCCTCGTCTTCGCCGACGCGTTCGGCGGTCGCCTCGCGCTCGGACTCCAGTTCGGTGCGGGCGGTGTCGACGGCGTCAGCGAACCGCTCGATTTCAGTCTCGGGATCGACTTCCACGCCGTCCGGGTCTAGGAGCGAGATGTCTCGGCCGTACCAGACAACCGACCCGACGCCGGAGCGCGGCGTCGCACCGGTACCGTGAAGCGTGCGTTCAGCCATCGTCAGTGTCCAGTTCCGCCTCTGGCGTTGTCAGTATCCGCTCCAGTTCGTCAAGCACTGCTTCTGCATCCGGCCCGTCGGCGACCAGTTTGATGTCGTCGTCCTGTCCGACGCCGAGGCTGGTGACGGCGATCATACTCGCCGCTTGGACGAGGTCACCGTCCGGACGACCGGCCGAGACTTCGGCCTCGTGGTCGTTGACGGCCTGGACGAACGCCGACGCCGGCCGCGCGTGCAGGCCCGCCTCCGGGACAATCGTCACAGTGCGTTCGACCGTCATGCGATTGCCTCCCGGAGCGCGTCCTGAACAGTCGCCTCGTCCTCTGCTTCGTGGAGTCGGTCCCGAACGTCGTCGTGCATCAGGGCTCGCGAGAGGGAGCTGAGGATGTTGAGATGCTCCTCGCCGCCGGCCTCCGGGACGAGAATCATGAAGATGAGCGTCGCCGGCTCGCCGTCCATCGAGCCGAAGTCGACGCCTTCCTCGGAGCGGGCAAACGCCAGTGACGGGCGGTTCACAGCGTCAGTCTTCGCGTGTGGAATCCCGATCCCCATGCCGACGCCCGTAGTGGTCTCCGATTCGCGTTCCAGCAGCGCGTCGAGTGCCCGGTCGCAGTCCTCGACCTTGCCGCCGTCGACTAGTAGGTCGAGCAAGAACTCGATACACGCTTCCTTCTCGGCTGGTGGCTCGGACAGCGAGATGTGGCTGGCCGGAATCAGTTCTTCGATATCGTCCGCTGCGATTGCGTCTGTCATTGTAGTCACAGTAGTTAGTCGTCCGTCGGTTGCGTGGTGCTCGTCTCCGCCCCAGCGTCGATACGATCTTCGAAGTCCGGTTTGATCACTGTCGCGACGACGGCCGTCACGAGTGATCCCAGCAGGATGCTGCCCAGGAATGCGAGTGGCTGGTTCGACAGCAGGACCACGAAGATACCGCCGTGGGGGGCGGGCATCGTGACGCCGAGGGCCATCGAGGTCGCACCGCCGACAGCGCTACCGGCCACGATAGCCGGGATGACGCGCAGCGGGTCCGCGGCCGCGTACGGAATCGCACCCTCGGTGATGAACGACAGGCCGAGCACGACACCGCTTTTTCCGTTTTCGTACATCTCCGCCGCGTACTTGTGCGGCGCAATGAAGTTCGAGAGCGCAAGCCCGATCGGCGGAACCATCCCGCCGATCATCACCGCGGCCATCGGTGCGTAGATTTCCTCGGTGATGAGCCCGGTTGCGAACACGTAGGCGACCTTGTTGACCGGGCCACCCATGTCGAAGGCCATCATTCCACCGAGGATGAGGCCGACGACGATAGCCTGACCTCCCTGCATCGACTGCAGGAAGGAAGTCAGACCCTCGTTAGCGAGTGCGACGGGGACGCCCAGCACGAACAGCATGATGGGCGTCAGAACCGCCATCGTCGCGACAGGGATCAGCAGTACCGGCATCATCGGCTGGATGAACTCCGGGACGTCGAGGTTCTTGAAGAAACGCGCGACGTACCCGGCCAGCAGCCCAGCGACGATTGCGCCGAGATAGCCGGCACCGGCCTCACCGCCGGAGATACCGATTACTGTCGCCGCTTCGGCGACGACGTTCCCTTGCTGGAGAATGTATGCCAGCAGGAATCCCGGGGCGAGTCCCGGACGGTCGGCGATGGCATACGCGATGTATCCGCCGAGAATCGGAACCATAATCGTCAGCCCGGCGGTACCGACCTGTGCCAGGAACCAGCCTGCCGAGCCGGTGTTCTCGAACACTGTCTGTGTGTCCCCTATCGCGTACGCGACGGCGAGGAAGATACCCCCGATAGTCACGAAGGGGATCATGAACGATACGCCCGTCATCAGGTCCTCCTTGACGGAGGTTACGTGAGCGCGAAGCGCACTCTCGGCCCGGTCTTGATCTGTCATGGTCAACGACATCGACAGCTACGCCCATTGTGTGATATAAAGGTACACGTTTGAGAGTGTTATTTACCGAAATTGTTTGCTATATGTATTTAGGCGATTGTTTCTGCACGGAACTAGGTCCGCGAATCCGTTGGAATAACAGACATATGCTTGTTAGCCGCAGGCAACTATTGGGATAGAAAACGGAATGTGTGGTGCCACACGCGCCATAGTGCTTATATCCGTCACTCGCACACACCGAAATATGGGTTCGTTCTCGGTATCCGGGGAGGTAGCTACGTTCACCGTCGAGAAGATCGGGGGGATCGACGAGACGACAGTCCAGGTCCCATCAGGGGTGACTGTGCTCCGAGGCCGGAACGCGACTAATCGGACATCGTTTCTACAGGCGGTGATGGCCGCTCACGGGAGCGAGTGGGCGAGCATCAAAGGTGACGCCGACCAGGGACACGTCGAACTCTCACTGGGGGAGGAGACGTACACCCGAACACTGACCAGAACCGACGACGGGGTTGCTGGGTCGGGCCTTGGTCTTCTCACTGACCCGACGGTTGCGGATCTGTTCGCGTTCCTGCTCGAAGACAACGCGGCCAGGCGAGCCGTCGAACGAGGGGAGAACCTTCGAGAGATCATTATGCGGCCGGTCGACGTGGCGTCTATCCACCGACAGATACGTGCGGCCGAGCAGCGCAAGGAGGAGATCGACGAGGAACTCGACCGTATCGCGTCGCTCAAGCGCGACCTCCCGGACCTCGAACGGCAACAGGCAACTCTGCGCGACGAGATCGCCGAGAACAGAGACGACCTCCAGCGCGTGGAGGACCGAATCGACGAGCGGGACGTAGATTTCCAGACGACCCAGCAAAACAGGGACGAACTCGAAACGGCCCTCGATGAACTCCAGGCGACTCGATCCGAACTGAAACGTGTGCGAAACGATATCCAGTCAGAACAGGAGAGTATCGCGGCACTGCGCGAGGAGCGAGGGAGCCTCGCGGTCGAACGATCCGGGCTTCCGGAATCGCCGGACGAACGACTCGAAGCGCTCGAATCGGACATCGAGCGGCTTCGAGAGCGCAAACGAGAGCTCTCAGAGTACACCACCCGACTGCAGAACGTCGTCGGGTTCAACGAGGAACTGCTGTCCGGCGAGCACCGGGAGATAACCGATGCTATCGACGCAAAGCCAGAGAGCGTGGGTGACATCACGGACCAGCTGTATAAGGGGTCAAAGACGACCTGCTGGACCTGTGGCTCGCGAGTGAAACCGGACCGTATCGAGTCGACGCTCCAGAGCATGCGTGACCACCTTCAGGAGACGGTCACGGAGATCGACGATATCGACGATGAACTCGACGAACTGACCGACCGACGTGACGAAATTGCGGAGACGCGCACGCGAGCGCGAGAACTCACCGTCACGATTGAGGAGGTCGACGCCGAAATCGAGCGCCGGCAGACGACTGTTGTCGACCTCCGAGAGCGACGCAACAACCTCTCCGCCCGCGTCGAGGAACTCGAGGAGCGGGTCACCTCGCTCCGAACCGAAGAGTTCGACGAAGTGCTCGAACTCCATACGAAAGCGAACGAACTGGAGCTGGAACTGGACCGGCTCGAATCCGAACGAGACGAGGTACGCGAGGAGATCGCCGACATCGAGTCGGAAATCCGCCGGAACGACGAACTGGCTGCCCAACGGGAAGACGTGGTTGACGAGCTGATCGACCTCCGTTCTCGCATCGACCGCCTCGAAGCCGATGCGACCGACCAGTTCAACGAGAAGATGGACGACCTGCTCGACATTCTGAGCTACGGCAACATCGAACGGATCTGGCTCGAACGGACCGACACACCCGATGACCCGGTCCATAACAGCGACGACAGCGTCACTGGGTCGACGTTCACGCTCCACGTCGTCAGGAGTACCGACGGTGGAACTGTCTACGAGGACACTGTCGGCCATCTGAGCGAGAGTGAGCGGGAAGTAACCGGGCTCGTGTTCGGACTCGCCGGCTACCTCGTCCACGACGTGTACGAGGAAGTCCCATTCATGCTGCTTGACTCACTGGAAGCCATCGACGCGGAGCGCATCGCCTCCCTAGTCGAGTACTTCGCGGAGTACCCCGCCTATCTCGTCGTCGCGTTGCTCCCCGAGGACGCACAGGCGCTTCCGGATAGTTACAACCGGATTACGGATATCTGATCCGGTTGTGGTCCCCCAAAGACCGAACTTACTGAGCGCTCACTCACAGTCACAGCCGCCGCGGTCGAGAAGGTCACTGATGCCGTAGCGCGTCCCGCAGTCCTGACAGCGAATATCGATGCTCACGAACACTCGGTACTCGCCGACAGTGAGTTTGTCAGCGGTGTTCAGTCGGTCGACCGTATCCCGGACGATTGTCTCGACGCGGCTGCGGAGGCGGTCTATTGTCCCGCGTTCCTGCTCGACCTGTTCAGTTTCGGATTCAGGCTCGTAGCTCACATCACGAACCTCTGTGAGGTAGTACCGAATCGCCTGATACGTGACGAACTGGCTTTCCAGCGTATCGACGTCGATGCCTGCCCGTTCGAGTCGGTTCCGCGCTTCGATCCGTTTGCCCGCACTGACGTCGTCGTCCGTCAGGAGTCGATAGAAGTTCGCCGGTTCGCCGTCGATGACGTCCATGCTCGAATCGCGAATCGCAGCCACGAGCAGCGCTTGATTGAACCGGTCAGCGAGGTCACGGAGACTCTGTCGTTCCCCATTCTTCCCGAGCCACGCGTGCTCCAGTTCCGTTCCCATCGACGTCAGTCCGTACGTTTCGATCAACTGTGCGACTTTCGACTGCGCTGACCCCATTATCGCCAGAACGCGTCGAGCCGGTTTAGCCGTTTTGTTGCGATATCTGCGTCTCTATCCACAACTTGGCAGCCATACTTCTTGATTACAGAGTGCACACTCATACGAGTGTATTTAGCCACAGATATGTGCGATATATATCAATAGGGCCGCAAATAGATGTATAATGACTGTATTTATAGACATATAAGCACCGACTACGACAGAGAGCCACTCCTGAATCTATTCTTCGGGATATCTGATACGCTTTCGGTAACGCCCATCTACCACGAGAATTTTATACCTGACATTACAAGCGGGAAATCACACGATGGTCCCCTCCACTCGACGTACCCTCCTCCACAGCGCATGCGGGCTAGCGGCGATACTGGCCGGCTGTAGTGGATTGTTCGAGGGCAGCGGCGAATCAACGCGCACCGCTTCCGAAAACGATGGCTCGGCCGCTCCGGGAACTGGCATAGAATCCGACCCGGAGGCAGTTGTCACACGCGTTGACGCCGACCGTCAGCCTGTCTGGCTCGACGATGGAGACAGTCGGCCAACCGAAAGCCGACACTCCCGTCGATTGGAGTCCAAGATTATCGATACGGCATCCAAAGCAGACCGACTTACCGTCGCTGAAGACGTGGACAGTTCGCTGACTGAGACCTTCCTCGACGAGACTGACTTCGACACGGAAACCGTCTACGTCCAGAACGTGATGATCGAGGAGTGCTTTCGACTAACGCTCTGTCAGGTCAGCTGGACGACTAACAGCGTCTCGACCGACTACGGCCGAGTGAGTCGCCCCTACGACGAACCCTGCACAGCAGGCAACAAGGTGTACGCGGTGTGGTTCATCCGGATTCCCGAGACAGTCAACGCCGACGACATCTCCAGTTACTCCTCCTCCATCGGTGGGAGCGCCTGTGACAGCCAGCGAGTCGATGCCGAGGGCGAGGGCGGGGGCGGGTCAGCCCGAGATAGCGACCGCCGAACCCAGACTGGTGGTGAGCAGGTATGACCGACGACACGTCCGCGACGGGCGGGGAGTCCGGTCGGATGACCCGCCGTGGTGTGCTCGCCCTGGTTGGGGCCAGTGCTATCGCTGGCTGTAGCAGTATCGACAGTCTGGGTGGGGAACGCGAGGCAACTATCGATGCCTACAATCTGCCCGATGTCCCGCGCGACGAAGAGCGAGAAGCCCCAATCCCCCCGGTGATACCGGTCGACATCGAAACGAGCCATTTCGACGCCGCGAGGGAGCGGGTACGCTCGCTGCTGGCGACGCTTCCGACCCCGCTCGGTCCAGAAGAAATCCCGAACGGTCACATCCGCCAGCACCTGACAGGTGCCGCCAGTGACGCCTCGGACGGCCTCGACGATGCGCGGACGGCCCGAACCGGGTTGATGGCGCTCCGGTCGCTACGTTCGGCCCGCGAAAACGCCCGCTACGCCGCTGTGGGGTGGAGTGTTGCCGAGAGCGGCCGTACCGCTGCGCCGCTCCGAGACGAACACAGCCGAACTGTGTCGGCGGCCCGCGAAACCCGACAGGAGCACGAATACGTCGGGACGGACCCGGTGCGCGCGGCGCTGGTCCACGCCCGCATCGAGGCGGGACTGGAGCGGGCCAGTGACATGGATGTCGTGCCCAGGGAAGAGTCAGAGCTGCTGTCTGTCGCCGAATGGGGCGAGACGGCCGAGTCGGCACAGGCGTATCTCAGCGACGCTCGCCACGTACAGGCGCAGTTCGCTGCCTCGCTCACAGCCGACGCCGGGACGGTCAGGCCGACACTGAGCGATGCAGCGGAAGCACTGCTGACGGACATCCGCGACAGGCAGGCGGACCTGCCGCCGGAGACGGCCGCTGACGACCGCACTCCAAGGAAGATGGTTTTCGAAGAGCTCCGCTGGGAAGCCGAGAGCGGTACCAGCCGCCTCACGGACGCCGTCGGGCCCGCGAGCGCCGTCGTCAATGCGAACGGTCGGCTCGCCCGGTTCCGAGCGCTCGACCGCATTCAGTCACGTCGGGAGGCGGACGAACTCGCTCGGCCATCCGATGGGACAGCGGTTCGCGAAATCAGACAGACCGCGTACGATGCACTCACCGCGGCCCTCGAATCGAGTTCGCAGCCGGAGCTGGTCCGGACGGTTCTCGTCGACGCCGGCCACAGGGTCATGGCCGCTGACCGTGAGTTAACACATCATCAGGGAGAGATATCGGCCACCACGCTCGATAGAAGCGTTGCGGACTACTGGCACGCGACGGCACTCGCCCGTTCAGCGTTGGCAGCGACGCAACAGACAGTCCGGGCGCTGCAGGCCGACTGAAACGGCATGACAACAGCGCCACAACTGCTTCGGCGGTCGTCGACCACGCGCCGCCACACTGTTATGTAGTTCCTTCTTCACAATATCCCTCTGATACTGATAGGCTCTGTGAGCTAATGTTGGTACGATTGTTATTCTCGGTCCCGTGGACGGCCACCCCGATATCGAATGGGCTGTCGCTATTCCTGAGCTGCACCGCCCTATAGAAATCGGGACCGAAGCAGCACCCACCGCTATCAGCGCGAGTGATGTCGGGAGACCGGTGACAGAGCGGACTCTCAAGATTCAGGCAATGCCTTCGACCTGCTCACTTAGTATTACTCAGCGGGTGTAATACACGACAGTAACAGTCGGTGATATCTCGTGGCGTGAAATCACGACGTCACCGTTGTCATTCGAGCAACGGGGTAGTGAGGAGAGATGCGTGGTACGTCACGTCATCCCGTTTGGCTGCAATGGATTCCCGTGAACAGGATCCTGCACACCAATACGATACTGTGACCCAACTGACGGAGGACTCTCAGGCCGGGTCGAAACCGGTCATGCGTGCCTTCGGTCCGGAGACCGAGACGACGACCAGAGAGCGCGTCGAAACCATTCCAACGGACGGCACAAAACTCATACCATTGGTTTTTTGATAGAATGAGTATTCTGCCCGTCCCTCCGACTCTGAAACGTGAGCGTGGCCCTGTCGACGCGACTACCGAACAGAAACAGGGGGTTTGTAGCTGCTGACACCCTGAACAACGAATGATTCCCGGCGTTCTGCGTCCCAGCCGTATATAAATCGCCGCAGAACTGTGGTCCCTGCTTCTTTCCCGAGAGGGGCCACGCTCAAAACGGATGATGTTGAGAGCTATCACCACGAGCAGCGAGAGTACAGTTCGGTCCGCCAGCATACGGGTGAGACCGCGATGAGTTCGAACTCGCTGCCGTCAGCGGCGAAGACAGTAATCATCGGTGGCGGTATCGTCGGAAACAGTCTCGCGTACCATCTCGCCCGGATGGGGCGAGAAGACATCGCGATTCTGGATAAGGGGCCGTTGCCCGACCCCGGTGGGTCGACCGGTCACGCCTCGAACTTCCTGATGCCGGTGGAACACTCGAAGGAGATGACCCACCTCACCCGACGGAGCATCGAGCAGTACAAGGACATGGACACGTTCACCAACAGCGGCGGTATCGAGGTGGCACGCACCGAGGAACGGATCGAGGAGCTGAAACGGCGCGTCCAGTCAGCGAAGGCGTGGGGGGAACCGGCGGAGCTGTTGACCCCCGAGGAAGTCGAAGCGCTCGTACCCTACGTCAACACTGACCTCATCAAAGCGGGGTTCTACAGCACCGGTGCGGGCACCTGTGATCCGCTCCGGGCCGGCGAAGTGATGCGAGCGCGGGCAGACGAGTACACCGACGGCGGGCTACACGTCTCGCCCAACACCGAAGTGCTCGACCTTCACGTCAAAGACGAGTCGATACAGGCGGTCGAGACCGACCGCGGGACCGTCACGGCCGACGAGGTGGTCATCGCGGCCGGACTGTGGAGCCCGAAAATCGCCGAGATGGCCGGCGTCGAGATTCCGCTTACACCGGCAGTCCACCAGATGGTCAGCGTCGGCCCGATTTCATTCTTCGAGGATTACGAGGGCGAAATCTCGTTCCCGGTCGTCCGCGACATGGACACGCAGATGTACGAGCGCCAGCACGGGAACGACCTCGAAGTGGGGTCGTATCAGCACCGGCCGATACTGTGGGACGTCGAGGACATCCCGTCCATCGACGAAGCGCCGCTCTCGCCGACCCAGCCGCCGCTGACCGACGACGCCTTCGAGCAGTCGATGGCCGACGCGCTGGAGATCGTCCCGGAACTCCTCGACGACCCCGAGGCCGGCATCCGCCACGAAATCGACGGCCTACTTTCGCAGACGCCAGACGGTGCACCGCTTCTGGGCCCACTGCAGGACGTCGACGGGCTCTGGTCGTGTGCCGCGGTCTGGATCAAGGAGGCCCCGGCCATCGGCGAGGCGGTCGCCCAGTGGATGACGCGTGGCTGGTCGGACATCGACCTTCACGGAGCCGACGTGAACCGGTTCTACGAGTACGGGACCTCCCGCTCGTTCGTCAAAGACCGGGCCAGCGAAGGGTTCCAGAAAATCTACGACATCGTCCACCCGGCCGAACAGTACCAGTCGGCGCGGGAACTCCGGACGAGCCCGTTCCACGAGAAACAGGCCAACTTCCACGCGGAGTTCTTCGAGGCGGCGGGCTGGGAACGGCCGCAGTGGTACGAGTCGAACGGCGACCTGCTGGACCGGTACGAGGAAGAACTCGCCGAGTTCCAGCGGCCGAACGAGTGGGACTCGCGGTGGTGGTCGCCGATCATCCTCGCAGAGCATCTCCACGCCCGCGAGCACGTCTCCATGATCGGTGACATGGGCTTCAGCATCTTCGACTTCCGCGGGTCGGACGTCGTCGACTACCTCGAACGGATGGCTGTGGGTCGCGTCGACGTTGACGTGGGCAAGACCGTGTACACGCCGATACTCGCCGAGAACGGCGGCTTCGTCTCGGACCTGACCATCGCCCGCCTCGGTCCCGACCACTACCGGGTCGTCACCGGCGGCGCGGCGGGCGGGGCCGACCGGGCCTGGTTCGGCGACCACATCCCGGACGGTGCCGACGTGACCCTCATCGACCAGTCCGAGTCACTGTGTACGCTGGGCGTCTGGGGGCCGAACGCCCGCGACCTGGTGGCCAGTGTCACAGAGGAGGACATGTCTCACGACGCCTTCGAGCCATACACGGCACAGGAGATCACAGTCGGTGAAGTAGAGGCGTGGGCGATGCGGCTCTCCTACATCGGCGAGCAGGGCTGGGAGATCTACGCCCCGATGGGCCAGGGCCGCCGGCTCTGGGACGTGCTCTGGGAGGCCGGGCAGGACCACGACGTCCGACCGGCCGGCATGGGTGTCTACGGGACGACCGGTCGCCTGGAGAAGGGGTACCGACTGTTCGGCCACGAACTGGAACTGGACTACAACCCCGCGGAGGCCGGGCTGACGTTCCACGGCGTCAAGGACGCCGATTTCATCGGGAAAGAGGCCTACGTAGAGGCCATCGACGAGGAGAATACGGCCACGCTGTGTACGCTGTCCGTCGACGACCACGCGCCGGAGGGCGGCGAACGCCGCTTCATGCTCGGCAACGAGCCGGTCCTCGACATGAACGGGGACGTTCTGGTCGACGACGAGGGCCGGCGCTCGTACGTGACCAGCGCCGGGACCGGCCCGAGCGTCGGCAAGCACCTTCTGATGGCGTATCTCCCGCAGTCCTTCGCTGAGGAAGGGCGGAGCCTCCAGGTCGAGTACATGGGCCAGCAGTACCCGGTGACGGTCGAAGTCGTCGGGAGCCGGCCGCTGTTCGACCCGGAGAACGAGCGCATCAGGAGCTAGCACAGCCAGTGAACCGACCGCAATCGAACGACGGAGACACGACATGGACACCGTAGCCTGCATCAAGCGCGTGCCGGACACCGGCGCGAAACTCACACTGACCGACGACGAACAGGAGATAGACACGAGCCATCTTGGGTTCACGATATCGCCCCACGAGGAGTGCGCCGTCGAGGAGGCCATTCAGGTGGCCGACGACCACGACGGGACGGCCACCGTGATGTCGCTCGGATCGGTGGACGCCGACGAACAGCTCCGGACCGGACTCGCGATGACGGCCGACGAGGCGACGCTGCTGGAAACCGACGGGGAGGAGTGGCGGCCTCGCGAAACGGCGGCCGCGCTCGCGGACGCCCTCAGCGCCGACTCCGGGACCGACCCCGAGTTCGACCTCCTCCTGTTCGGCAACGAATCAGCCGACGTGGCGAACCACCAGGTCGGCGTCCGCGTCGCCGAGCGGCTAGACATGCCGTTCGTCGCGGGCGTGTCAGATCTGACGATTGAGGACGGGATAGCCGTCGCCGAGCGCGACGTGACCGGCGGAACCGAGGTGTATGAACTCGACCTCCCGGCGGCCGTCGGCGTCAAAGAAGGGCTCAACCAGCCCCGCTACGCTTCGATGCGCGCCAAGATGCAGGCGCGCAAACAGTCAATCGGGCGGCAGGACCCGGTCGCCGGCGAGTTCGACGGGGGTATCGAGAAAGTCCGGTTGGAAGCGCCGGAGAGCACGGAGGGCGCGGCCGAGGTGCTCGGCGAGGGACCGGACGCCGTACCCGCAGTCGTCGACCTGCTCCGCGATGATCTGGAGGTGATCTGACCGTGATACTGAGCCTCGTCGAACACGCGGGCGGGAGGCCCGAAGAAACCTCGCTAGAGGCGCTCACGCTGGCCCGTGAACTGGCGACGGCGACCGACGCGGCGCTCGAAGCCGCCGCGTTCGGCGCAGAATCGGCGGCGCTCGGGGAGAAAATCGGCGACTACGGCGTAGAGACGCTCCACCACGTCGGTGACGAGCGGCTTGACACGTACGCACCCGAGGCCTGGGCGGAGAGTATCGTGCAGTTGCTCGACGCCACAGACCCGGAAGCAGTCGTCGCCCCGGGGACTGACCGCGGACAGGAGGTGCTAGCCCACGTCGGTGCCAGGCGCGACCTGCCGATGGCGGCCAACTGTCTCGACGTCGAGGCCGGCGACGTGTACGAACTGTCGCGCCAGCGATGGGGTGGTAGCCTCGTCGAACACGCATGCCTTGATAGTGACACGAAACTGGTGACTGTGGCGGAACACGAGTTTTCGCCGGAGACGGCGATAGAGAGCGCTGAGACGACAGTCCAGCCGTTCGAGCCGTCGCTCAACGAGAGCGCGTTCCGGGTCAGTGTCGACCGAGTCGAGGAGTCAGCCGAGTCCGGTGTGTCGCTCGGTGAGGCCCGCGTCGTGGTCGGCGGCGGGCGCGGCGTCGGCGGTCCGGAGGATTACGATAAACTGGAGACGCTGGCCGATAGCCTCAGCGGAACCGTCGGCGCGTCACGGGCCGCCGTCAACGAGGGCTGGCGACCACACGACGACCAGATCGGACAGACGGGAACGAAGATCAGCCCGGACCTCTACGTCGCCTGTGGCATCAGCGGTGCAGTGCAGCACATGGTGGGCTGCAAAGGTGCGGACAACATCCTGGCAATAAACACCGATCCCGAGGCGGCCATCATGCAGAAGGCCGACTACGCTGTTGTCGGCGACCTCCACGAGGTCGTGCCGGAGTTGAACGACGCGCTGGGAGACGGGGGCTGAGACGGTCGTCCGTTCCGTGTGCGGGCTTGGCTGACGGGCTGGCTGCCTCGGCTCATTCTTTGACGACGTAGTCCCCGAAGTTGTCGACAGTTCCCACCGGCGGCGCACCGAAGGCGAGCCAGACGTGTGTTTCATCGGTGTGGTTACAGAGGTTTCGGACCGTGTCCGGGTGGACGCGGACGACCCCGCCCTCGGGGACATCGTGGACGTCACCCTCGATGGCTATCTGGCCACCGGTCGTTGCGACGAACACCTCTTCTTGGCCGTCGTGTGTATGCGGCGTCGTCACGGAGTCCGGTTCGACGATGACCTGATTCACCCGCATCTCCTCACAGCCGAGCGGGTCCGTGAGCTTCCGGACCTCTGTATCGCAGGTGTTGAACTGTTCCGTCGGCACCGTCGCTGGCTGGACGATTTCGTACGGAGACGCCATATATCGTCTTGACACAGTCCAGTCATAGCCTTTGTGACGGGATGGCCCACACGGACCGAATACCTCCAGGGAAATCATTAGGCGAGTGGGCCGAGAGTGCCGCCGTATGGACAGTCAATCACCAGAGACGACCGGAATTGAGTCCGACAGATGACCTTCGCGGACCAGCCAATCGGCGAGTTCCTTGCTGATGTCGCGTCGGGCCAGGTGACTCCGAGCGGCGGTGCGGTCGCGGCCGTCGGCGGCGCGATGGGCGCGGCGCTCTGTGAGATGGTCTGTATCCACACTGTCGGCACAGACGGGTCCGGTACAGAGTCCGGTGAGCTATCGGCTCTAGCGGACGGTCTGGCCGATAACCGGAAACGGCTGCTCGACCTCGCTGACGAGGACGCGGCAGCGGTCGACGCGGTCGGGGAAGCCTTTGAATCCGGGGACGTCGCCCGGATGCAGGCGGCCTCGAAACGCTCGACGGAGGTGCCACTGGAGACAGCCGAGGTCTGTCTCAACGTCGTCGAGCACGCCCGCACGGTAACTGCGAAGGGGACGCCGGTCGCCGTCCCGGACGCGGCTGTCGGGGCGCTGCTCGCGGCGGCGGCGCTACAGGCGTCCGTCTCGACCGTTCGGGCCAATCTCGACATGATAGACGACGAATCATTCGTGGCAGCCATGAAGCGGCGGGCAGACGAGGCAGAAGCGGCCGGCGAAGCGGCGCTCGACGAAGCGGTCGCAAACGCGGAGCGGTGAGCGTCGTCCGTTCATCGAACGCTGAGCGGTGTCCAATAAAAGTCGAGGCGGCGAAACGCGAAAGCTGGGACGCAGGACCGGATTGTCAGAACAGGCCCGAAATGTTGCCGTCTTCGTCGATGTCCATGTCGGCCGCGGCCGGACGGGCCGGCAGGCCAGGCATCGTGAGCGCGTCGGCCGTGAGAGCGACCAGGAAGCCCGCACCGGCAGATGGGTACACTTCGCTGATTTCGAGCTCCCAGCCCTCGGGTGCACCCTTCTGGCTCGCGTCGTCGCTCAGCGAGTGGAACGTCTTGGACATGACGACCGGGTAGTCGTCGAAGTCGAGGTCGTTCATCTGCTCGATGTCGTCGAGCGCGCCGCCGGTGTATTTCACGTCGTCAGCGCCGTAAATCTCGGTCGCGACAGTGTGGATCTTCTCCTTGATGCTGTCCTCGTCGTCGTACAGCATCCGGAAGTCCTCCTCGTTGCTCTCCTCGGTTGCCTCGATGACGTTCTCCGCGAGGTCGACGCCGCCCTCGCTGCCGTCCGAGAACACGTTCGACTCGGCCGCTCTGACGCCGAGGTCCTCACGGCAGTGGTCCAGCACGGCCTGGATCTCTTCGTCGGTGTCGTCAGGGAAGCGGTTGACGGAGACGACGACCGGGACGCCGAACTTCTGGAGGTTCGTCGCGTGCTTGTCGAGGTTCGAGAAGCCCGCTTCGACGGCTTCGACGCCGGCTTCGTCGATTTCGTCGTAGTCGACCGGCCACTGGTCCAGTCCGTGGTATTTGAGTGCGCGGACCGACGCCACTAGCACGACGGCGTTCGGCGTCATATCGCCTTTGCGACAGACCACGTCCATGAACTTCTCGGCCCCGAGGTCGGAGCCGAAACCAGCCTCGGTGACGAGGTAGTCGCCCATGCCGAAGGCAGTCTTGTCGGCGACCAGGGAGTTCGTCCCGTGGGCGATGTTCGCGAACGGCCCGCCGTGGACCAGCGCCGGCGTCCCCTCGATGGTCTGGACGACGTTCGGTTTGATCGCGTCCCGGAGTAGCATGGTTGCTGGGCCGGTCGCCTCGATGTCGTCGACAGTGACCGGGTCACCGTCCTCGTTGTAGGCAACGATGATGCGACTGACTCGTTCTTTGAGGTCGCCCAGGTCACTTGCCAGACACAGCACGGCCATCAGTTCTGAAGCGGCGGTAAGGAGGAAGCTGTCTTCCCGCGGCGTCCCGCCGGTTTTCCCGCCCAGGCCCACGACCGTCTCCCGGAGCGCGCGGTCGTTCATGTCGATAGCGCGCGGCCAAGAGACGTTGTTGATGTCGATGTCAAGGTCGTCACCCTGCGAGATCTTCGCGTCGAGCATCGCGGCGATGAGGTTGTGCGCGGAGGTGAGCGCGTGGAGGTCGCCGGTGAAGTGGAGGTTGATGTCCTCCATCGGAAGGACCTGCGACCGGCCGCCGCCTGCCGCGCCGCCTTTGACACCGAACACTGGGCCAAGCGACGGTTCCCGGATAGCGATCATCGCTTCCTCGCCGACGTGGTTGAGCGTCTGTCCGAGACCGACGGTCGTTACCGTCTTCCCCTCGCCTTTCGGCGTCGGCGTCATCCCGGTTACCAGGACGAGGTTCTGCTCCTTGTCCTCGGCCTGTTCACGGAGGCGCTCGATGGCGTGTTGTTTGACTTTCGCGGTGTATTCGCCGAAGTACTGGAGGTCGTCGAGGCCGAGTCCCCACGGCTCGACCAGTTCCCAGATCGGTTCCATGTCGGTCGATTGGGCGATATCGTAGTCCGTCGGAATCGGCTCCTGTGTCTCTTCGGCCGCGGATTGCTCATCCTGTGAAGACATCTCGACTAGCCCTTCCCTGCAGCGTCGTAATAATGTTAGTGAACCTGATACTATCGGGATAGGATGTGTTCGAGCCGCTGTTACAGACCGCGTAAGCCACATCATGTCTCTCGCCTTACGAGATCGGTTCCGTGGCCCAACAGCAGGCCGGACGGCAGCGGCCGCAAAGTCTGGAGCTAGGAGACGACTCGATCACTGTCTCCGGGCCTCATTGAAGATTTTCCGTCGGTTTCGGCCCGAAGGGGCTGCTCTACCTCGGTACGCGCTATCGACGCAGAACCCCCGGCGATAAATTAATCAGGTCGCCGCCGCCCAATTATGGTATGGAGTACCACGAGTCGGCGGACTACCTGCAGTCGCTACAACGCCGTCGGCCCAAGTTGGGGACCGATACGACGGCGCGGATGCTCTCACACCTCGGGGACCCGGACGACAGTTTCGATAGCGTGCAGATCGCCGGGTCGAACGGAAAAGGAAGCACCGCCCAGATGACCGAGAGCGTGCTCAGGGCCGCCGGGCTGGACGTCGGCCTGTTCACTTCGCCGGGATTGAACGGCTTTCGGGAGCAAGTCACGGTCAACGGCGGCCGGATACCCAAAGAGCGGGTGACGGAGTTCGTCGAACAGATCGAGCCATGTATCGACCGCCTGGCCGCCGAGGACGACAAGCCGACGCATTTCGAGGTACTCACCGCGCTTGCGCTCTATCATTTCGATGTCGAAGACGTCGATGTGGCAGTACTGGAAGTCGGTATCGGCGGCCGGTACGACGCCACGAGCGCGGTCGATCCCGTCGCAAGCGCCGTCACCAGCATCAGTTTAGAACACACCGACCTGCTCGGCGACACGGTCGAGGAGATCGCCCGCGACAAAGCACAAGTCGCGCCGCGGGACGCCCCGCTCGTGACCGGAACCACCGGCGCTGCCCTCGAGGCGGTTCAGGGGGTTACCGATACCATCACTGTCGGTGGTGAGGGGGCTGCTGTCACCGCCGTCGAAAACGGCATGCGTTCGGCCGTCGAGAACCGGATCGCACTCACTGGGCCGGACTGGGCCCTCGAATCGAACCTCAAGCTGCTCGGACAGCATCAGGCGGAGAACGCCGGCGTCGCCGCGACACTGGCCCGACAACTCATCGACGTGGACACCGAAACCATATCCGAGGGGCTTCGGGCCGCGACGCTGCCGGGGCGGTTCGAGATCCGGTCGACGGACCCGATGGTGGTCCTCGATGGTTCCCACAACCCCGGCGCGATGGAGACGCTGACAGCACTCATCGAACGGTACGAGTACGATGACCTCCACGTCGTCTTCGCCGCGATGCAGGACAAGGAGTACGAACGGATGATTGCGACGCTTCCGGCCGTCGAGACGGCGTTCCCTGCGCGACCGGAAGTCGACCGAGCCGCGAGCACCGAATCGCTCGCTGCCGCGTTCGAGGGCCAGGCAGCCCAGGTACAGCAGGTCGAGTCCGTTCCCGAGGCCACCGAACGTGCGATAGCGGCGGCCGACGCGGACGACTTCGTGCTCGTAGCCGGGTCGCTCTACGCAGTCGCCGAAGCTCGGGACCGCTGGTGCCGGCTGGTCGTTCCCGGGGACAACCTCCAGCAGGCGTCGACGGGAGAGACTGCTAAAGCCGGAAGTGAATCGGAAATCCACCAGCAGATGCTTTCGGTCACGTTGCGGCGCGAACAGGCAGGCGTCGTCAAACAGGCGTTCGAGGACTGCGGCGGCACCTGTACTCGTTCAGCTGTCGGAATGCCGGAGAAGCTCGTCGACACGACGCTGTCGGGAACGCCGCGACAGTTTCAACGGCTCACTGGCCGACTGGCTTCGGCGGGGCTGGGGCTCGGTCGGCTCGCCACGCAACTCGAAGGCGCGCTGTCTGACAGGTTGTTCCTGCCGCCGTTCGACAGGGAAGCGGCGGCCGTGATGGGTATTCTCAACGTCACGCCGGACAGTTTCTACGACGGCGGCGAGTACGACCGTCGCGACCTCGCGGTCAGTCACGCGGAACAGATGATCGAGTCCGGGGCGGACATCGTCGATATCGGCGGTGAGAGCACGCGTCCCGGGGCTGACCCGGTGTCCGTCGAAACAGAGATCGACCGCGTGGTGCCCGTTATCGAGGCGGTGTCCTCGCTCGACACCACTGTCTCCGTAGATACCCGCAAGGCCGCCGTCGCTGACGCGGCGCTGGACGCCGGTGCCGACATCGTCAACGACGTGTCGGGACTGTCGGACCCCGAGATGCGGTTCGTGGTTGCCGACCACGACGCGTCCGTTATCCTGATGCATAGCCTGTCCGCACCAGTGGACCCAGGCCGAACTGTGACCTACGACGATGTCGTCGATGACGTGCTTCGAGACCTCACGGAACAGATACTGCTTGCCGAGCAAGCCGGAATCGACCGCGAGCAGGTCATCGTCGACCCCGGCTGTGGGTTCGGGAAGGACGCCGCCGAATCGTTCGAACTCGTCGACCGCCTCCACGAGTTCCACGCGCTCGGCTGTCCGGTGCTGGTCGGGCACTCCCGGAAGTCGATGTTCGCCGACATGAGCGAGGCAGGAGCAGACAGGCTGCCACCGACCCTGGCCACGACAGCGCTGGCCGCTGAACGCGGGGCTGACGCCGTCAGGGTCCACGACGTCTCCGAGAACAACGCCGTGCTCAAGACGGTCTCAGCGACGGCGTCACGACCGTCCCAGCTTCGACAACAGTGATACCTGTCCAGCCCGAACAGTATGTATGCTACAGTTTCCGGTTCAGCTCGGTTCGGGCCTGCTCGAATCCGTCGGGCAGGTGGCTGCGGTCGCTGGAACCGTCGTCCTCCTGCTGATGCTCGTCGGTCTGGGTGCCTTCGCGTACAAGAGCCTCGTCGGAGACGGCATTCGCTGGCCCGATGAGCAGGAAGAAGCGGACAGTGAGGAGGACGACGGCGTCGTACAGGGGAGCCGTGAGGACGACTGGAAGTATTACTGACGGCGGCATCCCACTGCGCGTTGGAACTGGTTATCACCCTGCGCTTGATCTCGTAGCCGTTCCGAAGCAACGCACAGCCCGTCGAACGGTCGTAGTGTGATCAATGTACCTATCGGCTCAACCGGCACCGTGTTCGTAGGAGTGTTCGAACTCCCAGTGGTACCGACAGTCCGTACAGGTCGCCCATTCGGGGATGTCGAACCGCTCGGGGTGGCGTTGCCCGTGCTCCATCCGGCTCCGACAGACCGGGCAGGTGAGATACAGGAGCTGCAGGTCGGCGAACTCGTCGTGGCTGTATTCGCCGACACACCGCGGACAGTCGATGCTGTCACGCGCGTTGTGCTGGAAGATTTCCGACTCGCATCGCGGACATTCGACCGTCGCTGGCGGCCGTCTCACCCACCCAATGTCACCGTCGTACGTCGTCGTTGCCGTGTCCATGCTCGACAGCCTGAACTTGTTCGGCCCGTCACTCCGCTGGAGTGGTGCGGCGACCCGCTTGCCGACCCAGACAAGCTTCGAGATTAGAACTGCGAGCCATCCAGACACTGTGACACGGTATGTATTCTGATGGCTTAAATTTCCGGGCAGATCCCGCTCAGAGCGCCGATGTCGCCGACAGGTTTTCACGGTGACCCACGGTATGTGACGCATGGGTTTTGATGCAGTTGTCAGTGCCGTGCCGACCGTGGCTGGACTGGCGGCAGTCGTTGGGCCATCAGTTACAGGACAGCTGGACCCGGGCGTTGCCGCCGGGCTGTCCAGACCACTCCGGGCAGTGGTCTCGTTCGTTCTCGTGCTCGTGGCCGGCGCACTGATACTTCGGCTGCGGCGGAACTACGTCGACGAGTCGATCGACGCGATTTCGGACAGCCCGGCGACGGCCGTCCTCTACGGGGTCGCTGGGTACGTGATCGTCGGAATCGTCGCCCTCTACGGGGCGACAACGCTGGCCCGTCTCAGCGTCGCTGGCGGGATATTCGTCCGTACCGCGATTCTCATCAGTAGCGCGTTCGTCCTGGTACTCACGAGCTTCGGGTTTCTCGTCGTCGGGACGCTCCTCACAGATATCCTGCGCAACCGACAACCGACGTTGGGGCTGCTTATTGGAGCGTCTCTCAGCGCTGTCTCGTGGGTCCTGCTTTCACCCGCCGGCAGTATCGTGTCCAGTCTCGCCATCGCCGCGTTCGGAATCGGGGGCTCCGCCCGGCTCTGGATACACTCTGAACGGACGGTCGAAACAGAACTCGGCGGCCGGTAGCGTGAACGGTTTCGACCGTTGTTGGCGATAGCGTCCTGATACTACCGGTCGCGTCGGAAAACGCCAAAACGAGGGCGCTTCAGTCGGTACCCGTCGCCGTGTCGTCTCCCGGGTCGGAGATATCTGTCACCATTTCGTCGCCGGCGGTCACGACGTCGACATCATCCCGTTCGGAGAGGTCCTGGATAGTCTCTGCGAACTCTTCGGACTCGAGTATCTGGTACTCGTTGTCGAGGCCAAGATACACCGTGTAACACATCAGACACAGGATGAACGCGAACGGGAGTCCTGTCGTGATTGCGGCCGTCTGGAGCGCCGTCAGCCCGCCGCCGATGAGCAGGATGGACGCAACAAGGCCCTCGGTAAGGGCCCAGAAGACCCGCTGCGTCCGCGGGACGTCGTGTTTTCCGCCCGAGGTCAGGTGGTCGATGACCAGTGACCCGGAGTCCGACGACGTGACGAAGAACGTGATGACCAGCAGCGTCGCGATCAGTCCACTGACCACGCCGAGCGGGAACTGCTCCAGCAGGGCGAACATCGCCACGGTCTGGCCGACCTCGTTGTAGGTCGCGAGCGCCTGTCCGTTCCCCATCAGTGAGTTGAACATCGCGCTGCCGCCGAACACCGACAGCCAGAGCGTCGAGAACAGCGACGGAAGGAACAGCACGCCCAGGACGAACTCCCGAACGGACCGGCCCTTCGAAATGCGCGCGATGAACATCCCGACGAACGGCGACCACGCGATCCACCAGCCCCAGTAGAACACGGTCCATGCGGTGACTGTTCCGTTCGCCGCTTCGTTGAGCGTTCCGGTGAAGAACCCGAGTGCGAGGATGTTCCCGAAGTACGCGCCGAGGCCCTCTGCCCACGTCCCGAAGATGTACACCGTCGGACCCACGATAACGAGGAACCCGAGCAGTGCGAACATCAGATAGAGATTGAGCGTACTCAGCCGCTTGACGCCGCCGTCGAGACCCGCCGCGACCGAGAGAGTCGCGATGAGCGTGATGCCGGCAATGAGCGCGACCTGTGGCCAGGTCCCCGTGGGGATACTCACCGCACCGAGCATGTCACCGCCCACGTAGGAGAGCCCCGTGTTGACCTGTGCGACACCGAGGCCCAGCGAGGTTGACAGCCCGAACAGCGTCGCGAACACCGTCACGAGGTCGATGATGTGGCCCGGCCAGCCGTAAATTCGCTCGCCCAGCAGGGGCCAGAATATCGACCGGAAGGTGAGCGGGAGCCCCCGGTTAAACGAGAAGAACGCGAGGCCGAGTCCCACCAGGCCGTACACCGCCCACGGGTGAAAGCCCCAGTGGAAGAACGTTTGCGCCATCGCGGCGGACGCCGCCGCGCCGGTTCCGGCTTCGGCCCCGAAGAAGCTCGGGGGGTTCTGGAAGTAGTACAGCGGTTCCGAGACGCTGAAGAACATGAGGCCGATGCCCATGCCGGCGCTGAACAGCATCGCCATCCAGGAGAAGTCGCTGAACTCCTTCTCGGCCTCGACGCCGCCGATTCTGATATTGCCGTACTTGCTGAACGCGAAGTAAAGCAGTGTGATGATGAACACGTTCACCGCTAGCAGGTAGAACCAGCCGAAGGTGTCCCCGATGGTATTGAACAGCCATGTGTACGCGGAGGCTGCGGTGTCACCGAGCAGTATCGTCACTGCGATAAACAGTGCAATGATCACCAGCGCCACCGGGAATACCACCGGATGGATGTCGAATCCAGCCGCCTGAATGTTCGTATCACCGGGTTCGCGGTCGGACTCCGGATGGAACAACTCGACCTGAAGCCCGTCAGACATTTCCCCGGTTTGATCGTCACTGTTTGCCATACGTTACCCCTCTCGAACGCGGTACTGGTCTGTGGTGTCTCATTGTCATAGTCGCGGTCGTCCTCTGTCGTGGTCCGTTGCCACCGTCATGGTAACGACATCCCGGCGTAGCGCGTCTACAGCATTCGCATCCTGTTTGTCTCACTGTACTCGCTCGGGCGGACACGACGTGCCCGCAGGGCTATTGTCGGCGTGTTTTATGTGCTACACAGTCTCATACTTATGCACTGATGCAACTGTAATAAAACTTCACCTTAGACACCAATATATCACGGACTCAAGCACTGTACGGCTGTGACTCGGCAGACATCTCTCCTATCTAGTACATTGAGGTTTGCTGGCTGTCGACGAGTCTTCGATTGTCTCACCGCCTGATGGGTGCGTATTTATTTCGGACTCCCACTTAGCATCAGTATGGCACGACTTCTGGCAACAGGGGCAGCCGCGGTGGCAGCACTGCTGATGGGCGTCGGCCTCGTCGGGATGACAGTCGGAGACTTCCGACTCGCAGGATTCAGTTTCCTCAGCGCCAGCCTGGTGATCTACATACGTGAGACGCGACTGATAGACGCGTAGCTGATGTCAAATGTCGTTGACACTCATCCGCTGACTGATGACTGGAATGCTCGACGTCCGGACCACTTTATCCGTTGTCCCACCGAGCAGGTTCCCGAGCTTTCCACGGAACGCCGAGCCCAGGACAATCGCGTCCATGTCTTCGTTTTCAGCGAACTCGACGATTTCCTCGCTGGGTGCGCCGGTTTTGAAATGCGTCTTGTACTCGACGCCGTGCTCTTCGGCGACGGTCCCGAGATTCGCCAGAACCTCTTCCCCGTAGTTTCGATACTCCTCGCGCATCTCCTCTTCGTCATCTCTGAGCGCGAGCGCACGCGGCGTGCCCGGCAGGTCGATGACGTACAATGCATGGACTGTCGCGTCGAGCGCAGCGGCGAGTTCGATGCCGTGTTCTGCCCCTCTCCGGGCCTCGTCACTGCCGTCATACGGGACGAGTATGTGGTCGTACATGGTGCCTGACTCATGTGTAATTCCCCCACACACCTGTTATAGGTTTCCCCGCTCGTGGCGTCGATCCGTCGATCTGAATGCCGATTCCGGCTCACAGTGCGCCGTTTTGGGCCTTCCGTGCGACGTTGTCGACGGGGTAGCCCGCGTCGCGTATCGCCGTAATGATGGTCTGTGCATGCTCGGCACCGCTCGTCTCGACGTTAAAGACGAGGTACGCCTCCCCGATTTCGAGGTTCTCGACGGACCGCTCGTGGCGAACGTCGTGGATGTTAGCTCCCTGCCGGGCGATGACCCCCGAGATCTCCTCCATCACACCCGGCTGGTCGTCGATGCGAACCCGAAGCTGAAGGAGCTGCTGGCGCTCCGTGAGCGCGTGGATGAGGACCTCACGCATTTGTGTCATGTCGAGGTTCCCGCCACAGAGCAGCGGCATCACCGTTTCGCCCGAGACGTCGAGTCCGTCGCTCAGTACAGCGGCCACGGAGGCGGCCCCGGCACCTTCTACGACCTGTTTGGCCCGTTCCATCAACAGGAGAATCGCCTGTGCGATGTCGGTGTCCGAAACAGTCACGACCTCGTCGACGTTCGCCTCGATGATGTCGAGCGTCGTCTCCGAGATGCCGCCGGTGGCGATGCCGTCGGCGATTGTGTCGACCTCGTCGAGCACGACCGGAATCCCCTTGTCGAGGCTCTCGTGCACCGTCTCCGCGCCAGTCGCCTGGACACCGACGACGCGCGTCTCCGGCGAGAGGTGTTTGATTGCCGTCGAGACGCCGCTGATGAGCCCACCGCCCCCGATAGGGACGACAACTGTGTCGACGTCCGGGCAGTCATGGTACATTTCGGTACCGAGGGTCCCCTGGCCAGCGATTATGTCAAGGTCGTCGTAGGCGTGAACGAACTCGGCGTCGGTCTCCTCGACGACGGCTTTGGCGTGAGACATCGTCTCCTGAAAGTCGTTACCCACCAGTTCGACGCTCCCGCCGTAGTCTCTCGTGGCGTCGATCTTGGCCTGTGGCGCGTTCTCCGGCATGAAAACCGTCGACTCCGCTCCGCATTTGGTCGCGGCGAGGGCGACGCCCTGTGCGTGATTGCCGGCGCTGGCGGCGACGAACGACTCCACGCCATCGGCGACGTCCTGTGAGATCTTGTTGAACGCGCCTCTTGTCTTGAACGAGCCTGTCCACTGGAGGTGTTCCATCTTCAGGTGGACCTCGGCGTCGACGAATTCACTGAGAGACGTACTCCGTTCGACTGGCGTCTGCTTGACGACTGTGTCGTCGTCCAGTCGTTCGCGGGCTCGTTCGATGTCCGCGTATGTGACGGGCAGGGTGTCCGATTCGGTTTGTGTCATGTGTTCGTATCGTCCCGGGCCTTATGTCAAAGTTGGTGGGTCAGTGCGCTGTCCTGTCATTTGATGATGCGCTCTCGGGTTGGGTCGAACAGCGGCTCGTTGCACACCGTCGCTACGTAGGTCTCGCCCTCACACTGGATCTGGACCGATGTGCCGGCTTCGGCGTATTCGGTCGGAACGTACGTGTACGCGATGGATTCGTCGAGACTGTAACCGTAGTTTCCGGCCTGCACGTAGCCGATTGCCTCGCCGTCTTTCAGCACCGGCCGCCCACTCAGCATGATATCTGTCGAGTCGTCGAGCGTGAGCGGTGTGATTTTGCTGTCAATTCCCTCGCTGCGGGCCGTCTCCAGTGCCTCCTTGCCGATGAAGTCTGTATCCATGTCGACAGCGAAGGGGAGTCCAGCTTCGAAGGGGTTCGAGTCCGTGTCGATATCCGTCCCCCAGAGGCGGTAGCCTTTCTCTAACCGCATTGAACTGAGTGCGCCGCCGCCCATCGGTCGGAGGCCGAGGTCCTCTCCGGCGTCCTGCAGCGTCTCCCAGAGCCGCTGGCCGTACTCCGTCGGGGCCCACAGCTCCCAGCCGAGTTCACCCACGTACGAGACCCGGAGGGCAATGACCGGCACCTCGCCCACGTACATCTGCTTGGCCCGGAAGTACGGGAAGCCACCGTTGGTCACGTCCGCGTCGGTACACCGCTGGAGGAGGAGCCGCGCGTTCGGCCCCCAGAGACCGATTGTGGATTTCGCGCCTTCCTCGACGTGGACTGATACCCTCTCGGGCGCTTCGTCTTCCAGATGGCCGCCGTGGATGCCGGGGGAGTTCCCGCCACCGGTCGTCACCATGAACTCCTCGTCGTCGAGTTTGACGACGGTTATGTCCGCGAGAATGCCGCCGCCCTCGTTCAACAGCAGCGAGTAGCGGACCTGGCCGACGTCGAGGTCCATGTCGTTGCTACAGACCCGCTGGAGGAACGCCTGGCTCCCTTCGCCTTCGACCATGATCGAACTGAACGTCGTCATGTCGAACATCGACACCTTGTCGCGGGTGTGGAGATGCTCGGCGGCCTCGATCTTCGAGCGGTTGATGCCCTGCCAGCCGTCCTGGTCTGGAATCCGGTCCTCGTACTTCTCGACCAAGTCGGCGTTGGACTCGTACCACTGTGGCGTCTCCCAGCCGCCGCTCTGGTAGAACTCCGCGCCGAGTTCTTTTTGCTGGTGGTAGAACGGACTCGTCCGGAGCCCCCGGTGGTCGTCGGGCTGCCACCGCGGCTCGACGATGCTGTACACCTGCTCGTACCGCTTGGCCCCGCGGTCAACGAAGTAGTCCTTCTCGCCCGCGTGCGGTTCGAACCGTCGGACGTGGATGCCGCCGGTGTCGACCGGGCCGGACGGCAGTCGGGGGACGCCGTTCTCCATCCACTCGGCAAGGATGCGGCCGTAGCCCCCGGAGTGGGTCCACCAGATAGCCAGCCCTGTCCAAAGGCCGTCGACCTGGGCCGTCTCGCCGACGGCCGGCATCCCGTCGGGCGTAAAGACGAAGATACCGTTCTCAGTGGCCTCGTATTCCACGTCCTGCGTCGCCGGTAGCAGTTCGTCGAAGGCCTGCTTCGCGGACTTGTCCCGGCCGCGGTGAGTCGGCGTCTCCCAGTGCTCCTTCGTGAACCCTCTCACTGACGCCTGATGCTCCTCGGAGTTCTTCCCCATCGCCTCGGGGTCGACTGAGAGCGTCTCGTGGTTGTACGACCCCATCCCGAGCGCGTCGCCGTGAGTCCGGAAGTACAGCGAGTGGTCCTGGTCGCGGCCGACCGGCTGGTGTGGCCCTTCGCTCATGTACTCCGCGATAGAGCGGTCCCCAGGGACCTCTAGTCCGGTCGTGTTGTCGCCCACCGAGGTCTCAGCGTCGGCGAGTTCGTCCATCGGTTCAGTGACGACGTACTGGTGTTCGACCGGCGCGATTGGCAGGTCCAGCCCGGCCAGTTGGCCGGTCTGGTAACCCCAGTTGTTCGTCGCAATGACCGCGCGCTCGCAGTCAATGCGGCCCTGGTCGGTTTCGATGGCGTTGATTTCGCCCCCCGAAACGTCCATGTCCGTGACCTCCGTGTTCCCGTAGAACGACGCCGAAGAGTGTTCCATATACCACTGGAGCGCGCCGATTCCGTCGACGCGCCCGTCAGTCGGTGAGTAGTAGCCACCGAGGATTTCGTCTTCGTCGACCATCGGAAGGTGCTCGGTGACTTCCTCGGGCGAGAGCAACTGCGGTTCCGGCAGCCCGTAGGCAGTCGCCCACTCGACGCGCCGACGGAGGAAGTCCATCCGCTCCTCGCTCCGGGCTACTTCGATGCCACCGACCTCGTCGTAGACGCCGGCATCGGAGAGGAGCCGACTGGTGTAGTAGGCGGTCTTCGTCTGTATCTTGGACGGCGACGTCTGGAACATAATCCCAGGGGCGTGTACCGACGAGCCGCCAGTGACCGGGAGCGGACCCTGATCGATAACCGTGACATCCTCCGCGCCGAGTTCCGTCAGGTGATACGCGACGCTACACCCGACGGCCCCGGCACCGATAACGACTGTATCCGCCCGAGACGGGGGAGTCTCTGTGCTCATGTATCTCGTTTGGGACTGTTTCTGTCATAATCTTAAATACACCGGTGACCGGAACCGCTCTGAGAAGGAAGCGCCAGTTAGAGCGCCCAGAGATCGGTATTTCGTCCGGTACCAGAAAATCTGCTATCCGTCGGTCGGCGGGAAGGAATGACGGTTCGGGACTGAACCACAGCGTGTTACAATCCCGATAGAACCGGCGATGGGTCCCGGACCGCTCTCAGACCAGCGGTTCCTCGCGGACAGTCGCGTCGTACCGCTCGCCCTCGTAGAGGATTTCGACGCTGGTACCGGGTTCAGCGTACTCGGGTGGCAGGTACGTGTAGGCGACACAAGCGCCTTCGGTGTAGCCGTACTCGGCGCTGTGGAGGTAACCGATAGTCTCGTCGCCGTCGAGGACTGGCTTGTTGTCGAGCACGACGGCGTCCTCGTCGTCGAGGGTCAGACAGGCGACCTTGTGGTCGATGTTGTCGCCGTCGGCGGCCGCCGCGACCGCTTCCTTGCCGATGAAGTCGGTTTCGAGGTCGACGGCCCAACCCAGGCCGGCCTCGTACGGGTTGTGCTCCGTGTGGAGGTCCTTCCCCCAGAGGCGGAAGCCTTTCTCGATTCGTAGCGAATTCAGCGCACCGTTGCCGTACGGTCGGATGCCGTACTCCTCGCCGGCCTCCATGATGTGCTCCCAGAGGCGTTCGCCGTACTCCGAGAGCGTGTAGAACTCCCAGCCGAGTTCGCCCGCGTACGAGACGCGAAGTGCAGTCACGGGAACGTTCTTGACGAAGAACTGCTGGCTCGTGAAGAACGGGAAGGCGTCGTCGGAGAGGTCGACGTCGGTGACCTTCGACAGGACCTTCCGGGCGTTCGGGCCGGTACAGACCATCGCCGCCAGGCTGGAGGTCACGTCGTTGACGACCACGTCGTCGGGGGACTGCTCGCGCACCCACGCGACGTGGTTGTTCCCGACTTCGCGACCCGTCGTCAACAGGAGGTAGCGGTCCTCGTCGGTCCGCGTGACCGTGATGTCCGCCCGGACGCCGCCGCCCTCGTTGCACATCAGCGTGTACTTCACGTCGCCCACGTCGATGTCCATGTCGTTCGTACAGAGGTACTGGACGAACTCGCCGGCGTCGCTCCCGATGACCTCCATCTTGTTGAAGGATGTCATGTCGTGGAGCCCGACGTTCTCCCGAACGTTCAGCGCCTCAGCGCCTTCGATGGGGGACCAGTATTTCGCTTCCCAGCCCTCGCGGTCGGGGATCTGGTCACCGTACTCCGCCAGCAGGTCGGCGTTGGAATCGAACCAGTGTGGTTCCTCCCAACCGGCCTCGGCCCACAGTTCGGCGTCGTACTTCTTGTGGGTGTGGTACATCGGGGTCCGGCGGATGTCCCGCTGCTTGTCGGTCCAGACCCACTTGGGGTGCATGATGTTGTAGACGATGCGGTACTCCTCGCCGCCGATGTCCCGGGCAAAGTCCCAGCTCCCCTCGTGCTCGTCGAAGCGGTTCACGTCGCAATGGGCGAGGTCAATCGGGCCGTCAGGGAGCTGTGGAACGCCGTGTTCCATCCACTCGGCGAGCGCCTTACCGGCACCGCCGGCGTGCGTGACCCAGATGGCCGCCGCCGTCCAGAGGCCGTCGTACTCCTGAACGGGACCCATCACGGGGAGTCCGTTCGGCGACTCCGCGAACATCCCGTTGTACTTGTGTTCGAGTTCCTTGCCGGCCGTCGCCGGGAGGAGTTCGTCGCTGGCCTGGCGGGGGGCCTTGTCCGGTCGGTCCGGATGGGTCGCATTGTCCATGTGGTAGTCGGTGAACTCGTGGACTGACCCCTGTTCGCCGTCGGGGTCGTTGCCACCGAGGTCCTGTGGATCGGGCACGATTGGCTCGTGGTTGTACGAGCCGATGCCGTAGGAATCCCCGTGGTTCCGGTAGTACATCGCGTTGTCTTGGTCGCGGAGAATCGGCCGGTCCGGACCGACGAGGAGCCGCTTTGCCTTCTCCCCGGAGACGTTCTCGTAGTTCTCGAACAGCGGGTGGTCGGTGATGTCCACTGCACTGTCGGCCAGTTCGTCGAGGGATTCCGTCATCGTGTACTGGTGCTCGACTGGCGTCACCGGCAGGTGCACGTCGAGCTTCTCGCCGAGTTGGCGGGCCCAGATGTTGGTCGCGACGACGACCTCGTTACACTCGATAGTGCCGTTCTCCGTGACGACGGCCTGTACCGAGCCGTTCTCGGTCTCGACGTCCTCGGTGCGCGTGTGCGGCACGAACTTCGCGCCTCTGTCCATCGCTTCACGAGCCAGCGCGTCACACGCGACGACGCCCGAGACTTGCCCGTCAGTCGGGGAGTAGTAGCCGCCCTTGATCTGGTCGGCATCGACCAGCGGGAGGTGCTCGGTGACTTCTTCGGGCGAGAGCAACTGCGGGTCTTCGATGCCCCAGGCCTTCGCGTACTCGACGCGGCGCTGGAGGAAGTCCATGCGCTCCTCGCTGCGCGCGACTTCGATGCCGCCTGTTTCGTTGTATGCCTGCTGCCCGTCGGCCCCTTCGAGGTCCGAATACAGCCGCCGGCTGTAGTCCGCAAACTGGCTCAGGACCTTCGGTTCCGCGGTCTGAAACATGATTCCGGGGGCGTGCGTCGACGATCCACCCGTGGTCGGCATCGGCCCCTGGTCGACCACGACCACATCTTCTCGGCCGAGCGCTGTCAGCTGGTAGGCGATGTTGCAGCCGACGATTCCAGCACCGATGATGACGGTGTCGGCCTGGGTCGGCAGGCTATCGGTAGGCTCCATAACTCTGAGTAGAACGTGCTATGGCGTGGCAATATAGTTACCGCCTGGTCCACCTCCTTTGCAAACTGACATTGTATCATCACGTAGTGTTTCAGAATAACAGGAGTACCATTGTTAATAGATTTGGGTCCCCTGTGGTGATTGTCGCTTCCGGGCAGAAACTCCGACCAGTGTCCAACACGCTAATGTATTGTCAAGTTATATGTTAACAGCCCTCTGTAATTTTTATGATACGGGGTTTTCACACCGGCGACAGCCGCTCTACCGGTCAATGGTTCTGTTCCGAAGGAGTATCACAGCACCGCTCCGTGTGGCCCAGCGATGCTCCTACTCCCAGCGCTTTTGCCTGCGCGCCGCCGGGCATCGATATGGACTACACCGCCGTCACGCACACAACGACTGACCGACGGCTCGGGAGACTCCCATCGGGTCGAGACGTGTCCGTGACTGTCCACCGGTACGTCGGCGGCCCCGGACCGACAGTGTATATCCAGGCGGCGCAACACGGCATCGAA
This sequence comes from Haloarcula sp. CGMCC 1.6347, assembly GCF_037078395.1. Taxonomy (NCBI): domain Archaea; kingdom Methanobacteriati; phylum Methanobacteriota; class Halobacteria; order Halobacteriales; family Haloarculaceae; genus Haloarcula; species Haloarcula sp. CGMCC 1.6347. The sequence goes on from NZ_JAYMGX010000003.1 coordinate 207,540, forward strand.
CTCAACGGCCCGGCCGCGTTACGGCGACTGCACGACCGCCTGACCGACGCGGCTATCGCCGGGACAGTACTTGTCATCCCGGTCGTGAACCAGCTCGCGTTCGATCACCGGTCGTACATGACCCCCGGCGAGTACGACGTGATGAATCCGAATCTGAACCGCGTGTGGCCGGGAGACGACTCGGGAAGCCTCCAGGAACAGTTCGCCGCTCGCCTGTGGGAACTCGTGAGAGACGCCGACGCAGCGGTCGATCTCCACACTGGCACGGCAGACATGTTAGAACACGTCAGGTGCCAAGCGGGCGATCCGGCCGCCGAACGACTCGCCGAGGCGTTTGGCACTTCCTACAGACTCATCGACGAAGCCGAGGAGGCCGGCGACGACGGCTCGGGCGGGACGTTCCGCGCTGCGGCTGCGGCAGCCGGAATTCCGGTTATCACGGCGGAGCTATCGAACAGTCGCCGGATAGCACAGGACGCGGTTGCGGCTGGTGTCGACGGGATACAGAATCTCCTGCGCGAACGGGCAGTCCTCCCGGCGGACCCGGAGCCCCGGGCCGAGCAGACGGTGCTCCGAAACGACGCGGAGGCGGTCACCGCGTCGGAATCGGGACTGTTCGAATGTCGGCCGGACATCGCCGTCGGGGACGCTGTCAACGCCGGGGAGCGACTGGGGGCTGTCTACGAACCCTCCTCGTTCGAGCAACAACAGGTCGTCTCAGCGACAGAACGAGGAGTGATATTCTCGCTTGCCAGGGAGTCTGTCGTCGTGAAAGGAGAGCGTCTCGCAGGCATCGCGACACCGCGATAACCGAGACGTATCCGAGGAGCCGCCCGCGGGAACTGTTTCAGACGTGTGTTGCTAGCCGTAGTTTTGGGGAAGTTTATAAATGGGTTCGGTATTCCACACCTATCTCTACACCATAACGTGTCATAGTCACTCAATGACATGGGACTTCACACCGCTTTCACGGCGCTCGCGGAGGTCATCGATGCGTACGAATCCCGCGGTCGGTCCATCGAGACCGTCGAAGCATCGCCGGCCGACACCGGTGATGCAGTCCTCGATGTGACGGTGGCGATGCCGATCTCGCTGCGTTCCGGCGGCGGCGCTGACAAGGGTCTCACGCCGGAGACGGCGAATCTAACCGACAGTGGTGACCTCGAAGTCACGTTCTCACCGTCGGCCACTGAACTTCCGTCGACCGCTGGGATCTCACTGTCGATAGGTGATGCCTCGGCGACGGTTACTGACGACGGCTTGCTCCTGACGGTAGAGCTGACAATCGATACCACAGTAGCGCCAGACGAGGCAGCCAGCGTCGACTGTGGGCCTGACCAGGCTAGCCCTGGCGACGCGAGGACAGTCGGCACAGCGAGTGCGGCTGGCACTGACGGTGGTACCTCACTCGCTGATTCTGCTATCTCGGATTCAGAAGCTGTCAGTGAGGGAGACGACGGTTCACGGGAAAGCCCACAGTCGGACGGCGCGGCTACAGCGGCACCTCAGTCTGGTGGCGAGAACGACTCTGAATCCGGCCCGTTCGCCGCCGTCCGCGACGACTCCGTGCCACCGTACGAGGACACCGACTACCTGCAAGCACTGTACGACGAGTGTGACAACTTCAGAGAGATCGCCGAGCAGATACAGATGGACGTCTCCTCCGAGACGGTCCGACGCTACATGATAGAAGCGGACATCCACGTCCCGAACACGTACAATACCTCCAGCGACGACGAAGAAGAAGCGGCCAAATCAGGGCAGTCTGACAACGCCGCGAGTCAGGGTGAAGTCGATGCCGGGGACGAACAGGTCAGTGTGGCCGACCCCGTTTCGGCCGAGTCAGTTGGTTCCGAGAGTTCGGTCGGGGAACTTCCAGACGAGCAACTGGTCACTGACGGGATCGGACTCCCAGCCGATGTCCAACTGCGTGACGTCGCGAACGCGGTCGTCGATTCGGACACGGTGTACGAGGTCCAGCGATGCCTGAGTCTCGACCGTGGCCAGACCCGGGATCTGCTGGAGGAACTCAATCTGCTAGATCTCGTCCTGTGCCGGCTCGCAGACGAACCGGACCACGCTGTCTCCTACGGGACTGTGGCCAGTCGGATCCGGCAGTGTGCGCCTCATAGCGCGTGACAGAAGCGATCTCTTATAAATAGGTTCGATGCCCCACCCACAGAGAAAAGTACGGGTACGCCTTATTTCTGGCAACTCATGGCCCTCGGAACACGCGCTGTCTCAGACAGTCAGGGTGTCCGGACGCTGCTGACGAGCGCCCGGTTCGAACTGATGCCGTTCGAGAGCTTCGACGAGGAGATCACCCACCTCCCCGACGACGCGACAATCGCGATCACGACCTCGCCCCAGCTCGGCATCGAGAAAACCGTCGAAAAGACGGAGGAAGCCGCGGAGATGGGGTTCGATGTCGTGCCACACATCGCGGCCCGGTATGTGGAAGACCGGGCGCAACTCGAAGCGATCGCCGAGCGACTGGAGCAGGCAGGCATCACGGACATCTTCGTCCCAGGTGGTGACCGCGAGGAACCGGCCGGTGAGTACGAGTCGGCGCATGACCTGCTCGAAGCGCTCGCAGAGACCGAGTACTCATTCGCGGAAGTAGGAATCACAGGGTATCCCGAGGGCCACGACTTCATCGACGACGAGACGCTGGCGGAGTCGATGGCACAGAAAGCGCCGTACGCGACGTACATCGTCACCCAGCTCTGTTACGACCCGGAGACCGTGTTAGAGTGGGTCGAAGACATCCGTGCTCGCGGTATCGAACTCCCGGTCGAAGTCGGTATCCCGGGCGTGATGAACTACCAGCGCCTGATGCAAATCTCTCAAAAGGTCGGTGTCGGTGATTCGATCAAGTTCCTCAGGAAGACGACGGGCATTCTCGGGTTCGTCAAGCAACTGGTCGGCTCCCGCGGGACCTACGAACCCGACGAACTCATCGACGGACTCGCGCCCTACGTCGGAGACGACGAGTACAACATCCGCGGCGTCCACATCTACACGTTCAATCAGACGCCCGACACGGAGAAATGGCGGCACAACCGTCTCGATTCCTGAAACCGACCTACTTACTGTCCGGACTCGGGCCACCCAGCTACAAGTACCTGTTTTCGACCGTCTCGCTGGCAGAGACCGCCAGCGAGCCATACTGTGGCCACAGATCCCCAACGCAGTCCAGCAGGAAACGTGAGGTGAGCTTTTCGGGGCAGCATCTATACCGCTTCGGAACTGCAGGAGAGGGGGACGGAGCTACAACGGTATCAGTGAAAACCGGGCGCGGCAGTCGGGGCGGTAAAACAGCAGCGGACGACAGATGGGTGTGCGGACTGCTGGGACAGACGGAGTGATGATCAGTCGTCGCTTTCGGCCTCTTTCCGGGCGTTGAGCTTCGCCTGCTCACGGGCGCTCGGGTTGACGGACTCCTTGAACGGCACTTTCGCGGCGGTCGCGAACACCGGCTCACCGGGTTCGTCGGCGTACTCGTCGGGGAGATGGACCTGGAACTCAAGATCCAGTTCCTCGTCGTAGATCTCGTCGTTGAGCGGCGTATCGGTGACTTCCTGAATCTTCTCAGCCGGGACGAATCCCATCCCGATGTTGGTTTCGAGGTCCGGATTCCACCACGGCGAGGTGAGGTAACCGCATTCCTCGCCCGTGTCCGGGTCAGAGATGAGCCAGAAGTCGGGGGCGTAGTCACGGATCGGCTCGCCGGCGATCTTCAGGCCGATGAGCTTGTGCTCGAACGGGTAGTTGCCGTTCTCGATCTGGTCTTTCTGCTCTTCGAGGACCTCTTTGCCGATGTAGTCGGCCTCCTTGTCGTCGGGAACGTGGTAGCCCAGGTTGACCTGGAACGGCGAGGTCTCGTGGTCGAGGTCCTGGCCCCAGGACATGATACCGGCGGCGATCCGGCGGTGGTGTCCCGGTGCGATCTGGCGACCGTCGTGGTCTTTGACGGACTCCATGACGGGGTCCCAGACCTGTTCGGCGTTTTCCATCGCGTCTTTGACGTAGACCTCGAAGCCTTTCTCGCCCGAGAAACCGGTCTGGCTGATCAACACATCACAGCCGTTGATTTCGGCGTCCATCAGGCCGTAGTACGGGACGTCTTTGACCTTGTCGCCGACGACGTCGACCATCACGTCGAGCGCCCTCGGGCCCTGAATCTGCATCGGAGCCACGTCGATTTCGTCGATTTCGACGTCGAACTCGTTGTCGACGTTGACGCCCTGCAGCCACTGCATCAGCGTCGAGTCCGAGATGGAGAACCAGAACTCGTCTTCCTCGGGACGCAGGAGAACGGGGTCGTTGAGGACCCCGCCGTCCTCGTTACAGAGGATGACGTACTTTCCGTCCATGGCGTCCATACCTGTCACGTCGCGGGTGACGACGTAGTTCGTCAGCGCCTCGGCGTCGGGCCCTTTGACCCGAATCTGTCGCTCTACGGCGACGTCCCAGAGGGTGACAGTGTTAGTCAGTGCATCGTACTCCTTCATCACGCCGCCGTCCTCGGGCTCGATGAGGCCGCGCGGATGATAGAGGCGGTTGTAGACGGTCGCCCGCCAGGCACCCTCCTCGTTGAAGGACTTGTGGAAGAACGGGGACTTTCGAACGCGCGTTGACACCAACATCTCGATGTTGGGGTCACCAGTCTGGCGGAGGTTACGGGGGACAGTCCGATCTGACTGGTCGACACTGGGATGGTTAGGATGTTCCTCGTTACCGGTCATGCCTATGAAAGAAGATGTGAAATACTAATAAAGGATATTGTTACTTGCTTCTGGGGTTTATATGCGGGGGAGACTTTGCGGGCACTGATGATACTCTGAACCGTTGTTTAACAGCCCCAGTACATGAATATTCAGCAGAATACGGTGTCGTGTTACTCGGCTGAAACTGGTAGCTGTAGTACGAAACGACCGGCACGGAACACGACCGAGCGGTTGGTGTGACTGTTCGGACAGATATCAATCCGAGTCACTGCCGGCTCGGGTGTATTTGACGATGTCGAAGTCGTTGTGGTTCGTTCGTTCTGTCTCGGACCAGCGCGACCAGTCGACCGTCGGGAAGACCGTATCGCCGTCGAAAGCTGCCCTTAGTTCGGTGAGGATTAGTTCGTCGGCCTGTGGGAGAAACTGCTCGTACGCAGTAGCGCCGCCAATGACGTACGTCGTAGATGCGCCGCTGTTGGCCGCTTCGGTCAACGCCGCCGTCGTCGAGGTGACAGCCGTGACACTGTCAGGAAGGTGACGCGGCGTCGTAGTCAGAACAATGTTCAATCGCTCCGGGAGTGGGCCGTCGAGATCACGGCGGATGCTCTCAAAGGTACGCCGGCCCATAATCACCGGATGACCGATAGTCGTCTGTTTGAAGTGTGTCAGATCTTCGGGATACTGCCACGGAATGTCGCCGCCGGCACCGATCACGCCGTTAGCCGCGACGGCGGCGATCAGCGAGAGTTTCATACGTACCCCTTTGTCGGGCTGCTGGTAATAAGTCCGCCCCACCGATGAGCGAGGCCACCGCTCGAAACCGACGCATCAATTCCGCTGCCCGAGCTAGGGACACGGTTTCAAGTGACAGCAAGTCGTATTCTGAAACTGGAATCCTGCCGTTTGGATCTGAATCAGTGGGATGTCGCTACACCAATGCTAGCCCGGACCTTGATAGCGTATCTCGCGCGCGACTTATGGGGTTCAGCCATATAAAATGCCGTATGGATACGATTCACCTGTCGCCCGGTCCCGCCGCTGCTCAGGCGTTTCGCCTGGGAATTATCGCGAGCGCGGTCGGTGGACTCGCTGGGATCGCGACGCTGTACTGGTTAGACGTCCTGACACCGGTGTTAGCTGGATACGCACTCGTTCTCCTGTTCCCCGTGTATCTTGTCTTCGCCGCAACAGCGTTGAGCGTGTGGTTGGGATACAACAAAGACGCGACAGCATTGCGACCGGTCTACCGTCAAAAGGATTCGAGCGGGCGATCCGAGTAAACACCACGGTTAGATAGGTCCATTATCTGCCCCAAAGACTCTCTTTTTGATGGTTTTGTGTACATACACCAGAATACAGTTTCAAATGCGGTTCGATATCACGAGAGTTGGTGTAAACCGGTAAAACGATTGGAAGCGCTTTCCGAGCGCTCCCAGTGGCGGATCTGTGGACTCACTCCTTTCTGTCGATTATTGTTGCCGCAATGAGGTTCCGCATTCCCCGCCGGAGCCGGCCGCTCATCGCTGTCGAGGACAGTCCGATTTCGTCGGCGACTTCGTTCAAGGAGATATCCCTGGGTTCTCCGAAATAACCGTTTTCGTATGCGGTTGTCAGTGCGGTCCGCTGCTCATCGGTCAAGCCGTACGACGACTCGCCGCCGGTGTCCGTGTTTCCGTAGATTTCGATGATATCGAGCGAGATGTCGTTCTCGTTGGCATACTCCCAGATCGTGTTGAGTGCCTCTCGGTCGGGGAGGAGGAGTCGGACGAGCCATCCGTTGCCCTTCGTTTCGGTATGGACGAGAAATCCGTTGACATCCGTGACGACAGAGCTGATGAGTTTCGTTTCGGGGGTGTGTTCGATGTAGTATATGCCGGTCTGGTCGGTCCAGTCGACGAGTTCGTAGCTCTGGACTGTCGGGTCGGCATCGAGCATCTCTTCGAGTCGGTCTCTGTCACGATACTCGATGAGGAACGGAAACACGGTGGAGCCCGGATCAGTATTCCCCTGTGTGATGACACGTATCGCTATGTCTTCGAGGTTCTGTAACGTTGGAACCAGAGCGAGGCGTTCGTGTTCGATGTGTATTTTCGTCGTTATTGACATTTTGTGGTACGGAGATTACAATCGAAGCGTCAAAGACGAATACCAGTTCGACAACGGAGCACTATCATCTGTGAACTGCTGTATGTACGCGGGGTCTCCACGTCAATGTTTACATGCACAGGTGCACACACGAAGGCAAAAATAAAAAGCTGACTGCCGTCCCAAATAGCTCCTATCGTGTTCGTGAGACTGTGTTTTCGCCAATGAGAACGAGTCTATGGATGCAGTCTAAGCGACGAAGCACCGAGAAATAACTCAGAAGTTATATGTCATGGACCCATTTAATTCGGCGACCAGCATACGTCTATATCGGAATCTGTATTAACAATTGTTTATAATTTCCCGTAATAAACACCCGTAATTATCCTACAATGAGCTTAGAAGGCTGTACCCAGTATATTATATTGATATGAGTGAACCACAAAACCAATCCACCGCGGATAGCGAGTTCTCAAACGCCGATTTCTATCTACCGGCAGTCGCGCTACCACCGAACTTCGGTCGTATCGAGGCGGCTGTTTCCGACCTCTTCGACTTCCACGGCGTCGTGCTGATTCCGGACAGTTACAATAAGTAACTCAGCCGCGTAGCATGTGTGGTTTATTTGAGAGTTACCTATAGTAACAATTGGAACGATTTACACACTGATCGCACTGCCGTCGGGCGATCAGGTGTGTGTTGATCTTCAATGGCTACTATAACTAATCGTGGTTAGTCGGTCAGTTTATCGGCGACCGCTTCGACAGCCTCGACAGGAACGTCGTACTCGTCGGCGACCGCTTGTGCCTGTGCTGCCGAGAGTGAACCGGTTCCGGCGACTGCATTTTCGCTGGGTTCTCGCGGCTGTGAGGGTGCCAACGTTTCGTCGTTGATAGACAGGCTCACTGCGTCCCAGCGGGTGTAGTGACCCATCGCATCGAAGTACGCCTTCGTCGCCCGCCGTTCGTCGTCCTGGAACTCGGCAGTCAGGAGTCCCTCCTCACCAACCAGCGGACCGGCTTTGACGATCCCTGCCGGGTTGATGAGCATACTCCCGCCTGCGGCGACGTTGAACCCGAGTTCGTCCTCAGAGAAGCCGTCTGGAACAGCGTCGCTCATGTACGCCGAGCACGCGGCGACGAACGACTGGGTTTCGAAGGCGTACTCCCGCATGGCAGGATAGATATCGCAGGTATCCACGGCCTCGCTCGTCTCCGCTCGGGTCTTGTCCCCTGGATGACCGTGTTGTTCCCAGAAGCCGGGCCAGACGGCGGCGTGTATCTCCTCGCCCATTGCGGTCAGCGCTGCCTTCGAGAGCGTCATATGGTTCTCGTAGCAGATGAGGCCGCCGAGCCGTCCGACAGCCGTCTCGTACGTGGCCAGGCTGGATGGGTCGCCGCGCCCCCAGATGGCACGCTCCTCGTGGGTCGGCATCAGTTTCCGGTGTCGACCCATCAGCTCCCCCGTACTGTCGAAGTAAAACAGCGAATTGTAGAGCGTCTCACTTCCCTGCCGGTCACTGATTTCGTTCGTGCCCAACACGAGCGTGAGGTCCGCCTCCGCGACTGCCTCACCGAGTACCTCGATAGCCTCGTCGTCGACGTGGAGACTGTTCTTCTGGAGGTCCACCATCAGGTCAGTCCATCTGGAGATAGAGACGCTGCCTCGCCAGTATGGGTATCCCGGGAAGTACGTCTCCGGGAAGACGACGATGTCTGCACCGTCCCGACCCGCCTGCTCGATGTACCGGCATGTCTTGTCTAGCGTTCCCTCCTTGTCGTGGTAGACAGGCTCTACCTGCGCGGCCGCGAGTGTGAACGATTCAGCTGGCATTCGTTTCCAATTCACAGGCCAGCATCAAATCAGTTGAGCCGATCCGCCGGGGGTGCGGTCTCAGAACTGTTCGTGGGACACGGAACCGACCGGGCTCTTTCCTACTGCCGTCCCGGCTCTGGGGCCTGCCAGGCGACGATGATACCGGCGATGGCGACCACGCCAGCCAGTAGAAACGCCGGCTCGAACCCGACTCTGTTTACTACGGCTCCACCGGCGATCGGTGCAATAAACGCCCCTGCCAGGCCGATACTGGTCTGGAACGCGACCGCCGTTGCGGCGACGCGCGGATCGACAAGCTCTCGAACGTACGTGAACGAGAGGCCGAGCGTCAACTGGACCGCAAATCCGATCAACAGGAGGACAGCAACGAGCAGTGCCAGCGAGCGGAACTGCGTAAACCCGAGGAGAAGCGGAGCGGCGAGTCCGAACGACCACAACACGACCGGTCGCCGGCTTCCGTCGAAGACCCGATCCGAGATGAGCCCGCCACTGATTCGAGATATGACACCAACAGCGGGAAATACGGCAACGACGAGTCCGCTCACAGCCAGAGAGAAGCCAAGGCCTTGCGTGAGATACGACGAGCCCCAGCTATTTACGAACAGGTATAGCGCGTAGCCGAGGAAGCCGAGGATACCAACGAGCCAGACGCTCGGGCTCCGGAGCACTGCGCCGAATTCCTGCAGGGACGGGGCATCGCCGCGGCTCCCGCCGTGCCCGCGACTCGCTGGCCAGAAGACGGCCAGGCCCGCGATTACAGGACCAATGAAGGCCAGAAAGACAGCCGGCCAGCCGAACCGCTGGGCGATAAGCGGCCCCGTTCCCTGTCCGAGTGCGAAGCCGACCGGCCCACTGGCAGTGAAGATGCCGACTGCTGTCGCACGGTTGGAGCTGTCGACGGCCCGGCTCACCATGTCGATACCGGCGTTCCAGACAACGACGTACGCAGTGCCTCCCAGTACACGAGATGCGAGGATTGTCTCGTACTGGCCACGGCGGCCGGCTTGCCAGCCCCACATCCCTGCGATGACTAAGATGCCCACCGCAAGGGCTATCACACTCCTCGAATCAGTCCGGTCCAGCACAGCCCCGGCAGGGAGGCTGACGACGACAGCGGTGCCGAACATGACCCCGACGAGGAGGCCGGCGGCTGTCGGCCCGACCTGCAGTGAGTCTCGAATAAGTGGTGTGACGCTTGCGGGGACGATCTCGTATGCGGCCAATCCCATCGAGATCAGGCTCGCACCCGCCACGAGCCACCACGTCGAGTCGGCTGTTCGAACAGGTGTCTCGGCAGCGGTATCCGAAATATCGGAATCAGTAGCCTGAGGTGTCATTCTGGCGGGGAAGAGCGTTCGGTCATCGCACTGTCGTAGTTGGCACCGGAGCTATAGTAGCCATTGAAAATCAATGCACACCTGATCGTACGACGGCAGTGCGATCAGTGTGAATCGTTTCAATTGTTACTATAGAAGTGAGAAGCTCAGTCAGTTCGAGTGGCGCACGTCTGGCGAGGAGTTCCCGAACAACACCGAAAAAACTGCTTGGTGAGGAGCGGTGGCGACTGAGCGTCACTGTTTCCGAATGAGATCACAGAGCGTATTGAAACCATGGGGCCTGAAGTGGATGATACAACAGAGTGGTTGCCGAGTGCGGCGTAGCACGAGCGTGGAACCTGCGGCACGACACCCAAACAGAAGCAGAAAAACAATCGGGTATATAGACACTCACCTATAGTATAGGTACAAGCATAGAGATCTGATCTGGTATTTCCCAATTTTCGTTCTATCTTTTCGGCTATATTAACTACTAGTCTGAATCCAGTAATCGTTCGGAGCATATTCAGAAGAACTGTGCTAGATATGTTTATACTCACAAGAGGTGATACGTGATTCAGTATTTGTATTGCGTCTCCAGGGTTGGCTATCACATCAGAACAGTGTGTTTCATCGGGCATAGTCGAGGAGGGGTTACCGAGCGTGTACGATCCAGCCCGGGGCACCAGTCGGTCGACGAACTCGTCGTGGATGTCTTCGTGGACGATGGCCCGCGACAGTGCGTCACAGATCTCACTGGTGCTGTAGTAGACGTATGCCGCGGCAGCGGCAACTACCGTTTCTACGTCCACATCGGGAAAGACAACGAGCGGCGACTTCCCGCCCAGTTCGAGAGTAACAGGAGCCATACGGGCGGCGGTCTGCACTGTAGTCGAACCAGTCCCAGTTACCGATCCAGCCGTGCCAGTCGCTCCGGCAGACCCCGCAGGCGTCGACCTGAGCGACGACGCCATCCGGGTCCAACTCCGGGTGTTCGACGTCTTTCAACGTCGGCCACCCGTCTATCCGTCTATAGTACTGTATTCGTAGTACTGACTTCGAACTTCGATTTCGTTTTTCGTATATCGAAGTATCTCTAACAGATTTGCCATATATCTAGAGGTGAATCTATCTCTGGGTCCAGTGATACCGAGGGAGACCATGACCTCCTGTTCGTCGTTGAATATCGGAACGGCGACACCGCGAACGCCCCTGAGGTGCTCCTCGTCGTCTATCGCATAGCCCTGGTCACGGATTCGCTCGAGGGCCGCTTCGAGATCGGACCGGGATGACAGCGTGTTATCAGTCCCTTTCGGAAGCCCATGGTCGGCAACAATTTCGTTTCGTTTTTCGACCGGAAGATGCGCCAGAATAACTTTGCCCAGCGATGTCCAGTGCATCTCGGTGTGATTCCCGATAGGGATTTCGTCGCCCGCAGCCTTTCCACCTGAACTCCTGTAGAGGATGACCCGCTGGCCGTTCTCCTCGATGCCGGCACCAGCAATCTCACCGGTCTCTCTGCTGAGTTCTTCAACTTTATTGCGAAGCAGTCGACCGATGTCTAGTCTCTGCCGAACGCTGCCCCCGAGCTCCAGAAAGCGGAAAGACCGGCGATACTGCCCGGATTCCTTGACGACGTAGTCACGCTGGACGAGTGTGTTGAGATGAATAAACACAGTGCTCGTGGGGATATCCAGATGAGACGCGAGGTCGGAGAGACCGACCGGTTCACGTTTTTCGAGCGCGGCGAGAATATCCAGCGTTGTCTCGACTGCACTGATCGTTTTGTTGTTTTGCGAGGACATAGATGGGATTTTTTTTGCAGGGTGAAATAGATTCCGCCGAGAGGCAAAATGTTTCCACTCACGTTGGAAACTGGTACGATGCACTGATATTAGGGATTCTAACAGGAGTACGGATGTTATTTTCCTCGACCTCGCCACACGCGAAGAGTGACAACATACCACACGAACATGTGGGGCGTAAGATCCAGTCCCGAATTCAGCAGTTACAGTCCCTCTGGCGTCGCTTTGTGACATTCGTCTGTTCAACACGAGCGCAACAAGTGGCTTTCAATCTCGTTGAAAGGAGTTGGAACTGCTCTGATATCCCATTTTCCGCGAAGTAGTAGTTCTCTGCTCCAACTTCTGTATCACGGAATGAGGTCGTACGTACGGGTGTGACGTTTTGGCCTCGGTTCAGAACCGCCGGCTACGCAGTCATACCGGGCGTTGCTCCGCGGGCGCTGCCGGTTTCGATGTGATCGGTCCGCCCGACTGTGCCGGTACTACCAACATTTATTAATGATGATTGCGATGCTTCTTCTACTCGGTATGAGCGAAGTTACACTATCAAACGTCAGCAAGGTATACGACGACAACGTCCTTGCAGTTGAGGACCTCTCTCTGACCGTCGAGGACGGGGAGTTTGTCGTCGTTGTCGGACCGTCCGGGTGTGGCAAGTCGACCACACTTCGGATGATTGCCGGGCTCGAAACGGTCACCGACGGTGAGATTGCTATCGGCGGGGACGTAGTCAACGACGTGCGTCCACAGGACCGGAACATTGCGATGGTGTTCCAGAGTTACGCGCTGTACCCGCACATGACCGTACGCGATAACATGTCCTTCGGGCTGCGGCTGTCCGGCGAGTACGACGATCAGATCGAGCAACGCGTGGCCGAGGCTGCCGAACTGCTGGAGATTTCGGACCTCATGGACGACCTACCGAAACAACTCTCGGGTGGCCAGCAACAGCGCGTCGCGCTTGGGCGGGCTATCGTCCGCGATCCGGACGTGTTTCTGATGGACGAACCGCTGTCGAACCTCGACGCCAAGCTTCGGACACAGATGCGCACGGAGATCCAGCGGATTCAGGAAGAGCTGGACGTGACGACGATTTACGTCACGCACGATCAGACGGAAGCGATGACGATGGCGGACCGGATCGTGATTCTCAATCAGGGTGAACTCCAGCAGGTCGCACCGCCGGAGCGCTGCTACGACGAGCCCAACAACAAATTTGTCGCGGGGTTCATCGGGTCACCATCGATGAACTTCTTCGAGGTGAGCGTGACAAATAGCGGTGGACGTACGACGGTCCACTCAGCAGGTGTGGAGTTTACGCTCAACGTCGATATTCCGGACGGGGAGTACACGCTGGGCGTCCGTCCGGAGGATTTCGTCGCCGAGGACGCCGGGTCGTACATCGATACGGTCGTGGACGTCGTAGAACCCATGGGTTCGGACAATTTCCTCTATCTGGAGACAGCAGACGGGTCGAAAGAAGTCGTAGCCCGGGTCGATAGCGAGTACCGACCGGAACGGGGCGACGAAATCGCGTTAGGATTTCATACGGAGGATATGCATCTGTTCGGTCCCGATGGCGAGCGAGTGGAACTGAACCAGCTACAGCGGACAGAATCAGCGTAATATGTTGTACGATACTATCGGTCGGAAAGAGAGCGAGTGGGCTGGAATGACGGCGAGTCAGGTCCGAGGTGTCGGCGAACAGCCGGGCTCTGTTCTCGTTATTCCCGTCGGAAGCGTCGAACAGCACGGAAACCATCTCCCGGTCGTCACCGACACACTCCTGGTCGAGGCGATGGTCGACACTGCTATCGAGCGTCTGGACGACGTGCCTGTCGTCGTGACGCCGCCGGTCTGGAGCGGGTTCTCGCCACACCATCTGTCGTTCGGTGGGACTCTGTCACTCGAGTTCGCGCACTTGCGAGCAACACTTGAAGATATCGCACACGCTGGCATCCAGAACGGATTCGATGCGGTGCTGTTCGTCAATGGCCACGGCGGGAACAGTTCACTCATCGACGCCGTCGTGAGTACCGTGGGCGTCGACACCGATGCGGAGGTACTCGGAACGACGTACTTCCACCTGGCGTCGGATCGAATCGAGGAACTCCGAACGACCGAGACGGGAGGGATGGCCCACGGCGGCGAGTTCGAGACGTCCCTCATGCTTGCGCTCCGACCGGACCTCGTGGGCGACCCGGAGGTCCGCGACGGGGAACCGATGGACGAACACTACAGATGGGGTGGACAGGACCTGCTCGACGGGGGCAACGTCGCCGTCTATCGTTCCTTCGACGAGTATTCCACGTCCGGTGCCATCGGGACGCCGAAGCAGGCGACTGCCGAGACAGGCGAACGAATCCGCTCGGTCATCGGCGACGAACTCGCGGCCCTCATGACCGCGATTCACGAGAGCAATTCCTGACCAATGAGCCACACAACACAAAGAATTATGTACATGGAAGTAGGTGACATTAATGATGCAGCCCGATAACAACGACAGGTCTGTCGAGGACAGTATCGACCGCCGACAGCTTCTCCAAGCACTCGGCGCAGGCGGTACCATCGCCATCGCCGGGTGTAGCGGCGACGGTGGGGGCGGTGGTGACGGCAACGGTGAGAGCGGCGGTGACGGCGACAGTGGGAGCGGCGGTGACGGCAGTACGCAGAGCGTGCAGTTCCTCACGATGGGCGTCGGAGACAACATCAAGCAGTTCTTCGAGGAGAACAACGCGGCCTTCGAGGACGAGCACGACGTCGACGTAGAGTTCACCAGCGTGACGTGGGACAACGCGCGTCAAACTGTGAACAACCGTGTCGACGGCGGCGAAGCGCCCGACGTCAGCCGGTGGCCGGCGCGCTGGATTCCACAGCTCGTGGGCAAGGACGCGCTCGAACCGCTCGACGACATGATGGACGGGGAGTTCGGCGAGCAGTTCTACGACGGCGTGGCCGAGGGAACGATGTACAACGGCTCCCACTACGGCGTGCCGTGGGCCGCCTCGAACAAGTGCCTCTACTACAACAAAGACGTCTTCGAGACGGCAGGGCTCGACCCCGAAGACCCGTCGCTCGATTCGTGGCAGGATATGCTGGATGCCGCAACGCAGATCCGTGACAGCGATGCGAGCGTGCCGGCACTGGGGCTTGCAGGGGCCGACGCAATCGAGACCGGGTCGCAGTACTACCACTACCACTGGTCACACGGGGCGGACCTCGTCGACGACGAGGGACTGCCGGTCGTGAACTCCAGCGGCGCTGTCGAGGCCCTCTCGTTGTACACCGACCTCCACCTCGAACACAACGTCACACAGTCGTCACCGCTCTCCTCGACTCGGCAGGACATCCGGCAGCTGTTCGAGAACGGTGACCTCGGGATGGTTATCGGGCACGTCTACACGGGACTCAACATCACCGCCGCGAAGGAAAACGGTGAGGTCGACTTCGACTACGGCATCGTGCAGGTGCCGCGTGGCCCTGAGGGCCGGTACAGCCTGTTCACTATCGACACGCTCGCCGTCCTGAGTCAGAGCGAGCACAAGGACCTCGCCCGGGACCTGATCCGGTTCTACTTCGACGAGGAGCGGCGGTTCCAGTACTCGAAGCAGAAAGGGTTCCTCCCCGTCGTCGAAGCCGTCGGTGAGCGCTCGTACTTCTCGGATTCGGAGAACTG
This sequence comes from Haloarcula sp. CGMCC 1.6347, assembly GCF_037078395.1. Taxonomy (NCBI): domain Archaea; kingdom Methanobacteriati; phylum Methanobacteriota; class Halobacteria; order Halobacteriales; family Haloarculaceae; genus Haloarcula; species Haloarcula sp. CGMCC 1.6347. Next base: position 222,988 of record NZ_JAYMGX010000003.1, read on the forward strand.
GGGACCGTTCGTCGAGGCGGGGCAGTACGCTCGTGCCCGGCCGAAGCTCAGTAACTTCAGCGAGTTCAACGACCGGATGGTCCAGGCCATTCAGGAGGCACTGGCGGACCGGAAGTCACCGCAGAAAGCGCTCAACGATGCCCAGAGTGATCTCGAAGATGCCATGGAGTGACAGACAGGGATGAGCCTGGCAGAGGAATACACCGAGGCGTCCGACGACTCACGTCTCGAACGAGGATTGGCGTACGTCCAGCGCAACAGCCGGGCGTACCTTCTCATCGCTCCCGCGGCCGTGTTCCTGCTGGCCGTCGTCGGGTATCCGATTATCGAGACGTTTCGGCTGTCACTGTACCAGTCACCCGCCGACTCGAACATCGAGACGTTCGTCGGGCTCCAGCACTACGTCGAGATATTCAACAGCGACATCTTCTACCGCCTGCTCTGGCAGACCGGTCGCTGGGTCGCCGTTGGCGTGGCGGGCAAGACACTGCTTGGACTGCTGATAGCCGTTCACCTCAAAGGAGACATCCGCGGTCGGAAGTTCTTCCGTACGGCGTTTCTCATTCCGTGGGGGATTCCATACGCTATCTCCGCTGTGGTGTTCCGGTGGATAGAGCACCCGCAGTTCGGCTATCTCAACGCGATCCTGCTGAAACTCGGCATCATCGAGCAGGGAATCGGTATCCTCGGAAACCCGAGCATCGCGTGGCTCGGCGTCGTCGTGGCCGACATCTGGATCGGGACACCGTTCATGGCGATTATCTTCCTCGCGGGCCTGCAGTCGATACCCCAGGAACTGTACGAGGCAGCCGCCATCGACGGTGCCGAGAAGTGGCATCAGTTCCGGTACATCACGCTCCCACAACTGAAGAGCGTCGTCCTGATTGCCACGCTTCTGTCGACGATATGGACGTTCGTCAGTTTCGACGTCATCTGGACGATGACCGGCGGTGGCCCGATCAGTTCGACGGCGACGCTCGTCATCCACATCTACCAGGTGGGCCTCCAGAACGGGAACCTCGGACGCGGAGCCGCCTACAGTGTCATCGGGTTCCTGTTCCTGTTCGTCTTCGCTATCATCTACCTGCGCATCTACACGCGAGGGGGTGACGAGCTATGACGATGGCAGGCCACGACCGGAGCAATCTCCGCAAAGTCAGACTCTATGGCGTGCTGATCGGACTGCTCGGGCTCATGATGTTGCCGTTCTACGCGATGTTCTCGAGCACGCTCAAGCCGGAGTCAGAGATATTCGCTGCGCCAGCGACGCTGGTCCCCAGCGACCCCAGCATACAGGCGTATCTGCAGGTCTGGACACAGACCGACGTGCTGCTATGGGTCGGGAACAGCTTCATCATCTCGGTTGGGACGGTGGTGTTGACGCTTCTGTTGGCGATACCGGCCGCGTACTCGTGTGCCCGGAACGACTTCGTCGGGAAGCGAACCTTCCTCCTCTCCGTGCTGGTCGTGCAGATGTTCGCACCGGTCGTGTTGATCGTCGGCCTCTTCGACGTTATCACCCAGATGGGGCTGTTCAACACCTATCTCGCTGTAATCGTCCCGGCAGCGGCGTTCACGCTACCGTTCAACGTCTGGATGCTGTACGGGTATTTCAAGACGATACCCGTCGCGCTCGAAGAATCTGCGCGAATCGACGGCGCGAGCCAACTGCAGATCCTCACGAAGATCGTTCTCCCGCTCACGAAGCCGGCGCTGGTCGCCAGTGTCACCTACACCTTCCTCTACGCGTGGAACCGGCTGCTGTTCGTGCTCACCTTCCTCACTGACAGTGCGAAGTACAACATCCCGCGCGGGGTCTTCTCGATGGTCGGCGCGCTGCAGACCGACTGGCGGATGATGCTCACTGTGTCTGTCATCGGTATTATCCCACTCCTGATTTTGTTCGCCTTCTTGGAGGAGTATATCGTCGCAGGGATGACGGCTGGCGCGGTCAAGGAGTAGCTGCCTCTACTTTTATTATCGTCACGATAGTTGGTCGCGTATGGAATTCGCGATGTGGGCGTACCCGTGGGACCTTCTGGACGAAGGCCCGTCCGAGGTGGAACGGCGACTGCGTGACATCGGCATCGACGAGCTGAATCTCGCGACGAACTACCACACCGTGCAGGCGTTCACGCCGCACAATCCGGAGCGCCGGACGCTGTTTGCCCGCGCGAGTTCGTATTTCCAGCCCGGCCCGGAGTACGGCGACCTCGAACCAGTTCCGTACGAACAGATGGACGGCGACTGGGTCGCAGACGCCGCCGCCGGTTTGTCTGACCTGAGGCTCAATTCGTGGACAGTCGGCTGCCACAACTCCCGGCTCGGGATGGCCAACCCGGAGTACACGCTGGAATCTGCACACGGTGACGACCTGATCTTCGGCCTGTGTCCCTCCCAGCCTGCGGTCCAGACGTATCTCTCGGCACTGGTTTCGGATCTGGCGTCCCGCGATGAGTTCGCTCGTATCGAACTGGAAACGTTCGATTACTTCTACGGAACGGGCTTTGGCTGGCACCACCAGAAGATTCACGCACGGTTAGGGGTACTCGGAGAGTTCCTGTTCGGGTTGTGTTTCTGTCCACACTGTCGCAAGAACGCAAAGGCCGCGGGTGTCGATGCTGAGCGGGTACGTTCGACTGTCGCCGATACGTTAGACGATATCGTCGCCGGAGACGTGGCACACGACCGTTCGCCGGACGGCTGGCTCGCGGAGCACGAAACCGTCGCCGCATACGTCGATGTCCGCGAACAGACGCTGTCGTCACTGTACGCCAGACTGGCTGACGCCGCTGGAACGACGCCGCTTGGCTACTACGTCGGCGCACCGGAACCCGGCCGCGAGTGGCTAGTCGGGGCCGACCTGCAGGCACTCTCGAACCACGTCGATTACTACTGCCTTCCGGCTTACGAGTCGACGAGCGAAGCGGTCATAGAGGCATACGACGCCGTCGAGACAGTTGTCGATGACGTGCCACTCCACGTCGGGCTCCTGCCGGGCCATCCAGCCATCCACGACGAGGCGACCGTTGTCGATATCGTACAGACCCTCAACTCGAAGGGAGTGCCGCGGCTCTCGTTCTACAATTACGGACTGCTCCCGGAGCAGTCACTGGAGTGGGTCGGAACCGCCGTCGACGCGGTTCGCGGATAGGGGCAAACGGTACTTTGATATCGGTTCACGAACGACAGGAATGCATGGAGATAACCGGCGTGTCAGCGGTCACTGTAGATGTACCGCTGGCCGACCTAGATGAACATCTCGGTATCGGGCCGTACGTGACCAATCACGGGAAGCTACACTCGATGGAACGGGTGCTCGTCCGTGTCGACACGGATGAGGGGATCAGCGGCTGGGGCGAGATGCGTGTCTTCCTGTCACCGGCGGCCACCGAGTCGATTATCGAAGACGGCGTTGGCCCGATGATCGAGGGCCAGTCGCCGTTCGAAATCGAGCGGCTCCGACGGCAGGTGTTCGTCGAGTACACGAACGTGGATATGTTCTTTGCGGCGGTCGAAACAGCCTGCTGGGACATCGTCGGCAAAGCCCTCGACAGACCGGTGTACGAGTTGCTCGGCGGGTGGACGGCACCGACACAGGGGGCTCAGCAACACCGGCAAAGCGTCGATGGCAACAGTAGTGCACCGACGGCTGTCCCCGTTGCGTTCTGTCTTGGTATCCTCTCACCCGAGGAGTCCCGTATCAAGGCCCGAGAAGCGCTCGAAGCCGGCTTCACTGTCCTCAAAACGAAGGCGGGTCGGGACTGGCGACAGGACGTCGAGCGAATCAAAGCGATGCACGATGAAGTCGACGGCCAGCTAGAGTTCCGACTCGACCCGAACCAGGGCTGGACGCTCGACCAGGCAGTTCGGGTCGGCGCGATGCTGGAAGATGCCGGAATCTACCTGCAGTACATGGAGCAGCCGATTCGAGTCGATTCACACAGGTCGCTCGCCCGACTCCGGCAACGACTCCGCCAGCCCATCGCGCCGAACGAGGATACGTACATCTCGCATAATCTGCAATCGCTCGTGGAAGCCGGCGCGATGGACGTCGGCGTTATCGACCTGACTCCTGCCGGCGGCATCAGTGGTATTCGACAGCAGGCCGCCATCCTCGAAGACGCCGGTGTTCCCTTTACGCACCACTGTGCGTTCGACCTGGGGATTCGAACCGCGGCGATCCTCCACGCGTTCACCGGCATCCCGGGCTTTTCGTTGCCCCCGGATTCGACGTACTACGGCTGGGAGGCAGACGTCATCGAGGCTCCGTTCGACGTCAGCGACGGCTGCCTTCCCGCCCCAGAGGGCCCCGGTCTCGGCATCAGTATCGACGTGGACGCCGTCGAGGAGTATCGAATCACATGAGCGGCGGAGAGCAACTTTCAAGAGGGCAGGTTACGTGGGTGTCGGTGTCATGGTAGAGCTATCATTAGCGGACCGGCCAGCCATTGTGACTGGAGCGTCGCGGGGTATCGGGCGCGAGATCGCGGCCCGGTTCGCCGAAGCGGGTGGCGACGTCGTCGTCTGCTCGCGCACTTACGAGGACGTCGAAGCGGTTGCGACGGAGTTGACCGACACACACGATGGCCGCGTTGTTCCGGTCGAATGTGACGTCACAGACCGGGCAGCGGTACGGGACCTCGTCGACACGACCATCGAGGAGTTCGGGGACATCCGGGTCCTCGTGAACAACGCTGGCGGCGCAGACGAGTCCGCGAATCTGTTGCACCGGTGTGACGAGGACACCTTCGAGTCGATGCTCGACCTGAACCTGAAGAGCCAGTTCCTCCTGAGCAAAGAGGTACTACCGGCGATGGTCGCTGCTGGCGGCGGGTCGATGATCCACATGGGATCGGTCAACGGCCTGTTCGGTATCGGGCTTTCCGGCTACTCCGAGGCGAAAAGCGGACTGCTGGCACTGTCCCGGAACATCGCCGCCCATTACGGTCAGCATGGGATCCGCTCGAACGTTATCTCGGCGGCGACCATCGAAACAGCGAACAGGCGGGCGGAGATGGAGAACACGGAGGAACGGACCGGTGAGACGAGCGCACGGGAGCGCTGGCTCGACCAGTATCCGCTCGGTCGGTTCGGGACACCGAGGGAAGTCGCTGATACGACCCTGTTCCTCGCCTCCGGGCTGTCGAGTTTCGTTACCGGTGAGAACCTGGTGCTCGACGGCGGATTGACGACGAGCCTGCCGACATCGTTCATCAACGAAGTCTACGACGCGGACGACCAGCCGACGACAAATTGACTCACGACCCATGGAAGAACTAACAACTGCCGACGCCCCCGACAGTATCGGACCGTACTCACAAGGCATCGCTAGCGGTGACCGGGTTTACGTTTCCGGACAGGGACCGGTCGACCCGGATACCGGCGAGGTAATCCAGGGCACGCCCGGCGAACAGACTCGGCGCACACTCCGAAACGTAGCGGCCGTTCTGGATGCCGGTGGTGCTTCGCTCGACGATGTGGTGAAAGCGACGGTGTTCGTGAGCGATATGCGGTACTACGACGAGGTGAACGAAGTGTACGGTGAGCTCATGTCACCCCCCTATCCCGCTCGCAGCGCTGTGGAGGTGGTTAAACTGCCAGTGGACATCGACGTCGAGATAGAAGTTATCGCGGAACGGTAGTATGTCGCATCTGGTAGTTTTCGACCTCGACGGGACACTCACGCGACAACGCGGTGGGTTCGAGCTGTTGCACACACTCTACGGAACGACACCGGCGGCCGATACACTGATGGAGCGGTTCGAGGCCGGTCAGATTACGTTCGCGGAGTGGTGTCGAGGTGCGGTCGACGTGTGGCGTGCGAACGATATCACCCGGACAGATATCACCCGTGCGACTCGGGCCGTCAAGCCGAAAGCGGGTGCCGTCGACCTCCTCGACCACCTCCAGCATACGGATATCAGATTCGGCATTCTCAGTGCCGGCGTTGCAAACCTCGCGACGCAGTTCGAGCAGTACGAGCCAGCGTTCGTTCGCGGAAACTGGCTTCGGTTCGAAGATGGCCGGATTTCGGGTATCGATGTCGGTGTCGGTCCCGATCAGAAAGGAGAACTACTGAGAGAGATCCGAATCACGCAGAACCCTTCGTCAATCACCTATATCGGCGACTCACACACTGATACGGAGGCGTTCGTCGAGGCAGATACCGCGGTGTTGTTCGACCCGGACGAACGCATTCCCGAGACAGCAATCGACTCAGCGGATACAATCGTAGAAAGTGCGAATATAGGAGAGGTACGGAGTCAAATTCACACGATTTAGCCATGTATTCGCCAATAGAAGTCTGCTATTCGCAAATATACACAGATTCTCAGTACATTCCGTGATGGAAGTTTTCAGAGAGATAATTTTCCAATTCATATGGCGGAGACGATATCCAGATAGGCGATCTGACTGTGACGGAGCGTGCGGTGTGAGAGTTAGATCGCTGTCGAAGTTACGTACTGGTCTCGGTCGAGTATGCACAGACAACTGCAGTCCTGCCGTCAGCACTGCGTCAAGTGTTCGCTGACGCAGTGGCAACATCTAGCAATTTGCAACGGGCTTCGACGGCCCTTTTACCGTCGGGAGGTGACCGGCAACTGAATGAGTCGCTATCGAACGACCGGTTGCTTTCTCCTTCTGGCTGCAATCTGGGGTACTGCATTCATGGCGACAGACGTCGGCCTCGCCGACCTGCCGCCGGTACCGTTCGCCGCCGCCCGCTTCGACATCGCCTCCGTCCTCCTGTTCGCCGCGTTGACCGTCACAGGGTCGCTAGAACGACCGCAAACGCGCGATGACTACGTGTACGTCGTCGTCGGCGGTGCGCTCATGATCGGGGTCCACCACGTATTCCTGTTCACCGGACAGCAGTACGTCACCGGGGCTGTCGCCGCCGTCCTGCTCGGTCTCGTCCCCGTCGTGACGCCCGCGCTGACGAAGCTCGCGTCCAGCGATGACACGTTCACCGCGAATACCGGTGTCGGCGTAGTACTCGGGTTCGTCGGCGTCATCGTCATCGCTGACCCCGACCCGGCGAATCTCCTCAGCAGCACTATCGGGATCGCGCTCGTGTTTGCGTCGGCGCTGGCGTTTGCCATCCCAGCCGTCGTCACGCACGACACCAGTCCGTCGATGTCGTTTCTGGCCACACAGGCCTGGCTGATGGCTATCGGGGCCGTTGTCCTCCATGTCACCGTGCTCGCGCTCCCCGGACAGTCGTTTGCAGACGCATCGTGGACGCTGTCCGCGTTTGCGGCGCTGCTGTATTTGGCCGTCGTCGCCGGTATCGGCGGTTTCCTGCTGTACTTCCGGCTACTTGACCAGCTAGGTCCTATCGAGATGAGCTTCATCGAGTACGTGATTCCGCTGTTCGCTGCGCTCGCCGGCTGGCTCGTGCTCGACCAGCAGGTCACACTCGCGACCGTTGGTGGGTTCGCGTGCATCCTCATGGGATTCATCGCAGCGAAGTGGGCGACGTTGCGAGCGGAACTGCGTCGGGTCGTCGAACCGAGGACCAGTCCCCCGGCGGACTGAATAGGATCAGAGGTCGCAGGCCGTCACTGCTTGAACAGAGTCCGAAGGTAGTCACTGAGTGGGCCACCCTGCTGGGTTCGAGAAAATCGACAGCGAAGCTGGAAACGGCAATAATGACCGTCAGGCAGGAGTGATAGCGGCCTTGGATTTCTGAAAACATGCGAACTACAGCCGTTATTTTGCTATCTTTTCAGCGGATCGGCGACAGGACTTGCTATGTACCGACAAATCCGTCTGCAAACGGAATCTTGTAAGCGAAGCCCGCATCATAGCCGCGTGCACATACTGGCGGGGCTGACGGGTTTTTATAAGACTACCCGTTGCTGTGTACTATGATACAACCCATTCGCACGCTATGGAGCCGGTATCGATCCATCCCACTCATCTGGCGTATCTTCGTCGCCTTCGTACTGGGCGCAGGTGCTGGTATCGCGTTCGGGGAGCAGATGGCTGTCGTCAGACCAGTGGGCGACCTCTTCCTTCGGCTGCTCAATATGCTGGTCATCCCGATCATCGTCTTCACACTGCTGACCGGGATTCGACAGCTCTCCCCCGCGAAGCTTGGAAGGATCGGCGGTGCGACAGTCGGGCTCTATGCCCTGACGACGACCCTCGCAGGTATCGTTGGCCTCGCGGTTGCAAACGTGCTTCAGCCGGGCCGGGGGCTCGAGTTCGGCGGCGGTGAAGCGCAATCGAAAGCGCCGCCGTCGCTGCTGGATGTCGTTCTCGGTATCGTGCCGAACAATCCCGTCGCGGCGCTCGCGGAGGGGAATCTGCTGGCGACGGTTTTCTTCGTCATCGTGTTCGGAATCGCGCTGACGTACGTCCGCGCCCAGCAAGACGCGCTCGCGGATAGTGTCGATTCAGTGTTCGAGGCCTTCGAAGTGGGTGCTGAAGCGATGTTTGTCATCGTTCGTGGGGTCCTCGAATTCGGTGTGCTTGGTGTATTCGCATTGATGGCGTCCGGAATCGGCACTGAAGGTATCGGACTGTTCTCCTCACTGGGCGAACTCGTGCTGGCAGTCACTATCGCAATCGTCATTCACATCGGCTTCACCTATCTCGTTCTCTTGATGGGCGTGGTTGCCGACGTGTCACCGATTGCGTTCCTCAGCGGGGCGAAAGACGCGATGGTAACCGCGTTCGCGACTCGGTCCTCGAGCGGAACGCTCCCCGTCACGATGCGTAATGCGGACGAAGACCTGCAGATCGCCGAGCGGGTGTATTCATTCACGCTCCCAGTCGGTGCGACGGCGAACATGGACGGGGCCGCCATCCGGCAGGCAGTCACCGTGATGTTCGCCGCGAACGTCGTCGGACAGCCACTGGTGCTCACAGAACAGGTCTTCGTCTTGATCGTGGCCGTTCTCATCAGCATCGGAACCGCCGGCGTTCCGGGAGCGGGCATCGTCATGCTCACCGTGATTCTCACGCAGGTCGGCCTCCCGCTGGAGGTCGTCGGGTTCGTCGCTGGCGTCGACCCCATTCTCGGGCGGATTGCGACGATGAACAACGTCACCGGCGACCTCGCAGTTTCGACCGTCGTCGGGAAGTGGAACGACGGACTCGACCTAAGTGAGGGCGTCTGGTCACGAAATCTGAGCGGCGTCGTCGAGTTCGTTCCCGGTGACGACTAGAAGGCCCCGGCGGTCGTGATTGAAACAGAGACTAATGCTGGTACAGTTGTTATCTTAACGTATAAGAGCCGAAATACTTCTGGCGACTGAACTGACAGCGGCAGTGTGGGCGATTTCCGGGCCGGTGACACCAGCCAGAACCGTTTGTCCGGCCGACTAGTGGTAGCTTTGCGGTTTCAGAAACCGCGCGGTACCGGTTGCCGTTTTACTTGGTTCGTTTCCGTTCCTGTGTCGGGTGGTCTGTGACGTACACTTTCGTCTGGTCCGGAACGTCGTCGGTGACCCAGGAGTTCGCCCCGATACTGACGTGGTCGCCAACGGTGATAGCGCCCAGGACTTTCGTGCCCGCGCCGATGACGACGTGGTCGCCGATATCCGGGTGCCGTTTGTACCCCTTTTTCAATCTGTGTTCGTCGCTCTCGTCGGCTTCGAAGTGGAGCGCCCCGAGCGTCACGTCCTGATAGAGACGGACCCATTCCCCGACGGTCGTGGTTTCGCCGATGACAACGCCGGTCCCGTGGTCGATGAAAAAGTAGTCGCCGATTTCAGCGCCGGGATGGATGTCGATACCGGTCTCAGTCTTGGCGTATTCGGTGAGTTCGCGAGCGTACTCAGAGGCACCGGCCTCGTAGAGTGTGTGTGCGACCCGTTGTACGAGTATCGCCATGAACCCCGGATAAGATCGGATGATTTCCATGTACGTCTTCGCCGCCGGATCGCCCTTGAACGCGGCCTCGACGTCTTTCTTGAGTCGCGTTCGAACCGCTGGGAGTTGATCGATGACAGCGTCGACTGTCTCGGCGGGGTCAGATCCGGAGTACGGTCTGATACCGGCAAAGAAGAGGCCGCCAAGAGCGTCGAGACGGTCCAGCACGGCGAGTTCGTCCCGGACCAGTTCGGCGGCGTTCCAGCAGGTCGGGAAGAACAGTCGCTTGAGGATGTCGACTTCCGGCCGTCGGTGTTCCCGTCGCGGGAACTCCATCTGTGTCTGGGTAGGGAACGGCTCTTCGTCGGCCCGGTACGCCTCGAACAGGTTCTCGTGTGTGTTGCCGGTGTAACAGTAGTCCATATCGGATGGTTGGGCTGAATCACCTTAGTTCTGAAACAACAGTTGTCCCTTTGGCGATATGTTGTGTTCTCGCTGGCGCAGTAGAACTGCAAACGAGCAGAATCCCACACTGAGAGGTAGCTATTTGAGACTGGCTTGTCATCGAGTCTGTATGAACGGCGAGTGCTACTTCTGTCACGGCATCGTCTCCCCACCGGAGGAGGGCCACATCTGGCTGCGTGAGCACGACAGCCACGAGGTGTATATGCACGAACAGTGTGCTAGCGGCCACAACGTCATCGAAGGGGGACAGAACCCGGCCGGTGAACTCCTGATTACGTGCCCGGAATGTGGCGAAGTCGAAACCGTGTAGCAATCCACGCAGGAAGCCCTGCGGACGGGCCGTGGCCCCGTCCTATGGGAGGGAAATATCGACGCCGGACTGCAGGCTAGCCGCTTTCACGGTGTTGTACATCAGCATCGCGATGGTGAGCGGGCCGACGCCGCCCGGAACCGGAGTGATAGCGTCCGCCATCGCTTTCGCGCTCTCGAAGTCCACATCGCCGACGAGTTCGTATCCCTTGTCGGTGTCAGCATCGACCCGATTGATACCCACGTCGATGACCGTGGTGCCGTCCGAGAGCATGGACCCGTCTATCATTTCCGGAACCCCGGCGGCGGCGATCACGATGTCCGCGCTGCGGGTCTTTTCGGCGAGGTCCTCGGTCCGGGAGTGACAGACGGTCGTCGTCGCGTTCCCGCCCGGCCCGTACTGGATGAGCAGGTTCGCCATCGGTTTGCCGACGATGTCCGAGCGACCGACGACAACGGCGTCTTTCCCTTCCGTCTCGACACCAGTTTCGGCCAGTATCTTCTGTATTCCGTGGGGCGTACAGGGCTTGTATCGTGCGTTCCCCGCGACGAGCCGGCCGACGTTTTCGGGATGAAACCCATCGACGTCTTTCATCGGATCGATGCGCTCCAATACGTCGCGTTTGGTAACGTGGACGGGGACCGGCATCTGTACGAGGATTCCGTGGACGGCCGGGTCCGCGTTCAGTTCGTCGATGGTCGAAAACAGCGTCTCAGCCGGTTCGTCCGCGCTGATTTCGTGATGGAACCCCTCGATGCCGATCTCCTCACAGGCCTGCTGTTTCATTGAGACGTACGTCTCACTCGCGCCGTCGTCGCTCATCAACACCGTCGCCAGCCCTGGTGTGACACCCTCGCTGACGAGCGTGTCCGTGCACGCCGCGACGCCCGCTGTGATCTGGTCGCCGATCTCGTTGCCGTCGATGATTGTAGTCATTATTGCTAGGTTCGCTATCGTCCCGGGAGTCCCCGGTCAGGTGTCCGGAGTGGGAACCGCTGCTGGACGGTCGGCTGCCGGGGCCGGGCAAGCGTTCGATACCCGTCTCAAACCCTGCGGGTATAGTGGGAGATGCGGAATAGTCCAACCGTTGAAGTCCCGACGGCTATTCGTCCAGTGAGCCACCACAAGCGGTCGACAAATCGACAGTATTTCCGACAGAGGTCGGGGGACCGAAGGTTTTTGTCCGAACCCGTGGTTGGTCTACACAACCATACCGGGAGGCATGAGCCTCTCGTCCGGGAGCAACTGCACTATGAGTGAGATTCGGATCAGCACCGACAGAGAATCGTTCATCGAAACCGCGAGGACCGCAGCGGACGGCGCTCGCGTGCCGGTCGAAGCACGCGTCACAGTCCCTGACCCGTTCGAGGCGTATCGCCGTGTACGGGACGGGAACGCAGACGGCTTCTATCTCGAAACGACCGGCGGGCAGTCGGGCTGGGGGTACTTCGGCGTCAACCCGGTCGAGCAAATCGAAGTCTCTGCGGGGGCAACGCCCGCACAGGACGGCGGGAGTCCGAGTATCGAGGCCATCGACGAGCTACTCGACCGCGAACACCTGGTGCGGGGTGACTGTACGGTTCCGTACCCGTGTGGCGCGTTCGGCTGGCTGTCGTACGACGTGGCGCGGGAGCTCGAAGATATCCCGGAGACGACCGTTTCGGACGGCCTCCCACGGCTCCAGTTAGGCGTCTTCGACTGCGTCGCCGCGTGGGAGGAGCCACACGACGGGGAGGTGGAACTACACGTAACAGCGTGTCCCATCGTCGACGGGTCTCCTGGAGCGGCATACGGCCGCGGCCGTGAGATGGCCCGCGAACTGGCCGAGGACGCCATCCGCGGTGAGACACACGTCCGGGCCCAGCCGACCGCGGCGAGTCAGGCCACCTTCGAGAGCGAGTGCGGCGAGGCGGCGTTTGCCGACCGCGTCCGACAGATAAAACAGTACGTCAGGGACGGCGACACCTTCCAGACGAACGTATCACACCGGCTGACCGCCCCGGCGGCCGTCCATCCGGTCGACACCTTCGACGCCGTCCGCCGGGTGAACCCGGCCCCGTACTCGGCCCTACTTGAGTTCCCCGGCGTCGACCTCGTCAGCGCCAGCCCGGAACTGCTGCTGGACGTCGATGGCGACCAGTTGCTGACAGAGCCGATTGCCGGTACCCGCCCGCGGGGCGCGACTCCAGAAGAAGACGAATCACTGGAGGATGACCTCTGCAACGACGAGAAAGAGCGGGCCGAGCACGCGATGCTGGTCGACCTCGAACGCAACGACCTCGGCAAGGTCAGCGAGTACGGGTCTGTCGACGTCGCCGAGTACCGCCGCGTCGACCGGTATTCCGAGGTGATGCACCTCGTCTCTCTCATCGACGGAGAGTTGCGCGACGACGTGAGCATCGCCGATGCGGTCGCTGCGGTGTTCCCCGGCGGAACCATCACCGGCGCGCCGAAACCCCGGACGATGGAGATCATCGACGAAGTGGAGACGACGCGCCGGGGCCCCTACACCGGCAGCATCGGGATGTTCGGTTTCGACGACCGAGCCACGCTGAACATCACCATCAGGACGCTGGTTCACTACGATGGCGAATATCGGCTTCGGGTCGGAAGCGGAATCGTCCACGACTCCGTTCCGGCGGCAGAGTACCGAGAGACGCTGGACAAGGCCCGGGCGCTCGTCACTGCTGTCGACGAGGCGCTCGGCGAACAGGGGTCGTTCGCGGTCGAATCCGGGACCGAACCGATGGAGGGGATGCGATGATACTCATCATCGACAACTACGACTCCTTCGCCTACAATCTGGTCCAGTACGTCGGCGAGTTCGACGCTGTCACCGTCCGCCGGAACGACGCTATCGACGTGGACGGCATCCGCGACCTCGACCCGGACGGCGTCGTCGTCTCGCCGGGCCCCGGGACGCCGGCGGATGCCGGCGTGTCAATCGACGTTTTCGCCGAGACGGAATACCCTGCGCTCGGCGTCTGTCTGGGCCACCAGGCGCTCTGTGCGGCCCACGGAACCCCCGTCGGCCATGCACCGGACGTGGTCCACGGGAAATCCTCGGAAGTCCACCACGACGGGACGGGGCTGTACGACGGGGTCGACGACCCCTTCGAAGTCGGGCGGTATCACTCGCTGGCTGTCGAGGCCACGGAACTACCGGACACGCTCGAGGAAACAGCCCACACGAACGACGAGCAGGGCATCGTGATGGGCGTCCAGCACGCCGAGAAACCACACATCGGCGTCCAGTTCCACCCGGAAAGCATCTTGACTGACGCCGGGAAACAGATCGTCGAGAACTTCTGTACCGGGATCGCCGAGGCCTGAAACCGCAACGCCCGCGGTTTATTTCTTTTCTGGCGGGTCCACGTCGTGATGCGTCTGAATGTCCGGCAGTTTCCTGACGGCGCGCCTGACGAGGGACGTGTGGTCCTGTTCGTTCCGGTACCAGGTCACGGTCAGCCCGCCAGCCGCCACGAGCGATATCACGGCGAACGGCCCGCCGGTCAGAACAGCCAGCGCCTGTAGCGTCTCAGCGCCCCCCAGTAACAACACCGAAACGGCGACCGCACCCTGGAAGACGCCCCAGAAGGCGATGTGCGTCGTCGACGGTGCGAGTCCCCGGCGCGTCGCCAGAACCGAGACGACGAGCGTCGAGGTGTCCGCCGAAGTGGTCATGAACACGATGATAAGCGCGAGAAACAGGAACATCAGGAGCTGTCCCAGTGGCAGCGACGCGAACAGCGGGAACCCGGCGATAGCCTCCGAACCCCCTCGTTGTGCGATAGCGGCGAGGATATCGGCCCGGCCCGTCTGCTGGATGAACAGCGACGTACCACCGAGTAGCAGGAACCAGACCATCGTCGCCGCCGAGGTTGCGACGACGCTCGTGAACACGACGGTCCTGACCCGACGACCGCGGGAGAGGGCGGCGACGAACAGCCCCGCGAAGGGAGCCCAGGAGAACCACCACGACCAGTTCCAGACGGTCCACTCCGTGACCCACTGCCCGCCCGTGTGGAGACTCAACGGCACGAACGCCACCACGTAGGTCCCGAGCGCCTGCGTTCCTCGCTGGAGAATGAACGACCGCGGACCGACGGCGACGATGAGGAGCGCGAACAGGCCGAACAGGACGATGTTGAGACCGGCGATACGGCGGATGCCGCGGTGGATTCCGGTCACGCTGGAGACGACGAATATCAGCGTCAATCCACCGACGAACAGGACCGGCCCAACATCACCGGCTGCCACGTCCCACTGGTAGTTGATACCGGCGAGGAACTGCTCACTCACGAGCGCGACTGAAGTGGCGATGCCGCCGATAGTGGCGAAGACGGCCAGCGTGTCGACGAGTTTGGCCCACACCGAATCTAGCCCCTCAGCGCCGAGAATCGGCGCTAGCACCGTCGAGACGCGAAGCGGTGCACCCCGGGTGAACGCGAAGTACGCTATCGGGACACCGATGACGGCGTAGGCGCTCCAGGCCGAGACGCCCCAGTGGAAGAGGGTGTACAGCAGCGCGCCGTTGATAGCTTCCGGTGATTGAGCCGCTACACCGACGTAGGGGGGCGGCTGCTCGAAGTGAAACAGGGCTTCTGTCGGGCCCCAGAACACCAGTCCGGCCGCGATACCGGCCGTGAACACGAGCGTGAAGTACGTCGGATAGGTGTAGCTTGGCTCCGTATCCGGACCGCCCAGCTTAATGTCGCCCCAGGGACCCACCAGCAAGAACAGGCAGTAACAGACGGAGAGGAAGACGGCGGCGAGAAACAGCGGGCCACCACCACGCAGCACCGTGGCTGCTGCCGCGTCAACGGCATTGGTCGTCCGTGTCGGGTATGCCGCCTGGAGCCCGAAGAACGCGGCGAACACGAGCACCGGGAACGTGAGGATCGCTGGCTCGTGCTGTGTGAGAAACTCGCGGACGGCCTGCCGGACATCAGTCCTACGGACCCGAAGGAGGACATCGGCCGCGGCCGGCGCGGTGTCGTCTTCGGAGTACGGAAGCAGCGCGATGTAACACAGTCCAGAGCTGAAAAACACGAGGGCGATAGTCAGCCACGCCGGGCCGGTCACGGCTTCGCCGACGAGCGTCGGAAAGAAGAACCCCGCGAGCACGAGCGCCCCGGACGCGGCACACAGTGGCACCAGTACTCGGCCGACGATCTCCGCAATGCCACTGGCGTCCGAGGTGGCCATACCCTGATATTCAGTATCGAATACATATATTACTATCCTAGAGCGCGCTTCAAACTGGAGTCAGGGCGTCTCGGTCCTGTCAGTGGCAGGCAGGCTGCAGGACAGTTTAGTTCGGGGCGTCGGTTTCGGTCCCGTCGCCGTCCGTCCCGATTCTGTCCAGCAGAGCTTCGCCCGACCCGCGGCCCAGTACCGACTGCCCGAGGAGGCGTCCGCCGATGGAGCGAGGGTTGATAACTTCGTCCGCTCCGACCGCGCGGAACTTCTCGACGTGTTTCTCGGCGGTCGCCGCCGCGACTGTCCGAATGTCCGGATTGACGTTTTTCGTCGCAATAACCGCGAGCACGTCCCGTGCGTCGTCGTTACTCCCCACTACAACGCCGCTTGCCGACCCGACGCGTGCGTCCCTGAGGACATCCTCGTCGGTGGGGTCACCGGTGAGCAGATTCACGCCCTCGCCCTGCAGCGACGCCACCGTTTCTTCGTCGGGCGTGACGACGACGACTTCCGTCTCGTCGCCTAGTTCCTCGAGCAGCGATGCCGTAACGTCTCCGTACCCCAGAACCACGATATGGTCCTCGAGAAGTGTGAGTTCTGATGCTGTCATGACTCCGAACGCTGTCGCCATTCTGGACTCGATAGCCGGCCCGATGAGCGCGCCCACGGCGACGGTGAACGCACCGGTCCCGAACAGGATGATCGAGAGCGAAAACCACCGTGCTTCCGCTGTCACGGGTGTGATATCGCCGTAGCCGACCGTCGCGATGGTGACCACGACGTAGTAGACGGCATCGCTCCAACTGTCGAGTTCGAGAAACTGGGCGCGAAGTCCGTACGCGCCCACAGTCCCGTAGAGAATAACCCCGAAAATCGCCGACAGCGACGCGATCTGAATCGGCGAGAGGGCGAGCGACTGGTCGAAGCGGTGGCGGTTCCGGACCAGCAACGGGTACGTGACCAGCGTCATCACCAGTAGGGGGATGTCCGTGGGCTGAAACGTGGCAAGCGGCAAGAGCACCAGACCGAGAAACACGACAGCCGCGACGCGCCAGGCGAGTCGCTTGCGTCGCTGGAGCCCGACCGTCACGACGCCGAGGATGAACGCGAACAACACCCCACCGAACCGGACGAAGGGTAGCGGAAGGTCGACGACTGCGGTCAGCGGGCCATCCAGAGCCAGCGACGCCTGACTGAGATTCGAAAGTCCGGTCACGAACGCCAGGAGCGTTACCACACCGGTCAGAACGACCGTCGGCTTCGCGCCGGATAGCTCGTCCCACTCCACGAACGGAACCCTGTCGGCCGGATAGAACACGTCCTCCAGTGTCCGGTCCGAGGAGTCTTCCGGGACGTTAGCCATTGACATACTGTTGTCGGAGTCGATATAAAAAACACGCGGCGAGCGGACACCGCACTCAAGACAGCGGGCCCCGTACGATCTTATCAATGCGTCGATTGCACGAGTACAGATGTCGCTGTTCGCCAGGAGCGCTTGGAGGGAGTTGGAACCGACTCACGCGGAGGCCGGACAGATGAACGCCGCCGTCCTGTTCGGACTGGGGACGATGATAGCCTGGGGGTTCTGGATAGCGTTCGGCAACGTCGCGTCGAGTACGATGGACCCGGAGACTGCGGCGTTCGTGTCGTATGCGGCCGCAACTGTCGTCACCGGCATGTACGTCGCTGTCTCCGACGCGTCACTGGTCGTCACGAACCGAGGCTTGCTGTTCGCGGGCGCGGCCGGCGTCGCGGCAGCCGTCGGCGTGGTTTCGACGTTCGTCGGCGTAACCGTCGGGTCGACGTCGGTGGTCTCCACCATCGGTGGGATGTACTTCATCACCGCCGCAGTCATCGGCGTCATCGCGTTCGGGGAGTCGATGACGCTGACGAAAGCCGCGGGCATCGGACTGGCGCTGACCGCGATTGTCGTCATCAATCAATGACTGGACACAACTGGTAAGCTCCCGAGAACGTTGTGCGAGTGCGACCCGACACGGGCGGGATTTATGCAACGAGGTCAGGTAGGGTTGGGTATGAAGCGCGTAATCAGCACCGACGAGGCACCGGCCGCGGTCGGCGCGTACAGTCAGGCAGCGTCGAACGGCGACCTCCTCATCACTGCCGGGCAGCTTCCGCTAACGACAGACGGCGAACTCCTCGACGACGAGCCAGTCGCCGACCAGACGCGGCAGTGTCTCCGTAACGTCGAGGCGATTCTTGCGGCAGAGGACCTTTCGCTGGATGACGTGCTCAAGACGACGGTCTATCTCGACGACATCGACGACTTCGACGTGTTCAACGAGGCCTACAGCGAGTTCTTCGAGTCGGACCCGCCGGCACGGAGCGCCGTTGGCGTGGGTGCGGTGCCGAAGGGCGCAGCGGTCGAAATCGAAGCCATCGCCACCGCCGACTATAGTAGCCATTGAAAATCAATGCACACCTGATCGCACGACTGCAGTGCGATCAGTGTGTAAATCGTTTCAATTGTTACTATAGCGAGTACGGCCGCTCCGTTCTCTACCGCAGTTCCATCTGTTCGGCTCGCTCAGCGGCGAGGGTCGTCAGTTCCCCGACGCTACTGTCCGAGCGGTCCGCGAGGACGCGAAGCAACATCCCGAGCTGTATCGCCGCTGCCTCGCGGAGTTCGGCCGCCTCTTCGGTGTCGTTACCGAAGTAGTACTCGTGGCGGCCGTCCTCGTGGATGATGCCAGTGTACACCGAGCGCAGGTCGGATTCGGTTATCGCGGCTGACGCCTCCGTTTTGACTTCCTCGAATCGTGGATTCATCGTTTCGATTGGGGTAAGGTCCCGCTGCCTCATTGTTTCGACGGAACGACCCGGCCAGCGCTGTCCGATCAGTGTATACGCAAGTGATATGTTGTGGGGATAGATGGCTCCACTGCGACCGGGACCGCTCGGCCGGGGTTTTTAATCGTTCAGCACGACGCACAGAGTATGACACAGGAAACCACGGCCTTCGCTCATACGACCGTCGTCCGCGTGTCGACGGATGGCGGGTCACAGAGCGGGGACCGGGTCCGCTCCGCGGCACGGACAGCGGCGGACTCGGTCCCGGTCGTCAGGACGGGGCCGACGGGCATCACAGCGGCCACGCCGCTGGTAATGGTCACGAGTGGCGGACGGACAGCGTTCTACGGCGACCCGTCACCGAGGACCGTCCGTGACCTCGTCGACGAACTCGAAGCGGGGACAGTACTGACAGCCGACGCGGACGCCGTCGTCGAGCACGACCCTGAGACGGCGTCGCTTCCCGTCCCGGAGCGCGGCCCGCTCTCGGTCGGCCGACGGTCGGTGCTGGGTCCCTGTGGCTGGGTCGCCCCGCTGGACGCGGCCGACTGGTCGTTTGTCTCGACTGAGCGGACCGCCGACGTTGCGGCGGTAGCCGGGCTGCTGGGTCGGGGCCGCGGGGACGCGGCCGCCGACGAGCCAATCACCGACGTGTGGGAAACGGTCAGAGCGACCGACGGCGACCCGGTGGTCGTCTGCAACGCCAACGACGCCAGCACCCTCCCGACAGGCGACGAAACACTCCTGTCCGGAGCACCGATGGCAGTCCTCGACGGGATTGCGGCGGTCGCCAGGTACGTGGACGCCGAGGACGCTGTCATCTACATCAACGAATCACAGACGGGTTTACAGGCGCACCTCCGAGAGGCAATCGACGCGGCCGCCGACACGCTCCCCGTCGTGCCGCAACTGGTGGCCGGTCCGGACGAGTTCCGCGCCGGCGAACCCACGGCGGCGCTCGAAGCACTGGAGGGGGCTGACCGCGTCGAACCGCGGCTCCAGCCGCCTTCACCGGCCAAGCACGGCCTGTACGGTCGCCCAACAGTCATCCACACGCCGCGGACGTTCGCACAGGTCCAGCGGGCCGTCGCCGAGCCAGAAAGCATCGATGCTGACGCCGCGGACCCGGGGACGCGAATCGTAACCGTCACCGGCGACGTTCCGGACCCGGCGACGGTCGAACTCGGATCGAGCGGCAGCCTCACGGCGGCCCGCGAGGCGGTCGAGATGGACGGCTCGTGCAAGATGGCCTGTGTCGGCGGCGTCCTCGGTGGCATCACTCGAAACCTCGACATGGCACCGACCGCCCAGTCGCTTCGAGCCGCTGGCCTCGGGACCGACGGCGTCGTCGAACTGTTCGACACCGACCGCTGTGCCGTCGAGACGGTCGGGAAACGGGCCCGGTTCGCGTCGATGGAAAACAGCGGCCGGTGTGTCCCCGGTCGTGAGGGGACAAAACAGCTCGCTGAACTCCTTCGCGACATCTACCAGGGTTCGTTCGAGAGCGACAAGATACGCGAACTGGGCCGTGTGATGCGCCAGTCCAGCAACTGCCAGATCGGTGCGCACGCGCCGCGGCCGGTGACCACCGCCATCGACGAGTTCGAGCCGGAGTTCCGCGCCCACACGGACGGCCACTGTCCCAGCGGCACCTGCACGGAGAAACTATGAGCACAGACAAATCGATTCCACGAGTTCCAGACCTACACGACCCACAGCCCGAGACAGCAGTCACCCGCGAGTTCGAGACCGGAACTGCCAACGACCCCGACGTGGGGACCGACACGGACGACCCGACGACGCTCACCGTCGACGGCCACTCCGTCACCGTCGGTCCGGGGTCGACCATCATCGACGCCCTACAGGACCTCGATGACGACGTCGTCAGCGTCGACCCCGGCGCGGACGGCGTCGAAGACGACGCCGACGTGCCGGCGCTGTGTTACTACGACCGCGGTGGGGACTGCAGCGACGAGATCGGCCCGCGCAGCGAGTGTCGCACCTGCATGGTCGAGACGGCTGAACACGGCCTCGTCCCGTCGTGTTCGTTCCCCGCCGAAGACGGCCTCACCGTCTCGACGGGCTCCCCCGACGCCGAGGAGGCCCGTAGCGTTAATCTCGACCTCGTGCTCTCGAACCACAATCTCCGGTGTACCACCTGCAACGGGAACGGCCGCTGTGAGTTGCAAGACGCCGCTATCAGCGAAGACGTCGACCACCCCCGCTACGGCGTCTTCGACGAGCGCGACCAGTACGAACCCATCGACGACACCTCCTCGTTCATCCAGATAGACCGCAACAAGTGCATCCTCTGTAACCGCTGTGTCGACGCCTGCAACGACGTTCAGGTCGAGGGTGTCCTCCGTATCGAGGGCCACGGCGAGGACACCCGTATCGGCTTCCAGTCCGACGCCGAAACCATGCACGACTCGGAGTGTGTCTCGTGTGGCCACTGCGCGACAGTGTGCCCCACCGGCTCGCTGACAGAGAAGGGGATCGGCGGTGCGGCGACGCTTCCGCTTCCGGGCTTTACCCAACGGAACTCAATCGGGAAAGTCATCGAGCACGAGGACGTCGAGACCATCGACGACACCACCGCTCCGAACCGCGGGTTCGAGCCCGGCGACCCGAGAGCGCCGAAGGGGAAGAAGGGCCTGGCCAAGTTCGCGTCTGCGGCGAAACGGCGGGCCGGTGACATCGCCAAGGACTACGGCAAGAAAGCGTTCCTCGCCGGCGAACACACCGCCGAGAGTATCGCAGCGAACACGATGCCCGAGGGCCGGCTGTTCGACATCGCCAGCGTGGTCAGCGACTACCGCCTCTCGAAAATCGACAAGCAGGAGACGACCTGCGGGTTCTGTGCCGTCGGCTGTCGCTTCGAGATGTGGGGCAAGGACGGCGACTCACTCGGCGTCGTCCCGGTCGATGACCCCGACGACGCGCCCGCGAACAACTTCTCGACCTGCGTCAAGGGGAAGTTCGGCCACGAGTTCGCCAACAGCAAACAGCGGGTCACCGAGCCGCTCATCCGCAACGACGACGGCGAACTCGAACCAACGAGTTGGGACGAGGCGCTCGATTATGTGGCCGAGCGCTTCTCCGAGATTCAGGACCAGCACGGCATCGACTCGCTGGGCTGTCTCGCTTCCTCGAAGGGCAGCAACGAGGAAGCGTACCTCGTCCAGAAGTTCGCCCGGCAGGTGCTGGGCACGAAGAACATCGACAACTGCGCCCGGCTATGCCACTCCTCGACGGTCGCAGCGCTCCAGCAAACGCTTGGCTACGGCGCGATGACCAACCGTATCAACGAGGACATCGGCGAGGCTGACGCCTACCTCATCAGCGGTTCCAACACCACGGAGTCACATCCGGTGCTCGCCACTCGCATCAAGCAGAACGTCCGGGAAGGGGCCGACCTCGTCGTGTTCGACCCGCGGAAAATCGGCATCGCCGAACACGCCGACCAGTACACTCGCACGAACCCCGGCTACGACGTGGCCTGGCTCAACGGCCTGATGCGGTACATCATCGAACACGACCTCCACGACGAGGAGTTCATCGAGCGCAACACGAAGAACTTCGAGGAAGTCAAGGAGAAAGTCCAGGCGTTCACGCCCGAAAAAGTCGAGGAACTGGCGGGCGTGTCACCCGAGGAACTCGCCTCGGCGGCCGAGACACTCGCCGACGCCGACAGCGTCGTCTTCGGCTGGGCGATGGGGATGACCCAACAGAGCCACGGCACGGAGAACCTCATCGCGATGGCCGACCTCGCGCTCGTCCTCGGGCAGGTCGGCAAGCCGGGAGCCGGCCTCTCGCCGTTCCGCGGCCAGAACAACGTTCAGGGCGGCGGTGGCGACATGGGGACCCTTCCGGGGAGTCTCCCGGGCTATCAGAACCCAGCCGACGACGAGGTCGGCGAGAAGTTCGCCGACGCGTGGGGCGAGCGCCCGCCCAAGGAGCCCGGACTCAAAGTACCAGAGATGCTCGCCGAGGCCCACGCAGGGAACCTCCGCGGCATGTACGTCGTCGGCGAGAACCCGGCGCTCTCAGAGCCCGACATCCAGCACGCCGCCGAGGCCCTGGAAGACCTGGAGTTCCTCGTCGTCCAGGACATCTTCATGACCGAAACGGCGGACTACGCCGACGTGGTGCTGCCGGCGGCCACCTCGCCGGAGAAACACGGTACGTTCACCAACACCGAGCGACGCATCCAGCGGGTCCGCCCCACGTCCGAGCCGCCGGGCAAGGCCCGCCAGGACTGGGAAATCACGCAGGCGCTGGCCCGTCGGCTGGGCTACGACTGGGACTACGACCACCCGCGGGAGGTCATGGACGAAATCAACTCGCTCGCGCCCATCTACGGCGGCGTCACGTACGACCGGCTCGAATCGGGCGAGGAACACGGCCTGCAGTGGCCCTGCTGGGACGAGGGCCACGAGGGCACGCCGTATCTCTATGATTACGAGGACGGCAATTTCAATTTCGAGGACGGCAAAGCCCGCTTCGTTCCGGCCGACGGCGGCCATCCCGGCGAGATTCCCGACGAGGAGTACCCGCTCACGCTCACGTCCGGGCGCGTGCTGTATCACTGGCACACGGGCCAGATCACCCGCCGCGTCGAGGGGCTGATGAGCCACGTCGGCGAGAGCTTCGTCGAGGTGCATCCCGAGACGGCCGAGAAACTCGGCATCAGTGACGGCGAGTACGTCCGCGTCGAGTCCCGCCGGGGCGACATCGTCGTCAAGGCGCAGGTGACCGAGCGCGTCGGCCCGGGGACGCTGTTCATCCCGATGCACTTCGCAGCTGGCGCGGTCAACAAGCTCACCGGCGAGACGTTCGACCCGACCGCCGGCATCCCCGAGTACAAAGTGTCGAGCGTCCGCGTGGAGGTGCTGGGTCCGGAAACGGACGAAGCGGTGCTTCGGACGCCAGACGCCGGCGGGAAACAGATCCGGAAGCGAGGGGCAGGCGACGACTGAACCGGGGCATCCACTTCCGGCCAATACGCGGGAACGTCAATGGTGCCGGACAAATTCTGACCGCTATCACACATATGGCTATATTTAAGTCTGATTTAGTTCCAAACGTCAGTTCTGCGTATTTCCTTCTCCATACTAAACCGATTGACGCACACTTGTCCGACAGATAGATTTGAAATGTCCAGATATATTCACAGTTAGTCTATCCACGCCTGCGCTACCGATGTCGCTGTCAGTCCTCACTCACGCGGTCCGGCCGGTCGGTCCGCGATCTCATCGAGGAGGTCGACGAGAGAATCGGTCGCCAACTCCAGCAGCGTCTCCCCGCGTTCGGCGCTCCCCTCGCGCGGGTCACCGACGACGCCGTTTTCGGTGAACTCGTCTGCATCGAACGCGAGGTTGACGCCGCTTTGCCACTCCCCCCAGCCGTCGCTACCACCGGCCGCCGCCTCGTCCAGTCGGTCCTCGTGGACTGTTTCGGTATTCGTGTGCTGGAGGAGTGAGGTTTCCAGCGGCCCACCGTGGCCCATATCGGTGCTGTGGTCGCCGACCGCGTTGAACCATGTGAACGGGACGGCGAAGGCCTCGTCGTGGCGGGTTATCGTGCCGGACACTTCCCGCAACGCGTCGATGTTGCCGCCGTGGCCGTTGACCAGCACCACATGGTCCCAGCCGTGGCTCGCGAGGCTCCGGACGATGTCCCGGACGTACGACCGAAACGTCGACTCGGAGGTCCACAGCGTGCCGGTGAACGCCCGATGCTCCTCGGCGACGCCGACAGGGACTGCCGGAGCGACAACGACGGGGTCGTCGTACCGCTCGGCACCGCGTTCGGCGACCGCCTCGGCGTCGAGCGTGTCCGTCCCGAGCGGCGCGTGTGGCCCGTGTTGCTCCGTGCTCCCGACGGGAAGCAGCGCCAGGCTCGTCTCGACAGCCGCCATATCAGTCCAGGTTTCCGTCTGTAGATCCATGGTCACGTCTCTGTACGAAGCGGAAATAAAGCCCAGTCTCTCTCCGCCTGTTACGGTTGGTTGCCATCTACACAAAATGGAACACGTACGGCCCGGACCACACCTCAACTGCGGAGCGACTGCTCATACTGCCGGCTGTACCTATTTCAAGAGATTCGCCACCCCGAGGTGGTGAGATTCTTCACAGACGTACAGCCGGCAGTATCAGTCCCCGGTCGAGGCAGGGTTGTTCCGCCGTGACCAGATCAGCGGTGTCCCGGCAGGTTCTACCACGCGAGCAGTCAGGTAGACAAGCGAGACGATGGCGGCATACTCGATCACACTGGCGACCAAATGTAGCTCGGACGGGATGTTCATCGATACGACGACCGGCGGCTGATTCATCGATGCATGGAACAGGGCGACGAGCCAGAGGTTGTACAGTCCCCAGAACGCGATGACCACCCCGATCACGGGAATCAGTGTGCGAACAGGCGGGAGCAGAGAGCGCGGTGAGACGGTCTCAATTCTGAGCGCACCAACCGTGAGTGCGACGAGGAAGACACCTCAGAGCATTCCCAAGACGGACGGCGGCGATACGCCGGGGGAGATGATCACCAGTCCGGAGAGGACGACAATTACCAGGAGGTACGTTACAACGAGAACCAACGGCCCCACCTGAATCTCGGCAGGCCAATATCAGGGCGCAACATCCAGTCGGAATCCGATGGGCGACCCAAAATTGTCTTCCATCTCGCAGTCCGGTGCAAATCCGTCGACGGCGAGTACCAAGGTGCGTGGGTTGTCTACAACCCACAGCTCTCGACGTTTAAAACCAGTTTTTAGTCTCTGGTAGCTTTAGTATGCTCCCGACCGACGGGTCAAACGCCGGCGACCGCCTGAGACGGTTCCCGGCTGCCAGCGCCCTCCCCGTATGCCGCCGGTTTCCACGAATCGGAATCCATCCCAGTCCGGGTGTCCACACGGCAACGGGCACACCCCGCCCCCCGTTGTCGACTGCTCAATTAACAGTGCGTTGGCACTACAGTTGAGACCCACACCACAGACCGAAAGTAACCATGAAACGACGTGTATGCCGGTTATACTGTTGCTATGTGAATGTACGCGCGTCGGTTTTTACAGGCGACGTGTTCTACGATATGTATCACCGAGTGGCCGGACATCTCGGTACGGCACTCGATTCCCGGGCAGTGTTCGCTGAGAGGCCGGCGCCCCACATTCCGACGGGCGTATCGCGGCAGGTGGTCAGCAGTGCGTGATCGGACTGTTCTGCTACTGGCCGTCGTCGCAATCGTATCACTCACTGGTAGCATCGCAATGCTCGCAGTGGCAGGGCCAACAGACCCCCGTCCGGATAGGGCCGATGCCGCATCAGTATCGGTGTCGGACGGAGCAGCCGGCCGGTTCGCACGTCTCCACACGGCCGGGGTCACAGGTTCGAACGTCTCGGTCGGCATCGTCGATCCGACCGGATTCGACACGGAGTCGGAACCGATTGCCGGACAGGTCACCGAAACACGGAGCTTCGGCGGTGGGTCCGTAGACGACACACGGGAGGCACACGGAACCGCGACGGCCGCCGTCGTGTCGCGGACCGCACCGGACGCCGACCTCTATCTCGCCCGGGTCGATAGCGTCGACAGTTACCGACAGGCAGTCAACTGGCTCGTTCAAGCGGACGTCGACGTGATTGTCGCACCCGTTTCGTTCTACGGGCAGCCAGGCGATGGAACCGGACCGGTCGCCCGGAGTGCGACGCGAGCGACGGAGAGTGGGTCAGTGTTCATCGCCCCAGCCGGTAATCTCGCGCAGTCCCACTGGTCGGGGCAGTACACGTCCGAGGCCGTCCAGAATCGGACAGTCGCGTTTACCAACGGGAGTCGGGAGAATTACGTTCGAGGCGGGACCGAAATCACGGTCTGGCTCTCGTGGGACCGAGGCCACGCAGACGAGGAGTACACAGTCGAACTGTATCGGACGAACGGAACCGACTCCCGTCTCGTCGCCCGCTCACAGCCCTACCGCGGTGACGATGTACCAAACGAGCGTATCGTTGCCGACGTCAGACCCGGCGACTACTATCTCGTCGTTCGAGGGCCAGCATCGCCGACTGGCGCGCGGCTCCGGCTCGTGTCACCGACGCACGACCTCCAGCACACGACGACTCGGAACAGCATTGTGGCTCCGGGCACGGCCCGGAAAGCCGTCACTGTCGGGGCGTACAACAGCCGTATCGACCAGCTCGAACCGTTCAGTTCACGAGGCCCGACAGTCGATAGCCGAGTCGGCGTCGACGTCGTGGCCCCGGATAGACAGTTCGCCGCCGCAGCACCTGACGGCTTCGTCGGCTCTTCGGCCGCAGTCCCCTACGTCGGTGGCACCGCAGCCTTGCTACTGGACGCAAACGGGTCGCTGTCCCCCCGCGAAACCGAACACCTGCTGGAACAGACCACGAGAGACGTGGGACGACCGGGACTCGACAACGGAACCGGCCACGGGGCGGTCGAGCCAGTCCGCGCGGTGCGGGCAGCACAGAACCGTACTGATGGTTAAAACTCGTTTTAACCCAGCCACAGACCTTTGGGGAGTGCCGTATCATATATCCGACAGTGACCCATGTCGAGCCCTATCGAAACGTTACAGGAGCGGACCGGGACAGCAGACGAATCACCGCGGGTACTCGGTGTTGCGGAGAACGAAACCGACGACGTCCTCGACGCGCTCGCATCGGACACCAGCCGGTCGCTGTTCCGCACGCTGTACGACAAGCCTGGAACGCCGTCCGAGATAGCGGACCGGTGTGACACGTCGGTCCAGAACGTCCACTACCACGTCTCGAATCTCGAAGACGCAGAGCTCATCGAACCGGTCGAGACGGTCTACTCCTCGAAGGGCAACGAGATGACCGTGTACGGTCCCGCAAGCGATCCGATTGTGCTCGTCGGCGACCGCGACCTGGAGCCGCGTCTCCAGCAGTCGATGGCTGATGTCGTCACTGGGCTGGGACTCATCGGCTTCGCGAGCCTCTTCGTCCAGTGGGGCGCGGAGAAACTGGCGGACTCAGCCGGGAGTAGTGGCGTTCTAGCCCCAGCAAGTCCGCAGGCAGGACCGGTCAGTGGAACCAGCACACTCGCGTGGTTCGTTTTCGAAGTCGTCGAGCCGGGGGTGCTGTTTTTCTGTCTCTGTCTCACCGTTCTCGGTATGGCTGCGCTGCTGACTGAGGACTGACGTTGCACAGACTATGCTCCGAGAACGAGACGGCCGTTGTAGACGGTCAGCGCGCAGGGCCGAATAGCTCACCGAGCCAGCTCCCGGCGTTGTAGTTGTAATTATATCGGTGGGAGCGGGTGTCTGACCAGAAAAGCCGCCTCGAACAGTCCAGACGTGGTTTCAAAAAACGGACGGTTAGATGCCCGTCACAGCGTCAGTTCATGATAGACCGCAAGCATATCCCCACGCCGGCAATGGCGAGGATTGCGCCGACGGCGAGAGCGCCAGTACCGATTCCCAAGCCAGCGTCCTGTGACTGCCCTGGGGCCGGCGTTTCGCCTGTAACTGAATCGACGCCATCGGACGACGCGTCCGCAGTGGAGTTGGTGCCATCAGTGATCAGTAGTGTGCCGACCGCATCGGGTTCGTCGGCCGCCTCGGTCCCGCGAAACAGCGACAATTCATAGCTCGCCGCGGCGAGTTGCGAATCGAGGGCAACCTCCGAACCGGACTCGACTGCGACGGCGTCGGCGTCCGCCGCGGTTTCGAGGGTGGGTTCGTCGTGGCCGGCCGCCGTGGTGTCGAACAGGAGCACGACACGATCATCGCCGTTCCCGTCGCGGACGGTCGCATTGATCTCGTAGTTGGTGGCCGGGCTCCCGATAGAGACAGTGGCCGCGTCAGCGGTTGCGAGGACGATTGGAATCCGACCAGTGTCGCCCTGTTGAGCCCGGGTCACCGACTCCTCGAAGCCGAATTCGGCAGTCTCCTCGACCTCGAACTCCTCGTTTGCCGTCTCGTTTGCTTCGATGACGAGCGTCCCGACAGTCGGCGAATCGTCGGTCGTGCCGTCGAACACGCGGTAGGTGTACGCGGCGGGGGCAAGCGTCGACGGGAGTTCCGGCTCTGTCGCAGTCACGGTGAGCGAGTCGCCGTCGTCCGCGACACTGAGGGTCTCCGCGTCGGTGCCGGCAGCCGCGGTGTCGAAGAGGACCAGCACCTCACCGTCATCGTCGTCGTCGCTGACAGTCGCGTTGATCTGATAATTGACTGCCTCGCTGCCGACGGAGAGCGTTTTGTTCCCGCCATCAGTCATCGAGACCGGAATTTCAGCGGTTTCTCCCTGAGAGACCGTGACGACGTTTTCGTCCTCGTCAGTCTCTGTCGGAGTCTGGATATCCGGTACCGGGTCAGTACAGTTGCTGTCGCACTCAGCGACGGTTCCAGTACGTTCAAACAGCGTGTCACCGTCGACGTGAGCGGACAGTTCGTAGGACGTGTTCGCCGGCACCCCAGACATGTCGAACTGGGCGACGAACGTCCCGTTGGGCTGCACGCTGACCTGTCTTTGCTGAAGGAATGGGTTCGACGCATCAGCTGACTGGATTCTGACCGTCATCTCAGTCCCGGATTCCAGCGTGGTCTCTCCGGTGATCACCTGCTGTTCGTCTGAGTGCAGTGGAAGACTGTCCTCTGAGACCGTGGCCTGTTGCTCAGCAGCGGCCAGCCCCGGAGCCGTCGCCGTTGCGGCGATAAGCACCGCGGCCAGCGCCACCGACCGAACCCTCACAGAACCACCTCCCGCAGAGCAGGCAACTGTGCATGTATTCGAGGGCGATGCTGCAGACAGTACCGGTTTGCAGGTGGAGGGCAATTCGCTTGCATACGACTGGCAGTTGCAGTGGGACTGAAAAACCGTCTGCGATAGCTTAAAACCACGTTGAACTCGGCAGTACTAATCAGCTTGGAGAGCCGGCGAAGCCGCTCTGCTGCAAACGGTCATCTCTGTTATGCCGTTTCGGCGTCGACGATGTTCATGCCATCAACATATGCAGTCGTTTTGCAGTAAGAGACGACAGGGCGTGGGAAGTTGGGAGAGATCAGTATTTTTATGGTAATTTCGGGATGAGTGACTAGTATGCGAACGGTCCTCGCAAACCAGCTCTCCAACGTCCGGGTCGTGAGTACTGATGGCCGCGAAGTCGGCACACTGCAAAACATTACGCTCGATACAGCTACGGGGGAACTTCAGACGATTGTCATCAACAGCGAGGTGCAGGAGATATTCGGCGTTGAGCGGGATTCCGACGGCGACATTCGATTGCCGGCGTCCCTCATCGAATCGAAGCGGGACCATCTGACCATTCAGCCGCCGACAGAACAAAGTGTCGCCGGCGGCGATACGGTGGACTCGTAGGCGACCCGTCGGCTGTTCAAACGGGCCGAAACGAATGTGGTTGGTAGTTGAGTGTATTCGATTGTCGCTGGCTGATGGGGACGAGCGGCGACGGGGTTACAAAGTGCATTTTGCGAGTTTAGAACGCTGTGCCGTAGTTCAGAAAGACACCGATGACCGATGGGTATTTTCACCAGTTCAAGTGTATATCTGTAACACCAGAGTGCAGTAGTGTCATGACACAGATTCATTGTTTTTTTGAATACCTATGGACTAGTGCCGGTATGGTCCCGCTTGAAGTGTTAGCCGCCCCCCTCCAGAACAGCGGCGGTGGTAATATCGTACTGCTCTTGTTCAATCTGTTGATTGCTGGTATCCAGATTGCCGGGATGTGGATGGTATTCGAGAAGGCCGATCACGCAGGCTGGAAGGCAATTGTTCCGATATACGACCTCTACATCATGCTCAAGATCGGCGAGAATGCGTGGTGGTGGTTAGTGCTGTTGCTGGTCCCGTTCGTGAACATCTACGCGTGGTACAAGATTCACGCTGGAGTGGCCAGAGCATTCGGGAGAGGCATCGGTTTCGGGCTCGGGCTCGCGTTTCTGGGGATACTCTTCTTCCCACTGCTGGGCTTTGGCGATTACCAATACCGCCAGTCCGGTAGGCTTGCCTGAGATCTGCCGGCGCGGCCACAGGGCAGAATACTATCGCTTGAGCGTCAGGTATCGAACGGTAGCAGAGCGGGTAGTCCGAGGGGCGTTCCGGATGGTAATCGCTCGTGACGGCGAACTACTGTGTGTCCCCGGCAGCGTCTCTCGACAGTTCCTGTAATATATGTGTGAATACTGGCGAATAAATCCGAGTAGCATCCGAGACAAAAGAAAACATGGCTGTGAGAGACTGGCACATCCATCGTCGTCCCGGAAAAGACGCTTGACTGTACGATTATCCGGTCTCAATCGGTGGGGGCTGAATGATCATCAAAACGAGGAGCCCAAGCAGCCACAGCTAATTCGGTAGCGGTCTGTCAACGCAGACACGAACAGGTTCGGACGAATGCTCTTTTTCACAAATAGCTGAAAAGGTCTATGGAAGTACTATCGCCTGCACAGAACTATCCCGGCGTTGTCCTCGGTGTCCTCTGTGCTGGTGTCGGAGCCGTGTTGCAAGGCGTCGAAAGTAGCGTTCTATGGGGCCTTATCGGGTACTTTGTGGGCAAATCGATACAGAGTACGCTCTGGACTATTACCGGCGAACGGACCTCGTGACCCGAAGACAGTCGGTGCGAGATGCCGACTCGGCCGTGGTGGCGGTCCGTAAAGCCGACTACCCGTTTCGCTTGCAGCTGGCGGCAACCATTGCGGTCAAGACGGCGAGGACGAGCAGTTTGACGGCAACGAGGTGCCCGACCGGGGAAGCGAGTAGCGCTGGAGCGGACAGCCCGATGAGCCCGGCAGTCTGGTAAACGCCGGTCACGAACACGACCGGAAGAACGACGGGGAGGTGGCGGCGGAACGCGTGTGCCTGTGGTTTCAGCGCCTCGCCAGCGTCGGGTCGGGACCGTACTGTCGGCAAGACGACGAAGTTGTGCCAGATCGCGCCGCCGAGCCACAGCGAGAACGCGCCGACGTGAGCAAGCCGGACCCCCCAGTCCACGAGTGTCGTCCCCGTTTCCACCCAAGCGAATCCAGCAAGCGAAACGAGGCTGGCGAGGAGCAGCGTGGACCGAACCGACACCGCCCGGCGAGTCGGCGAGCCGTCAGCAATACGTCTGATACCGACCCAGAGAACCGGGGCAGAGATGACGCCGAGACCGAGAGCCACACGGCCGGTTCCGAACTGGCCATCGCGGACACCGAGGCCGAGATGGACAGTCCCGGAGAGGACGAATCCGACGACAGCGAGTGTTTCGATCCGTTGCCACCGGTGCGTGACGGTCCGGTACGTGTCGTCATCGGCGAACTCGGACCGGTCGAAGAGAGCGAGTCGCCAGTAGGTCCCACCGACAAGAACACCGAGCGTCGCGAGGGTAACCCACCTGATACCCCGAACCAGCACCGGGGCAGCCAGATTTGCGACCCAGATGCCAGCCAGCGACCCGGTCAGTAACAGCGCCAGAACGAGCCGCGGCTTGAGTACCTGTACCGGAACGGTGCGGCCGAGCAACGAGATTGCCCTGTTTTCACCTTCTCCCGTACCCATAAGCTAATCAGTTTTAGGTACACCTAATCAAAACCCTGGGGCCGGAGATGTTCGGTCGATTTCGTACCCGAGACAGAGCGAAGGGGTTCGGGACTACACTTTCCGCAATAGCTGAGAGACCAAGAGATATGTCCTCAGAATCACAAACAGGGTCCGCTTCGTCGCTCACGCCGTCGGTTTCCGATATCGAGCGGAGCGCAGGCCGATATCTCTTCGCCGTCTCTGTCCTCTCGGAATCTCCCACGGAGCGGGTTTCAACCGGGGAACTGCAGGAGTTCTTGAACGTGACCCCGGCCAGCGTCACGGAGATGGTGTCGAAACTCGACGAGCGGGGACTGGTGGACTACGAAAAATATCAGGGAGTGACGCTCACGGATCGCGGGGACGCTCTCGCGACGGAGGTTGGGTGGCGTTTCTGCGTCGTTTCCACCTTCTTCCAATCGGTGTTAGATACGACCCTCGGCGATCAGACGGCGTTCGATATCGGCTTCCTCCTCCCGAAAAACGGTGTGTTTCGTCTCCGAAGCCAGGTGGATGGAGCGTGTCTGGGCCTCTGTCCAGAGGGAGACGGCGACGGCGAGCAGTGCGTTCCATAGACGGGGAGTGGTGTCAGCACCCGCTATCGAATCTCTCGCCGGTTCGGAACCGCCCGTTCCACGTCGTCAAACAAGTCAGCGGAAGACCGTGACGGCGAACGTATTAGCGAGCGGATCCGCGGCCCGTTCTCAGTCTCGAACCGGGTACGACAGTGACAGGATACCCGACAGGTTGCCGTCCAATCGGTAGAGGGATCGGAATGCTGCCGAACCCCTTCGGGACAGGTGACATCAGTCCACTCGTGTACCATCCAGTATAGAGATGCCAAGAGAGATTCAGTTGCGAGACCAGTCGGAAGGACAACGCCGGGAACAGCTCTTCGACGTACTGTCGGGAGCCGAGGTCGGTGATACCATCGAAGTCGTGGCCGACAAGGATATCGACCCCCAGCTGGTGCGCTACCAGCTGGGACAGGACCGGTCGCTGGAGTGGGAATACGCACATCCCGACGCAGAGCCGCGAGAGCTGCAGGTGACCGTCGGCGAGCCGCTCGGGGACGAGTCGCTCCCCACAATCGACGTCCGTGACCTGAAGCCACAACGGCGACACGAGGCGCTTCTGGATATCTTCGATGGTCTGGCGGCGGGTGACGGGTTCGTCCTCGTCAACGACCACGATCCCAAGCCGCTGTACCACGAGCTCAAATCGATGCATGGGGACGTAATCGAGTGGGACTACGCGAGTCAGGGCGGGGGCGAATGGCGGGTCGAGATCGTCAAGACCGGCGATTCCGAGGCCACCGATGAAGACATCGTTACGCGGTACGACGTCCGCGAAATCCCCAAACAGGAGCGGCATCCGACGATCCATCACCGATACGGAATGATACCCGAGGGCGGGACGATGGAACTCATCGCCCCACACGAGCCGCGGCCCCTGCAACGGGAGTTCAGACAGCAGTACGGCGACGCGTTCGCCTGGGAGGTCGTCGAATCTGAGCCCGGCCGCTGTCGCGTCCAGATCACGAAAACTGAGAGTACGGGGGAGTCCGGTGAATCGGATACCGCTGCCGATGACGTTTCGGCAGCCCCATCTGACGACGAGTCAGTCGAGATTACCGACGAACTCGATGTCAGAGCTCTCCCGCCGGCACAGCGACACGAGCAGATCTTCGAGGCGTACGCCGAACTGGACACCGGGAGCGGGTTCGTGCTGGTGAACGACCACGACCCCAAGCCGCTGTACCACCAGTTCGAGGCCGAGGCGGGCCCGGAGTTCCGCTGGACCTACCGCCAGCAGGACCCCGGTGAGTTCAGAGTCCTGATCGGAAAGGCCGAGCCGACCGTCGACGAGTCAGCCGACGAAGAGACGGAGGTCCCGTTCTGACCATGGACTACCGACCCAAACTTCGAGAGCGGGGGAACAGAGCGCTCCCTACAACGAACGCAAGTAACAGCTACCAATGACTGAACCAATCGATCCGGACCGACCGCTCGGCGCACTCGTCAGAGAGAACCCGGCGTTCGCTCGTGTCTTCGAAGCAGTCGGGCTTGATTTCTGCTGTGGCGGTGACCAGATGCTCCGGACAGCCTGTACCGAAGCGGACCTCGATCTCGATGCCGTCCGGGAGCAACTGGACGAGGCGCGCCGACAAAGCGAAAACGGCGAGGACGAATGGGACTCGATGACTACACTCATCGAACACGTCGTCGACACCCATCACCAGTACCTCCGCGAGGAGCTGCCCGCGCTAAAGCAGCTCGCTGAGAAAGTTCGGAGCGTCCACGCGGAAGAGCACCCAGAGCTGGCGGACATCGAGCGGGAAGTCCTCGAACTGGCTGAAGAGATGCATCAGCACACGACAGATGAGGAACAGGACGTGTTCCCCGTCATCGAGAAGCTCGACAGCGGAGACAAACTCACAGGCGAGGAAAGAGCGCGTCTGGACGAGGCGCTCGCGGACCTCGAATCGGACCACGAAGCGACGGCCGAGCACCTCGAACGGATTGCGGAGCTGAGCGACGGGTACGCAGTTCCGGACGACGCCTGTCCGAGCTATGAGAGTCTGCTCGAACGACTCGAAACACTGGAGCAGGACACACATATGCACGTCCACAAGGAGAACAACGTCCTGTTCCCGCAGGTGGAATCACGGCTCGCGGGCCAAGTCTGACGGTCAAAAGGCCGATTGACAGCCTTTACAGTACTGCTCCTCTCCACCCAAGATTTGTCAACCAATATTTTTGAGGTGTCGAACACGTTCGTGCAAATCATTTTCCTGTATCTGGTCGCAGTCGGGCTTGAATGTGTTTAGGTAAGCCTAAAACTAGAGGCCAGACACAGCCCAGAACCCTCCCTCAGCCGTCACATAGGAGGTGCAGTGTTCGTGATACGTGACCATATTCGGCAGTTCCGTCACGTCATCGACGAACAGTCGCTGTCTATACGAGGCGTGATAACACTCGGAGCGTTGCTCTCGCTCCCGATATTCGGAACTGGTGTCCGCACCCTGGGAAGTTCCCTCGGCCTCGGTCGACTCGTCGTCCCGTTGCTAGTCCTCGCGCATGTGCCGGCCGTTATCGCACTGATCGCCCTCTGGTCGATAGGCTGTGACGTCTGTGGACCCGAGGCTTCGAGCTAACGATAGCCGGTGTCGTCAGGACCCTGTGATGCAGATACACGGCGGCTGAGCGGTGGCGGTATAAGGTGGCTGGTTACCGTAACATCGCGTCGGCGTACTCACTCGCCGTCTGTCGGGCTGTTTCGAGTTCCTCGGTGTCGTCCAGCATCACGGCGCGAGTCCGGGCACCGTCGATGATCGTCAGCAGCGAACGGGTAACGTGATCCGCGTCGACGTCGCTGAACACACCCTCGTCGATCCCGTGATTGATGACCGCCTTGAGCATGTACCGAATGTACTCGTCGTTCTGTCGGAACCGGTCGCTGAACGCCTCCTTGTACGGTGCTTGACTCCGCATCTCTAACAGGGCGACCGAGAGATCGGGGTTTTCCTGGGGTTTGACGAGCAGTTCATCGAGCAAGATTTCCAGTCTGGCTTCGGGGTCCGTCGTCTCGACGTCGTGAATCGAATCGACGAACCGCTCCAGCAGATAATCGAGAAAGGCCGCAAGAAGGTCGTCTTTCGTGTCGTAGTAGTAATGCACTGCAGCCGTCGATTTACCGTACTCGTCCGCGATCCGTTTTATCGTGAGGTCGGCGTACCCGTGCTCGCGTAGCGCCCGGTAGGTCGCCTGCATTATCTCCTCGGTCTGGTCCGAGAAGGTGCGGTCCGATGGTCCAGCCATTGTGTACCGGTTTCACCCACGGTTGGATAACCGTTGTGACCCACCTACTATTGTGCAGTTGAATTATCGGTTAGTTAGTTCTCTGAGTGTTGAACGGTCTAAATTATCGTTTATAACTCACTTTGTGGAGTTCAAAGCGTTTTTGACTAACTAGTTAGTAAGTACAGTCACAGCCGCTATGGATGACGAGACAGCTACCGAAATTCTCGAGGCGACGTACCGCGCCCTCTGCCAGCACGGGTACGCCGCGCTCACGGTCAAGGACATCGCTGCCGAGGCAGACCGGAGCAAAGCGTCTATTCACTACTACTACGACAGCAAAGAGAACCTCTTTACGGAGTTTCTGGACTTCTTGTACGAACGATACACTGCAAAGATTACGGGGGTCGACGGGAGTACACCACGGGAAGAACTCGATTTGCTGTTGGACACCGTTCTCACTGATGGGCGACAGACGCCCGGTCAGGAGTTCAGAACGGCAATACTCGAAATAAAGGCACAGGCCCCGTACAACGACGCCTTCCGGACACAACTGGCCAGGTTCGATGCCGTGCTCTTCGACCGGCTGCGGGAAATCATCGCGGCCGGCGTCGAAACCGGGGAGTTCGATAGCAGGGTCGAGCCGGCCGTCGCAGCTGAGTTTCTCGTGACGGCGATTACAGGTGCCCATACCCGACACGTCGCCACAGACCGTTCGATAGACAGATTCAAAGAGACGATTACGCGATACGCTGAGACACATCTCCTGACGGACACGCCAGCGGAGGCGACCCGCTGATGGGGATTCGAAGTCGCGTTAGTGCGCTGTTCAAGGGGCCCGAGGAGTTCGACCTCACGTCTGGTGGCATCGGGAAGCCGCTGTTCTTCCTCTCGATGCCGATCGTCATCACGAATCTCTTCCAGACCGCGTACAACCTCGCGGACACGTTCTGGCTCGGCCAGTACAGCACGGACGCCCTGGCGGCAATCAGCTTCGCGTTCCCGATGGTGTTCCTCCTCATCTCGCTCGGGATGGGGATATCCGTCGCCGGCAGCGTCCTCGTCGCGCAGTTCACCGGCGCGGGCGAGGAGCGCGACGCCGAGTACGCCGCCTCACAGACGGTCACATTCGCCGTCATCGTCTCGTTCGTTCTCGGCATCGCGGGCTATTTCGGCGTCGATACGTTTCTGAGCCTGATGGGCGCGTCCGAAGACGTCCTGCCCATGGCGACCAGCTACATGGAGGTCATCTCGCTCGGCCTGCTGTTCATGTTCGGCTTCTTCGTCTTCGTCGCGCTCATGCGGGGCTACGGCGACACGATAACGCCGATGCTCGTCATGTTCGGCTCGGTCGTGCTCAACATCATCATCGACCCGTTCCTGATATTCGGCTGGACGGTCGTCGAGAACGCGCCGCTCGTCGGGACGATTTCGTTCCCCGAGCTCGGGATCGAAGGGGCCGCCATCGCGACCGTCTTTTCCCGGGCGCTGGCGCTGGTCGTCGGGCTGGCGATCATGTTCCGGGGGAACCGCGGCGTCCAGATTCACCTCCGCGATATGGCCCCGGACCTCTCGTATCTCCGCCGTCTCGTTCGCATCGGCCTACCCGCCTCCGTCGAGGGGACGGGGCGTGCGCTGTCGATGAACCTGCTGTTGGTCATCGTCGCGATGTTCCCGGACACGGTCGTCGCCGCCTACGGCATCGGAACGCGCGTGTTCTCGGTCGTCTTCCTGCCGGCTATCGCGGTCGCTCGCGGCGTCGAGACGATGACCGGCCAGAACATGGGGGCCGACAAACCGGACCGGGCAGCGAAAGCGGCCGGCCTCGCGGCGACGGTGCTGTTCGGCGTGCTCACCCTGGCTGGTGTTCTCGTCTGGTTCATTGCCGCACCGATAGCCGACCTGTTCACGACGGACCCCGAAGTCGTCGAAATCACGACGCAGTTCCTCCGCTACGTCGCGCTTTCCTTCGGGTTTATCGGGATTATGCGGGCCTACACCGGGAGCTTCCGCGGTGCCGGGAAGACGCTCACCGCCGCGGCAATCTCGGTGTTGATGCTCGGAATCATCCGCTTCCCGATTGCGTGGTTCGCCGCGGGCCCGATGGGTGAATCCGGCATCTGGCTGTCGTTCGCCGTCTCGAACGTCGCAGGGGCGCTCATCGCCTACGGCTGGTATCGACGCGGGACGTGGCGAGACAGCAACCTCACCGAAGCCAAAGTCGATATTGACGAAGCGGGCGTCGAGATGTCGGCTGACGGAGACTGACAGCGGTGGGTGGCGAGCGAGTGACACCCCGCAAGTGAACCAATACTTTCAGGCGAGCCGCCGTTACTACTGCCATGCCCACAGAACCGAACGCCAGTCAGGATCCCTCGTCGCCGCTGTTTGCAGCTATTTACGATCCGGCCACAGCGCTCGTTGAGCGGACGCTCTTACGGCCACATCGTGAGTATCTGGTAGCGAATCTGGATGGCACAGTGCTGGACCTCGGCGCTGGAACCGGCGCGATGTTTCCGTATTTCGATAGCGTTGCGAACGCGGCGACGGAGTTTCACGCTACCGAGCCGGACCCACATATGCGGCGACAGGCAACAGAGAAGGCGAACGCGCAGGCCACGCCGATTCGTATCGAGTCAGCACCGGCGGAAACCCTCCCGTACGACGACGCCACCTTCGACGTCGTCATCGCCTCGATGGTGTTCTGTACGATTCCGGATATCGAGTCCGCAATGAGTGAAATCACCCGCGTACTCAAACCCGGCGGCGAACTGCGGTTCTTCGAGCACGTCATCGACGACGGGTGGCGCGCTGAGATTCAGTCGGCCCTCGCACCGCTCTGGAGGCGGCTCGCCGGCGGTTGCCACCTCACCCGGCAGACAGGGTCGCGACTCGTCGCTGACCGGTCGTTCGACGTGGTCGAAATCGGGCGGCTCAATCTCGGCGTGACGCCGATCCGTCCGTTCGTTCGGGGACGGCTCCGCAAGCGAGCCACGTCGCCGACGCGATAACTCGGCGGCGATTAGCTCTGGCTCTGTGTGACAGACCCTTCCTCGTTCGGTTGAATGACGACGAACCCGTCGTCGCCAGTGAACTCCATCTGTATCGATTCCCCGGAGGTCTGGCCGATTTCGAACGTCTTGTTCATCTCGATAGACGGCGAGAGGTTCGAACTCCACGCAACGGTCGCATCCGGGTCGGTGAAGACCGGCGGCGTCATCACCAGCGGATCGCCGTGCGTTGTCAGCGCGACTTCGCCGGGGCCGGTGAGGAAGACGTTCGTCAGGCCGCCGGCGGCCATACTGGAGAGACTGCCGACGGTGTTGATTTCGTAGTCAACGCTTGATTCGAACGCGAGCACGTCGGTGCCGTTGACCGATATCGACTCCCCGTCACCGAGGGCCAGCACCTGCACTTTCTTGCCGTTCTCGGCCACGTAGAGGTGGCCGTTTCCTTCGGCCTCCATGACCGGCGTCCCTTCGCCGCTCACGGCCTCCTTGACGATGCCCGTGATGCCGCCTTCCGCCGAGGACTTGCCGGTGAACGTCACCTCGCCGGTGTACGCGACCATCGATCCGGCTTTGACCATCACCGTTCCGTCGAGCGGGATGTCGAGCAGTCTGTTGTTCTCCTTCTGGAACCCATCGCCGCCGTCTACGGGGGCGTTGGAGCGGACGAATTCCTGTAAATCCATAGCTACATCGAGACACTGGACAGGCCAGGCTCATAGACTTCTTGAAGGATTAAAACGCATTTTGTGTGAAGTGGTCTCATATTGATGGAGCAACGCAGTTACTGAGCCGAAAAGGAACTGAGAAATAGTATAGCCGAATAGCTATTCCGTATCGCTATATAAGCGTTCGAGGAGATCAGTGACGCCGGCTTTGGTTTTGCGGTAGCGCCGCTCCCCATCGGGCGTCCGAACAGTGTAGTTGTACACGACACTGTCGGGGACATACCACTGGTCGCTGTATGTAGACAGTATTTCCTCGGGGTTTCCACCGTCCGTGACTTCAGATGGTTCGCCGTCAGTGGCATCGGGATCGGAGGACGCTCGATCGGCCGCAGTTGCACCGCCTGTGTCGGTTGCAGATTCCGACTGGGTAGCTGACGCAGTTGGCTGGTGCTCACCGTCGCCTACGACACAGAGCTCAGCAGCTAGCGGATAGTCACCGGGGATTCCTGCGGCGAGGTCGTCCGAACGACCGGCTTTCAGCGCTTCACGCATCAGAATGTCCTGTGCGCTGATCACGCGCTCGCCGTCATCCGGGTACCGCTGGTGGTACTCGCCGTCGCTGTCCATCTCCCAGAGCTTGCGGTTGTCCGAGAGGACGAGTTCGAGATTGAAGCGGAGTTGGCGCTGGATCTCGGGGCTGGTCACGGGCGCGACTGCTTCGACCCGGTAATCGAGATTGCGTGTCATCCAGTCGGCGCTGCCGATGTAATACTCGGGCTCGCCCCAGTCGTCTTCAGCAGTGGGTTCGGCCCGTGCGCCGTTCTCGAAGTAGAAGATGCGGGAGTGCTCCAGAAAGCGTCCGACGAGCGAGTACACCGAGATGTTTTCGCTGATGCCGTCCAGTCCGGGCCGGAGGCGACAGATGTCACGGACGATGAGGTCGATGTCGACACCCGCCATCGAGGCGCGGTACAGTTCGGCAACGATAGCGGGGTCTTCGAGTCCGTTAACCTTCGCGACGATACGTGCGGGACGGCCGGCCTGTGCGTGCTGGGCTTCCCGACGGATACACCGGGTGAACTTCTGGCGCATCGTCACCGGTGCGATGAGGAGTTCGCGGAACTCCTCATCCAGCGACGGCCCGGTGAAGAAATTGAACACCTTCGTCAGGTCGCGGCCGATGTCGCGGTCAGCGGTCAACAGCCCGAGGTCGACGTACCCCTTCGCCGTCTCTGAGTGGTAGTTCCCGGTCCCGATATGTGAGTACAGTTCGACGCCGTCGTCTTCCTCCCGAACGACCAGTGCCGTCTTCGTGTGGGTCTTCAGTCCAACCGTTCCGTAGGCGACGTGGATACCGTTTTCCTCCAGCTTACGTACCCATTCGAGGTTGTTCTGCTCGTCGAAGCGGGCCTTCAGTTCGACCATCACCGCGACTTGCTTCCCGTTTTCCGCAGCCGTTATCAGCGACTGGATGATCTGTGAGTCGCTTGCAGTCCGGTAGATCGCTGCTTTCACCGCCAGTACATCGGGATCTTCGGCTGCCGCGGAGAGGAATCGCTGGACAGTGTCGGTAAAGTCGTGGTACGGGTGATGGAGCAATATGTCGCCATCCTGGATACGCCGGAACACGCTCGGGTCCGTCGTATCCGGCGTCCCGAACGACTGTTGTCGGCGACCGTTGAGACGGGGATGCGGCTGTGGCGTCCACTCGTCAAGCGAGAGATCGGGCCGGTCGAGATCGGTCAGCTCCGCAAAGTCTCGGTAGTCCAGCGGTCCCGCGAGGTCGTATATTTCACGCTCGTCGAGACCGAGCTGTGTCGCGAGTGTCGATCTAATACGGGGGTCTGCATCGGGAGCGAGTTCCATTCTGACGACCGACGCGAAGCGCCGCTGTTCGAGCACGTCCTCGACCATGTCGATGAGGTCCTCGGCTATCTCCTGATTCCGCCGGACCTCCGCGTTGCGGGTCAGTCTGAACAGGGCCGTGTCGACGATCTCGACGTTCGGCAACAGCAGATCGAGGTTCGCACGGATGACCTCTTCGAGCAGTACGTACCGTGTTTCGTTCCCGAGCTGGACCAGACGGGGCCTGTTCGGCGGAATCTTGATGCGGGTGAACGTCGGGTCCTCGGCGTTCGGATGCCGAGTGAGGACAGCGAGCGAGAGCGATCGATTGGAAATGAACGGGAAGGGATGTGCCGGGTCGAACGAAAGCGGCGTCAGCGTCGGTAACACGGATTCCTCAAAATAGGTTCGTAGCTCAGACTGCTCTGTGGTGGAAGCATCGTCGTAGTCGAGAATCTCGATACCCTCTGCAGCAAGCGCGGGCCGAATCGCGTCGCGGTAGCAACGGGCCTGCGTCGCTAACATCGGCCGCAGAGTCTCGTGGACCGCTTCCAGTTGCTCCTCTGGCGTTCGACCGTCGGGGGCCGTCTCGGTCACGTCGGCCTCGATCTGCTGTTTGAGGCCGCCGATGCGTTTCATTGTGAACTCGTCCAGATTGCGGGTGACGATAGCGAGGAACCGAACCCGTTCCAGCAGCGGGTTTCGTTCGTCCAGTGCCTCGTGGAGTACGCGCCGCTGGAAGGCGAGCGCACTCAGTTCACGGTTGAGATACAGCGACGGGTCATTCAGGTCGACATCCTCCGGCTCGTATGCGGGGATATCCGGTTCTGAGGGTTGATTCATCGGATTACGATGAGGTGGGCGGTGCGCGCTCTGGGTCGACGATGCTATCGGACGATCGGTCTTCGTGGGTCGTCTCTGGGGCGACTGTGACGAACTCACCCGTCGAGCACTGGTACGCCGTCAGTTGCCCGCCGTACACACACCCCGTGTCGAGGCCAACCGCAGTAGGCGTCTCGAATGGCTCGGAAAGCACCGTGTGGCCGAAGAAGATACGCGGGTCGTCGCGGCGCGTCTCGAACCAGTACGGGCGGTCGTAGCTCCCGTCCGGAACGAGCGAGCGCATATTCAGCAGTTCAGTCAGTTCGTGTTCCGCGAGAGGCTTTCGGTGGTCGACGCCGCCGTGGACGACCAGCGAATCGTCCCACGATATCGCCACCGGGAGCGACGCGATCCACGACAGGTCGTCGTCGGTCAGCGAGGGAAGGGATTTGCGGCCGTCGATGATCTTCTGTTCGTTGTTGCCCCGGACGGTGATGAAGTTCGGATGCTGTCGAACGATATCGACGACACCGGCGCTGTCGGGCCCTTTGCGGACGAGATCACCGACGAAAACGACCAGTTCGTCCGCTGTGGGGTCCAGCCGATTCAGGAGCCGTTCGAGCGTCGGGCGACAGCCGTGGACGTCGCCGACGACATAGATCTCCTCCCAGTCATCGCCGTGGATTCGCTGGTGTGATGCGCCGAGGTCCGGATGAAACGTCGGTGGTGAGACCATCGATGTGGAGCCGTTGACGGTACGTCGGTGAATCTGCTATAGGCGTTTTATATGAGCCCTATATAGGTGTATGAGAGCGAACGTATCACCCCAACTGATGTCGAACCCACCGCTAGAGACCGAGCCTGCGCTGACTGCCACAGACCGTAGGCGAGACGGAACTGCCTCCCGGTTTACATGTGATGCATCTGTAGCAGCGGTGTGACAAGAGGTAGTCATTATTCGGCCGATAGGTCGCCGTCGCATACGCCGGGGCTATCGTCGTACTTACCGAACTTCACGAGCTCGTACCCGGACTCGTCTATCGATGGTTCCCGAAACGTAGCCACGTCGAACCCCGAACGAGGGGGTCGAAAAGGGCAGTAAATAAAAGTTAGTTGTCCGCGGCAGGCGCTTCGTCCGGAGACGCAGACGCAACGGGGGCAGCCGATGTGTCCCCAGAGGAGAAAATATCGAAGCCAGTGGCCCTCGCAGTACAGAGTGGCGCACCGGTGCTACCATTACCGACGATGAACAGTTAGACACCTGTGGCCGCTATGCTGGTGGCGTCACTGCAGACCGCTAACTCATGCCTTCTTCCCACAGATGACGACAATGACCGAACG
The DNA here is from genome assembly GCF_037078395.1 of Haloarcula sp. CGMCC 1.6347. Taxonomy (NCBI): domain Archaea; kingdom Methanobacteriati; phylum Methanobacteriota; class Halobacteria; order Halobacteriales; family Haloarculaceae; genus Haloarcula; species Haloarcula sp. CGMCC 1.6347. The sequence continues at coordinate 266,647 of NZ_JAYMGX010000003.1, forward strand.
CAGTACCGACATGGAGGGCCGTATAGTCGTTGTCATCCGGACGGTTCTGCCCGGGTCTCGATAGTGATGTTTCTGACAGGCTCACGCTGTGCGTCGGCTTCGTCACCGAACGCGACCTCCCAGTCCCATGGCTGGTCCGATTCGAGCCTGTCACGGCGTGTGGTCGCGCTGAAACCCTGGTCACCGACATCGCCCGAGGCCACGATGACACAGTTCGTAAGCGCCCTCGTGCTGGTATTGCGGGCCGTCCCGCCCACACCGACGTTGACCATCGTGCCGTCGATGGGATAGCTCGATTCGATGCTGAGCGCATCTGAACGCGGTGGAAGGTCGGCCGTTGCCGTCTCCCGCTTCACGGTAACGGTCGCATGGTGAGCCTGAAGACCCCAATCGAGTATCACCGGGATTTCGGCGGGACTCTCGTCGTAGAACGGGTCGATAGTGGTGGTGTGCGTGCGACGCTCGCCGGCCGGCACGGCGACTTCTACTTCCCCAGTGTCGGAGAGGAGTGTGTGCCCGAACTCCGCGAGAAAGCGGGCGTCGCGGTCGCCGTCGTTGGCGACGGTGAACGACGCGTCGAAAGACTCGCCGACGTCCACGCTGTCGGGAGCCTCGATACCGTCTACGGTGAACTCGGGAGCTCTGGAAAGCATCTCGACAGTGGCATCGGGGACCCGCCAGCGGGCGGTCTCCCCCGCTGATTCGAGCTCCAGCGCAACGGTTCGGTAGTCCGACACTGGAACGGGGAACCCGATGACACCCGCAGTTTTCCGCTCGGGGCGGCCGACGAGTGACAGCCGGTCAGTTATCGGCTCCCCGTCCGCGACAACCCTCACTGGGATCTCTTCGACTCTGGCATCACCTGTCTCGGCATCCAGCACGAGAAACTGGCTCCCATGCTCAGCACGGACATCGACGTGGACTCCGGCGTCACGTATCGACGCACGGACCCGTGGGTCGGCCAGCGTGACGGTATACGAACCAGCCGAAAGCGCGTTTGGGGGTGCGGGCGAGCCATTGTCGTCCCCGGCGGTGCCGGTTTCGCCCGCGAAGTAGCCGTTACACCCGGCGAGACTGCCGGCTCCGAGTCCCACAGCAGAAGCGAGATACTGTCGTCGGTCCATACCTTGTTCTCTCGGTAGACGGGTAAGTGTCTCCGGGACGGTCAAACTGGATATATAGCGACTGTTCGCTGTGTGACCGGAGCGGCAGGGAACACGAATTTGGTCGCTGAGTTCCCCTCGACAGCCTACCCGAGTTCGGCGACGACCCGCGGCAAACAGCCCGCATCCGGTTCGAAGTACGAGTAGTGATCGGCTACGAGATCAGTGACATCCACGTCCTGATAGCCGTCGGGAGGCGGCCCCGCATCGCGGGTTCCAGCGTGGCCCACAGCGTGTGTCCGGTCCGACGCTCGGTACACCCACGAGAGGACCTTGTCGTTGTGGCTGTAGAAGTTCGACACCGGAGCGTCAACGGCCGCTATGGCGTCGCCGTAACGACCGTCTGTAGTTACGCTATCGTAGGGGATAGCGCCGCCGAGCAGTGACACCGAAGCAAGCGCGTCTGGCACCCCTCGCTTGGCTAGCTCCCGGAGGGTCTCACCGGTCACCCGCGCACCAAGTGAGTGAGCGAGCAAATGGACCGGCCGGCCGTCGGTTTCGGCCCACTCGACCAGCCACTGAGCGAGGTGGGTACTGTTCGCCTCGGCGTTGTCCTTCGCCTGCACCCACTCGACATCGGAATCCCAACTGTACGCGATAACCGGTGTGGGCCGTGTTCCGTCGAGCGCTACCTGCGCCGTATAGGCATTGTCGCGCGCCCTCTCGGCGTCGGTACTGAATCCGTGGACGAACAGGAACACCTCCGACGCGTCGTCGAACGACCACATGCCACCAGTCTCGAAGGCTGGCCCCTCCGCCGCGTCGAGGAGCCCGCGCGTAGTGACGACCGGCTGTGAGTCCGGTGCAGTGTACCCGCCCGAGTCGCCCTGTAGCGACCAGTACACGTAGGCACCGCCGCCCCCGAGCAGACCGAGTCCGCTTCCGAGAGCGATGAGCAGCCGCCGTCTGGTCACACCCTTTTGACTGTCCATGGCTAGTAGCTTGTGGGTAGTTCGCAAGCACACCGATAAATCAGTTGAGATCGGCGCGGACGGAAACAGGAAGCAACGCAAGAGCTGTGTTACAGCCCACAGACTTCATGTATCCGCGGGCGGTTGACGGAGCCATGACGACCTGGGACGAGCGATACCGACCGGGTACGTACCCACAGCGCCCGGACCCACATCCGGTGTTAGAACGATACCTGCCGACCTTTCCACCGGGACGAGCGCTTGATATCGCAACCGGGACGGGGCGGAACGCGCTTCCGGCCGCAGCGGCCGGGTACCGCGTCGATGCGGTCGACCAATCGCGTGCGGGGCTGCACATTGCCCGTGAAAATGCACGCGAAGCGGGCGTCGAAGACGATATCGAGTGGATACAGGCGGACCTCGACTCGTTCGCGTATCCGGCGTCGAGGTACGACCTCATCACCATTAGCTTCTATCGCCCCGTCGACCGCCTCCCCGACATTATCGAGGCGCTGGCCGACGGCGGCTGTCTGTTCATCCAGCACCACCTCCGGACGACCGACGACGTGGACGGCGGCCCCTCCGGGGACCGGTACCGGTTCGCCTCGAACGAACTGCTCAGGGCCGGACTCGACCTGACGGTGTTGCACTACGACGAACGCACCGCGACGAGGGACGGGACGACCGCAGCTACCGCCCAACTGGTCGCCAGGAAGTCACAGGGCGGTCGGCAGTCGTATCCGGACATATCGGAGTAGGGTGGCAGACGGAGACAGGGTGTCAGACAACTCGTCACAGGCTATTGATTTCAGGCAGTGTAGACTGAACAAGCTGCACAGTCGGTCTGCGTATCTACCATCTTCACTCAGAGGGCGCAGGTTCCAACGATGTGCGGTCGAGGCCGACAGTGTCGTAGTCCTGCTCGGTCGAAAGGACTCGCTCTTCGCCGGTTGTGACGAGTCCAGCGTGGAGTGCATCGAACGGGGTGAGATCGTACTCGTCGAGGAACGCCGCGGCGGCCAGAACCGCGTCCTCGTGCTCTTCCGGCACGATTGGAACCAGTTCGAGCAGGTTGGTAATTGCCCGCGGCGCATCGATCTCGTACTCGGCCGCCTCACGGTCGTAGAACAGCACCAGAACCTCGGCGTACGCGAGTATCGAGGTATGTATGTCATCGTGTTCTTCGAGGGCGCGGACTGCGGCGTCCTGAAGCCAGTCGTCGTCCTTCAACAGTGCGGTGAGAAAGTCAGTTTCAACGTACACGACTTACGCCTCGCCATCCTGTGTCCGATCTTCCGCTTCCTCTTGAACCTCTCGTGAGATCGCCTTCCGCGATTCAGTTTTCAGCTTGTCGGCCTCTGTCTCTGCAAAGGCATCGCCAACGGCCGCTCGGAGCCCCTCTAGCGGGTCCTCGTCAACTGGGAAGAGTGCGACGTGGCTCGGGAGTTCAACGATACGATACTGGTCACCGAACCGGTCGCGGACATCCTTCGGGAGGTAGATCCGTCCTCGTTCGTCTGTCGTCTTCGACATGACGTATTCAGCCTTAGTGTGGGAAAGAATAAAAATATTCCCGTAAATATAGTAGATTTCCCGCCCATATTGAGTCGTCCAGTCCGACCAATTCTCAAGCTCATTTACTGCTTGAGTTGTATTGACCGTTTCAAACTGGGTGTGATAACGGTTCTATACCACTCTAGAGGTGGCCGTAGAACAACCAAGAAGGGTACCGCGAACGGGAAACCAGAAGAACTCGGAGATCAATCCCCGGTCGGTTCTTCGCCGCCGTCGGCCAGCGCCGGGAGCCGCTCGCGCTCGAACCAGGCGAACTCCCGGGGGAACTGGTCCGTCGCCGCCAGGTCCCAGGGGTCGCCGTCCCTGACCAGTGGTCCCTCCAGCCACGAGGTCACGAGGTTCCAGACGAAGATGAGTTGGCCGATGACCAGCAGAACGACGCCAAGCGTCGCCAGTTGGTGCAGGAGCGTAAACAGGTCCACCGGGCCAGCGGTCAGAGCGTACGTGGCGTACCGGCGGGGCATCCCGGCGTAGCCGAGCAGGACCATCGGGAAGAACGTAACGTTCGTGCCGACAAGCGTCAGCCAGAAGTGCCACTTCGCCAGCGACCGCTGATACCACCGACCGGTGTACAGCGGGAACCAGTAGTAGATGCCAGCGAAGACGGCGAAGGCGATGCCGCCCATGATGACGTAGTGGAAGTGCGCGACGACGTGGTAGGTGTCGTGGAGAATGAGGTCGACGGGGATGGCGGCCTCGAACACGCCGGTAACGCCGCCGATGATGAAGTTCCCGACGAACCCGACACAGAAGAGGAACGGCGCGGTCGTCCGTAACGCGCCGTTCCACATCGTCGCCATCCAGTTGAACGTCTTCACCGCGCTCGGGATGGCGATGGCGATAGAGACCGCCATGAACGAGGCCCGTAGTCGAGGGTCCATGCCGGTCGCGAACATGTGATGGGCCCAGACGCCGAAGGAGAGGACTCCGAGCGCCAGCGTGGAGTAGACGACGAACTTGAAGCCGAACAGCTTCCGCCCGCAGAATTTCGGCAGGATGTAGCTCACCAGTCCCATCGGCGGGAGGACGAGGATGTACACCTCGGGGTGCCCGAAGAACCAGAACAGGTGCTGCCACAGCAGCGGGCCGCCGCCGTCCAGCGTGAAGAACGTCGTCCCGAGATTGCGGTCGAGCAGGAGCATGACCAGCGCACTGCCCAGCAGCGGGAAGGCAAACAGGATCTGTGCGGACTGCACCAGGACAGTCCAGGAGAAGATATCGAGGGTGGCCCATGTCACGTCCTCGCTCCGTTCGGTGAATATTGTCGCGATGAAGTTGATCGCCCCCATCGTCGCCGCGACGCCCGAGAGGTGGAGGCCGAGCAGCATCAGGTCCACGCCGGGGTTCTGCTGTTCGATCGACAGCGGTGTGTACATCGTCCAGGCGGTCTGTGCCGGTTCGATGTTTTCGAGGAACGGCCCGCCGAGGACGCCACCCCAGATGAGCAGCGCCGCCGGCGGCAACAACCAGAACGCGATGGCGTTGATTCGCGGAAAGGCCATGTCGTCGGCCCCGATGAGTAGCGGGATCAGGTAGTTCGAGAACGCCGCAAGCATTGGCGTCCCAAACAGGAACAGCATCGTGATGCCGTGGGTCGTCAGGAGGCCGTTGTAGGCACTGGCACTGAGGAAGTCCTCAGCGGGGTACAGCAGTTCGAACCGCATCAGAACCACGGCGATACCGCCCCAGGCGAACGCGACGACGGCGAACACGCCGTAGAGAATCCCGATGTCTTTGTGGTCGACCGTCGTCAGCCACCGGAGAATCCCGCTCGGCTTCTCCGCGTGGGTGCGTTCGTGCGTCCCGTGGCCGCCACCGATCGCAATCGTATACGACCGCCAGTCTTCGATCCGTACGAGTATCCCAGCGATACCGACGAGCAGTACCGCCATCAGTACTGTCGTCGCCAATGCGCCTACAGACACCATTTGGAGGGTCTTTATACGGACTGCCCGTGGTTCTTATCGGGAAGATGTTCGGAGACGGTTTATATGCATCCAGAGTACGAGGCGGCGCGACTACAGACGAAGCGGTTCGGGACCGAGGCTTTCCGTCGTGCGGTCGGAACTCCTCGCGATGCACCCACAGCACCGAAACCGACAGCGAGCGAGTTCACGCACCTGCCGACGTTCGAGCCAGTCCGCATCGACCGGCCGCGACTTCGGCCCTGTAGTTCTTCGAGAGTACAATTATCGGGAGGACGCGCGATGACAGCGACCGATTTCGACGCCGTCCGGGAATACGACGACGACCAGTTCTCGGCTGTCGAAGTGTTCCGCAGCGACCGGATGAAAGTCGTCTGTGGCTACTTCGAACCCGGCCAGTTTATTCCGGTACACGCGCCCGCGAGCGACGTCGCGATACACGTCCAGTCCGGGACCGGTATCGTCCGTGACGGTGACACGGAGCGGGCAGTCGAACCGGGCGACGTGGTGGTCGTCGAGGCCGACACCGACCGCGGTGTCAAAGCGGACGAGGAGAGTCGACTGGAGGCGTTACTGGTGACGGCACCGCCGCCGACCGACGCCGAACACGAACCGGTCCGGAAAGGGCTCAAGCAGAACGAGTTCGATCCGTAAGCCCAGCTCAGAGGGCTGTTGCTGGGAAGTCCAGACCGGAATACGGCAGGCAGTCAGTTGGAACGACGGCAGCGTCATCCGCCGCGAGTTTCGCAGGAACGGTATCGACGGCTGGAGTCACAGTTCGTCGATGATTTCGCTGGCGAAGGTCGTCATCGCCGCCTCTGGTTCCGCCGCACGAAGTCCGACGATAACGTGGTCAAGGCCGTACTCTTCGAGCCGTCTGAAGTACTCCCGGAACCACTCGACACCGGCCCGATAGCCCAGGTGGAGCGGTTCGGGCTCCGCCGTCGGATCAGCAGCGAACTCGACCTGAACGGCAATCGTGAACGGCTTCTCTGACGCGTGGCTCCGCCACGTATCGAGGTACGACTCAAGCGTCGACTCGGGGAGGTGATAGAATATCCAGCCGTCGCCGTTCTCGGCGATCCACTCCGTGGACTGTCTGGCGTTACCAGTCGGGAAGAGCGGGAGCGTGTCCGTCGTCGGCTTCGGGAGGACATCGAGTTCTCCGTCGAGGTGGCCCCAGGAGCCATCGAGCGTCGGGTATTCCTCGCGCCAGAGCGCGCGAAGCGCGTCGACGCTTTCACGGACGAGTTGGCCCCGGTTCTCGGGGTCGACGCCGAACGCCGGATACTCCGGGTCGCGGTCGCCCGAGGCGACGCCCAGCACGAGACGGCCGTCGGAGAGCCGGTCGACGGTTGCGGCCGATTTCGCCACATGGATGGGATGGCGCAGCGGGAGAACGATACTCGCGGTGCCAAGCGCCACCGACTCGGTGTGTGCGGCGACGTGGGACAGCAGCGACCACGGGTCGAAGGCCCCGCCGGCGTCCCCGAAACGCGGCCAGTACGTCGGCACGTCTCGCGCCCAGAGCGCGTCGAAGCCGACTGTTTCGGCGTGGCTTGCGAGCCGGAGTTCCGCGTCGATATCCGGCGTCGACTCCGTTTCGCCCGTGAGCGGGAACCCGAGGCCGAACGAGAGGCCGTCCCCCCCGAACAGCCGCCGATAGCCAGCGTTCGCGTGGTCCACGTCAGTCATCAGCCGCCTTTCACGCTGGAGGCGTATTTGCACACGGGTGGATTGCCCACTACGGGTCGTCATCCGGGGTATCGACTGTCACGGTCTCCGACCCCCCACTCCGGGGAAGCCGCCACTCGATATCCAGCGCGCGGTTCGGGAACGACGGCCTGGCAACGACTTCCAGCGTCCGGTCTTCGGCCGCCGGTGTGACAGGTGATGCGATCATCAGTCGGGCCACGTCGGCCCGCGAAACGCTGCCCCAGAGCTTCGCTCCGGGCTCGGCGACGGAGACGGTGTCAGTTCGCGGTCCGTTCGTGAGCACGCCCGGGCGGAGGATCGTGTGTCGAACCGGAGCGTCGCGAATCGCGGCCTCGGCCTCCGCTTTCGCACGTTGTATCGGCTGGATGACGACGTCGAAGGCCGTCGCGAGCGGACTGGCCGGCTCGTCGCCCACGCCGATAGCGGATTCCATGACGAACGCATCGACGCCAGCGTCGACGGCCGCATCGAGGAGATTGATCGTCCCCGCACCGTCGACGTACTCGTCCCGGGACCAGACGTCCGTGATATTCGAGCCGACGGCGCTCAGGACGACATCAACGTCCGACAGCGCCTCGGCCAACGCAGCCGGGTTCAGCAAGTCGTCGACGACAACCTCGTCAGCGCCGGCCGCTTGCAGGTCGTCTGTTTTCGACGGCGTGCTGGTCAGTGCTCGGACCGTCGGCACGCGCGAACTGAGCAGTCGGAGCGTCGCGCGCCCGGTCCCGCCGCTGGCTCCGGCGACGAACACCGTCTCCACGTCGGAAGAGTCCATATCGTGGCTTGGGGCTGCCAGTACATGATTGGCTGGGCCCGTTTCGTCAAATCCAGATCGTGATCGCTCTACTGCAACCGCTGACGTCAGTCGTCACACGGCGGCGTCTGTTTCGACGAGGATGTCTCCTCGAAGCGGTGATAGAGCCGGCGCAGTTCCATGCGGATGGTCACACGCTCGATGAGAGCGAAGCCCGCAACGACGACTAAGAAGCCGACGAGCGTCCACAGTGACACCGGCGAGCCCAGCAGTACCCAGCCCATGAGCGCGGCGAAAATCGGCACGACGTACGCGACCAAGTTCGCACGGACCGGGCCGATGCGCTTGATGAGGCCGAAGTAGATGGCGTACGCGACTGCCGTCGAGGGGATGCCCACAGCCACAATGCTCGCAATCGTTTCGGGGCCGATGCCGATGACGGCCGTGGGCGACTCCCCGACCAGCAGGCTCGCGACGTGGAGGAGCACCGCGCCGACAGCCATCGCCCACGCAGTCAGCGGTGTACTGTCCATCTGGGGGCCGACACGCTGGAGGAGCACGCTGCCAAGTGCGACGGCCGCGGCCGCGCCGAGGACCAGAAGTTGCCCGATAGCGCTCGCATCGGTGAACGTCGACGGCGACGGCTGCACGATGAGGATAACGCCGCTCAGCGCGATACCGATACCGAGTGCACCGATCCAGGAGAGGCGGTCGCCCAGCAGCCACCAGGCGAACACGGGGGCGAGTATCGGGTTCAGGCCGTACATCACGGACGCCGCTGCGGGCGTCGTCGTTCCCTGACCGAGGAACAACAGCCCGTTGTTGAGCGCGATCAGGAACAGCGCCGCCATCCCGATTCCAACGAAGTCCTCGCGAGTCCGCGGGAGCCACGTCGACCGGGGCCGGGTAACGACGATGTAGCCAAGCAGCGTCACCGCTGCCAGGTCGAATCGGAGGCCGGCAAACAGCACCGGCGGAAGCTCACGGAGCCCGGTCTTGATCGCGACGAACGAGCCGCCGAACAATACCGCGAGTAGGACGAACAACGCGCTGTCACGATAGCGGGCCGGGAGTGAGGGCCGATCGGAAAACGTGGACCGCAACATAGGCCAGGTCAGTTGGACCACCCGTTAGAGCGAAGATATCTCATAACCTGTGTAACGGGTCGAAATGTGAAGAGGGCTGTGGGAGACGTGGTGTCACGGGCCGACAGTCGTATCGGCAACTCCCACCGGGAACGCTCGAAATCGATTCAGTCCCAGGCGGCGGGCGACCAGTCCGGATCGACGCGTCGGTCGACTGTCTCAATACTGTCGATACGGTTGATTTCGTCGTCTGTCAGCGATAGGTCGAGACTCGCCAGATTGTCCGTGATATGGGCTTCGCTCGTGGCTTTCGGAATCGCCGTCACGCCCTTCTCGCGGAGCCACGCGAGGCTGACCTGCGCTTCGCTCGCGTCGTGGTCGTCGGCGATGGGTTCGATGACATCGTGGCCGAACACTTCACCGCGTGCCAGCGGGGAGTACGCGACCAGTTCGTAGTCCTGTTCCGCCGCGTGCTCGCGGAGTTCCGACTGCTGGAGGAACGGATGCGTCTCGACCTGGTTTGCGAACACCGGAGCATCGAGCACGTCCATCGCCGTCTCGACGTGGTGTGGTTCGAAGTTCGAGACACCGACGTTGTCAATCAGGCCGCGGTCGACGAGTTCGTCGAACGCCGGGAGCGTCTCCTCGGGCTCGTACTCGCCCGCCGCCCAGTGGACGTACAGCAGGTCTACCGAATCGACGCCGAGTTTGTCGAGGCTTTCCTCGGTCGTCTCGATCACGTCGTCGTGCGAGAGGTTCGAGATCCAGACCTTGGTCGCCAGGAAGATATCGTCGCGGTCCACGTCGGCCGCGGCGATACCGTCACCGACGGCGCTTTCGTTGTCGTATATCTGTGCGGTGTCGATATGTCGGTAGCCGGCCTCCAGCGCCGTCCGGACGCTTTCCGCACACTGTTCTGCGTCGTCGTTCTGCCACGTTCCGAGCCCGAGCATCGGCATGCCGCTCGCTCGTGGACCGCCGTCTGTCGGTGACTGTTGCTGAGTCATTATCGGATACCGGAGCTTGCGACTTTAAGCCGTTTGGAAGCCGGCGGGTAGCGCCGACTATCGGTAGTATACGGAGAAGCCGGCTATCACAGGTAGCACAGGGGCGTTCAGAAGCCGTACGACCCGAAAATCCAGAGCGCGACGAGGGGCGATGCGGCGAGGAACGCGCCGAGGACGCCTGTCCCGAGAACCGTATCCCACCCCAGGCCCCGAACCGGTCGCTCGTACCGCCACAGTTGGACCGCAACGTAGACACCGGCGATGACCACCCCGCCGAGCAGCAAAAACGGCGGAAACCCGAGTGCCGGAAACGGCGGGAAACCGACCGCCGGAAACGGGTCCGAACCACTCGAAGCCGCGAAATCGAGACCGATGCCGACAGCGCCGACGGCGGTGGCCGCGACGACATACGAGATGCCAGCGATGACGTGCCGGAGTGCTGCAGCCAGCCCGAACGGCTCTGCGTCGGTCGGCAACACCTCCGGGGCCGCGTAACTACCGATTCCAGTGTAGAGGAACGGGACGGTCAACACACCGACGGCGACGGCATACGGAAGGACCGACGAGATCGCGACGATGAGAACTGCCATGGTCAGGGCATACGTGCGTCCGGTCGCGCCCCCGAGAACCAGGGGCGGGACGAACAGCACAGCGATAGCCACCACGGCAAACAGACAGATCGGGACGGAGTAAGGCCGGAACCGCCCGACAAAACGGGATAGAGACATGCCAGGGTCGTTTCGAACCCAAGCGCATAGGTTTTCGGCTCTCCAGTGAGAGTCGGAGTCGGCATGCTTTTAGGCTCCGTTGCGGTATCGTGACATCATAATATCACTATCGCGGGTGAAACGCGCTATCACTGAGTCCTGTCCGGACCGCCGCTACCCGGTGGTCGCCGGACTTTACCAGACCGCGTTCCCACCCGACACGTCCGGGGGAGCCGCAGCGGCAACCGTTCTGGACCGAGAGGCAGCCGTCCCGGAGTCGCTCCCGGCAGCAGAGCTTGAAAACGTGCAACTCCTCCCCCACCGGACGGCCCTCCTCGAACACATGCCGACCAGCGCGACCGCCGCCGAGTTCGGGCCCGGAGACGGTTCCTTCGCCGAATCAATCGTCCGGATCACGCAGCCGAAGACCCTCTATCTGGTCGATCAGTGGGCAAGTGACGGGGAGCGCCAGGCTGTCAAGCGGCGATTCAGCGAGCATCAGGGCACCGTTCACTTGCGGGACGCCGAACCGATCACCGTGCTTCGTGATGCCGACACCGACTCGCTCGACTGGGTGTATATCAACAGCTCCCACGAGTACGAGGCGACGCTGGCCGAACTCAGAGAGAGCCAGCGGGCCGTCACAGCGGGCGGCTACATCGCGGGCGGCGACTACAAAATCGTGAACGGCGTCATCCCTGCCGTCCACCAGTTCTGTGCGGAGACCGACTGGCGGCTGGCGTCTCTCACGCTCGAAACGCACGACCGTCGGAGTTACGCGCTCTCCAGGGAGTAAGGACCGTCCGCTGTACCGACTAAGCCGGCGAATTTCCTCGGAGTCGTCACCACATCTGCGGCGAAACCCAGTGACACGAGCGGCATCGTCGGCCAGACGGTTTATACGGCCGGACGGACTTGACCCTGTATGGCAGACTTTGGATTACAGGTGCGGATGCTCGTCGTCGGTGCGATTCTGTTCGCGTTCTACGTTTTCGCCGGCACGGCACTGTCGGTGCTGTTGGGCCTGCCGCTCGTCCCGGTGCTCCTCGTCGGAATCCTCGTGGTGCCGGCGATCCAGTACAAACTCGGGAAGTGGCTGGCACTCCGTGGCGCGGAGGATATGCCGGACGACCAGCGGTTCGGCTACGTCCACCAGATGGTCCGGCGGCTCTGCAGAGATATGAATATCGAGGAGCCCCGGCTGATGGTGATGGACATGGGCGTGCCCAACGCCTTCGCGGTCGGACGGAAAGGTGCGGGTGTCGTCGTCGTGTCGAGCGAACTGATGCAACTCCTCGACGACGACGAACTGGAGGGCGTGATCGCACACGAACTGGCCCACATCAAGAACCGGGACGTCATCACGATGGTCGTCGGCCAATCCATCGGGATGCTCGTCGGCTACGTCGCCTACTTCGCGGTGCTGTTCGGCGGCGAGCGAAACGTCGGCTCCTGGATCATGGCGATGATCGCCTCCTCGCTCGCGAACGCGCTGGTCATGGTGTTCGTGCTGGCTATCTCACGGTATCGGGAGTACGTCGCAGACGCGGACGCGCGCCGCGCCATCGGCACCGGCGAGCCGCTGGCCCGTGCGCTCGAAAAAATCTCTCGCGGTGCTGAAGGACGCGAATCGAAAGTCGAGGATAGCATGAACGCCCTCTGTATCTTCAACGCCGACAAGGGGCTGTTCGAGAAACTGTTCTCGACCCACCCCCCGACGGAGAAGCGGATTCAGCGGCTCCGGTCCTGATACTGCCGGCTGTAACTATTTCAAGAGATTTGCCACCCCGAGGTGGCGAGAGTCTTCACGGACGTACAGCCGGCAGTATGAATCGGGAGGCGGACCGACCCGGTCGGCACGGCTGTATCGCAGCCGACGCTCTCGTACAGCTCTCTGGTAACTGGCCGCTTATCCGCGTCGAGCCGGAAGTATCGCTATGTCAGACACAATGCGAGCGGCGGTCGTGCCTGAGGCAGGGGCAGACTTCGAGGTCGTCGAACGGGACGTGCCCGAACCGGACCCCGGCGAGGTACGGGTCTCGGTCGATGCCTGTGGCATCTGTCACAGCGACGTGTTCACGAAAGAGGGGACCAACCCGGTCGTCTCCTATCCGCGGGTTCCCGGCCACGAGGTGGCTGGACACGTCGATGCCGTCGGCGACGCTGTCGATGCCTGGGACGTGGGCGACAGGGTCGGCGTCGGCTGGCACGGCGGCCACTGTTCGACGTGTGAGCAGTGTCGACAGGGGAACTTCCTCCAGTGTGAGAACGGCGAAATCACTGGGCTGAGCTACGACGGCGGCTACGCCGAGTACATGACCGCACCGTCGGAAGCGCTCGCCAAGATTCCGGAGGCGCTGGACGCGGCGGCCGCAGCGCCGTTGCTCTGTGCGGGCGTGACGACGTTCAACGCGCTGCGGAACAGCGATGCGAACGTCGGGGATCTAGTCGCTGTGCAGGGCGTCGGCGGACTCGGTCACCTCGGGGTCCAGTACGCTCACGCGGCCGGCTTCGAGACGGCCGCCATTTCCCGAACGCCGGAGAAGGAATCGCTGGCGAAAGAGCTGGGCGCCGACCACTTCATCAACGCGGCGGAGGTGGATGCCGGCCAGCGACTGCAGGAACTCGGTGGGGCCGACGTCGTGCTGGCGACGGCACCGTCGAGTGACGCTATCAGTTCTATCGTCAGCGGAATCGGCGTCGATGGCTCAGTCGTAGTCGTCGGCGTCCCCGGCGAGCCAGTGGAAGTGAGCGCACAGCAGCTCGTCCAGAGCCGGGGCGGCGTCGAGGGCTGGGCCTCCGGGCACGCGCGCGACTCACAGGACACGCTGGAGTTCAGTTCGCTCCGCGACATCGCGCCGGAGATAGAGACCTACCCGCTCGAAGACGTCAACGAAGCATACGGGCGGATGATCGACAACGAAGCGCGGTTCCGGGCCGTGCTGGAACTGTAATCGAGCAGGTCTCGATATCGGTGGCAGCGCGTCTATACGCTACAGTCCCGGCTGAGACCACAATTTTCCGTCGTGATTTCCCGGAGAGCAACGCCTTTGTCCGTGGGTCAAGAACCCGTATTCAATGGACGGCACCGCCGACGACCGCGTCTACTACGTCATCAGCGACCTTCACATCGGCGGTGACGAGCAGCTAGAGGACGTGGAATTTCTCGACGAACTGCTCGGTTTTCTGGGGCGGTTAGAGACCACCGACGAGGACGTCGAACTACTCATCAACGGCGACGCGTTCGGGCTGTGGGAGTTCACCGGCATGTCGGGACTGGAGAAGTTCGACGCCCTCGAAGGGACCTATCCGTCGCTGTTCGAGCAGTTGCGAAAGACCGGCGAGAACATCCAGATCACGCTGATACCGGGCAACCACGACCACGAACTCGCGGCCTACGACGAGTACGTGGAGCGGTTCGCGGCGTACAACGTGGACCTTGTCCAGTCGAAGTCGATTACCCGTCCGGTGGGGGACCAGGCCATCCACCTCGAACACGGCAATCAGCAGGACCCCAACAACCGCATCGAAGACTGGGGGGATACCAACGTGACGCCGCTTGGCTACTACTACAACACACTCGTGACGAGTCGGGCCGGCCAGCTTTCGGACCGGGGCCGGTACAACTGGCTCAAGGACGTACAGGCCGTAACGCCGACCGAGCGGGTTCCAGTGTGGATGCTCTCGAAGTACTTCTACCGGGAGATGAACCCGCTGCTGCGGTACGCGCTGGTCCCGTTCCTGTTGCTGTTCAACATCAGCGCCATCCTGGCGATTCTGGCGGCGCTGAACCTGCTGGGCGTCTGGTCCGCGCCGGTCGAAACGACGACGTCGTTTCTGGGCCAGTTCGGCACGGTCGGCACCGCCATTTGGCTGCTGCTTGTCGTGAACGCGTCGCTGGCCGGGCTGCTGTTGCTCGTGGGCATCCCGTTGTATCTTCTGCGCCAGGACATCAAGAAGACGATCAACCGATTCGGGGTCTTCGAGACCGATCTCACGGTCGATACCCAGACGCCGTACAAGGAAGCCGCCCGGGAAGTGTTCGACGAAAAGGAAGATGCGGTCGTCTTCTGCTACGGTCACACGCACCGGCCGAGCGTGCAGTCGGTCGACGGCGGGCTGGTCGTCAACAGCGGGACCTGGCTCAAACGCCTCCACCGTCGGGACGGCATCATCGGGCTCCTTCCCCCGGTGTTTTACCCCTCCTACCAGCTCTGTGCGGTGCGCATCACCGCCGAAGACGGGCAGGTGGTCGTCGACTACGAGGAAGTCCAGAAACCGAGCCCCAGTCCGGAGGAGCTGACACTCACCGAACGCCTGCTGACGGTCGGTCGGACACCCAACCCCGAACTCCCCGACCGTGCGGTCGTGGAAACTGAGCAGTCGGTGCCGCCGCGGGAACCGGCCGAGTAAGGGGTGGGCCGGTCCGACGGGAACGTGGCTGCCGTCGGAAGTGGACCGGATTTGGGATATCTGCAACAGCCATAGTCGGTGCGTCGACGGGGAAGTGATGCCTACCTTCGTGTGAAATTGAGACCCATCGAGCGTCAGACGGAAGGAGGTCGTTTGCTCCCGAAACGGAGTTCGCTGCAGAAAAGTCTATTACATACGACTGTAATGGCTACGTATGAGCAATACCGCGGACGATGGTCGGGCCGACGGGTCGCCACCGTCCACGGCAGAGTTCACACCGGAGCGAGTGCTCTCGGTGTTTCGAGACCGAGCGGACCAGGCGAAGCCGTTGACGGCAACCGATGTGATGGACGCACTCGGCTGTTCCCGGAAGACGGCACACAACAAGCTCGAAGTACTCGTCGAACGGGGTGAGCTGGAAACACGGAAGGTCGGTGCACGGAGTCGGGTCTGGTGGATCCCGTTCTCCCAGCTCGTCGGCTCGGGCACGCAATCACAACAGGAGCGAGAGCCGCCGGTCGAGCACAGTATCGCCGACGCGGACCTGCCGGGGACGGGGGAGGTACTCGACGATCGACGTGCGGCGCTGAGGGCCGCGTACGACTACCTCCGTGAAAACCCCGACACGGATGCCGGGAAGCTTATTACCGAGGTGTTTCAGGAGCATCCGGCGGGCTACAAGACCGCTGACGAGTGGTGGGACGCTATCGGACCCGCGCTCGAAGACCTCCCGCAGGTCGACCTGGCTGCCGACCACGAGCACGTCTGGCACTACGTCGGTGGGTGAGTTCACCGATGCCAGAGGAAAAGCCGACGGAACAGTCGGACGTAGCGGAAGACGCGGAGTCAGAGACATCGGAAGTGTACGCCTCTCGCAAAGAGCAGCGGTATCCCATCTCGTCGTACACCCCAGTCGCGTACGACAACCTCGAGGCGGCACCGGAGAGCGAGGCCCATCCGGACACGGGGACGGGCGGGCGGTTCAGAGAACTCTCGTTGCCGAAAGTGCCGAAACTCCGCCACGTCGTCGGTCCCAGCGCGATCATGCTGGGGGCGTCGCTCGGCAGCGGTGAGACGCTGTTCTGGCCGCATCTGGTCGCCAGCTACGGGTGGGGACTGTACTGGCTGTTCCTCGCGGCTGTCTGTCTCCACTTTGTCATCAACACGGAGATACAGCGGTGGACACTGGCGACCGGTGAGAGCGTGTTCCGGGCGTTCGAACGGGTCCATCCGGTCCTCCCGCTGGCCATGCTGGTCGGCGGGTTCATCAGCCTCGGCTGGCCGGGGTGGGCCGCGAGCGCCGCGCAGATCGGCGCGCAGGGCCTCGGACTCGGCACGTACGACGTCGCTGGCGTCGACATCGTCGGCTGGCGACTGTTCGGCATCGCGCTCATGGTGTTCATCTGGGTGACCTACCAGGTGACGCCGCTGATGTACAACGTCGTCGAGAGCCTCCAGCTCGTTCTGGTGGCGCTGTCTATTGCGTTCACGCTGCTGCTGTTCGTTCTCATCGGGTCGGTCGATGTGCTGGTCGGTGTTCCGGGGAGCCTGACGGAGGTCGGCGACTACTCGCCGGTCGGAACCATCGCCGTGCTGGTCGGGGCACTGGCCTATGCCGGCGCGGGCGGCTACCTCAACCTCTCACAGAGCCTCTGGATACGCGAAAAGGGCTACGGGATGGGGCGGTATCAGGGCCGGATCAAGAACCCCTTCGCCGGCGACGACCCCGAGACGGTCCACGAGGACGGGTTCACGTTCACCCCGGACATGCAGAACCTCAAACGCTGGCGAGGGTGGTGGCGCGTGACACAGCTCGAACACCTGTTGACCTTCCTGCTGGGCCTCCTCCTCGTCACGACGATCCTGGTCGTCATCGCGGTGTCACAGGCCCCGGGAGCGACGAGCGACGCGGTCGATATGTGGCTCATCGAGATCGCGCCGTCGGTCGGCGGGTTCACGACGAGCGTCATCTACGTCACGCTGTTTCTCGCCCTGTTCACGACCGAATACGCGATAATCGAGTCGTTCGTCCGGAACAGCTCCGACATCATCTACGAGCTGTACGGTCGGGAGGCGGGCTGGAGCCTGCCGCGGCTGTTCTGGGGACTGCTGACCGTCTTCTGTGGCTGGGGCATCTTCATCCTCACCCTCCCGATATCAATATCCGATCCCTTCGGGCTCCTGGTCGTCGGCGCGGCGATGTCCGGTCTGTTGATGTGGCCGTACATCGTCATCGTCCAGCTCGTCAACACGGTCCGACTCCCGGAGCACACGATGCCGGGCTGGGGCCGCGTCGTCGCGATGTGGGTCGCCGCGGCGTTTTTCGGCTACTTCAGTGTCCTCCTGGTCGGAACGGGGCTGGCGACGCGGCTGGGGTTGCAGGCGTTTGCCGTCAAGACGACGGTGCTCGGCAGCGCACTGGGAGGGTACGCCCTCTGGGCGATCTGCCTGCTCGTCCAGGCGTATACGATGTATCGGGTGGGGCGTGCGAAGGTCGCGGCGGACGGAACGGTCACTGACGCCGCCACCGCGCAAGGGTGGTTCTCGTGACTGACGAACTCCGCGTTCACTTGCATTACACGATGCGGGGGTCGTACCCGCTCCGGCTGGTCGACGTGTTGTTCTGTACGGAGCGGGCCTACTTCGTCGAGTACGACTATCTGACGCCAGTCGACCTGCTGTTCGGGTCGCCGGACCAGCGGGCCGCGGCGTTCGCGTCACAGGTATCCGAGGAGGGCGTCCCTGCAGCCCTCGAAACCGCGGAACAGGTGGAGACACAGTCCTACGACACGCTCGACAGAATCGAGATCCACACTGGCGGCCGGGTCGGTCGGCCGAAAATCACGGCCCAGCCGCTGACAGGCGGTTCGACAACGGTCAGAGTCCACGGCCAGTTCGACGCTGAGCCCTTCACGCAGGCGCTTCGGTCGACAGTCGACGGACACGACGTGACGGTACAACAGCGGGACGGCATCGGAATCTGATGCCGTGCCTCGTGGCCCCAGCAACGCGAGCTGACCTACTGTAGCGCCGCCGCGACCATCTCGATAGGATGTGGCGGTTCCGCGGAACCGTCGCCGAAGTCGTCGATCTGGGACCGGCAGGACGCGCCGGGCGCGACGACTTGCTCGGCGGGCGAGTCCTCGATCTGTCCCAGCAGCAGGTCCGCGATGCCCGCACTCATCGAGTAGTGTTCGGCCTCGTAGCCGAAACTCCCTGCCATCCCGCAACACCCCGAATCAAGCGGGTCGACAGTGTAGCCGGCACGGCGGAGGACGCCGACGGCGTGGTGGTCCTTCTTGGTCGCCTTCTGGTGGCAGTGGCCGTGGTACGCCAGCGGATCGCCCGATTCGTCGAAGGAGAGACGCTCCCCCAGCCGGTACGTGTCGAGGTACTCGCAGACGCCGTACGCGTTCTCCGCGACGATGTCGACGTCGTCACCGGAAAGGAGGTCCCGGTAGTCGACCTGATACATCACCGCGTCGGACGGTTCGATGGTGACCACGTCCCAGCCGTCGCGGATTCGCGGTGCGAGCGCGTCCACGTTCGCCCGTGCCGTCTCGCGAGCGTGGTCCAGCATACTCTTGGAGAACGCGGGACGGCCGCTATCGGTCACACCGTCAGGCACAACTACGTGGACGCCAGCCGATTCCAGCACTTGTACGGCCGCTTTCCCGACATCGGGGTGGCTGTAGTTCGTGTACGGGTCGGCGAGCAAGAGCGCCTTCCGGTCGGCTCTGCTCGCCGCGACAAGCGCGCCGCCGCGGTCGGCCCACCAGTCCCGGAACGTAGTCCGGTGGAAGGCGGGCAGCGTCCGCTCCTCCGTAATGCCGACCGTTTGCTCCATGAGGAGTCCCGAGCCCGGCAGGTCCATCAGCCAGTTCGACACCGGAGCGAACGTGCTCCCGAGCGAGAGCACCGTCTCGACGTTGGCGAACAGTCGGTCTCGCAACGAAATGCCCTCCCGCTGGTGGTGCTCGTGGACAACTTCGGCCTTGAGCTTCGCCATGTCGACGCCGCTCGGGCAGTCCTTCTTGCAGCCCTTGCAGCCGATACAGAGGTCGAGGACCTCAGTGACGAACTCCTCGTCGGTGGGATCGTCGGGGAGGTCACCGTCCATCGCCGACCGGAGCATGTTGGCCCGGCCGCGCGTGCTGGTGATCTCCTCCTCGGCGGCGCGGTAGGTCGGACACATGACGCCGCCGGTGGTCTCCTGGTGGCCGGTACAGCCCGCACAGCCGTGACAGAGTTCGACCATCCCCTGGAACCCGTTCTCGTTGTCCCAGTCGAGCGTGGGCTCGAAGCCCGCGTCGAACTCGTAGTCCGGGTCGTACCGGAGGTTTTCGGCCGGGTCGTGGTCGCCACAGATGTTGCCCGGGTTCAGCCGCCAATCTGGATCAAAGGCCGTCTTCAGATCCCGGAACGTCTCCCAGAGGTCGTCGCCGTAGAGCTTGCGGTTCCACTGGGTTCGGGCGCGACCGTCGCCGTGTTCACCCGATACGGACCCATCGTACTGGACGACAAGGTCAGTGATAGCGTCGGAGATGGCCTCCATCGTCTCGATGCCATCCCCGGACTTCAGGTTCAATAGCGGCCTGATGTGCAGGACGCCGGGGCCGGCGTGGGCGTAGTAGGAGGCAAATGTGTCGTGCTCGTCGAACAACTCCCGGATGTCGGCGATGTATTCCGGGAGATTCTCGGCCGGAACCGCCGTGTCCTCGACGAACGGCCAGTGCTTGTCGTCACCAGTCCGCGACAGGAGGATCGGCAACCCAGCCTTGCGCATCTTCCAGAACTTCGCCTGCCGGTCCGCGTCGTATGCCTCCAGCGCGTCGACAGCGTGGACTGGGGCATCGGTAACCGAACTCGCCTCCTCGCTCGGGGACTCTCTGGCGTCGTAGCCCGGGAGTCGGTCGGCGAGCAGGTCGGCGACCTTCTGAGCACCGTCGTTGGCCGAGTCAGCGTAGAACTCGACGAGCAGCGTCGAATCCGTCTCCTCGGGGAGCATGCCGACGACGTCGGCGAACTCCGGCGTTTCGGCGGCGAGGTCCAGGAGTACGTCGTCCATCACCTCGACGGCCGAGGGGTCGTGGTCGAGAATCGGGGCGACGTCCCGCATCGCCGACAGGATGTCGTCGTAGGTCAGCATGGCGACGGCCGTGGCGTCGGGAACGGGTTCGAGCGAGACCGTCGCCTCGGTCACGACCGCTAGCGTCCCTTCGCTCCCGGCGAGCAGTCGGGCGAGGTTGACCTCGCCGCGCTCCCTGGCGCTGTCGACCAGTTCGTCCAGATTGTACCCGGACACGTTGCGTTTGAGATCCGGATATTTGTCGTCAATCTCCGCGGCGTCTTCTGCAAGGATCTTGGCGACTTCGGCGTAGATCCGGGTTTCGAGGTCGGCATCCGGACCGGCCTCGGCCGCCCGCGCTTCGAGGTCGTCGACGTCGACCCAGCCGAAAGTCGTCTGGGTGCCGTCAGCGAGGACGACCTCACACTCCTCGATGTAGGCGTCCGTCTTGCCGTATTTCAGCGAGTGTGCGCCGGTCGTGTTGTTCCCGATTGCACCGCCGAGGACGCTCTTGTCTCCCCAGGCAGGGTCCGGCGCGAACTTCAGGCCGTGGGGTTCCAGCCGGTCGTTGAGACGGGCGATGGTGATACCGGCCTGTGCGCGGGCCCGCCTGGCCTCTGGGTCGACCGACAGCGTCTGGTCCATGTGCCGCTTGAAATCGAGGACGACCGCCTCGTTGACGGCCTGCCCGGCGAGGCTGGTCCCGCCGCCCCGCGGGAGTACCGGAATCTCTTCCTCGGCGCAGTACTCCATCACCGCGACCACGTCGTCGGTCGAGACCGGCGAGACGACGCCGATGGGGAGCTGTTCGTAGGCGCTCGCGTCGGTCGCGAACAGCTCACGGGTGTACGTGTCGAAGCGCACGTCGCCGTCTACGCGGCGCTCCAGGGCCGCTACGAGGTCCGGCCGGTTGACGCTGTCGTCCTGGTAATCGTAGTTCGCGCTCGGGACTGTCGCCGGGTCACGCTGTTCGGGGGGTCGGGAGTCGTATGCCATGAGTAGGAAAGTGGGGAGTGAGACGAGTTAGAACGCGGCCGGTGCCACGACGTACGCCAGGATGAGCGTCAGTATGCCCGTGAACACACCGTAGTACAGCACCGGTATCAGTTCGAGACGGATGACGCGTCCCTCCTCGCCGATGAGGCCGACCACCGTGAGGGCGGCGACCACGTTGTGAATCGCGATGAGGTTACCGATTGCGCCACCGACCGCCTGTGCGGCGACCACGATCTGGGTCGGCGCACCGATCTGCTGGGCGGCCTGGAACTGGAATAGCCCGAACAGGATGTCGCTGACCGTGTTCGAGCCGGCGATGAACGCGCCGAACGCACCGATGAAGCCCGAGAAGAACGGGAACATCTGGCCGGTCGCATTCGCGGTGATTTCCGACAGCAGTCCGAGCATTCCGGAGTTGATCGGCGCGGCCTCCAGCACGACGGCACTGCCGGTCCGCTGCATGATCATGACCGTCGCGACGGCGAACCACAGTGCGACGACGGCCGGCGCAATGTTTCGAAGCGCCTCGCTCCACGAGGCCTTGATTCCATCAGTGTCCATCCCGTGGAGCGCGTACGTGATCACGGCGACGAGGACGAAGAGGCTCCCGGGGAGGTAGAACATCTCGACGCCCTCCGAGAACGGCGTGCCGAGGATGTTACTCCACAGGAGAACGCCGTTCGTCGACAGGAACTCCTGAACCGGGCTGACGACGCGGGTCACGACGAGCAACGCGGCGACGAGGAGGTACGGTAGCCAGGCCATGCCCAGCGACATGTCCTGCGAGTGGGACTCTTCAAACGTTGCCGTGCCGCCGTCGGCCGCGACGGTTCCCTCTCGACTGTCACCCGTCGTGGTGCCGACGCCCTCTCCGGGCTCGATACTGCCGATCCAGTGGTCCGGCCACTGCTCCTGGGGGCCGAAGTCCCATTCGTCGTCTGGGAGGAAGTAACCGGCCCGTAGCGTGGTCGTGACCACGAGCAGGCCAACCATCGCACCGAGCAGGGCCGGGAACGTCGGACCGAGGAAGTACGCGGTCGCGACGTAGGGTATTGCGAAGGAAGCCCACGCGAAGAGGCACAGCGGCAGGACTTCGAGCGCCGGCTTGATCGACCGCTCCTCGCCGAAGAAGCGTGTCATCATCGCAACGCCGATGAACGGGATAGCGATGCCGACGATAGCGTGGATGAGCGCCGCCCACACACCGATCTGGGCGACGTACGCGCCGACGCTCTCGAAGCCGCCCTGCTGAAGCACCTGCTGTGATGCGCCGGTCCCTTCTGCGAAGACCACGTCACGCAGTCCGATTATCAGCGGCGTTCCGACTGCCCCGAACGTGATTGCGAGGATGTTTCCCGTAAGCGCGACGACCACCGCGGCCAGCGGCGGGAAGCCCAGGCCGACCAGCAGCGGGCCGACGATGGCCGCGGGCGTCCCGAAGCCGGCCGCGCCCTCGATGAACGACCCCATGAGGAAAACGAGCAGGATGACCTGCACGCGCCGGTCGTCGCTGATCGAGGAGAACCCGGCGTTGATAACCTCGAACGCGCCGGACTGTTTCAGCGTGTACAGCAGGAGTATCGCCCCGAAGACGATGACCAGGATTCTGGTCGCTGTCAGCGCACCGCGTATCGACGCGGCGGCGATCAGCGTAGGGGACATCTGCCAGCCCACGAAGGCCGCGATAGCCGCAACCGCCCATGCGATGGGCATTGTCCGTGTCGCAGGCTGGTACAGCCCGACCATCAACACCGCAATCGTCGCCAGCGGCAGCAGTGCCAGGAGCACCAGCGTGTGCTCAGACATGGGATTTCACCCCCGGCTTCCGTTCGTCCGGAGACGTGCCGCCACTGTCACCAGCTACGTGCCCCGGGAAACAGTATCGCGCTCTCATTTCTGAAACACCTCGGTACAGGCCTCTATCGGTCGAAACCTTCCGATACAGCGGTTTCTGGTAGGGTGCATCAGTCACGTCGTCTGGCAGGGAGTATTTATACCTATCTACTGTTTACATTATCGTCTACCCAGAATAGCGCCGGAACGGACGCGAGAAGCGCTGATGGTCAAAAAAACAGGCCTTATTCTGTACGGGCGGCCGAAATGCGGTACAGTCGTGTGTATCCGGTATAACGGTGCTTTACGCCCCGATTTCACTCGACTGTACTCTCACGCGAGCCCCTTACAGTCGTCTGTATCTGGTGGTTTCAGGGCGTTATTCACAGTCCTGTGGACGCAGTTGGAAAACGGACCGTACCGGGGTTCAAAATCGAGGGTGTCGTCCCATCGCTGGGACGACGCTGGCGCGCGATAGAAGGTGAACCTGACACTCGGCGCTGGCCGACACAAGACAGTATCTAAGCCAGATGGATGTGTTGGAGGAGTCTCCCGGGGAATACCCGGTAAAGACGAAAACGTATCGCGTCCGCCAGTCGTACGGATTGCCGCTTGGCCAACGCCGTTACGGCGGAGGTGGAAACCACGAGTATGACACGCGTTACAGTCTGGAACGAATACGTCCACGAGCAGGAACACGAAGCGGTCGCGGACCTGTACCCCGACGGGATTCACGGCGCTATCGCCACAGCCCTTGCGGAGCGCGGATTCGACACGGAGACCGCGACGCTGCAGGAGCCCGAACACGGGCTTACCGAGGACGTACTGGCAGAAACGGACGTTCTGACCTGGTGGGGCCACGCCGCCCACGACCAGGTCGACGACGAGGTGGTCACCCGAGTGAAAGAACGGGTTCTCGATGGCATGGGGCTCATCGTCCTCCACTCGGGCCACTACTCGAAGATCTTCCGCGAACTGATGGGGACGACCTGCAGTCTGAAATGGCGTGAAGCCGCCGAAACCGAGCGTTTGTGGGTCGTCGAGCCCGGTCACCCCATCGCCGACGGCGTCGACGAGTACATCGAACTCCCGGAGACCGAGATGTACGGGGAACGGTTCGACATTCCGGCACCGGAGACGCTCGTGTTCAACTCTTGGTTCGAGGGCGGTGAGGTATTCCGTTCAGGGTGTTGCTACCGCCGCGGGGCGGGCCGAATCTTCTATTTCCGGCCGGGCCACGAGACCTATCCGATTTACCACAACGAAGCGATCCAGCAAGTCCTCGCCAATGCCTGCGAGTGGGCCGCGGCCGGGGACGGTCCGGAGCCATCGTTTGGCAACGCCGATCCGATTGAAGCCATCGACGAAAGCGACGAGCGGTCGGTCCACTGATTTCGGCGTCAGGTTTAGCGGCGTCGTATTTAATCGACTCGTGTTTACACCCTATTACAACGAATACGCACAGCCGTGGACCCTGCACAGTCACTGTGGGAACACGGGCTGTGTCTTGTCTCGCCATGGTTCAGCGCCTCCTAGGTGGTCGACATCGAGCTGTACCCCAGTTCGGAGTGTTGATTCGAGATGATCGAACAGCGGATCGAGCGACGCCTCGACCGGCGACAACACCCGCCACCGATACGTACTGCCGGTGCGTTCCGATTCGAAGACGACACCATCCCCGATGTGGTCGGTGACGATAGTGGGTACTGCACGACACCGGTCAGTGTCTGCGTGGTACGTATATACCGTTCTGGCGGTCGGTCGGCGGTCGAGAACCTGGTACTCCCGCGTCCCAGAACAGCGGTGCTCGTCGAGACACTCGTTACAGCCTTCGTCGTCGAGAAACACCTCATCGAACGCGGAGATGGATTCAGCGGGACCGTCGACGTGGTCGATACGCCACATGGCGTTTTCGGTCACAGTACATGTGGCGTTCCGGAGTCGTAGCATAGGGTACTCGTGAAACAGGTCCATTACCCGGTCGGCACCCGCAGTGAACCTGATGTTGAACTCGAACTCCTTCACAGAGAACACATGGCTCTGTGATGCCATAGTGAATCAGTCGATAATGCTGTCGGTCGGTTTCAGAACCCCAAACCGACTGCAGTAACGTGGTAAAGGCGGCGGTGCCACAAATTACGCACTTGCTTAGCCTCATCCGGCCCGGGTTTGCCTACCGTCGAATGCAGTCCGTATTCGCCGGGCAGTGACCAGTAACACGGTGTTCAGTGGTTAGCAATGAGATAGACCCGTCCAGAGTCGCTTCGGGGCCTACTCCCCGGGACCGAACAGCGCGTCCGCGTCGGCGGGCGTATCGAAGTCGTGGAAGTGCTCCCCTTTCTCCTTCGTGAGAATGTTCAGGGCCGCCGCCGCGCCGTCGCCGGCGGAGATGACGGCTTGCCACTCCTCGGCTCGGACCATACCACCCGTCGCGTAGGCGTCGTCGACACTCGTCTCCATCGTCACGTCCACGTCGACGACGTCTTCAGCAGTCATGTCACAGCCCAGCGTCTCAGCGAGGTCGCGGTTAGCCCCGGTCGCAAGGATGAGATAGGGTGCTTCATGCGTGTCGTCCTCGGTCGTAACCTCGAATCCGGCGTCGGTTTGCCGCACGTCGGTCACCTCTGTGCCCTGCTTTCGGTCGACGCCGAAGCTATCGATTTGTGTACGAGCAGTCTCCATGAACGCGGACCCGTCCTGGGAGCCCACCCCGAGATAGTTGAACAGGTGCGCTTTGTGCATCCAGGTTCCGTCGGTGTCGAAGACTGTCGTTTCAAGGCCGTTTTTCTGTGTGAACAGTGCCGCACTCAAGCCGGCGGGGCCGCCGCCGACGACGAGAACATCCGTCATGCCATCTAGTTCTGTCTCACCACTGGTAATTGTTGTCACCCAATACGATCAGCGAAGGTGACGTACCGAAGTGGCATGGGAACGGTTTTCCACAGCCGAGCCGAAGCAAACGCATGCGCGCAGCCATCTACCGTGGCCCCGGCGAGATCACCGTCGAAGAAGTTCCCCGGCCGGAGATCGAATCGCCAACCGACGCGATTGTCCGCGTGACCCATACCGCCGTCTGTGGCTCCGACCTGTGGTTCTATCGCGGCCAGAGCGACCGCGAAGAGGGGTCCCGCGTCGGCCACGAACCGATGGGTATCGTCGAGGACGTCGGCGACGACGTGCGCTCAGTCGAGCCCGGCGACCGGGTGTTCGCCCCGTTCGTCATCAGCTGTGGTCGGTGCGAGTTCTGCCGGAAGGGACTGCACACGTCCTGTGTCAACGGCGACTCCTGGGGCGGCGACAACGGCGGCGGCCAGGGCGAGTACGTCAGAGCGACGGAAGCCGACGGGACGCTCGTCCGCGTTCCCGACCGCCACGCCGACGACGAGGACACACTGGAAGCGATTCTCCCGCTGACGGACGTGATGGGGACCGGTCACCACGCGGCAGTCAGCGCCGGCGTCAGCGAGGGAGACACCTGTATCGTGGTCGGCGACGGCGCTGTCGGACTGTGTGGCGTACTCGCGGCCCGCCGTCTCGGAGCGGAGCGGATTATCGCGATGGGCCACCACGAGGACCGTCTCGAACTCGCGGAGTCGTTCGGCGCGACCGAGACCATCGCCGCCCGTGGTCAGGACGCCGTGGACGCGGCAGACGACCTGACCAACGGCGGCGCGAACCACGTCCTGGAATGTGTCGGTGCGGCCTCGGCGATGGAGACCGCCATCGACGTCTGTCGGCCGGGCGGGACCGTCGGCTACGTCGGTGTCCCGCACGGCGTCGACGACTCCGGACTGGATGTGTTCTCGCTGTTCGGCGACAACATCGCGCTCAACGGCGGCGTCGCACCGGTTCGTGCCTACGCCGACGAACTGCTGGCCGATGTGCTGCAGGGCACACTCGACCCGTCGCCGATCTTCACGAAAACCGTCGACCTCGACGGCGTTCCCGAGGGGTATCGGGCGATGGACGAGCGTGAAGCGATCAAAGTTCTCGTCAAGCTGTAGTCGGTCTGCACTGGCAGTCAGCCACACAACCCACAGAGTAGCTCGTTACGCGTTCTGCGACTAGTTTCGGAGAATTCCCACGAACCAGGCTTCGGATCGGCCGATACTGGCGGTCAGCGGCGGTTCAGCTAAAGGCCAGAGACGCTGCTACACTAGCTTTCCGCACGACCGACAGCGAGGGCGGTCAGCCGACGGGTCGTAGGCTAACGCAACGTCGTTGCAGTGACGGCAGTATCGGTCGGAGCCGGTGGTGTAAGAGTGCGTGTTTCCTTCGTGAACTAACATATGTGAGATGATGACAGGGAGGTATAAATTCTTTCTGGACAAATAAGCCACTATATCCTTATATTCAATATATACTGCCAATAGTTACTACGATAGTAGACTATTCATCCATATCTGGGGTGTAGCTGTCACAGTGGGCCTATTCGATAGTATGCTCCGAGTGTCCGTGCGTCGGCTGCCGTGTCGTGGTCGCTCATGGCTTAAGCTCCCCGTTGATGATATCCGCGACCCGCTTGCGGTCGAATAACTGTTCCTCGGCCGGGATTTCGGGATACGGCCCCTCAGTGTACGTCGGCCACTCGCCGAACTGCTCGGGATACAGTTGCTTTGCGGTCATCTCCAGTTGGAAGAGATGCAGTATCGGGCCCTGATACCTCGCTCCCTGGGGGTAGATCCGGTCGTTCTGCACGGCCGTGATTTCCGACCCAACCGGGTCGGATTTAAACGCCTCCCGTCGCTCCGGAAGGCTCGTGTTCGGCTCGAACCCGCCGAGGTGCAGGATGACGTCCGGGTCCGCCGCAAGCAGCGTCTCGAAGTCGACCACGGAGTTCGTCTCGACCGAGCCCTCGAAGGCGTCCCGCGCTCCGAACGGGCGGGTGTGTGCGGTCAGGAATCCGGGGTTGTCAAGCGTATAGGCGTATATCTCGTCGAGGTCAGCCGCGGCGAGCAGGACCGCCGACGGCCGCTCCGACTCGGGCGGCAGGTTCGCGTCAATGGTCGAGCGCATCTCGTCGTGAACCGCCGCGAGCGCCTCGTAGCGGGCCTGTTCCTGGAACGCCTCGGCCACGAGTTCGAACTGCTCCCAAAGAGTGTAGTACTCGTAGTCCCCCCATCCGGACGGTGGTTCGGCGTGTCGGTCACTCAGCGAGTTGCCGAACCACGGCGAGACGTTGGTAGCGATCTCCTCGAAGTCCGTCCGGCCCCAGTTGTCCTGTTTGGCGATCCAGGCCGGGTCTGCCAGGTGGATATCGCTGTCCAGTTCGTACAGTTTCTCCTTGCTCGGTTCCCACGAAGAGTACAGTCCGGTCCAGTCCAGCGACACGCCCGGCAACCGTTCGACGAACTGGTTCCACAGCCCGCTGTAGTAATCCGGGGCGTGCATGGCCGTGACGGTATCCCCACGTCCCAGGGCGAACGCCATGTCTGCGTGGTGCGTGAGCCGCGTGAAGACGGTCTCCGGTGGCGAGTCGAAGGTCACCTCTCCCATCGGGGACATCGACACGGAGTGCGACTCGTCCGCAGTGGTTGTGTCTGTCTCCGTCACGGCCTCCGTCGGCGCGGAGCCGGTTCCCCGCTCGGCATCACCGCTGCATCCCGCTAGCAACCCGGCACTGAGAACCGTGCCCCCATACTTGACGTACTCTCTCCGCGTCGGTGACTCGATGTCAGTGGTGTCGTCAGCCATTATTTTAGGCTAGCCTAAAAATTATATAGATGTTCCGGTTCACCGACCCGGAACAATCCAGTATCAAGCTCCGAGTCCGGCGTCCGTGGGAAGAGTCCAGTATCAAGCGCAGAGCCCGGCGTCCGTGGGAAGGATCCGTGGGGCAGAGGGCGATTTCGTGGTAGTCTAACGGCCCCTATTCCGCCACGATCTCCTCGGCGCGGTCCGGTTCCGCACTATCGTCACCAGCAGCGTGTTCGTCGCCGTCGTGGCGGGCACGGATTGGATTCACGCGCGGTCCCTGTGCCGTAGCCGAGACCTCCGCCTCGATTTCGAAAACCTCCGCGAGTAGTTGCTCGGTCACGACGTCTTCGGGTCGTCCCCGGGCCTGTATCTCGCCGTCTTTGAGTGCGACCATCCGGTCGGCGAGGCGGGCCGCCTGCTCGATGTCGTGCAGGACGACCACGATGGTGATGTCGCTCTCGTCCCGGAGCGTCTCGATGATCTCCATCACCTCTAGCTGGTGGTGGAGATCGAGGAACGTCGTCGGTTCATCGAGCAATAGTACGTCGGTGTCCTGTGCGAGGACCATCGCGATCCAGGCGAGTTGCTTCTGGCCACCACTGAGGCTACCGACTTCACGTTCACGGAGGTGTCCACAGCCGGCCAGGTCAATCGCCCGCTCGACGGCGGCCTCGTCTTCCTCGGTGACACTGTCGAAGAACCCCCGGTGTGGGTACCGACCGTGGTACACCAGATCCTCGACCGAGATGCTGTTTGGCGACGTACTCTCCTGAGAGAGCAGGCCGAGCTTCCGGGCGATCGCTTTGGTACCCATCGTCTGGATGTCTTGCCCGTCCAGCAACACCGATCCCGCCTCCGGTTCGAGCTGATTTGCGAGGCCTTTCAGCAGCGTGCTCTTGCCCGACCCGTTCGGGCCAACGAGCGCAGTCACGGCCCCAGGTTCGGCGGTGATCGATTCACCGTCGATGACCGGTTCATCCGTCCCGGAGTACGAAAGCACCACATCGTCGCCGACCAGCGGCCGGTCCCGGCGACCGGACTGGGGACCAGCAGCGGTGTCGTTTGCCGTAGCGATACCGTCCGAGTTGGAGTTGTCCTGTGACATTAGATCTCACCCATCTGTTCCTGTCGCCGCATCAGGTAGAGGAAGTACGGTCCGCCGACGACGCCAGTGACGACGCCGACCGGAACCTGCGCGGGGTTCAGGGCCAGCCGTGCACCGACGTCCGCGACAACCATCAGCGCCGGACCGACGAACACGCAGCCGATGAGGAGCCGGCGGTAGTCGCTCCCGACGATGAGTCTGACGATGTGGGGGACCACGAGGCCGAAGAAGCCGATGATGCCCGCGACGGAGATGGCCGTACTGGCCGCCAGAATGGCGACCGCGGACAGCATGAACCGGACCCGCTCGACACTCATTCCGAGTGAATTCGCGGTCTCTTCCCCGAGCAGGAGGAGGTTCAGCTGTCGTGCGCCCGCCAGCGCGAGTAGCGTGGCGGCCAGCGTCGGGATGACAGCGATGCGGAACTCCTCCCAGCCGACGCCTGTTAGCGAACCGGTAATCCAGGCCAGCGCCGACTGGACAACGCCCAGGTCGTCGGCGAAGAAGAACAGCCCCCGCTGGAGGGAGGTAAACACCATGTTGACGATGACACCGGCGAGGACCAGTCTGACCGGACTCGTTCCGCCCTTCCACGCGATCATGTACACGAGCAGGAACGCGATGGAGCCGCCGATCGCGGCAAACAACGGCAGGAACGGAGCGAGACTACTGAACAGAACGAGGGTCAGCAGTACGGTGAGCCCCGCCCCGGAACTCACGCCCAGTATGAACGGGCTCGCCAGTTCGTTTCGGGTCACGGCCTGGAATATCGCCCCGGAGACGGCGAGACACATCCCCGCAAGCACGGCGACGATTACTCGCGGCATCCGGATGTTCCAGACGATGAGCGTCCGTTTCGGCAGTTCGGGCAGCTCAGTCCCGAAGAAAAACGACTGCCATGCCTGGACACTGAACAGTACCTTCGGGTCGAACACGGCCTGCCACGCCTCGAGGATGGTCATCGAGTACGCCCCGAAGCTCACCTGCAGGAGCCCGGCCACAAAGGCGACGGCGACGCTCGCGACACACAGTCCGATCAGGGACCCGTCGAAAGTTCCGAGCCAGGTCCTGGCCCGTGACAACACGTCGGTGGCCCCCCGTGTCTCGCTGGCCATTATTCGCCCACCTCCGCGAGTCCGTCGGTCGCAGTGACGTAGTCACGGATCGTTTCGTCATCTATCGCATCGAGAACGGCGGTCTGGTCGAGTCCCGAAACAACCGTCTCGGGGTCGAGGTAGCCCGCCAGTGTTTCCTGCCCTGCTTCGGTCCGGGTAGCTATCTCGTCAGATGTGATATACGACGACCGTCGCTCATCGAGGACCGCCTCGCGGACTCGCTGGAACCGACCCGAATCCGGATCGACAGGAGCATCCGAAGCGTACCGGTCGTCGAAATATTCGACCCAGGTCGCACGTTCGGTCCACTCGTCGTCGAGTTCAGCCTTCCGTCGGACCCAGTCTACGCCATCGGCGACAGATTCCCACCAGCCGTCGTCGATTCTCGCATCCGCAATTACCCGGCGTGCGACGCGTGCGCCCCGACCGGCCGCAATGATGGCCTGCATATCCGCCGCCTCGGACGGTGACGCAACGTAGAGAGCCGGGACCGGTGTCGTACCGTCCGCATCGGCATACGTGCTGTCGAAGGTTTCGTGTGCCTCGCCGTCGTATTCGTGGGTCTCGAACATCGCCGCGTCGTCGTCCAGGCCACGCATATACTCGCCGTCGTAGCGAGTCGCCGCGATGACCCGCTGAGTCGTGGCGGTCTCCCCGTCCTGCGTTTCGACGACGAATCCCTCCCCGGCGTCGGTTCTGTCGAGCGATTCGACCAGCTCGGAGACGATGGAACAACCGGCAGTTTCGGCGTGGTCCTGAATGCGGTCGTACAGCGTCTCTACGTCGATACCGGCCGGGAAACCGAGGTAGTTTTCCAGGTAGGCACAGCGCTTGAGCGACGACCGGCCGCGGTCGTAGATGACCGTATCGAGGCCCGCTCTGGCCGTGAACACCCCCGCCGAACAACCGGCTGGACCGCCCCCGACGATGATGACATCGTGGTCGAACGTCGTCTCCGTCAGGTTCCCCACTGCCACCATATTCACGACGCTCCGTCCAGTGTCCGTGACACCGACAGCCGGTGTGACGGTTCGGAGGTGTCGATCGATTCGTTCAACATACTGTTTAGGCCAGCCTAAATGGATAAAGCGTTTTCGAAATTTAGGCGGGCCGAAGTTTACGTCAGTAGTTTCGTACTCGTTGCTATGATTAAACCCCCACGGGCTCAGTCACCGGTCGCCACTCTGAGTTCGGGGAAGTACCGACCGTGGAAATCGAACGGGGCTGCGTGGGGGAGCGTTGCCCTGGCGCGCTCCTCGAACGTCTGACCGTCGAGGACGAGTAGCCGGGACCGGTCGGCGTCCGCGTCCAGCGCAACGACTAGCACCACGCCGTCGTCCGCAGCGTCGCCATCGGGTTCGGGGACGAACACCGGCTCACCGAAGTAGTCCCCGCCATCGTCGAACGTCTCGACAGCCCCCGTGTCCGTGTCGAGTTTCACCACGCGACGGGCCCACTCGGTGACGGGGGTGTCCATCCCCATCGCGTACACGTAGCGATGCGGACGACACCACC
The DNA here is from genome assembly GCF_037078395.1 of Haloarcula sp. CGMCC 1.6347. Lineage (NCBI taxonomy): Archaea > Methanobacteriati > Methanobacteriota > Halobacteria > Halobacteriales > Haloarculaceae > Haloarcula > Haloarcula sp. CGMCC 1.6347. Next base: position 299,232 of record NZ_JAYMGX010000003.1, read on the forward strand.
GAGCCGGTGAGACGGTCGGCAGCGCGCTGCCGTCGGGGTACACCATCTCGCGCGACACCGTCGCGTCAACGTCGCCGTAGCGAGGCACACCGCTTCCGGTACCGAGGTCAACAGTGAACCGCTCGATGCGGCCGACGATAGCGCCCATTTCGCCCGCCCGGAGATTGTCCAGATACAGCGAGTCGATAGTCGTCGCGTCTGGTACTGTTTCGAGGTCGAACACGAGTTCCCTCCCGCCGGCTCGTTCGAACGCGTTGACGTGGTGAAAGCCGAACACGGCGTCGATGACCGGCTCCGCCACGACCGTCCCGGTGGTCCGATCCATGACAACGATTCGGGTCCCGCGGTCGGGGGCCCACTCGAACTGCTCGATGAAGGGTGCCTGCCGGCCGGGCTTGAGAAACCGTCGCGGGTCGAGTCGAAGCGGGAACTCCGTCAGCACGACGTACCGAGGCGTGAGCGCGAAGCTGTGCATATACGCCGGCTGGTCGGTGTCGACGCTCCCGACGTGTCGCCGGGACCCGTCGGGCGACATGGCAGTGACGTGGTACTGACTGGTCCGTCCGAACGCCGTGTCGACGTTGACGAGGACGCCGCTCGTCGGGTCGCGTTTGACGTGGGCACAGGATAGCTGGCCGGTCGGGACGCCGTCGTCGTGTTCGACGTGACCCGTCGTTTCGAGCGTGTTCGGATCGAAGCGCACCTTCCGGGGCGATTCTGTCAGTGCGACGTACTCGCTGCCGAACCGCTCAGCGATGATGTTCGTGTTGTCGTAGGGGTCTGTCAGAAACGTCGCCAGCCGCGAGCGAAGCGTCGTCTCGCCGGTTGCGAAGCCGCCCTCGAACTCGCCACTCGTCGCCGCCTCGTACGCGTCCGTTCGGAGGAAGCGGTTCCGATAGTGGACGGCGTCACCGGCCGGGTCGAAGGTGAACCGGTACAGCATCGCGAACCCGTCGAACCAGTGGTCGACACTGCTGCCGTTCGGGAGGGAAAACGCGCCGGGTCCGTTCCGGACGAGACTGCCACAGAGCCAGTCCGGGAGGCCACCGGTCACGGAAATCGATGCCGCTGTCTCGTCGTGTAGCGAGTGGAACCCGGGATGGGAAGCCATACCGTGGCAACGGACGGCAACGGCTAAGACCTGACGCCCCTGATCAGGGTATCATACGGATTGTTGGAGGTTATGCCCGGATAGCTCTGACCCCGGAGTCGGCGCATACCGATACATCGATCCACCAATCCGTGTTAGTCCTGCGTCGAGTACGCGTTTCCGCTAACGACGACGCAGTCGTCCCGTGGAGTCTGTGTTCGATGGGGCAGCGAACCAGTGTGACGGCGGCGTAACGACCGAAGCACGTCGGCTTTCACCCACGCGAAGCCGACCACGATGACGGCGAAGCCGGCGACGGTAACCGGGCCGAGTGTTTCACCGAGCAGGAGCCAGCCGCTGATGGCCGTCACTGCCGGGACCACGTAGGAAACCAGACTGGTTTCAGCGGCCCCGACTGTGCTTATCAGGCGGAAGTAGAGGAGGAACCCGATCGCGCTGGCGACGATGCCGAGGTACGCGATTGCCGCTAGCTGTTCGAACCCGACTGTGACTGTTCCGAGCCGTTCCGAGGGCAGCCCCGCACTGACGGCGTGCAGGATGCCGGCACCCAGCAACGTCATCCAGGCCTGGAGGCTCACGAGCGGGAGCGAACTGGTGTAGCGTTCGGTCAGGACTGCACCGACGGCGAAGGCCACAGCCGAACTGATGAGCAGGGCGACGCCGAGCAGTCGGCCACCGACCGCTCCCGGTGTGGGGTTCGCAATGATAACTACACCGATGAATCCACAGACGGTGCCGATGAGTTCGTGCGGACGGGCCCTGTAGCTCGGAATCAGCGTCGATGCGAACGCCGGCGTCACTACCGGCGTGAGACTGAGCAGGATCGCGCCGAAGGAACTCGGGACGTACTGCTGTCCGAGAAACAGGAGCGCGAAGTGTGCGCCGATGAGGACGGTGCCGCCGATGAGAATCAGTGACCAGTCATCGCGGGTCTGTGGGCGCAGTGACCGGCCACGCCAGAGGGCATAACCGAGCAGTACAACCGCAGCGATATCGTGTCGGACAGCTGCCAGCAGCACCGGCGGAACGCCTTCGAGACCTGTCTTGATCGCCACAAAGGAAAGTCCCCAGATGAGTGCGAGCGCAGCAAACAGCAAGCCAATATGTCGTGTCGAGCGTGTCATTCCAGTAGAGACCTACCGTATGTGCTGGAGGAGTATGAAGCTTCTATCGCCACTGTGACGCACACACACGGACTCTACGGCCTCGCCTGCCGTTCAGAAATTCCAGGAAACAGTGTGTGTCCGCAGTGCTATCGAAGCCAGTTGTACCGAGACGTCTCGTTCTACTCCAGTACGCGACACGGAGTTCTCATTCGGTCACCGTTCGGTCTCCCAGTTCACTGTCAGTAGCGTCGAAAACGAGGACGATGCCCACGTCGGCATCCCCGAGTGGATGCTCCGGGTCACCCAAGTGTATGACCCGGGTCAGGTCGACATCGTGTCGAAGTGCCAGCCCGGGTCGGTCCCGGTTTCGTCGATGTGCTCGGACCGACACGCCGGACAGCAGTCGGGGACAGCGGTTTCGGACCGGGGAACGTACACCGCGCCGTCACACTCCACACAGGCGTCCGCGACGACGGTCACGCAGTCGGCACAGAGATTGAAGTCGTCGACTGTGAGGTCTCGCAGGGGTTCGAGTTGTTTGTCCAAGAGGTACTCGTCGATAGCCGCCTGACAGTTTTGGCACAGTTGCATAGCGATCCAACTTGATGCATGATACCATGACACAAATAGTTGCTGCCCGGTTATCGATTCTGAAGTTACCGGCGGGTGGCGATCCGACGACAAGACCGGCGAAAAGTGACAAATAGCGGTGCGGGCTACGGTGCACGGAACACGCGAATGGTGTCCCGAGACGTGGGTTCTCGAATAAGTTGCGCGAACCCGAGCTCTGAGAACACTTGCTTCCAGTTGCGGTGATACAGTGGGAAGTCGTCGTCGACGTAGCTCACGTCAGTGTCTTCGCGTCCACGTTCGGGACTGTTGCCTTCGTTTTCAGCGATTACGAGGAGGTCCCCTGCGATGCGAGCGATCTCCTCGAACACCCACGCGTCGTCCGGGTGGATGTGCTGGAGCGTCTCAACCGAGTAGACGACATCGAAGGCGTCGTCCTCGAACTCGGTAACGATGTCCTCCAGCGCACCGGTGTGGAACGTCCCCGAATCAGCGAGCCGAGGGTAGTGTTCGGCCATCACGTCGAAGGACTCGTCGTTGATGTCGATACCAGTGAGATTCCCGTACCCGTTGGTCCGGAGGTGTGCCAGATGGCGGCCCGAGCCACATCCCAGTTCGATGATTCGGGCGTCGTCGTGGACGTAGTGGTCGAGCACGTTGACCAGCGTCTCACTCACCTCGTTCGGCCCGAGTTCAGCGTAGTACGCCGGCGAGAACTTCCCGGAGCGGGAGGCCCAGTCGTCGCGAACGTCGTCCGGGTCCATACCCGCTGTAGATTGTTGCGGAATAAATGTACCACGAAGTGTGTCAGGCGGGCCGCGGACGCAGTCAGGGAGTCATAAGTCACGGATGAGTGTCCCACCAGACGGACAGATGATGAAACTGCCAGTGTCGTGTCCTACGACTCGTGCTGGAGCAACCGGTCAGCCCGTGTTTCAAGCTCCGTCTCGTCGATCTCGCCCGACGCGTACTGCTGTTTGAGGGTCTCCAGTGAATCCGGTTCAGCAGTCGCCTCGCGCTGTAACTGCACGTACAGCAGGACACCGATTGCCACAACGGCGATGATGAACGCTGCGAGCAGCAGCCACCAGCCGCCCGGGGCCATTCCCATGCCCGTTGCCCCTCCGTGGGGCCCCATCGGTCCATGCTGGAGTAGCGCAGTTGTTAGTAGCATCTGGGACACCTCTATGTGTAGCTACGGGTCTCAGCCCATAATCAGGGGCGCTGGTTCCCACAGAGTGAGAACGCGCACCGGAGCGAACAACCGTGATTGTAGCGTCGAAGCGGGTCCGGTAACCGGTATAGCCGGTGAATCGCGAGACCGGTTTCACCCGACTCGGAATTCCCGTCCGTACCAGTCGTCGATTCGGAGTTCGTACGGCGTTGTCGTCGATGTATCGTCCCAACTGACTGGATTAGGGGCGAACTGTGTGTTGCTTGCCAGTGAGGCGAGGGCCGGCTCTACTTCGCTGTAGGTCGTCTCAACCAACTCGCCTGTAACCACGACGCTTCGCCACACGGATTTGGGTTCGGTCTCCTCGTAGACGGTGAATCCGACGGAGGGGTCCGCCGTCAAATAACGGTGTTTCTGGCTCTCGTCGCTCTCTGAAAGGTGAAACGCCAGGCTATCCGTCGCCGGGTCGTATCCGAACGCGACCGGGATTGGATACGGGGCCGCCCCCGTTGGACCGGACAGTGCCAGCACGCCGATTCCGTTGTCAGTGAGGACGTCGACAACCGTTTCGTCACGTAATTCTCGCATCCCGACTGCGATGTTAACTGGAAACTACTTGGGATGCAGACCGCATTTTCACTCGGTGGGAACGTGAGAGTTACTTTTCAAATAATGGGTAACAGAACAGGTATGGGCACAGACTCGACGGGGGAGTTTGCCGAGTGGGACGAAGAACGGTACAGCACAGATATCGAGCGGTTCGATGAGCAACACAAGCGCCTGTTCGGGCTGCTGAACGACCTCCACACGGCGATGAACGAGGGCCACTCCGAGGAGGAGGTCGGTGACATTCTCCGCGAACTCGAACGCTACACGGAGTACCATTTCGGTGACGAAGAGGAGTTCATGCAGAACTGTGGCTACGCCATGGACTGCAGCGACTGTTTCTACAATCACCGTGAGATGCACGAGGAGTTCGCCGGGAAAGTACAAGAACTCCGCGAGAAACACGAGAACGGGGAGTACGTCACGATGGAGGTCCTGACAGTCGCCCGGGACTGGCTCGATGCGCATATCGCCGCTGGCGACGAGGACCAGAACTACGCTGACTACTTCCAGAGCGAGGTCAGCGACGATTACGAGTACGAACCCGGACAGCTGTATCAGGAGCGAACAACGTCGGAGGACCCCGTGCCAGTTGACCGGCAGCCCGAAGACGCCGGCGTGCGCCTCGACAGCGACGTCTACGGCGGCGGCTCGCTTTCGGTCCCGGAGGGGTCGGTCGCGGCCTGGTTCGAAGACATCGTTTCGGACCACGGGGACCGGACCGCGGCGCTCGTCCGGGACGACGGCGAGTTCGTCGAACGGAGTTTCGAGGAGATGGCCGAGCGAGCGAAGGCGGTCGCGGGCGGACTCCTGTCGACGGAACTGCGTCCCGGGGATCGACTGGCCATCAGAGCCCAGTCCCAGTACGAGTGGTCCGTGCTCGACCTGGCCTGTCATTTCGCCGGAATCGTCCCGGTCGCACTCTACCCGTCTGCGAGTGACGACCGGGCAGCTCAGATTATCGAGCGGACCGGCGCGACCGGACTCGTGGCGACGGGAGACGAGGCCGGGGATCTCTCGATGGCCGTCGAAACCGTGCTCGACTTCGAGGCGCTACCGACTGCTGAGGCGAGAGTGCTCCCCGGCCTGCAGACTGACGGTGACGAGGTTGCGACAGTCGCGTTCGACGTGGCAGCCCCTGCGGAGAAGGCCGGCTGCGCGCTGACACACCGGAATCTACTGGCGGCAGCAGAGAGTCTCCGGGAGGAGCTTCCCACCGGCCCCGGCGCGACCGGGACGTGTTCGCTCCCGCTGGCACACATCTATCAGCGCGTCTCGACGTACTATCTCTGGGCGACCGGGAGCGCCGTCGCCTACCTCGGGGCCGAGGAGTTCGTCGACCAGCTCGCGGCCATCAAGCCCGACGTGCTGGTCGGTGTCCCGAAGATGTACCAGCAGCTCTACGGGACGATACAGGACCGTCTCGGCGACATGGGCTGGATGAAGCGGAAGGTCGGCGGTCGAGTGGCGTCCTACGGGCAGGGTATCGTCGAGGGGCGGGGGACACCGCTGAAGTACAGGGCCGCCAAGCGGCTCGTCTACAAGCCGTTGCGACGAGAAACGGGGTTATCAAACCTCACCTACGCCCTCTCCGGGACAGGCCGGCTGGACGATCATCTGCTGTACTTCTTCCGGGGGCTTGGCGTTCCGATATGCGAGCTATACGGTTCCGTCGGAACAGCCGGTATCGGCGCGCTGAATCCGGCTGCGTCCTTCGTTGAGGAGTCAATCGGCGACCCGATGCCGGGCGTGGAAATCGCCGTCTCCGAAAGCAGGGAGATACTGGTCCGTGGCCCGACTGTCCTCGGTGGGTTCCTCGACGGCGACCAGACTGGCGCACAGACGCTCCGGGACGACTGGTACCACACCGGCGAAGTCGGTGAGGTGGGGCCGGACGGGGAACTGTCGCTCGCCGAGTGAGTGCTGCCAGTCTCGCGTTTGCTAGGTACCAGAACGTTTTGGTTGTTCGGGCCGGGTCAGACGAGCCGAGACCCGAGTGCGACGAGTGGCACGAGAACGAGTAGGTACGCAGCCGCCGAAATCGCCCAGTCGCGTCGGATAGCCGCTATTCGAGCCGACGGCAGTCGGGACCGCGGGAGCACGATAAAGACGAAGAAGCCGACCATCAGAATATAGAGGACAGCAGCGGCGACCACTGTTGCCAGTATCGACTGCCCGCCCACGAGCCCTTCGCTGGTGAGAAGCAGCCAGACGAACAGCGGGCCAGTCAGCCAGCGATCTAATGGACGACGTTCGCGAGGCGTCCCGGAGCGTCGTCCGGGGCGCTGTCCGTTAATACACCGGAAGCAATGAACGGCGGCGTTTCGCCTTCCGGCAGTCTGGCCATCACCAGGTCCATCGCAATCGTCGCGACGACACCGGCGGCCACGCCGACAACAAACCGGAGTGACACCGTAAGCGTCGTGACGAGAACTACCGGCTCTATGTGTCACTGGCGGGACTGGGCCGTATTTTGTCTGGCGGTTCGGGCCGACAGTGATACCGATTTGTTGGGTGCGAAAGCCTGTGAGGCCGTACGCCGTAGCGACGCTATGCGCACACAGGACGCGGGACACCGAGCGGCAGCGGTCGCCGCCATCGCTGACCGGGAGTACCGTCGCGCTGGTGACGAGTACACGCGGGCCGGGTGGCGTGTTCTTTCGGACCCGCGGGAAGGCATCGAGCCGTTCAGTGCCGACGAGAAGGGATGGGTCGGTGACGGTCTCCAGTACCTCGCGACGAGCGCGGTCTGCTACCGCGTCGCCGGAACGGACACGCGCGCCACCCGCCGCGGCGTCGAGGGCGTCGCCGTGGCCCAGGATTTGACCAACGGGCTGGAACACCCCGTTCAGCACGCCTGCCTCAAGGAGTTCGTCGGAGACTTCCGAACAGTCGCAGGACTCGACGATGTCGAGGCGGCGTACCGCGAAGCTGAATCGGCCTACAAGGACGCTGGCAGTGCTGTCGACAACCCGCAAGCGTGGGGGACGACGCCGCTGTTCGAGGCCGCTGCGACCCTCATCCAGCAAGTCGCTCGTGGCCCTGCCAACGGCGAAATCGCTCTTCCCTGGGAAGACCTCCACGGTACAGACCCGGACGAGCCCGGCAGGTTCCTCGCACAGCGGGCCGTCGTCAAACGGCAACGGTTCCCCAGCCTCGTCCAGCAAGTGATTACCGACGGATTCCTTGCCGCCCCTCGCGGGACGACAGAGTACGACACGGACCACCACCGCTGCCCGCACTGTGGCTCGACAGATGTGAACTGGGTCGCAGAGAGTGTCATCTGTCTGCGGTGTTCCTGTCCGACAGCCGAAACAGACTGATACACAGCATCTGTTTCCAGAATAGGTCAAAATGTCGGTATTGTGTATCCATATTTCGACTTTTCAATATTAAAAATGTCCTATAAAAAGCCATCTGAAGTCTGTGTTATCCGATTTGACAGCAGCACCTCTATTACAGGCAGATCCGGAGTTACTCAGTCCAGTAAGAATAGAGGATTAGAGAGAAGAGATCCAGACAGGCTGAGCCCACTGGTCACGTTGTCGGTTCGGTCGACTCGGGAAGTGACGCCGAGTCGGTGCGTTCGTCGAGCAGCAGTCGCCGATTGACGATGTGATCGACGACAGTAGTGCTGTCGAGAATTTCCGTCTCACCGTCGTGGGTTTCCGGGTCGCCGGCGTACCGCCGTATCTTGAACGAGTCCATCGCGTTCCGGTTCTCCGAGACTGGTTCGATAACTTCGAGGTACTCGTCGGTGGTGGTGTTACGATAGGTCTCTCCCGTGGCAAAACCGACAACAGGGACATCCGCAGGCCACTCCCACGAGAACTGCCGGAGATACTGGTCGAACTGCCAGACGAGGTGTGCCGGGTCGAGATCGTCATCGAGCGCTCCCACGGCGGCCGAGTCGAGTGTCCGGTCCCAGTAGTCGACGACGCAGTCCTTGAGATCGTCTTGCAGACAGTCCTCGACCAGTTTCTGCTCGATGGGATAGCCGATTTCGATGGCAACGATGGCGTGTCGGTCGAGATGGGTGAGACAGCGCTGGCATTCGATCTCGAACACGGACAGGCCGAGTGGGTTATCCGCAGTCAAGTGCGCCAGTTCGTTCCCGCAACTGGGGCACCAGAGAAACAACACTCCGTTGTCTGCACCGGACAACTCGCCGAGCACAGTCAGGTCATCAAACGCGGTGTCGGGATCGGTCGTCAGGGAATCGGATTCCGACTCCGGAACGGCCTCTGCGGCATCGTCCGCGTATTTGGCCAGCTTTCGGTCTTTCAGCAGCGACTTGATAACCGAATCGTGCGAGGAGTGAGACTCCGTATCACGTATCTTCTCTATCTGTTCTTTCGTCCAATCACGTACGCGTATAGTTGCCATTTATCACACATTCAAACCGGGCTACAAAAACATTTTCCTTTTATAATGAAGGTTAATCTTCGCGCACAGCCACCATGTAGAGATCAGTTACCGACTGGCAGCAGTGATACGGCGCTTGATTTCGGCGTTCGAGACACGTATCTGGGTGGCTGCCAGCCGATGGGTGACGAGGTCGAGGAGGTCCAGTTCCGACAGTAATCTCCGGGCGTGTGTCTGGCTCAAATCGAGACGCTGGGTCACCTCGTCCAGTGAGGTGGACTGGGTAACAGTCTGTGCGAGGTCGGCCACAGTCACGTCCTGAGAGATACCGATTCCATCCGCGACGAGATTGTCGTCGCTGTCCTGCGAGTCCGCTTCAGCGAGCAGGTCGGCGACAGATCTGGCCCCCAATCCGTCCGGTCCTTCGGGTTGGCTGTTGTCGGCCACCCTGTCTTCAGAAGGGTCCGACTCGACCGGGGAGCTGGCGTCGCTGTCGGTATCCGAATCTGTCTGCACGTCCGCAAGGCTGAGTCCGCCTGCCTGTGGCGTCGTATCAGTCGGGTCGTGGATATCGTACTCCACCATATATCGGCGCACAGTTTCGGACGTCACGTCGGCGTCAAGCGCTTCGGTCATCTCCGGGAACGTATCGCAGGCCTCGTAAGCCGCCTGAAGTGCCTCGGGGTCCTTGTATGCTGGCACGGAATCCGACTGCGAGAGGGTCTCTGCCAGTTCATTGGACGTGCCCCCCTGATCGTCTGATGGTACTGGTATGTCAGTTCCGACAGGGACGGTAACCGTCACGTCAATCTCAACCCGCTTATCGGTCAAATCGAACCCCTCAGCCTCGACAGATACGTCGTCGTGTATCGATACGCCACCGAATACCGGCGTCGCGAGTGTCAGGTCAGCACTGATTTCGTCGTTATCCGCTGTCGTCTGGCCCCTGACTGAGACCGATTTGACCTCAGTGTCAGACGAATCTAAACACTCGAGCACCTGCGTGAACGTCTCAAAGGCGTCACTAACTACCATATCACACTCACGCACACAGTCCCACTATTACATACGGGAACCGGAAAAATTTGCGACAACACACTGCATAGACAGATTTGGTCCGTCAACCTCGCTGCGGTCGAAATACCGTGTGTACAGAATGTGCACATCTACGGTGAAATCGAGATATCTCCCGGTCTTTTACACCCTTAGAATGTTAGTTTCCGTGGCCGGAAAGGGCGACTCTCCGCAATTCGCAGAAGAAGTTAATATACACCCTTAGAGTGTATATATTTGCGGCAGTCGAACAGGTGTCATTCACAGCCGGTAACTCCTACAACCGTTCCCAGAGTTCGGCACTCGCATCGCCGACGGCGGTCATGTCCGAATCATCGACTCCAGTGACACCCGATTGCTGGTCGTACACAGTCTCTCCATCGATAATCGTCCGAGTTACGTCCGCACGGCTTGCGGCGCTGACTACGTAGTAGGGCGCACTCCCCTCCAACACCGGGTTCGGCCCCAGATCCAGCGTGACGAAATCACCGCGTTTGCCGACCTCGATACTGCCGACAGCATCGTCCATCCCCAGCACTGCCGCGCTGCCGATTGTCGCCCATTCGAGGGCAGTCGCCATGTCGAAGCCGCTCGGGTTGCGCTGCTTGAGTTTGTGGATACCGACGGCCGAGCGCATGGTCTCGAACATATCCGGGTCCCATCCGTCGTCACCCAGCCCGATCGTCATGTCGTTGGCTTGCATCGTTTCGACATCGGCGATACCGACGGCGTTGTTGATGTTGGAATAGGGGTTGTGTGCGACGTTGACGTCGTTTTCGGCGAGGATTTCGATTTCGGACTCGGTGGAATGGACGCAGTGGGCGGCGATGATTTCGGCGTCGAAAAAGCCCATGTCTTCGAGCGCTGGCACCGGTCGTTTCCCGTAGTCGGCGATAGATTCGTGAACGTCGATCAGACCCTCTTCGAGGTGTATCTGGATGGGGCGGTCGTCGTCGGTAGCCCGGTTGACGCACTCCGCAACGATATCTTCGGTGTTGGTAAACAGCGTGTGGAGGCAGTAGTGGCCGGAGACGGAGTCGTACTCGTCTTCCGCTTCGTCGATGAATCGCTGATTCTCCGCGATGCCGTCTCTGGCCTGGGACTCGGAGTTTCGGGCCGTCGTCTCGAAGGTAATCATCCCGCGGATCGGCGTCTGTACGACGCCCGCTGCGACGGCGTCGAGGCCGCCCGGCAGCGTGTTCGGCCCGGAGTAGTTGTCACAGAAGGTTGTGACGCCGCTCTGAAGCATCTCGGCACAGGACCCCAGTGCGGAGAGGCGGGCGTCACGCTCGGTGAACGCTTCGTCGACGTTCCACCAGATGTCAACGAGCGCTTCGTAAAAGCTCTCAGGTGAGACAGCGAGCGGCGCACCGCGAATCGGGAGCGCGTACATATGGGTGTGGCAGTTCACCAGTCCCGGGATGACGACCTCGTCAGTGGCGTCGATCACGTCAGCACCGGACGCGTAGCCGTCCTCGATAGCGACGATTTCACCGTCCTCGACAATGACGTGTGCCTCGGACCGGACCGTACGCTCATCGTCCATCGTGATGAGCGTCCCTGCGTTCAGTATCACAGGTTGGGCGATACCGGCAACCGACTAAAAGCTACTCCGCCCCAGAACGGCCTTAGCGGCCATTCTATCACAACCACAGTGTGCGCCGTATGTGGCGTCTCACACACTAACTGTTTTCGTGGTTCGCCCTGGCCGTACTGGCATGACAGAGACTCACATCAAAGACGCAGAGGTGGTGACGGCGTCGGGCGTCCAGCACGGTGAGATCGCGATTTCCGACGGAACGATAGACGCCGCTGGTCCGGCGTCGTCAGTCCCGGCTCCCAGTGACCCGGACACCGTCATCGACGCGGACGGCATGGTCGCGCTCCCGGGCGCTATCGACGTGCACACCCACATGCACGACGACGAACTGTTTCCGGACGGGATCGACTTTGCGTCCCAGACCGCGAGTGCGGTCGCCGGCGGGGTGACGACAGTCATCGAGTTACCGACGCAGACACCCGTCATGACTCCCGAAGCACTGCGGGAGAAAGCAGAGACGTGCTCGGCGCTCGCACACGTCGATTTCGGCCTTGTCGCAGGTAATGTCCAAGAGCCAGACATCGACGTGGCCGGCATCATGGACGCCGGAACGGCGGATTTCAAGACGTTCACCGCCGACCCGTATCTGGCGAGCGACGAGTCCATCGCCCGACTCATGCGGCGCGTCGGCGATGCCGATGGAACGGTTCGCGTTCACTGCGAGACGCAGGGGCTGCTCGACGATGCGCGGTCGACTACCGAAGGCGACGAGCCCGACGTGTACATGGACTCACGGCCGCTCGAAGCCGAACTTGACGCGATTTCCCGGGCGGGCTATTTCGCGGAGTACGCCGACTGTCCGCTGCACGTCGTCCACATCTCAAGCGGGAGCGGCGCACGCGAGGGCGACCGCTTCAAATCCCGAGCGAAAATCCCGGTCACACTGGAGACCTGTCCACAGTATCTGGCCTTCTCGAAGGGAGACGTTGCTGAACACGGGCCGTTCCTGAAGGTGAATCCCAGCCTCAAATCCGACGCCGAGCGGGAGCGGCTCTGGGACGCAGTTCGGGACGGGACGATTGACCTCATCGGCACGGATCACTTCCCAACCTACCGAGAAACACGGGAAGTCGGCTGGGAGGACATCTGGGAGCCATACGCCGGCCTCCCGGGCGTCGAGACGATGGTCGAGTTCCTCGTCAGCGAGGGCGTCCACGAGGATCGGATTTCGTGGCCGCGACTACGTGAACTCGTGTGTGCGGCACCGGCCCAGAACGCTGGCATCTATCCCAGGAAAGGCTCACTGCAAGTCGGAACGGACGCGGACGTGATGCTCGTCCGGACCGAGGAGTACGAGGTCACCGCCGACGAGCATACGTTCATCGGTGGCTGGACGCCGTACGAGGGACAGCAGTGGAGCGCGCGCGTAGATACCGTCGTCGCCGGCGGTGAGGTCGTCGCGAAGGACCACGAGGTCCAGTCAACGGCGGGCCGTGGCCAGTTCTTGGACCGCCCGCTGTAGCGGTTTTGGTCTCCATTGACCTGATAGATGGTTCACAAATAGATGTGTGACGTGTGCTGGCCGTGTGTGAATGTGTGTCAGCCACGACAGAGGAGGGTCACCACACAATCGAGCTAAAGCCGCAGTACGGTTTTATACCCAGTTGTACTCAGGGAGTAATATGGGCATGACGCAAGTCACAACCCTCGAGTGTACACTCTGTGGGGCGGAGTACGACCCGAACCAGATCATCTACACCTGTCCCGAACACGAGGGCGTAAAGGGAATTCTCGAAGTGACATACGACTACGACGCTATCGACGACGCGTTCGACGGCGACCTCGGCGGGCCGATAGCGAGCCAGTGGAAGTACGAGGCGTTCCTGCCGGTCGCAGCGGACGCCGACATCGTGACGCTCAACGAAGGCGGGACGGACCTCTTCGATGCGCCGAACCTCAGTGACGCGCTGGGCGTCGAGACGCTCGTCAAAGACGACGGGCGGAACCCGACGGGCTGTTTCAAGGACCGCGCCAGCGCTATCGCCGTCACGAAGGCCAAACACGCCGACCGCGACATCATCACCTGCGCTTCGACCGGGAACGCCGCCGCGTCGCTGTCGGGCTATGCCGCCCGCGGGGGGATGGACTGTCGCATCTTCGTCCCCGGTGATGCCCCCACGGGCAAGCTCGCGCAGCCACTCGTCTACGGCGCGGACGTCCTCGCTGTCAACGGCAGCTACGACGAAGCCTACGACCTCAGCGTCGAAGTGACCGAGAAGTACGGCTGGTACAACCGCAACGCGGCCATCAATCCGTTCCAAGTCGAGGGCAAGCGGACGGTCGGCCACGAACTCGCAGACCAGTCTATCGCCCGCGGGCACGTCCCGGACTGGGTCGTGTTCTCGATGGGCGACGGCTGTACGATAGCCGGGGCATGGAAGGGCTTCAAGGAGTTCTACGACCTCGGCTACGTCGACGGCCACCCCAAGATGCTGGGGGTCCAGGCCGACGGCGCGTCGGCCATCCACGACGCCTTCCACGACCACGACGATATCGACGATATCGCCGAAACGCTGGCTGACTCAATCGCGGTCGGGCGGCCGCGGAACACCATTAAAGCCTGCCGCGCGCTGGAACAGAGCGGCGGAACGAGCGTGCTGGTCTCTGACGACGAGATTCTGGCGGCAGAGAAACTGCTTGGCAGCACCGAGGGAATCTATTCCGAGCCGGCGGGTGCGACACCCGTCGCCGGCGTCCAGACGGCGCTCGACCGTGGGATCATCGAGCAGGACGAAACCGTCGTCGTGGTGTCTACCGGCTTCGGCCTGAAGGACACGAAAAGCGCCGAGAAGGCAACCGGCGGGGTCGACCGAATCGACCCCGACATCGCGGAAGTCGAAAGCCTGTACGGCACTGCCGAAGAAGCCACAGCCGACGACTAACGCCACTAGAGGGCTGATTTGTCACGGGCCAGCCCGCTACTTATTTTGCAATCAGTTTCGAGACACTGTCGAGTCGAAGGGTTTGCAATTCGATGAGACGCCGGACTGTGTTTCACACGATTACCTCAGAGTGGTGAGACATACGAACGTGTTTCGTAGGCAAAATTAAACACATATATTGGTATTAGGATTCTAGTAGGTGGTTTGAAAAGACAGGCCGTTGGATGGCGGCACATGGCCGGTCCAGAGGCGGAACAACAGTCAGTCGTACTGTACGATATCGAAGACAAGCCGCCGTTGGGGAAGGCAATCCCCCTCGGCATCCAGCACGTTCTCGCGATGTTCTTGGGTAACGTCGCACCCCCGCTCATCCTCGCGGGAGCCGTCGGCTCTATCACAGGAGAGACGACGTTCCTGGTCCAGATGGCACTCATCGTCGCCGGTATCGCGACCATCGTTCAGGCGTACCCGGTCGGTCCCGTCGGCGCGCGGCTCCCGGTCGTCATGGGAACCAGTTTCGCGTTCCTCGGCCCACTCATCGGCATCGGCAACCAGTTCGGTATCGCCGCCGTCTTCGGCGCGTCACTGCTTGCTGCGCCGGTCGAGGTCATCATGGGTGTCTCGTTCGACCGGTTTCGGCAGTACTTCCCGCCCCTGGTCACCGGCATCGTTGTGATGCTCATCGGACTGACGCTCATCCCGACGGGAATGAACTACGCCGCAGGCGCGTCCGCCGGTCCGTCGGCGGAAGGGTATGGCTCCGTCGTGAATCTCGGACTCGCGGGGCTCGTTCTGATTGTCACGGTCGGGTTGAACCAGTTCTTCGAGGGGTTCCTTCGCGTCATCAGCGTCTTCGTTGGCATCATCGTCGGCTACGCTGTTGCGCTCGCGCTGGGCGTGGTCGACCTCTCAGCTGTCGCCGCAGCCGGATGGGTGACGGTCCCCGTCCCGCTCAAATACGGCCTCGCGTTCGAACCAAGCGCCATCGTCACCGTGGCCTTCCTCTATATCATCACTGGGATGGAAACTATTGGAGATATCTCAGGGACGGTGTCCGCAACCGGAAGGGACGCCACCCGGGAGGAAATCCGCGGCGGCCTCGTCGCCGACGGCGTGATGAGCGTCTTCGGCGCGGTGTTCAACGCGCTCCCGAACACGTCGTTCTCCTAAAATGTCGGTCTCGTGAACTTCACCGGCGTCGCCAGCCGATACGTCGCCGGCATCGGGGGCGTCGTGTTGCTTGCACTCGGGTTCGTCCCGAAGGTAGGCGCGGTCGTCTCGGCGATGCCCGACGCCGTGCTGGGCGGCGGTGCGCTCATCCTGTTCGCGATGATATTCTCCTCCGGGGCGCGCCTCATAACGCAAAACGTCGAGCTAGACCACCGCAACTCGACCATCCTGGCGATGTCGATGGCGCTCGGCCTCGGCGTCGCCTTCCGCCCCGAGATTCTCCAGAACTTCCCGTCCGAGGTGCAGACGCTGTTCGGGTCCGCACTCGTAACGGGCGGGATGACCGCCCTCATTCTCAACATTGTGTTCCCCGGTGGGAGCGTCGGAACCGGACCGACGGAATACACCGCTGGGCTGAAACCCGAGGTGGCTGAGGCGGGCGCAGGCGCACCGCCGGTCGACGACGATTGAGGGTCGGTCCAGAACAGCCTACAGGTAGCCGTCCGCGAACTCGTCGATCATCAACCGCCGGTCCTCGCCAAGCGGATAGAGAATCGGGCACTGGCAGCCAGTTTCCGCATACTCACGGACCTTCTCTCGGCACTGTTCGGGCGTGCCGCTGGCGGTGAGTTTGTGAACTACGTCGTCCGGAATGAGGTGCATCCCCTCTTTGATGTCGTCCTTGTCGGCCGGCCACCCGCCGATGGTTTCGCCCACCTCGTCGATGAGGTCCTGGCTGACGCCGCTGGCTTTCATAATGTGGGGCTGTTGTCCGAGATACTGCGTGATGAGTTCGCGGGCGTTGTCCAGCGCCTTCTCCTCGTCGTGGTCCATCGAACAGACGACTAACTGGGGCCGGTCGATGTCGTCGAGCGAGCGGTCGCCACGCTCTGCCCCGGTCTCAAGTGCGTCGAGGGCCTTCTCGTTGTACTCCGGGCTGACAAGGTAGTTCAGCAGCGCTCCGTCGGCGAAGTGGCCGGTGAGTTCCAGCATCTTGAATCCCGTCCCGCCGACGTACACGGGGACAGTGCGCGGCCCGTCGTCGCCGTGGACCACGTCCAGTTCCACGTCGCGCATCTGGACGAACTCCCCGTCGTAGGTGACGTTCTCCATATCGAGCAGGTCCTGCGTCACCTCGACGCACTCGCGCATCGCCCGCAGTGCGCCGCTACGGTCGATGCCGACTTTCTCCGCCAGCGGGTCCCACCAGGCTCCGATGCCACACATGATACGGTCCGGACCGGCGAGTTCCTCCAGCGTACTCATCGTCTGCGCGATGAGCGCCGCATTACGCGTCCAGTTGTTGATGACGCCGGTTCCGAGTTTGATGTCGTCGGTGACCGCGGCGTACGCGCCGAGCGGGGACACGGCGTCGCGTGCCAGCCGCGATTCGGCTTGCCAGATCTCGTCGATACCCTGCTCCTCCGCGTACTGTACGAGTTCCACGTTCTCTTCCAGCGAGTGTTTGTCCTGCAAGTAGATCCCGACACGGTCGCCTCTCTCGAAGACCTGATTGGCGCTCATGAGACATGCTGAATTCTTCGAATGCCGATAAATAGATTTGGCCACACACACGGTCTGTGGCAGGTGTGGCCGCTCGATTCGGCCCGTACCCGACTATCCGTTAATCCGTCTCGCGGCTGTAGGACTGCAACAGCGCCGAGGGGACCGCGAGCTGGTCGCTCTTGGTTCGGATGACGGCGTAAGCCAGTACGAGAATCGTCGCCAGATACGGGTACGTCCCCATGATCTGTGGGTTCATGAGGAACTCAACGATGGGATTGATAACCCCGGCGAGTGGCGCGTCAGGACCCACCGTCAGCGAGATGGACTGCGAGCGGATTCGGAGCGCGTCGAGCAGGCCGAACAGGTAGGCTCCGACCAGCATCCGGCGGGGCCGCCACTGTGCGAAGATGACCAGCGCGACGGCGATCCAGCCACGGCCCGCGGTCATGCCGGGGACCCAGAGCTGTGAGAACGCCAGCGAGAGGTGTGCCCCGGCCGCGCCGGCGAACCCGCCGCCGATGAGTACCGCGAGATACCGCAGTCTGAACACGGAGACACCCATCGTGTCCGCCATCTCGGGGTCTTCGCCGACGGCTATCATCTCCAGTCCGAGGTTCGAGTGGTACAGGAAGTACCAGACCACGACCAGCAAGCCGAGCGCGAGGTAGTCCGTCGCCGTGCTCCGGAAGAAGGCCTCACCGATGACCGGGATATCGACGAGATACTGTCCGACAAACGGGAGCGTCATCTGCGGGAAGCCGTCGATGGACTCCTCGACCCAGCCGGAACCGAAAAACGTCGTGAGACCGGTCCCCAGCAGTGTCAGCATGACGCCGCTGATGACCTGGTTCGACTTCAGCGTGATACAGAGGAACGCGTGGACCAGCGCGAGCACCATCCCGAGGAGGATACCGACGCCGAACCCGAGCCAGTGACTCCCCGTGAGGACGGTAGTGATGAACCCACCGAGCGCACCGACGAGCATCATCCCTTCGACGCCGAGGTTGAGAACGCCCGCCCGCTCGCTAATGAGTTCCCCCATCCCGGCGAGGAGTAGTACCGTCGCCGCCTGAACGGTGGCATCGAGCAGTCCGGCGATGAAACTCACCATCAGTCGTCACCCCGTTGTGGCTGGGCCGGTGTCTCCGCTGGCCCGCGTTTTACGTCGATGCCGACACGGTAGCTCTTGAAGAACTCCGCAGTGATGAGGAAGAGGATGACCAGCGCCTGGATGATCTCGACCAGCGCCGCGGGCACGCCAAAGGCCACTTCCATGCTCGACCCGCCGACGAACAGCACAGCGAAGAACAGCCCCGCGAGCATCACCTTGAACGCGCTGTTGCGACCCAGCAGCGCAATCGGAATTGCGGTGAAGCCGTACCCCGGTTCGAACCCGGCGCGGTAGCGACCCTGTGCGCCGGCGATTTCGCTGATGCCGCCCATGGCAGCGAACGCGCCCCCGACGACGAATACCAGGAGGTACACGTAGAACTTGCTCATGCCCGCCTGCTGGGCGGCCTCGTCGTTCGAACCGACGAACGTGATTTCGAACCCGAGTCGCGTTTTCGTCATCAGGACGTAGGTCACCACGACCATGCAGACGGCGACGAGTAAGCCGGCGTGGACGCCGCCGAACAGCTCCGGAATCGTCGCGGCCTCGGAGAACCGCTCGGACTGCGGGAAGTTCCCCGTCCCGCCCTGCATCGGTCCCCTGAGCAGGTAGCTCTGGATTTCGAGCGCGACGAACGTCAGTAGTAGCGACGTGATAATCTCGTTGACGTCCCATCTCGCGCGCAGGTAGGCCGGAATGCCCGCCCAGATACCGCCGGCGACGGCCGCGGCGACGAACATCAGCGGGACCAGTGCGAGCCCCGGGAGCGAGACGTTCAGCCCGATCCAGGTTCCGGCAAGCGCACCGGCGACGAGTTGCCCCTCGGCCCCGATGTTGAACAGTCCTGCCTTCAACGGGAGATACACCGCCAGGCCCGTGAGAATCAGCGGTACAGCCTTCGTCAGCGTCTCTCTGAGACCGAACTCGGTAAAGAGCGTATCGACGAACATCGTCGTGTACGCCGCGACGGGGTTCACGTCGAGGACGACCAGCGCGATGGCGCTCACTGCCAGCGCGGCCAGTACGGTGAACACGGGCGTCCCGTACGCCAGCCAGACGGGAATGTCCTCGCGTGCGTCGAGGTTTACTGCGACGTTCATCAGCTCTCACCCTCCTGTGTGACCCCGGACTGGGGCGGTGGGACACCGGTTTCGTCGCCGTCGTCCCCACCACCGCCGGTCATCTCCAGACCGATCCGTTCCCGGTCGGCCTCGGCCGGTGTCGTTTCGTAGACGAACTCGCCCTCGTAGACGACGAGAATTCTGTCGCTCAGGTCGAAAAGCTCGTCCAAATCCTCCGAGAGCAGGATAATACCGGTGCCCGCCTTGCGCTGTTCGAGCAGCGTCTCTCTGATGAACTCGATTGCGCCAACGTCGACGCCACGGGTCGGCTGGTTCGCGATGAGCAGGTCCGGGTCGCGGTAGATTTCCCGCGCCAAGATGAGCTTCTGGAGGTTCCCCCCGGAGAGGTCGCCGGCCTTGGTCTCGGTCACGTCGCTGACACCGCGGACGTCGAACTCCTCAACCAGTGTTTCGGCGTACGATTGGAGTTCCCCGTAGTCCAGGAACGGCCGGTCGCCGAACCGGCCGTCCCTGAAGTCTTTCATCGTGGCGTTGTGCATCACCGAGAGGTCCTCGGCACAGCCGTACTGGAGTCGGTCCTCGGGGACGAACGAGACGCCGCTGTCGACGAACGTCTTCGGTTTCGCGCCGGTGATGTCCTCGCCGTTGACCACTAGCTCACCGGCCGTCACGTCCCGGATGCCAGCCATGACCTCGGCGAGTTCCTTCTGGCCGTTGCCGCTCACGCCCGCAATACCGACGATCTCGCCCTGCCGAACCATCAGGTCGATACCGGAGAGCGCTTCGATATCTCGGTTGTCGGTGGCCTCAACCCCGCGTGCGCGCAGAACCGGCTCACCGAGGTCGACAGCGTCCCTGTCGATTTCGAACAGCACTTCGCGGCCGACCATCATCTCCGCGAGGTCCGCACGGGAGACCGACGAGACCTCGGCGGTACCGACGTTTTGCCCCTCCCGGAGAACCGTTACGCGGTCGACGATAGCGTCGACCTCCGTGAGCTTGTGGGTAATGAAGATTATCGAGAGTCCCTCGTCAGTCAGCCGTTCGAGCGAGTCGAAGAGCCGCTCGGCCTCGGTCGGCGTGAGGACTGCCGTCGGTTCGTCGAGAATCAGGAGGTCGACATCCCGGTACAGCGCCTTGAGTATCTCGACGCGCTGTTGCTGGCCGACGTCGAGCTCCCAGATCTTCGCGCTCACGTCGATGTCGAACCCGTACTGGTCCGCCAGGTCCTGGATCCGCTGCTCGGGGACGTCGAGGCCGAGCGAGAACTGGCCGGCCAGCGACTGGACGAGGCTGTTGTTCCGGACCGTCGCCGGGAGCCAGCTGCCCTCGGCATCGCTGCGGAACGCCGTGGCCGGTTCACGCTCACCGAGCACGACGTTTTCGGCGACTGTCAGGCGTGGTATCAGCATGAAGTGCTGGTGGACCATCCCGATCCCGGCGTCGATAGCGTCCTGTGGCGACTCCAGGTCGAGTCGCTCGCCGTCGAGATAGATATCGCCGTCGTCCTGAGAGTAGAGCCCATACAGAATCTTCATCAGCGTGCTTTTTCCCGCGCCGTTTTCACCAAGGAGGCCGTGGATTTCCCCGCGCTCGACGGAGAGGTCGATGTGGTCGTTGGCGACGACCCCAGGGAACTCCTTCAGAATCCCCTCCATCCTGAGCGTGGTGTGTTCGGACATGCTCTCTGATCTTGGCCGGGTATCAACAATGTAGTGGCATAATTGTTTCCAAAGGTAGCCATATTCGCCGTCCAGAACGGGAAATGCCGGACATTTGCCAAGTATCAGTTGTTGTGTGTTAGCGTCCGTTGTCGACGCTCATCCAGTCTGTCGTGACAACCGGTAGGATGAACATATGCTGTAGATAGTCACCAGATCAAGTATGATAGATCTGATTTTGTGGCGTATATGTTGATAATAGGGTAGAAAAAGCTGCACGAACGGGACAATTTAAGTGATTGTTTCTGCAATGGGCACCCGGATAGTGAATGGTTGACAAGAAACACACCAAATCGAGACGGGAGCTACTGACAGCACTTGGGGCAGCAGGAATTACCGGACTCGCCGGTTGTAGCGGTGGGGGTGACGGGGGAGATGGCGAAGCAGCCACCGACACCGCCGATGGCGGGGCTGCTGACGGGACCACAACCGGTAGTGACGGCGGGTCCGGAACGGATTCGGTCACGGCCGCCTGGGTGTACAACTCGGAGGTCGGGGACCTCGGCTGGTCCTGGGCCCACAACGAGGGTCGGGAGGCGGTCGCAGAAGAATACGACTGGCTGAAGACGGAGTACACCGAGGCTGTCGCCCCGGCCGATTCCGAGCGGGTGTTCGAACAGTACGCACAGGGAGACGCCGATATCATCTTCGGCTGTACGTTCGAGTACCAGGACCCGATGGCGTCCGTCGCGGAGCAGTACCCCGACACGTACTTCGAACACAACACCGGCTACCTGACGATGGAGAACATGGGCCGGTACATGGGCCGGATCTATCAGCCTCGATATCTCGCCGGACAGGCCGCCGGTACCGTCACGGAGACAGATACGCTGGGATACGTGGCGGCGTTCCCGATTCCCGAGGTCATCCGTGGCATCAACGCCTACGCGCTCGGGGCCGCGTCTGTCAACGACAGCGCGACGCTGAAGGTCAGATGGACGAACTCCTGGTTCGACCCGCCGACCGAAAGCGAGGCGGCGAACGCCCTGCTGGACGAGGACGTCGACGTGATGGCCCAGCACCAGGACTCCCCCGCCGCGCTCCGAGCGGCCTCCGATGCGGGTATCTGGGCGACTGGCTACGACGCTCCCATGGGCGACATCGCCGGCGAGAACTATCTCACCTCCCCGATCTGGCACTGGGAAGAGTTCTACGGCCCGACAATCGAGTCTGTCAGGGACGGAACCTGGGAGTCCGACGCGTACTGGGAGGGAATCGATTCAGGCATCTGTAGTCTTGACGACTGGGGACCGGACGTGCCCCAGGAAGCGAAAGACACCGTCTCGGAGTCACGGTCGGCGATACTCGACGGGGATCTGGATGTCTGGGCCGACTCGGCGTTCGAAGGCGAGAGCGACGAATTCCTCTTCCAGCAGATGAGCAGTTACGTCGACGCTGTCGAGGGGGAGGTCCCGGACTGATCCTGTCAGCGGCACACAGCTGACGTACTCATCTGCAGTTGCTGGGACCTTTCAGACGGCTGTGACCACGGTCGTAGTAGTATCGAGCCACGAAGACGATTTTCGGGCACGTTCATCCGAATATATTTGTTCGCTGTAAGGTCAAAGATGGTATCTCTTAAGTAGGAGTTTTCGCTACGTCTACCCAGTTCAGTAATGGTGAATACCAACCGAACGATATCGCGGCGAGAGATGCTGGGTGCCCTCGGGGCGTCAGGGGTAACCGCGCTAGCCGGCTGTAGTGGTGGCGACAGCGGGAGCGACGACGGTGATTCGACTGATGGCACTACGACCGGTAGCGACGGAGGCTCCGGGTCCGATTCGGTCACCGCCGCCTGGGTGTACATCTCAGAGGTCGGCGACCTCGGGTGGTCCCATGCACACGACGAGGGGCGAAAGGCGGTCGACGAGAAGTACGACTGGCTGGAAACCGAGTACACGGAGGCTGTCGCGCCGGAAGACTCCGAGCGCGTCTTCGAGCAGTACGCGCAGGGTGACGCCGACATCGTCTTCGGGACGACGTTTGGCTACCAGGACCCGATGTTCACCATCGCGGAACAGTACCCCGACACGTACTTCGAGCACGCGACCGGCTACCGCACCCGAGAGAACATGGGGCGGTACATGGGCCGGATTTACCAGCCCCGGTATCTGGCCGGACAGGCCGCCGGAATGGTGACAGAGAACAACACTATCGGCTACGTCGCCGCGTTCCCGATTCCCGAAGTCATCCGCTCGATTAACGCGATGGCGCTCGGCGCGCGGTCAGTGAACCCCGACGCGACGTTCAAAATCCGGTGGGTCAACGCGTGGTTCGACCCACAGACCTCCAAGCAGGCGGCCAACTCGCTCATCGACGAGGGCTGTGACGTTATCTCACAGGAGCAGGACTCCCCGGCTCCGGTCAGAGCGGCCAACGAGGCGGACGTGTGGGCCTCCGGCTACAACGCGCCGATGGGCGAGTTCGGCGGCGACAACTACCTCGTCTCTCCGGTGTGGAACTGGGAAGAGATCTACGACCCGACCATCTCCGCAGTCCGGGACGGGACCTGGGAATCCGACGCTTTCTGGGGCGGCATGGAGACGAACCTCCCCGCACTCGACGAGTGGGGACCGGAGGTCCCACAGGAAGTCAAAGACACCGTCGCCGAGACGGAAGAGCAAATCGTCAACGGCGAACTCGACGTCTGGGCCGGCTCCGAGTTCGAGGGCGAGAGCGACGAGTTCCTCTTCCAGGAGATGAACAGTTTCATCGACGCCGTCGACGCCGACGTGCCGGAGTAAGACAGTCCGACCTCAGCGGTCGTATTTCAGCCACGGATTGCCACAGCGGTGGCTAGCAGTCGGCCAATCAATCGGGTGCCGACAGGGCGGCCATCTAGTCATCAGCAGCACGGTCGAGTGCCGGACGGGACGCACCACCCCACTCCTCATAGCTCCGAAGCACCGTGCCGTTTCGCTCGCCGGTCAGTTCGCCGTCCCGGACCGCAACCTCGCCGCCAACGAGGACGTACTCCATCCCGTCGGAGAACTGGAACGGGTCCTCGTAGGTCGCGTTCGCCGACACCGAATCGAGGTCGAAGGCCACGAGATCCGCGACGTACCCCTCCCGGACGTATCCGCGGTCCCTGAGGCCGAGGATATCAGCCGGGTTGCCCGCGGCCTTGTACGCCATCAGTTCCGGCGGGAGTACGTCCCGTTCGCGGACGTACCGTTCGAGGATGCGACTGAACGCCCCGATGGCCCGCGGGTGGGGTTTTCCACCGAAGATACCGTCCGTGCAGAACGTACCGCGGTCGTCCGCGAGGAACCGTTCGATGTCGTCTTCGGCCATCACGAAGTCGGCCATCGTCACGTCCAGTTCTTCGGTGACGAGCAAGTCACACATCGCATCAACCGGCTCACGGCCCATCTCAGCGGCGATATCCTCTATGGTGTCACCCTGGTGGCGACCGCTCCCCGTCCGCGTTATGAGAATATTATCCCACGAACCGGCGGCGTACGCGAGGTTCTCCCAGTCCCCCGGCTGTGAGATGTCAGCGGCGATGCGGTCCCGAACTGCCGCGGAGTTGAGACGGTGACGGATGGCCTCCGAATCGCCCCGCCGTGCCCACGGCGGCAACAGCGCGGTGAGCATCGTCGAGCCGGCCGTGTAGGGGTACTGGTCGAAGGTGACGCGGTGGCCCCGGTCGACAGCGTCGTCGAACAGGTCGAGCACGGCCTCTGAATCGCCCCAGTTCTGCTGGCCGCCGACTTTGAGATGGGAGACATGGGCGTGACAGCCGCCGCGCCGACAGATGTCGAGATACCGGTCGATAGATTCGACCACGCGGTCCGTCTCGTTCCAGACGTGGGAAATCATGAAGGAGTCACGCTTGGCGAGGGTGTCCGCGAGCGCCACCAGTTCGTCGTCGCGAGCGTACGAACTCGGCGGGTAGATCATCCCCTTTGACATACCGAACGCGCCCTGTTCCAGTGCCACTTCGAGTTCCTGTCGAATGGCGTCGAGTTCACCGGGCGCTGTGTCGTGGTCGGACGTTGGTCTGTCCAGCCGTCGACTGGTGACTGGCCCGGCGGCGACGACGTGTTCACCGCCGAGCGGGCGGTCCTCGAACCCGGCCAGCATCGACCTGATGTTGCCGTGTGGGGCGTAGTACGCACAGTTGACGGCTGAGTCGGCGGATTCGAGCGCCGCGAGGTAGCCGTCAACGGTGTGCCAGGGCCACGTTTCGCCGAGCGTGCCGTCGAGTGATTTGACCCGTTGTGCCCATTCGTCGGTAAGGTTCGGTGGCACCGGGGCGACGCTGACCCCGTCCTGACCGAGGACTTCCGTCGTGATTCCCTGCGTCAGTTTCTCCTCCGCATCGGGATGCTCGAACAGTCGGAGGTCGGAATGCGCGTGCATATCGATAAACCCCGGCGCGAGATACGACCCGTCGAGGTCGACCACGCGGTCGGCGTCGAGGGGGGCCTCGCTGATTGTTTCGATTCGGCCGTCGGCGACACGCACGCTCGCAGTGAACGAGGGGCGACCGCTCCCGTCCAGCACCCGCGCGTCTCGGAACGCGATAGACGCGGCACTCGGTTCGGTCATGTCTGCCGACTCGCGGAACGGTCGTTTGGCTCTTTCGGTGGTCTCAACCGTGTGTGACGGCGGGCGAGCGCGTGCCACACATGTCTGTCAGCCTGTGTGGCACTACCCCGACCCAATCTTCAATACGACACCGCGGAACAGCTACCCAATGCCATCTGTCAATCTCGATAGCGAGCGGTTCAGACAGCGCTTCGATACGTTCAACAAGATCGGCGCGACAGAACGGGGCGGGGTGAACAGGCCGAGCCTGTCCGACGAGAACAAGGCGGCCCGTGATACGCTCGTCGAGTGGTTCCGCGAGGCCGGGCTGAAAGTCCGTATCGACACGATGGGCAACATCTTCGGTCGGCGAGCGGGAACTGACAGCGACGCCGCACCGGTCCTGTTCGGATCACACATCGACAGCCAGTACAACGGTGGGCGCTACGACGGCGTCGTGGGCGTCCTCGGCGGGCTGGAGGTCGTCGAGGCGTTCAACGACGCCGACGTGACGACTGAGCGCCCGCTGGAGGTCGTCGCCTGGAGCAACGAGGAGGGCGTCCGTTTTCAGCCGGATATGCTCGGCAGCGGCGTCTACTGTGATATCTTCGACCTCGACTACGCGTACGAGCGCGAGGACAAGGACGGCAAGCGGTTCGGCGCCGAACTCGAACGCATCGGCTACAAAGGCGAGACTCCCTGCGAACCGCACGACATCCACTGCTACTTCGAAATGCACGTCGAGCAGGGGCCGTTTCTCGAACAGCAGGACATCCCCGTCGCCGCTGTCGAAGGCGTGTTCGGCTTTTCCTGGCTGAACGTCACCTTCGAGGGGCAGGCCAACCACGCCGGACCGACGCCGATGGATATGCGTCACGACGCGTTCGTGGCGACGGCGGACGTAACCCGCGCGGTCCGACGGATCACGGCGACCGAGGGAACGGACCTCGTCGGCACGGTCGGCAGCGTCGACGTGTGGCCGAACGCCATCAACGTCATCCCCGAGACGGTCGAGTTCACGCTCGATTTCCGCTCGTACGACGACGCGGTGGTCGACGGGGCCGTCCAACAGATCAGGGAGGAGGTCGCCCACGCGGCCGAGCGCGAAGGGCTCGAATACGAGATCGAGGAGATAATGCGGGTCGACGCGGACCCGTTCGACCAGGATTGCATCGACACGGTCGTCGAGGCCGCCGAGACGGTCGGCTGTGAGTACACGCAACTGGTCAGCGGCGCGGGCCACGACGCGAACTACCTCAACAAGATAACCCCGACGAGCATGATTTTCGTCCCGAGCGTCGACGGGATCAGCCACCGCGAGAGCGAGTTCACCGAGTGGGACGACATCGTCACCGGGACAGAGGTACTGCTGAACGCCGTGCTGGCGAAGGCCGCCGAGTGACTAGTTCCGTTCTCAGAGAATAGGTGTCACAGATTTGCCAAACGTCACACATTGACTAGCGCATCTGCCGCGACTGTGTCAACCTAGTGCCGTGTAGTGGGCCGTGCCCGTGATATCGTCTGGCAATATTGCGTTCAGACACCTGTGAAGCATACATATATGAGAGAGTGTTGCACACCTGTTCACTGACAGGCGTGTGTACGTAGCACATACCGAAAACCGGAGGGTACGCTGTGGATATTGAACTCACAATCAACGGCGAGCGAACGAGAGTCGAAGCCGGGTCGGCGGAGGACCTGGCGACGGTTTTGAGACAACACGGCTACATCGGCGTGAAATGTGGCTGCGACGGCGGAGCCTGCGGTGCATCGAAGGTGTTCGTCGACGGCGAGGTGCGCATGGCCTGCGGAATGGCCGCGGCGGACGCCGACGGGAGTGAGATACAGACCGTCGCAGCGCTCGGAACACAGGACGACCTGCACCCGGTCCAGCAGGCGTTCGTCGACAACTTCGCCGTCCAGTGCGGGTTCTGTATCCCAGGGATGGTAATCCAGGCGGTGGCGCTGCTGGATTCGAATCCCGACCCGACGGAGCGAGAAGTCCGTGAGGCGCTGGACGACAACGTCTGTCGCTGTACCGGCTATCAGAAGCCGGTCGAAGCCGTCCTGGACGCGGCGGGCAGGACGCGGGGCGAGGAGTCGGTGGCAGCGGACGGCGGCCGGTCGGTCGATGGGGCCCCGCGCAGAGCCGAGTCGACCGGCTGCTGTGGAGGTGAGTGCGATGAGTGACGACGACAAGACAGCCAAGGCCGACGGCGGCACGGCCTCGCAGTCAGAGACCGTCGAAGACGAGCGGTACGAGGAGCACCCGCTGGAGTGGGACGAACCCGACAACAACGACAAGGCCCCCGACGAGCGCGACAGCGTCTCTCACCGGACGGAGAAGTACGACGACCGAAAGCTCGTCACCGGGCAGGCGAAGTACACCGCCGACTACGAGGCGCGGTATCCGGACCTCGCATACGCAGCGGTCGTCCGGAGCGAAATCCCACATGGCCGCGTAACCGATATCGACACGAGCGCGGCCGAGGCGATGGACGGCGTCGACGCGGTCCTGACGCCGGAATCCGACGCGGTCCCGGACACGAAATACACCAGTGCCGGGCAGTCCTACCCCGAGCCGAGCCCGTGGGACATGCGCGTGCTGAACGAGCACGTCCGTTACATCGGTGACCCGATTGCCGCTGTCGCGGCCGAAGACCGGTCGACCGCGACCGCCGCCGTCGAGGCTATCGAGGTATCCTACGAGGAGGACGACTACGTCACCGACCCCGAGGACGCCTTCGACGAGGATGCGCCGCAGTTGTTCGAGGACGGCGAGGTCGAGAACGAGATTGTCGGCCACGACTACGACCGTAACCGGATGGCTCACATCGGGGGCGAACTCGGCGACGTGGACGCGGCACTCGACGGCGACACCCACGTCCACGAGACCGAATGGGAAACGATTCGCCAGTCCCACGCCAACGTCGAGAAACACACCTCGCTGGCCTACACGGACGAGGACGACCGCCACGTCCTCATCACCAGCACGCAGGTGCCGAACCACACACGCCGCCAGCTCGCCCACCTGTTCGATATCCCGATCCGCGACATTCGCGTGACGAAGCCGCGGGTGGGCGGCGGCTTCGGCGGCAAGCAGGCGATGGTCGTCGAGCCGATTCCACTCGCGCTGTCGCTCGCCACCGACCGCCCGGTGCTGTACGAAGCCAGCCGCGAAGAGGAGTTCTACGCGATGCGCTCGCGCCACCCGATGAAAGTCCGGGCCCGGACGGCCGTGACCGACGACGGCGACATCGAAGCCATCGACCTGTACGCGCTGTCGAACACCGGCGCGTACGGCAGCCACGGCATGACCGTCGCGGGCAACGTTGGCAGTAAGCCGATGCCGCTGTACTCGAAGGTCCCCAACGCCCGCTTCGAGGCCGATATCGTCCACACGAACACGCCCCAGACCGGCGCGATGCGGGGATACGGCGCGCCACAGGGCACGCTCGCGCTGGAAGGCCACCTCGACGAAGTGGCCCGCGATCTCGATCTCGACCCTATCGAATTCCGGCGACGGCACCACATGGAGGTCGGCGACCTCGACGAGATTGCGGGGATGATGGGCGGTGAGGGGGCGAACCGCCGTATCCGCTCGTGCGGCCTCGACGAGTGCATCGAGCGCGGGAAGGACGCTATCGGCTACGACGACCTCGAACAGCCCGACGACGACCACCTGCACCGCGGTGTCGGGATGGCGCTGTCCGCGCAGGGGACCGGCGTCGCCGGCGACGAACTCGGGGCCGCCCAGATAATGATGAACGAGGACGGGAGCTTCCACCTGCAGGTCGGCGGCGTCGACATCGGGACCGGCGCTGACACGGCGTTCCTCCAGATTGCCGCGGAAGTACTGGGCTGTGACGAGGACGACATAATCGTCAAATCGTCCGATACAGACGTAACGCCCTTCGACTACGGTGCGTACGCCTCCTCGACAACGTACATCAGCGGTATGGCCGTGAAGAAGGCCGCAGAGGACGCGAAAGAGCGGATTCTCGACTGGGGATCGAAACTGCTAGACGAACCAGTCGAGGCTCTGGAAACCGGCGGCGGGACGGTGTATAGCGAGACCAGCGGTGATTCGGTCACGCTCGAAGAGATCGGCTACGAGGCGGCGTACGGCGACGAGGAGCGCGAACACATCCTGGGGAAGGGGACTCACTGCACCGAGGAGAGTCCCCCGCCGTTCGCCGCGCAGTTCGCCGACGTGACGGTCGACGAGACCACCGGCGAGTTCGAGGTGCACAAACTGGTCGTCGCGGTCGACTGCGGCGTCGCCATCAACCCCGGGATGGCAGAAGGACAGATCGAGGGCGCGAACCACATGAGCTACGAGATGGCCGTCAGCGAGGGGATTACGCTCGACGACGAGGGACGGGCAGAGGTAGCTGATTTCGACGAGTACGGACTGCCGTCGGCGACCGAGACGCCGCCCATCGAATCTATTCTGGTCGAAACCCACGAGCCGACCGGTCCCTTCGGTGCGAAATCGGTCGCCGAGGTCCCGACCAACACGGTCCCGCCGGCGCTGTCTAACGCCATCCGGGACGCCGTCGGTGTCCGTATCCGGGAGATGCCGATTACCGCCGAGAAAATCGAGGCAAAACTGGACGAGCGCGAAGCCAGACTCGGAGACCTGTGACAGTCACGGCAACAGAACCGGTGTGGCGGCGTGGCATATCGCAAATCCGCGATAGCTATTTACCGTTCTGTTCGTCACGTTGCTGACATAGCCACCGAGCTGATGAGCCATATGGAAATCGAACTGGAAATAAACGGTGTGGAACAAACGGTCGAAGCCTCGAAATCCGATTCGCTTCTCGATGTCCTTCGGCGGAACGGGTACACCGGAGCGAAGCGGGGGTGTGACACCGGCGCGTGTGGCTTCTGTACGGTGCACGTCGACGGCGAGCCGGTGAAATCCTGCGTCGAGCCGGTGACCAAAGTGCGGGACGCGTCCATCGAGACAATCGAAGGGCTGGGCGAACAGGACGACCTGCACCCGGTCCAGCAGGCATTCGTCGACAACACCGCGTTGCAGTGTGGGTTTTGCATCCCGGGGATGATCATGCGCGCGACGGCGCTGCTAGAGACGAACCCGGACCCGACCGAACAGGAAGTCCGGGAAGCGCTGTCGGACAATCTCTGTCGGTGTACCGGCTACAAGAAGATCGTCGAAGCGGTGCTAGACGCCGCCGAGCGGATGGACGGCGGGACAGTCGCCGCCGACGGTGGGAAGGCAGTCGAAGGCAACGAGAGGGTCGCAAATTCGACCGAGTGTGCAGTCAACGACTGCGACTGCATGGAGGGCGGTCAGTGAGCGATTCCGACCGGGCTCGGGAGACGAGCGAGCAGCCCGACAGGACAGGGGTGGAAGACGCGGCCCCTGCCGAAGCCGAGAAGGAGTCAGAGGCGGACGTGGCACGCGAACCCGACCGGAAGCCCGAATCCGAGCGCGACGCCATTACCGTAGACGAGGAGAAAGACGACGCGCGGAAGATCGTGACCGGAGAGGCCCGTTACACGGCGGACTACCGCGACCGGTTTCCGGACCTCGCGCACGGGAAGGTAGTTCGCAGCGACATCGCCCACGGGTACGTCGAATCGGTCGACACGAGCGCCGCCGAGGCGATGGACGGCGTCGACGCCGTCATCACGCCGTTCGACGACGTGGTCCCGCACAAACTGTACTCCAGTTCGGGCCAGTCCTATCCCGAGCCGAGCCCGTGGGACCTGAAAGTGTTGCGCGAGCACGTCCGCTTCGTCGGTGACCCGGTCGCCGCCGTGGCGGCCGACGACCCGGAGACGGCCGACCGCGCCGCACGGAAAATCGAAGTCGAATACCGGGAACTGGACGCCGTGTTCGACCCCGAGGAGGCTTTCGACGATGACGCGCCACAACTGTTCGAGGCCGACGACGTGGAGAACAAGCAGTCGGGCGCGGACTACAGTAGAAACCTCGAATCACACTTCGAGGGGGAGCTCGGTGACGTGGAGGCAGCGTTCGAACGGGCCAGCAACGACGAGGAGCGGCACGTCATCGAGACGGAGTGGGAAACGCCGTACCAGTCCCACTGCGTCCCGGAACCCCACACGACCATCGCCTACACCGACGAGGACGACCGACACACGTTCATCACGGCGACACAGGTCCCCTTTCACACCCGCCGCCAGATAGCCCACCTGTTCGACGTGCCCATCCGCGACGTGCGGGTGAAGAAGCCGCGTATCGGCGCGGGATTCGGGTCGAAACAGGAGATGGCGATAGAACCAATCGCGTTCGCGCTGCACCTCGCGGCCGGCCGACCGGTCAAACTGGAGATGAGCCGTCAGGAGGAGTTCACCGCGCTTCGCTTTCGCCACCCGATGCGGATGCAGATGCGGACCGCGGTGACGGACGACGGCGACATCGAGGCGATGGACCTCTACACGCTGTCGAACGCCGGGGCCTACGGCACCCACGGTATGACCGTCGCGAACAACGTCGGGACGAAGCCGCTCCCCATCTATCCCCGGGTCCCGAACGTCCGCTTTTCAGGGGACGTGGTACACACGAATCTCCCGATGGGCGCGGCGATGCGGGGCTACGGCGCGCCACAGGGGCACTTCGCCGTCGAAGCACACATGGACGAGGTGGCCCGCCGCCTCGACTTCGACCCCATCGAGTTCCGCCTGCAGAACGCGGTGCGAGAGGGCGACCTCGACCGGAGCGTCGCAATTCTGAAAGACGGCGACCGCTTCACCCGGGAGATCCGCTCGTGTGGCATCCGCGAATGTGTCGAACGCGGACGGGAGGCTATCGGCTACGACGACCTCGAACAGCCCGACGAAGACCACCGCAAGCGCGGGGTCGGAATGGCGCTCATCGCCCAGGGCAGCGGCGTCGCAGGCAAGGAACTCGGCGCGGCGCAGGTGCAGATGAACGAGGACGGGAGCTTCCACCTGCAGGTCGGCGGCGTCGACACCGGCACAGGTGCGGACACGATGTTCTCCCAGATTGCCGCCGAGGTGCTGGGCTGCACTCCCGAGGATATCGTTGTCATCGCCGCCGACACCGACCTGACGCCGTTCGACTACGGTGCGTACGCTTCCTCGACGACGTACATCAGCGGCCGCGCGGTCAAGAACGCCGCCGAAGACGCCAAAGAGCGGCTGCTGGAGTGGGGGTCGAAACTGCTCGACGAGCCGCCGGACGTGCTCGACACCGGCGACGGCGGCGTGTACAGCGAGCGGAGCGGAAACCGAGTCTCGCTGGAGGAGATCGGCTACGAAGCGACCTACGGCGATGACGAGCGCGAACACATCCTCGGAGACGGGAACCACTCGACCGACGAGAGCCCGCCGCCCTACGGCGCGCAGTTCGTCGACGTGACCGTCGATACGGAGACCGGCGAGTACGAACTCAACAAGCTGGTGTTTGCGGCCGACTGCGGCGTCGCCATCAACCCCGCGCTGGTAGAGGGGCAGATCGAGGGCGGCGAGCACATGAGCCTCGAATACGCCACCAGCGGCGACCTCACCTTCGACGAGGACGGCAACCCGGAAGTGCTCGGCTTCCGCCAGTACGGGATGCCACGGACGACGGACCACCCTGAGATGGAGACCATCCTCGTCGAAACCCACGAGCCTACGGGTCCGTTCGGCGCGAAGTCTATCGCGGAACTCCCGACGAACGGTGTCCCGCCGGCGCTCTCGAACGCCATCCGCGACGCCGTCGGCGTTCGGCTGACCGACCTACCGTTCACTGCGGAGGACGTGACGGCGGCACTCCACGAGCAGTCTGCTGGCGATGAGTGAGTTGGTTTCGAACAGTTTTCGTCCGATTAATATCACACATGGAGTGTTTTTTGTTGTGTCGAGCAAACTATTAAGAGCAGGTCGGCAAAATTTCGACAGTATGGCGTACATCGGGTTTCTGCTGACAGGCGGTCCCTTCGACAGCGAGCGGTGGCGCACCGCCTACGAGCTGGGGCGAGCGGCGCTGGACCGGGGCCACGAGGTGAGCTACTTCCACTACCTCGACGGCGCGCTGGTCCCCGTCGCCGACCAGACCCTCCCCGGCTGTTCGGACAGCGGACTGTACGACGAGATGCCCACAGAGAAGTTTCAGGAGCTTATCGCGGATGGTGCCGAAGTCATCTGCTGTGGACTCTGTGTCGACGCGCGGGGAATCGATGCGCCGGCCGACTACCCCGAGGGCGTCGAAGTCGGGCTGCTTCCGGACCTCGCGGACATCATCGGCGAGGCCGACCGGGTGGTTTCGCTATGAAGCGAGACGTCGTCGTCTTACTCACCCGCGCTCCGTACGGACGAGTCCACATCCCGGAGGGGCTGCGTGCCGCCCGCGGCGTCGCGGCTGGCTTCGATATGCACGACGTGACCGTGATATTCACCCAGGACGGCGTGTACGGCGCTCGGGACGCTGTCGACCGCGAGGCGCTCAACATGAGCGGACACGTCGCCGACTTGGCGGAACAGGACGGACAGATGGTCGCGGACGGGGCGGCGATGGCCGAGCGCGGCGTCGCCGAGCGCGAGATCGCTGACGACGTAACAGTCTGGTCGGACGACCGCGTTACCGCCCGCATCCGCGACGCCGACCGGACACTGGACTTCTGACAATGCTGTATCTCATCGACAAGCCGATGGCCGAGGTCGGACTACGAACCGCCGCTGAGGACCCCGAGGCGCGTATCGTCCTGATTCAGGACGGCGTCTACCTCGCACCGGACGTCGACGCACCCGTCTCCGCAGTCGCGAGGGACGTCGACGTGCGTGGCGTCACGCTACCGTCGGATATCGACCGGATATCCTACGACGCCGTAGTCGAGAGCCTCGTCGAACAGGAGGTAAAGAGCTTCGTATGAGCCTGTTCGAACAGCTCGACGAACTGGCCGCACAGGGAGAGCCGGCGGCGCTCCTGACTATCGTCCGCAAGGACGGCAGCGCACCGCGGGATGTGGGGGACAAGATGGTCGTCACCGCCGACGAGGAGTACGGGACCATCGGTGGCGGCACGGTCGAACACCTCGCCGTCCAGGACGCCCGATCAGTGCTTTCGGGAGCCGACGATCCCGGCGTCCGGACGTACAAACTCGAACGCGGCGGCAACACGGGTATGGTCTGTGGCGGCGAGATGGACGTGTTCATCGACCGCGTTCGCGGGCAGGCGCGGCTCTACATCGCCGGCGGCGGCCACATCAGCATGGAGCTTGCTCCGCTGGCAGAGCGACTGGGCTACGCCGTCACCGTGGTCGACGACCGCGAGGCGTACGCCGACCCGGGGCAGTTCCCCGACGACACCGACGTGATTCACGACGACTACGACGAAGCGCTCGGCGACCTGCCGATGGGGACCGAGACAGCCGTGGCCGTCGCGACGCGGAGCGGGACGTTCGACCAGGATGCTGTCGCCGCGGCGCTGGACGGCGAGGCTGGCTACGTCGGCCTCGTCGCCAGCGAGACGAAGGCCGACCACGTCCTCGACTCGCTGGCCGAGTCGGGGTACGCCCGTCGGGACCTCAGCCGGATCCGGACGCCGGTGGGGCTCGACCTCGGCGGGAGCGGCCCGGCCGCCGTCGCGCTATCGATTCTCGCCGAAGTCAGCATGGACCGCCACGACACGACCGGCGAGCGGGCGACGCGGCTAAACCTCGAAAATCTCGTCGTCGTCCGTGGCGGCGGCGACCTCGGCAGCGGTGTCGTCTACCGGCTCCAGCAGGCCGGCTTCCCGGTCATCGTCACCGAAGTCGAACAGCCGACGGTGGTCCGGCGAGCAGTCGCTTTCGGGGCGGCGCTGTACGAGGACGAGGTGACGGTTGAAGGGGTCACTGGCCGAGCAGCAGCGGATATCGACGAGGCACTCGAACTGCTCGCCGAGGATGTCGTTCCGATACTCGTCGACTCCGAAGCGACCGTCGCCGACGAACTCGACGCTACAGTACTGGTCGATGCCATTATGGCGAAAGGGAAGTTCGACACCGGCACGCGTCGGAGGGACGCCGACGTGGTTGTCGGGATGGGGCCGGGTTTCGAGGCCGGAGAGGACGTGGACGCGGTCGTCGAGACGGACCGCGGGCACGAACTCGGCCGCGTGTTCTACGACGGAACGGCAAGCGAGTACGACGGCGAGCCCGGAGAACGGCGCGGCTACACCCACGAACGGGTGCTTCGCGCGCCGGTCGATGGTAACTGGTCCCCAGCAGTCGCTATCGGTGACAGTGTCACAGCCGGCGACGTGGTCGGCACCGTCGACGACCGGCCGGTCGAGACCGAGATAGACGGGCTGGTTCGCGGTCTGGTCCACGGCGGCCTCGGCGTCAGCGAGGGCACAAAGCTCGGCGACGTCGACCCCCGCGGTGAGTCCGTCGACCCAGCGAAGATCTCCGACAAGGCGCTGTGTCTCGGTGGTGGTGTGCTGGAGGCGACGCTTCGATTGCGGTAGAACATCCCTAATCGTCGTTAGCGACGAACTTCTTCGATGGTCGGGTCGTCGAGCGTGACGCCGCGTCCAGCCGTAACACGCCCGATAGCTCGGTAGAACACGCCGGCGTCGTCGAACGCCGATTCGACGACATCGGTCGCAGCCGGCGGGACGGAGACGAACAGGCCGCCGCTGGTCTCAGCGCTCTCTCCATCAGTTAGCCCGTATCCGAAAAGCGTCGAGAGGGCGGGCGTTCCCGCGATGACCGGAAGGTGTGTCAGTTCGATACCGACGTCCGAGCGGGCGGCCACCACGCGGCTCTGCCCGGCGAGGCCGAAGCCGGTGATGTCGGTCGCGGCGGTCGCGTATTCGCGGCATGCGAGCGCAGCGTCCCGGTTCGGCGTCGTCATCCACCCGACGGCCTCGGACGCAATCCGGCCGAGCGGGCGGTCAGCGGCCTCGCGGACCGTCCCGACGAACTGCTCGTCAGTCACGCGAGTCGCTCCCATAGCCGGCTGTGTCCCGAGCGGTTTGGTCAGGTAAAGCCGGTCGCCGGGGCTGGCTCCCTGCGAAGTGAGCAGGGCGTCTGGCCGTGCTGTCGCCGAGATGGCA
Source organism: Haloarcula sp. CGMCC 1.6347 (assembly GCF_037078395.1). Classification (NCBI taxonomy): domain Archaea; kingdom Methanobacteriati; phylum Methanobacteriota; class Halobacteria; order Halobacteriales; family Haloarculaceae; genus Haloarcula; species Haloarcula sp. CGMCC 1.6347. Next base: position 335,863 of record NZ_JAYMGX010000003.1, read on the forward strand.
CCGCCGGCGAACGGCCACGGACTCATGATGGTGTGGCCGCCGGCGATGACGCCGTCCATCGCGTCCAGCGCGTCGGCCATGCCGGCGAGGATCGGCGACGCGCTGTCGGTCAGTTCTCGTGGGAGGCCGAGGACGACCAGACAGGCGACGTTCTCGACCGCCCCCGTGGCGAACGCATCGCTGGCGGCGTTACAGGCGGCTATACGGCCGAAGTCGTACGGGTCATCGACGATAGGCGTGAAGAAGTCCACCGTCGAGACCAGCGCGAGGTCGTCAGTGAGTTTCCGGGCAGCGGCGTCCTCACCGATGCCGAACAACAGCGCGTCGCTGTCACCCGTGAGGCCGGCATCGGCGAGCAGCGAATCGAGGTCGCTCTGGCCGACTTTGCAGGAACAGCCGTGGAGTTCCGTGTACTCCGTCAGGCAAGCCGTCTCGTCGTCTCGATCAATCTCTGTATCGGTCCTCACACTCAGGCCTCCGATAGCGACGCCATCTCGGTCACCTGGAGTTCGAGTTCGAACTCATCGGACTCGCCGGCGGTCTCCGCGGTCGTCACGTCGATGCCGTGAGTCGTACACATCCGCCGAAGGTTCTCTTCGGCCGGTGGGTAATCACCTCGAACGACGAGCGTCTCCCCAGGGTCGAGGTCTGAAAGCGCCTGTCGGACAATGAGCGCCGGCCGGGGACAGATTTCACCACGAACGTCTACGCGGGGCATACGGATACGTGTGTTACTAAGTCACAAAAACGCTGTCGGCGACACACGTCCGTTGCCCCGGTAAGCTATTTCTGTGCCTCCCGTGGAGCGACCGTATGCATCTGGCTGGTGCGCTGGGCCTGGGTTCTAGCGCCGCCGTCGCCTTTGTCGGGGCCGGTGGGAAGAAAACTGCGATGGGACAGTTGACCGCCGAAGGGACCGACAGGGGGTACGACGTGGGTTACACGACAACGACAGCGATGCCACCGCCGCCTGACCTGCCGCTGACGCTCACTGGCCCGGACGAGTGGCGGGCCGACCTTCACGCACACGAACTGCCAGTTGCCTTCGCTCGCGAGGAGGTAGCCGATCCGGCGCGAGTCGACCGGAAAGTTCGTGGGTTCGAGGCGGACATGGTGTCACAGCTATCCGAGGTCGGACTGTTCGACTGGCTGCTCGTCAAGGCTGACGGCGCCCGCAAGCGGGAGTTCAAAGCGCCCGGTGATGGGGAACCGGTCGTCCCGGGGACAGCGAGCCACGTCGTTCCGGTCGCCTCGGTCGCCGCCGTCGGTGAAGTGCTGACGACGGACGTGGTCCACCGGCCGGAGCGGGTAGCGGACATCTCAGACCTCGATGTGGGCGACACCATTACGGCGGAGGCTGTCGGGACAGTGCTCACACATCCTGAGGGTGGGCTCCGAAACGCGCCAGCCGAGGCGTCTGTGATACCGCTAGTCAACAAAGCGGATACCGAATCACAGCGGTGTACCGCCAGAGACGTGCTCAGCCACGCACTGTCGCAGACAGAGCGGTGTTCTCGGGGCGTGATTACGTCTTTCACGTCGGAGATCTGTGAGGTCGTCGCTGCGACGGATGTGCAGGAGGCCCAGCGGTGACGAACGTCGGTGAACTACTCAGTATCGTCGTGAAACGAGGCCCACGATGAGCGGGCAGCACCGGACCGAAGTCGGCGGCGTCATCCTCGCCGCTGGGCGGAGTTCACGGTACGATCCGGGTAACAAACTACTGGCGACCATCGGCGGAAGGGCAGTCGTCCGACAGGTAGCCGAAACCGCTTGCGAGTCATCGCTGTCGGACCTTGTCGCCGTCCTCGGGTACGAGGGCGTGGCCGTCGCTGAGGCACTGGAGGGGCTCTCAGTTTCGCTTCGTCATAACGACGATTACGCGACCGGCCAGAGTGCGTCGGTTCGACATGGAGTCGACTATGCACAGGAATCCGGCTGGGACGCCGCCCTGTTCCTGCTGGGCGATATGCCCTTCGTCCGGCCCGAAACTATCGAGGTGCTTATCGAAGCGTACCGTACAGGGACGGCAACCGTCGTCGTTCCCGAACACGAGGGGACGCGGGGCAACCCCGTGCTATTCGACGGCTGCCACTTCGATTCGCTCGCCTCAGTCTCCGGCGACCGCGGCGGTCGGGATATCATCGAGACCACCGAGCGGACAGCGTTCATCGAGGTCGAGGACCCCGGCGTCCACTGGGATATCGATACCGATGCTGACCTCGCCGAGTTCGCGGACCGCCGCGACAGCCTGTAAATTTAAGACACTGATGGTGGAACACTCGACTGATGAAACGGACCATCAGCACGGCCGATGCACCCGATGCGGTCGGCGCGTACAGCCAGGCGACGACAAACGGCTCGCTCGTGTTCACCGCGGGCCAGATTCCGATGACGCCAGACGGCGACCTGCTGGACGACGAACCGATAGCGACGCAGGCGGAACAGGCGCTATCGAACGTCGAAGCGGTGCTAGCTTCGGAGGGACTGGAGATGAGCGACGTGTTGAAAGTGACCGTCTATCTGGACGACATCGACGATTTCGAGTCGATGAACGACACGTACGCCGGCTTTTTCGACGACAAGCCGCCGGCCCGGAGTGCGGTCGAGGTCGCAAGCCTGCCAAAGGGCGTGGGAGTCGAAATCGAAGCAATCGCGACGAGCGAGTAAGGGCACCGCCAAGGGCCACTCAGGGCTTCTGTTCCTGTGCGGACTTGCGTTCGTCTTCGAGGTCCATCTCAAGCCCCATAGTCGAGGCCTCTTCACGCACGGCGTCGGCGTCGATGGTGGTTACCTCGCCGTGTTCCATGAGCACGTTCCCGTCGACCATCGTGAAGCGGACGTCGTCGCCGTGGGCCGCAAACACCAGATGGGAGAGCACGTCGTGCAGCGGCGTTGCCCGCGTAAGGTCCGTATCCAGACCGACGATGTCGGCGCGCCACCCCTCCCGAATCGCCCCAAGCTTCTCGAAACCGGCGGCTTTCGCACCGTTTCGCGTCGCCATCTCGAAGATTTCGGCCGCCGGCGTCACCGTCGGGTCTAGCTGGTCGACCTTCTGGAGGAGGCTCGCCTGTCGCATCTCGGTGAACGCGTCGAGCGTGTTGTTACAGGGCGGTCCGTCGTTGCCGATGGCGACGTTGATACCGCGGTCACGGTAGTCCCAGATCGGCGCGATGCCGCTGGCGAGTTTCATGTTCGAGGACGGGCAGTGGGTGACGTGCGTCCCCGTTTCTGCGAGGACTTCGCGCTCGCTCTCGTCGGTCCAGACGCAGTGCGCAAGGACGACGTCCTCGCCGGTGAGACCCACCTCGTCGAGCCAGTGGATGTTGCGCATCCCAGTATCCTCTTTGACCGTCTCGATTTCGCTCTGGTTCTCACTGGCGTGGGTGTGGATGCGGACGCCATCGTATTTGTCCACGAGTTCGCGCACTCCCCGGAGACAGGCCTCGCTACAGGAGACGGCGAATCGCGGGGTGACAGCGTACCGAATCCGGTCGTTGTAGGCACCGTGATACTGCTGAATGAGTCGCTCGGACTCCTCCAGTGCAGCCTGCGTATCCTCCAGCAGCCCATCCGGCGAGCGCTGGTCCATCAGCACCTTGCCGAGCACGCCACGGATACCGATCTCGCCCGCCGCTTCGAAGGCGCGGTCCGCGTGGGCGACCGAGAGGTGGTCGATACAGGTCGTAGTCCCGCTTTCGATCATCTCCAGATAGCCCAGTTTCGCCGCGACTTCCATCTCCTCGGCGGTCAAGGAGGCCTCCATCGGCAGAATGTAGTCGAATAGCCAGTCGAGCAGTTCCGTGTCGTCGGCGATGCCACGGCCAAGGCTCTGTACGGAGTGGATGTGGCCGCCGACGAGTCCCGGCAACAGCACGTCGTAGGACTGGTGTTCGTGGTCGGCGTACTGCGATTCGAGTTCGGCACGTGAACCCACAGCCTCGATACGGTCCCCGGAGACGACGACCGCCCCGTCCTGCAGAACGGTCTCAGAATCCGCAACGACAGTCCCAGTGAGTAGCATACGTCCTGCAAGACGGTCTCTACATAAAGAAGGTCCTCATATCGGGACGACCGCCGAGTGCAGACAACCCGGCCACAGACGTGTGGCACTCCGTGTGTCGCGTGTGCTTCGCAGTGGCCTCATCTTTCCGAGCCGTTCCGTGTCCGTTTTTGATGGGTGATGTATCTGGTGAGTCTGGTTTGGGTACGAAACGAATCCACGCTGGCGAGTCGCTGAACGAGACGAGTGTTTGTCTCGTACTGCTCAGTAAACAGTTCGGGGTACTCCGACAGTAGCCTGTCGCCGATGTCGATTATCTCCTGAGGGTCGGCCTGCATGGGTGTGAGAATCGCGGAGTGTGGCTGTTAACTGCTTTGCTCACAGAAATACCACGTTTGGCTCGTACTGTTGGCTGTCCCTCTTGCGAGAGATTTGTGACTCCCCAGGGGTGGCGAAATACGCCACAGACGAACAGCCGACAGTGTCAGTTATCCATCGATGGCTTTGGTGGCGTGTGTCGCTTGTGGCGCGTACTGGCACACCACTGAACCGTACGCTCAACGACAGATTCGCTGACGCCGACCTTGTCGGCAACCACCGACGCGGAACAGCCTCTATCAATCGCGAAGTGGAGGACGCTGTCGAGGTCTCGCTGGTCGATACCCAGTTCCGCCGCATCAGTTGCCCCAGTGTGCTCCATTGGATGGGGTGACTGGTCGAGGAGGTCCGATGGAACCGCAAGTGCATCAGCCAGGGCCTCGATCTCAGTTCTATAGAGGTCGCCAAACAGCGACAGGTCCACGCCGTTCTCGCCGTGTTTCGCAACGGAGCCCAGCAGTCGGTCAGTCCGGGAGACAGTCCCTACAACGAGTTCGTTCCTGGTGTTTGCGACGTAGTACTTACACGCCATCCGGAAGCGTTCGCCGGCGTTTTGCATCGCCACGAGGTCGTCGGTCGGCCCACCGGTCTCACCGACGACTCGCTGGAACGCCGTCAGCACTGGCTGCAGATTGAGCCGGTGACAGTCGATATCAAGCAGCGACGCGACGGTTTCAGCCGTCCGAGCAGGCCCCTCGTCGCTTAGCTGTACCGGCATCACCAGTCCGGTCACGTAGTCGGCTCCGATGCCGTCGACAGCCAGCGCCGCCGCAACTGTCGATTCGATGCTGCCGTCGAGCGGAACGACCAGTCCGTTAGCTTCCGCCTCCGTGATCCTGTTCTCCAAGAACACCGGAAGAATGCCCTGTATCCGTCTGGTCGCTGCCTTCGACGTCGCCAATCCGTGGTCCTCACGCGGGAGTTTGAGCGTGTGAGGGTGCGTCGCTTTACTCACGGACACTCTCCTCCCGCGCTACCCAAGGCACGCTCGGAGATGCGACTACCGAAACGCACGCATCCAACCAGCCTAATCATACTACAACGTAGGTCACTGGTGTGGTATAACTGTTGTCGACAAACGTCATGAGTGTCTTCGGTAGCCTCGATACACCTTATATATTATCTTCAGTTATCCAAAACTATATCCGGGCATTTACCCAATATCACAATATTCTTGTGGCTGTAACCCGGCATACAATTCACTACGCCCGGAATATCGTCCAGTCCTTAAATCTTTGCTGAGAGGGAAACGGCGCTTTCAGAGCGAAAATATACTCCACCGCTCATCTCGGCACGCCAAACCGTGTTCTGAAAGGCTGACCACGTTCACCAGAAATAACCCAAGACGGTTGGCATCATGATCATCACGTCTTGGGTTTGGTCGATTCAACGGCCTGTTCGGCGACGACAAGTTCCCGGTTGACGATCCGGTCAACGATTGCACTGCTGTCTAGCTGGTCCGAGACGACATCGCCGTCTGCAGTGTAGCGTCTGACTGTGTACGCATCCATCGCGTTCCGGTTCTCGGTGACAGCTTCGACGGCTTCGATTCGCTCGTCAGTCACGGTGTTGCGATACGTGACACCGGGGACAAAACTGACAGTCGGGACATCAGTCGGCCAGTCCCAGGCGAACTGTTCGTGGTACTGATCGAACTGCCACACGAGACGGGCGGCGGGAGCCTCCGTGTCGAGGGTGCCGTTAGCCGCCCGCAACGTCCGGTCCCAGTAATCTATCACGCAGGCTTTGAGATCCGCCTGAAGCTGTCCCTCGATCATCTTCTGCTCGATTGGATACTGCAGTTCGATAGCGACGATGGCCTGGCTGTCGAGATGGGTGAGACACCGCTGGCACTCCATCTCAAACACGGAGCAGCCAAGCGGCCGCTCGACCGTGAGGTGGACGAGTTCGTTCCCGCAGTTCGGACACCACAGGAACAACACGTCGTCGTGGTTGCCAGTCAGTTCCGCCAGCACAGTCAGATCGTCGAACGGCTTGTCGATGTCAGCGTCCTGTGACTGGACGGACTCGCCAGTCACGGTATCGGAGGCGTCGTCCGCGTACTTCGCAATTTTACGGTCTTTTAGTAGTGTTTTGACGACTGAATCATACGATGAGTGTGACTCGGCATCCCGTATTTTCCTCAATTTATCTTTCGTCCAATCCTTGACCCGGATATTTGCCATCTGATTTGAAAAAGCCGGCTTTGCTAATAGTATTTCTGTATTATTGTCCTAAAAGTGAACTTATACCTATCCGATTGTTCCATTATCAGACACCAGAGACCTGCAGCTAAGGGTATCGGCGTCAGTGACGGGGACACTCAAGTTCAGTCGCTATCAGTCAGCCGAGGCCTCTTTCTCGTTCGCAACGGTCCACTGGGTCGGGTCGATCTCGCGTCCGTCAAACGCGGTGTACTCCGGGTACGCAGTAAATACCAGATACTCCGTGCCCTGCTGCAGGTACTCGATCAGGGTGTGGAGATTGTCGTCGTCGAGGCCGCCTAGGCCGTCGACGAGCAAGAGCGGGACAGCGTCGTCGACATCGAACGACTGCCGACCGGCCAGCGCTGCCACAAAGCCGATGAGTTCGAGTTCACCCTCGCTGAGGGCATCTAAGCTCGCTTCCTGGCCGTCGCGGGCGACCACAATATCGAAGTCAGCGGTGAGTCGAGCCGTTTCGAACCCCGTCCCGAATCGGGAGAGGATATCCTGCATCGCGGTGTCGAACGCTTCCCGTGCCTCACGCTTGATTCGGTCTTTCCGGTTTCGAAGTTCAGCGAGGTCGTCACGGACGGATTCGAGGTCGGTTTCGAGCGTGTCGACGCGGGCCGCTCTCGTTTCGAGGTGAGCCAGTTCGTCGGCGGTGTCTTCGAGTTCGGCCTCGCGGTACTTGATCTCACTTTCGACGTCCGAAAGCTCCGCCACGGCCGCATCAACGTGGTCGGAAAGCTGCTCCACGTCCGCCTGGGCCTGTTCGAGCCTGTTTCTGGCTGCGTCGAGGCTCTGTTTCCGGTCGGCCAGCGTCGCCTCTAGCTCAGCGATGTCTTCCTCTAGATCGGCCTTTCGACGGCGGGCCTGGCTGATCTCCTCGCGCTGTGTTTCCAGTTCCTCGACAGTATCTCGGTAGGTCTCCTTCTGGGCCCGAAGCGCCGTGAGTTCGTTCCCGAGCGCGTCCAGTTGGTCAGCCAAGTCCGCCCGTGTCGTCTCACTGCCGCACGTCCAACAGGCGACGGTGTCACCGTCGATATCGCGCTCCACCTCGGTAAGCAGGTCAAGCCGATCCTCGCTGAGTACCATCTCGGTGGCCGAGTACACGGACTGGAGTACCTCGGCGTCTCGCTCCACTTGCGAGAGGCTCTCGCGGGCCTCCGAGAGTTTGTCCGCAACATCATTGTACTCCGGTATTTCGAGAGCGTCGAGAGCGTCCTGGCGCTCCGAGAGACGCTGTTCCGTCCGCTCGATACTTTGCTCGAGTCGTTCGACGCGGTTTTTCGCCTGGTTCTGTTCAGTCCGAGCCTGGCTGAGTTTGCGGCGGACCGACTCCGAACTGTCGTCGCTTCCTGCCTCACTGTCGATCGTCTCGCGTTTGGCCCGCAGGTCTTCGATCTCGTTTTCCAGTCGTGTCACTTTCTCCTGAACGCTGGGAATCCGCTTTTTCGCCTCGCGCGCCTGCGTGAGTTCCGTTTCGATCTGTTCGCGCTCCCGCTGTAACGTCTCGATCTGCGAGTCGATGTTCTGGAAGTCGAGCGGCCGTAACAGTACGTCCTCGAGGTTTTCTCCTGTCCGGACAGCGCGACGGACTTCGTTACGCTCGTCCAAACACGCGAACAGTTCAGCGCGGATCACGTCGTACTCATCGCTGAGGTACGGCTCGCCGTGCCGGACTACGGTACCGTTCTCTCGGGTAAGCGTCACGTCGTAGACACCGGTTGGCGTTTCGAGATGCACCGCACCGCTGTCTGCCCCTTCAGTCAGTTCAGTGGAGGTGCCAAGGGCCGTCTTGATGGATTCGATGAAGCTCGATTTCCCCTGCCAGTTCGAGCCACGGACGACGTTCAATCCCGGCTCTACCGTCGCCGACCCGTCAAGGATACCCGCGATTCGTTCGATTTCGATGTCCCAGGTCATGAATTGTGTGTTGACAAGTTCGCGCTCCGGTGTTGCTTGCAGACGTACCCACGTTCGAGTGCAACGTCGAACGGAACACGGGTCGGACAGTCCGGGCATCCGAGTTGTATCTGGGCCTCTATCTCCGCGGTGTCACCGCCGTCGATATCACCCTTCTTCGCGAGCGAGGACAGTGCCGTTTCGGCCTTCCGTTCGACGACCGTTTTGGCCGTTGCCACGCTCTCCTGCTCCCAGTTAGTTGTCGCCTTCCTGGGCTCTTTTTCACCGTCTAAACAGTCGTTGAGGTGCGTTCGCATCGTTCCCCACGACACCATATCGTCGTGAAGCGACGCTCCCGGGATACCCGTAGCTTGCAGTCGCTCGATGAGTTCATCCCGTCGCAAGTCGTCGTCGCCACGCAACGTGTCGTAATCGCTGTCTACACGCGTGTCAAGGGTTTCACGCCCGTGTTCAGTATAGACTTGTTTAAGCAGCCGTTTGTTGAACCACGCTGTCAGCGACCGATACCCCATTTCGGTTCGGTCATCAGCGCCCGTCCAGCGTGCGAGCAGGCCATCATCAAGGGTGTCGTAGACTGGGTCTGTTGATGCCAACCCGTACTTGTCGATAACCGCGTCTACTTTGCAACCGGAGTCAACAGCCATTGTCCGGTTTTTTCGGCCTGCTCAGTAATAGTTTTTGACGGCCGGGGTACGCACAGTGTAGGTGTGGCCTGTACAATATACACCCTAAGCGTGTTCTTTAGAAATGGACAACAGGGTTGAACAGAGAGTGTATTTGTAAAACGAACATACTATCATATTTACGATACTTGAGATATTTGTATTGTCACCCGATATTTCAAATGTACTATTCTACGATGATCACACGCAGAACTAAAGTCGAGTTTCTAGGCAAATCTTCGATAATGGGCGTTTCAAAACGTATCACATCTGTAGAATAGTGTAACTAAAAAGTGTATTTCAAAACACACAAATTTCCAATATATGTAACATTCCTGTAAAATAGGAGATATATTATTGCAGAGGGCGCAGCATCCGCATACATTCTAAAATATGAGCTATCTACTAATTTGGAGAGCAGACCGAATTCCTCGCGAGAAGCGTTACTGCTAACAGACGTAGAACCATACAGCGTTGGGACCAAGTCAAACGTTTATACGGACTGTCGCGTAAGTAGTGTAGTATGCGGAAGTTGGCCGGTGAGACTGGACCGGCACCAACGGATAGTGGAACGGCAGCCTCGAAAATCAAGGTGCTGTTAGTCGATGACTACGGAGAGTTCCGGCGGACGACGGCGGAACTGCTGGAACACGAGAACGACCGTATCGAGGTCATCGAGGCCGCAAGCGTCGAGGATGCGCTCAGCTACTTCGATTCCGAGTCGATCGACTGTATCGTCAGTGACTACGAGATGCCCGAAGCAGACGGGATTGAATTCGTAGAAACGGTGCGACAGTCTAACGGAGACCTCCCATTTATCCTGTTGACAGGCCAAGGAAGCGAAAAACTCGCCAGCGAAGCGGTTTCAGCCGGCGTCACCGATTACTTCGTCAAGGGCGGCGGGCCAGAGCAGTACGCGGTGCTCACAAACAGGATAGAGAACGCGGTGGAATCACACCGATTCCGCCGAGAAACAGCGCGACTATCGCGGATTAATTCACTATTCAGGGAAATAAATCGCCAAGTGCTGAGGGCGTCAACAGCCGAGGAAATCAAAGAGGCTGTCTGTGAAATCCTGACCAGTTCGGATGCCTACCAGTTCGCCTGGATCGGCGAAAAAAACGAGGCAGGCGATATCGTCCCCACCGCGGGCGGTGGCGACGCACTCGAATACGTCGAAGCGATGCTCTCCCGCTACGGCCGCTCAGTTTTCGATGACGGGCCGTTCGGTCACGCGATCGAAACCGGTGAACATCAAGTAGCGTCAGATATCCGGACTGGATCGTCTGTCCAGCCCTGGCACGAACTCGCATCGGAGTACGGGTTCCGGTCGATGATCGTTCTCCCGATCCAGTACACGGGATCAGTACAGAGTGTGATTTCGATATACGCGGACACGCCTTTCGCGTTCGACGAGGCGGAGCAGGCAGTGCTGACAGAGCTTGCGGAGATTGTCGCCGATGGCCTCCATTCAACCGCAACGCGTGCCGAACTCGAAATGCGGGAAGAAGTTCTGCGAACAATTACCGAAGTGTTCACATCGCGGGACGGGGCGCTCCGGGAACAGATAGCGGATCTCATGCAAGTCGGTCGCAGCGTGCTTGGAACCGAGTACGCGACACTCTCTCGCGTCAACGGGATGGAATACGATTTCGAAGTGCTCCAGACACCCGACGAAACGATTTTTTCAGGCGGAACGGTTCCGTTGTCGGAAACCCCCTGTGCGAAAGCTATCGCGAACGAGGAGACGGTCGTGATGACAGACGTCGATGCCGAATGCGGCGACGCTGACCGAGATCAGATATGGGATGACGAAGTCAATCGGTATCTCGGAACGCCACTCACTGTGGGTGGGAGCATATACGGGACACTCTGTTTCTATGGGTCCGGAACGGGCGGATCAGAGTTCTCGGACTGGGACGTGACACTCGTAGACCTTCTGAGCAAGTGGATCGGAAACGAACTACAGACGCAGCGGGCTGAGATGGGTTTTACACAGTTGTACGAAACGGCGACAGATCTCTTGGGTGTGACTTCAGAGGAGGAAGCCGCTCAAATTGTCGTCTCGCGGACCCGTGATATCATCGGTCTCCCTGAGGTCGTGCTGTACGCGTTCGACAGCGATACGAACACCTTTCGCCCGCTTTCGACCACGGAGACCGAGGAGCAACAAGCTATCCCAGCAGACGGTGATAGCTTCGTGAGTTCGGCCTTTTTCACCGAGGAAACTATCGTTTGCGACGGAAACTCGACCTCGAAAGCGGGCGAGGACACGATGACTGGCGGAAAGGCCGTGTTTGTCCCGCTGGGCGACCACGGAGTGCTTCGAGCGGGCGACACGATCGGCGGCGAGTTCGATACCCAGACCCGTCGAATTACCGAACTCCTGGGGGCGACGATTCGAACGGCGTTCGATAGGCTGACATACGAGACAGAACTCGAAGACAGGCAGCGCGACCTGGAGCAACAGACGGTTCAGCTCGAGCAGATGAATCGGTTGACAGAGCTGAGTCAGAAAATTCACGAGCGAGTGCTCAGGGCAGACAGTCGCTCAGAAATAGAGCAAGCGGTGTGTGACCAGTTGGTCGCGTCCGACATCTGTTCGTTTGCGTGGATCGGGGAATACGAATCCGATACCGACCGAGTCACGCCACGGACGTGGGCAGGGACCGACCGTGGCTTTCTGGAGGAATCGCGCACGCCCTCTAATGAGACACCGCCTCCACCAGCAGTCCAGACAGCCCGGACTAACGAACAGACGCTGAACAACAACATCGCGGACGGACTCAGGGGAAAAGGGTGGCAACGGCGGCTACTGGAACGTGGGTTCCAGTCAGTCGTCAGCATTCCGCTCAGCTATCAGCAACTCTCCTACGGCATCCTGACTGTGTACGCGAAAACGCCGGACGTTTTCGATCTGCCGACACAGTCAGTACTCGAGGAGGTGAGTGAAACGGTCGGATACGCCATCAACAGTATTGAGACGAAGCAGGGGCTCGTCGCGGACCGGGCTGTCGAACTCCAGCTAGAAGCAACGGAATCCGACGATATCATTCATCGGATTGCGGACGTCGTCGATACAGAAATCACATTCGAGGGTATCGTCCCACAGGGAGATACCAGCTGTATCGTGTTTTTCAGCACTGACGCTCCACCAGATGACCTACAAGCGTGTTTGGACACTCTTCCACGGATTGAGCGATTAGAGTGTTTAACTGACACAGAAGACACGAGTTTGTTCGAAGCAACAGTGTCGGGTACACAGCTCGCACTGACAGTCGCCGAACAAGGAGGAGCCCCGCAATTAATCCAATCTGACGGGAAGACTCTGGAGATTCAGCTTGAGGTCCCACAGACGGTCGACATTCGCCAGCTCGTAGCTGAATTACGGCGTTCATGTCCGGACATCGAACTCGTGGGCCGCCACAAGCGGGAACGTGGTGTTCAAACTCGTGAGTCGTTCCACTCAGAATTGACAGCACAGCTGACCCCCCGCCAATTCGAAGTCCTGCTCGCAGCCTTTTATAGCGGATTCTATCAATCACCCCGTGACAAGACCGGTCAAGAGATAGCCGATACACTCGATATATCACAGCCGACGTTCAGCCACCACCTTCGGGTAGCTATCCGGAAGCTTCTAGAACAGTTGTTTAGCGAAGGGGGAACGACCCAGCATCTAGATAGATAGCACCTGTTGTCTGAGTTTGCTAGTCTGATAGAGTATATGCTGATACGGGAGTGTGTTCATACAAAGAACAATGAGTCTGGAGTGGAACGAGACAGAAACTGTCTTTTGGACAAACCAGTACGAATCACCGAGTGAAGCGATTGTGACCGCTATAGCAGCTAAAGAATCCGTAACGGAAACCAGTCTCCCACCGTTGTACAACCGAATCGACCCGGACGCCCTTGATACTATTGTCTCAGGGCAGACCAACGACGACATTCAGATTAGTTTCACATACAGTGGGTACACCGTTCGGATTCGAGACAGCGAGACCATCGAGATCACGCCGACGTAACCGGCTAGAACTTTCCTCCTGGTTCTTAACTGAGCGGATAACGAGGAACCTCCGGTAAGAGAGTATGCCGTGGAGAAGATCCGGGAGAGTTCATGATATGTTATTAATAGGATGCTATGTAGTTTCTGTCTATCCTCACTGGAATTCGATAGCGTAGTACTAATATATGTATCTAAACTAATACGAAAAGGTTCGGAGTTTCGCAGTAATGAAACAGAGACTTGTACCGAGCCGAACAATAACACACTGTACTGCGTTTTCACATGCAGACTTATTTTTATTTATTGCAGGTCATTGTGATTGAGTCATGTAGTACGCCAAATGATTCCGGATGTCACAAACTGAGGGATTATATACAGACTGTGGTCAGTCGGTGAAGAACGGGAGTACGGTGTGCGATACAAGTAGCTATTTCTTACTCAGGAATTAGAAGGTAACGGGGGTGTAACAAAACGGTACCCCGGGTTTCGTGTATATATGTGGCTCTCGCGGCCTGAACACAAACCAATGCAGCAATCGAGGTCATGAGTGAACCGATGGTAGAGGAAGAACCAGAGCTCTCACGCGACCAAATGTTCGATATCCTCAGCAGTTCGAGGCGTCGATATACCCTTTACTATCTACGCCAGCAAAAGGAGCCAGTCCAGCTAACCGACTTAGCTGAGGAGTTGGCTGCGTGGGAGAACGACACAACCGTCGAAGAACTCTCCTCGCAGGCGCGAAAGCGGGTGTACGTCTCGCTGTATCAGACCCATGCTCCGAAGCTTCAAGAGGCAGGGCTAATAACGTACGACGCCGATACGGGCGAGATTGCTCTTCGAGAGGATGCTCCGGAGGTTGAACCATTCATCAGCAATAGTGATAATGATTCTAAATGGTATCAGTACTATGGGGCCGTAGCCCTGTTGAACGCCATTTTACTCCTCGCAGCAATTGTCGGTGTGTCGCCGCTCAGTGCAATCAGTCCATTAGTTATCGGACTAGTCGTCATTAGTTCATTTCTCGTGCTTTCTATTGTTCACGCAGTCTCCAGGCGGCGAGGGGAAAACAACAAGACCTTCGAGATCGGCGAGCCGTGAGCTGAACTATGCGCTGACCGAAAATACCCCCCAAGGGTATGTTATTCTTCGTCGTCGGCCGCACCGTCCGGCAGTAACTGATCGGGCGACCGTTTGTACATCGGAGTGCTCGCGAATTCCGAAATCCGTTCCATTTCGCTGTCGGAGATATGTTCCGGCATACACCGCTACGTGTAACTGTTACAGTTTAGTAATTGAGTTCATATTTGAGGTAGTCGGCTACTTCTATAGTAACAATTGAAACGATGTACACACTGATCGCACTGCCGTCGTGCGAGCAGGTGTGCATTGATCCAATCGCTACTATAGACGCTTGCCAGTTGTCGATGTCCGGGGTATACTAGTGTTGAGCTTTAGGAATTTTGTTGTAAAACCCCTCCGGGTATTGCAACTATCAGAAGTACTCACCCAGATATCGGCTATAGGAGTGTTTATCGGGGATTCTGAATGCAATCATAACATCCGTTACTCGGTCACAAATTCTGGTATGCAGTTTCGCTGTGTCTGCTGGGCATCAATGACTTCTGATGACCTAAGTTTAAGTTAAGGACGTCTGGAGTGTATCCACAATTAGTTCGGAGAATCGGCGAAGCCTTAGCAAAGGATTAGAATCCACGTCATAGCTAAAAAGTCAAGACCGGAGTGAGCCGGAAAGGACGGTGTGACCGAAGCCGTTCCGGCTCACTATCAAAGTGGAGAGAGCGATCCGAGTCGACAGCGACTAACAGGGCACGAGCGTCCCTGAGGGGGGTGGTAAGGATTGGGCCGGTGTTGTGGGTGTCGGGTAACTGCCCTCTCCACCAGTATCTTATGTGCAGGGGTGTATTGTTATAGTCGTGTTATTCCGCCATAGCGGAGCTTACCACTCGAAAGGTATGTGGAGCAGTTGTAGCTGAGCCTTTTACTCAAGTGTTGAATGCGGGTTGAAGTACGTGGTGGCGCCATTTGAGAGGCATTTTCGGTTTAGAGCTTCAAGCGTAACGATCACGGGTAAAAGAGAGTAACATAGATAACATGGATTTCAGATATATGAGAGGCACTGATACGGGGACACTCAAAAATCTCCGAATGAACTTGATCCGATAGTAAATTCGAAGGCTGTACCCAGTTCATCTGCTCCTCCGCGCTATGCCACAAAACAGTGATATGTCCCAGTCTAGTTCATCGAATGTCGGAGTAATTTTATCCTACCATTGGAGATTAGTCTGTTTTCACCGTATTATTGGGGGGAGACGGTAGGATAGATTGGTAAGTAAATGGAGTATAAATGATGTGTAGATGCTGGGTATAAGGACGCAATCTTTAATATAGTAATTACACCTTTCCGAGATATGCTCGATGTAAGTGCAGTAGAGAGACAATTTAAAGATTGTCTTAATCTAAGAGTAGGGCTATGGGGCCAGGGTCAGAGTGCGCGGTTTACACACAAGCGATTGAATTTGTCAAGACCGGGAAATTTGAATGGAGTGGCGGCTGAATGATGTCCTCAGAGGAGTGGGAAGACGTACCGACAGATCCAGACTGGGAATCGGACCTAGGCTACGAGATGGAAGAACTAACTGTTGTCAAATCTTCGACTGATTCACAGTTGATATTTTTGCCGGAGCATGAGTCACAACTCGGTGAAGAAGAGTTCATCGTTATCCACTCGGATTCGCTTCGAGATCTACGCCGATAGCTGAACAACGTTACCAGCGGAAAGAATAGTGGTTTACCCACCGATGACAGGGCCGATTAGTAGCAGCATTACAATGTGGTATCTGGGAAAGCGTGTGAGTGATGAAAGCAGTAGTTCTCGCGGCCGGGAAGGGCACACGACTTCAGCCGCTGACTGATGACCTCCCGAAAGCGTTAGTTGAGGTAGACGAAAAACCGCTTCTGACCCACTGTCTTGACGAGCTCGTTTCACTTGATGCAGACGAGTTTGTTATCGTCGTCGGATACCGAAAAGAGCAGATTATCGACTATTACGGAAACTCGTATAACGGCGTCCCGATAACATACGTCCATCAGGAGGAACCTGCTGGGCTAGCGCACGCCTTGTTACAGGCCGAACCGGAAATCGAGGACGATTTTATGTTGATGCTGGGAGATAATGTGTTTCGAGGAAACCTCGACACAGTCGTACAACGACAACGAGAACAGCGTGTCGACTGCGCATTTCTGGTAGAGGAGGTTCCGGAAGACGAAGCGTCTAGATATGGCGTTTGCGTGACGAATAAATATGGTGAAATAACCGATGTAGTTGAGAAGCCGGACGACCCTCCGTCAAACCTGGTCATGACCGGCTTTTACACGTTTTCGCCAGCAATATTCAAAGCATGTAGTCTGGTTCAGCCCTCTGACCGTGGCGAGTACGAACTTAGCGATGCCATTGATTTACTGATGGACAGCGGAAGAACGATCGACGCTGTTCGTCTCAACGGGTGGCGTGTCGACGTTGGGTATCCTGAAGACAGGGAGACTGCAGAACAGCGCCTTTCAGAAGAAGCGGCTACACTAACCTGACATCGAAGGTTCACTCAAAAGATCTGTCCACTAGGATCACGACGATGTGGCACTGAGAGTTCCTATCAGTTAGCTATATACGCTCTTGTGAAGCACTTTGTTGATTTTCAGAGGGCGGCACCGAGAGCATGTTTGAGTGCTTCGTCACCTGGTTTTCTGTAGAGTTCGCGGCGGAGCTGAAACGCTCTAAGATACGGCGTTAGCTTGTCTTTTGAGATTCCTCGATGGGGCGAGAGCCACCGTCGCGCCAGCGACGCGTGGCTCTCGCAAGTGTTGACGTGTACTTCACAGTCAGCGTATTCACCGTCGCTGTGGACGACGAATTCGCGGGTAAATTCGTCGTCCTCCTCTAGCGGTTCATAGGCCCGAAATCCGTCCGTATAGACGGTCAGCGACTCCTGTTCGTGATTCGCCAGCAGGAGTCGGATCGTCGATTCGTCGGCGGATTTCGCTGGCACGACGTATCGGTCGTTCGAGCCACGATCGACCAGCGTGAACACCGGCGGTTTGTCGCCGCTGTACGATCCTCGTCCACGCGTGGACAGGCCACGCGAGCGCGACTCCTGGTCGCGCTCGCGGCCTTTGAGGCCAGCAGAGACGTAGACCTCGTCGATTTCGACCGGTCCAGACAGCGTGATCGAAGGCGCGTCGAGCGCTCTGACGAAGCGCTCGACGCGCCGTCTGACTGTTTTGTAGGAACAATCGAGTTCCGCCTCAATCTGTCGAATGCTTGTGTTGAACCGTAAGAACACGTAGATCGTGAAGTACCACTCTTTTAGCGAGAGCTTCGAGTGAGCGAAGATCGTGTCGGTCTTGTCGTTGAATGTCCGACCGCAATTCTTACACAAATACCGTTGATACACCCGATAGCTGCCGTTTCTGACCGTCAGGTCAGAACGGCAGCGGGGGCACTCAACGCCATCACACCAGCGAACCTGTTGCAGCAGGTCCGCTGCAGCCGATTCCGACACGAACCGGCTTAGTGGGAACATATCGGGCACCGCTGGCGCGGTGCCCTTGCCCTCTTCGACTTTCAGCCGCAGCTCTCGCTATCAACAATCTACTTCGCAAGAGCGTAGCTATATAATTTATCGTGAGTTGATGGCGGATCCCAACGTCAGTTACTTCATTGGCTTCGAAATACTGTCCATTTCATTGCCAGTTTTCTATGGCAGAGATTGTGCGCCGGCAGTTACCACACGGTGGCTGCCGCTGTAAGGAGATCCAAACCACCTTCAAATAGTACGCGCTAGTAGTAGCATAACAAAACGGGAAGACCATGTATTGATTGGCTATGTGCGCTGGATGGGTTCGACAGTTCGTGGGAGTCTTCATCATCTGGCTCTCGGCGACGTTGGGGGGGATGATATTTATCGGCCGTTGGAACCCGTTGTTGTATTACCTGCTCAGCTACGCAGGCTTTCTGTTTGCGGTCGAACTCAGTAACCCAGACGGTGTCCGCCCAAAAAATCACAAACGACTACGCTGGGTTTCCATGGGTGGGTTTGTGGTGTTCATCTATGGAGTTGTATCGTGGGTACAGGCAGTCATTGCAACCATGCCAGGGTAGGACAGGTGAATGCGTTGCCTACTAATGACAGGATGCCTATACTAATGTCTTGAAGGGGAGTTCTACTTCATAGAAGAATTAATGGTATCGGTCAGCGTTGTTATCGCGACATTGAAGCCGCGGGATGAGATTGAAGCAATACAGTGCCTCAAAGAGCACGCGTTCGACGACTTTGAGGTTATCGTGTGTGATGAGAGCCCTGTGACTAGAGCCCGAAATGAGGGGATCAAACAAGCCACAACCGACAAGATCGTATTTCTGGATGATGATTCCCGACCTCGCCCAGAATATCTTCAAAAAGCGGATGAACTCCTCGAAACAGAGGCGGCATACGCCGGTCGAACCATTCACCCAGTCAATGATGTGTTTGCTCGCCATTTCACCACCCATTACGACTGGGGGGACGATCCTTGCTACGTCAACCACTTCTGGGGCTGTAACATGGGCGTTCACAGGGACGTGTTCAAGGCGGTCGGTGGGTGGGACGAACAGATGGGGTGGGGTCACGAGGAAAAGGAACTCGCCAGGCGAGTTAGAGCCGAGTTTGATATTCGGTACGATCCCGAACTCATCGTTGACCATCCGTACGCGTCGTCTATTACTGAATACTGGAAGAAACAGTATAAGCTCGAAACAAAGAGTCCGTACTACTGGTCAAAATGTAACGTCTCGCGAGCAGATCAACTCAAGAATATTTTCTGTGAGGTACTTGACCCGCTGAATTACGTCAGAATAACGCCGGTAGCTACCGTTATAGAAGCGGGCAGTACTGTTGCAAAGACAGCTGGACGTATTCGAGGATTCCTCAACCACACCCACTACGAAGAGGACAGAGGCGAAGTACCTAATATTGACCGACCCTCGGAATCCGCGGGACCGTCAGACTAACTGTCTCTGGGTCTCTTCGGTGTTCTAAATTTAGGCAAACTAGCAGCTGCTGGCCCAACTCTTTCCTCAGAGAGAGTCGTGATATATGCCGTACTAGTTACTCGCCGAACCCCTGTTCACCATACCCATCTTCGCCGTACCCACGATACAATATCTCCCGCTTCAAAAGCACTGCAACTCCGAACGAGAGTCCAGTCGCAACAAGGGATAGAATGGTCCGTCGGGTCGCCTGCTCCGACTCCACGGTTCTAGTCTCTTCATCTGAAGACATCAGTACGGTGAGATAGTCCCCCTCGCGACCGTAGCTACGCTTTGTCGGCGACGAATGTGGTCCATCGTTATCAAGAATCCAACGACGGAGACCGTTTTAGTAAACAGGCCATACCGGCAGCCATGCTGCAGCGTATCCTATCATTGATCACATATGATTTGGACAGAGACCCGGCTACTATACAAATAGGGGCATCCCGGGATTAAACGCCAACTGGTTTAGCTGGCTTCATATATTCGATCAAGAAGCGACCGTGGTCAGTTCACGAGTGAACAGATGCTTAGCTGGTGGTCTGATTGTCCTGGTTGGAATCCGCCAAGATCGCAGTAGTTAAGAGTCATATAATACACTGTGCGTGTTCTAAAACTACACGAGATGGCTGCGTACACCCTCTCTGATAGAAGGAGGCCAGAGTTTCAGATATATTGTCACGGTAGCATTGGTAGACCAGCCAGTCAGCGTGGACTGTCTGAATGAATCGGTACGAGGTTACTACTATTGAGGCTACTATCCCACCTTCCATCGATGACTTACACTGTCGCAGTCATTGGGACTGGTGCAGATCCGGACGACCCGGATACCGACGGGTTCGCAATGGCATATAGGCACGCAGGCGCGTACAGGCGGTTAGACTCGTGTGAACTTACCGCCTGTGCCGACGTCGTCCCTGAGAATGCGAGAAATTTCGGAGAACAATGGAACCTCCCTGACGGAAACGTCTACACGGACACTGAGAAGATGCTCACTGCTGTCGAGCCCGACATTGTCAGTGTCTGCGTTCCGCCCCATATCCACGCACCTGTCGTGATGACGTGTGCTGAGAGTGGGGTAATGGACGCGATCCACTGTGAAAAGCCGATGGCAACGAGATGGGAGGACTGTCAGAAAATGGCATCGGCCTGTAAGCGGGCCGGAATCCAGCTTACGTTCAACCACCAACGACGGTTCGGAAAGCCGTTCCGGACGGCCAAGTCGCTGCTTGAAAACGGAAAAATAGGCTCATTAGAGCGAATCGAACTCGGTGGAAAAAATCTATTTGATTACGGGTCGCACCTGTTTGACCTCTGTGGGTACTTCACTGACCAAGCGATGTCGAAATGGGTGATGGCTGGGATCGAATACAGCGAGGAAAACGTGCAGTTTGGGGCCCACAACGAGAATCAGGCCATCGCGCAATGGCGGTATACGAACGGTGTCAACGGGCTCGCATCGACAGGGGACGGTGGCATTGTCGACTGTCATATGCGGTTGCTGGGCTCAGACGGAATGATAGAAATAGGTGGTGAGGTTCCGCTACGGGTCCGGACCGGGAAAAACTGGACAACGGTCAACACTGGGGGAGAGGACGTACATGGTCCCAACGAGACAATATTCGACGCTGCAAAACAGAAAATCAGCGCTCGTATACCGGGAGCCACTGTAGAAAACGCGAGACCTGAAACCTATATCGACCGTGCCATAGCGGACACCGTCGACGCACTGGACACGGGTCGTGAACCTGAACTTTCAGCTGACAACGCTCTGCAGGCAACGGAGCTTATATTCGGGTGCTGGGAGTCAGCTCGGCGGTGTGGGCGAGTCGATTTCCCACTAGAAATCGACGACAACCCGCTGGAGTCGATGGTCGAAAGCGGACAAGTACTCACTGCTGACAATCGATAAATTCCAGTACACCCCGAACAGTTGCACACTGAGACTGAGTGGCAAGATACGCCCTGATAATGCGGCTGCGTCACAGTTACCCCGCCCATAACAAACAGATGGTATCCGAAGTATGTAGCAACGGAGAGTCTATGCAGGCACAGCAATATCGAGTACTGAGTCGGAAGAACACACTGGTGTCCGTCAATCGGCCTAGTGTTGTGGCTCGTCACACACGCAACAGGGAGTTCGAACGGCGATGCTAGATAAACTGAAACGGTTGATAAAGAGGCTGCTCCCGGCCAGTGATGACGTGATGGAGCAAACCGTAAAGAGTGGCGTGTGGGTCGGTGTGATGAACGTCACAGAACGGGGACTAGAACTGTTGTTGCTAGTCATCGTTGCCTCACTGTTGTCCCCGCGTGCAGTCGGGTTGATGGGGATCGCGCTGTTGACGCTCTCTTCACTCAAGAAGTTCTCCGAGTTGGGAATCAAGTCCGCTCTGATACAGGCCGAGGAGGACAACGTCGACGACGAGCTCAACACTGCTTGGACAATCGAGACAGCCAGAGGGACTGTAATTGCCGTTATTCTGTTCCTCGGGGCCCCGTTTATTGCGTCGTTGTTCAACGAACCTGCGGCGACCGATCTATTTCGGGTCATCGCCCTCTCACCGTTTATTGTTGGGTTACGAAACCCTGCTGTCGTCTATTTCCAGAAGAGTCTAGATTTCCACAAAGAGTTCGTGTATAGGGTCAGCGGCGCGGTGGCATACTTCGTCGTCACCGTAGGCATAGCTCTGTATGACCCAACTGTCTATGCACTGGCAATCGGATTTATCGCCGGGGACGCCGCCCGGTTTCTCGTCTCGTATCTGGCAGACGGGTACCGTCCGTGGCCTTCGTTCGATATCGATGTCGCGAAGAAGCGCTACAGTTTCGGAAAGTGGGTTACGGCCAATTCAATCCTGTATTTCCTGTACAGTAGAGGAGACGACGCGTTTGTCGGCTGGGCGCTCATGGCAAGTGCACTGGGATTTTACCAGCTCGCCTACCGGCTCTCGAACGCGCCGGCGACCGAAATCACACAGACAATCTCCAGTGTGACGTTCTCGGCGTATTCGAAAGTGCAGAACGACGTCGAGAAGCTGCGGTCCGGATACTTCCAGACGCTCAGAATGACCACATTGGCTTCGTTCCCAGCGGCAATGGGTATCGCGGCAGTCGCACCCGCGTTTGTCGAGGCGTTTTTTACCCCCGAATGGCAGCCGATGATACCAGTGATGCAGTTGTTGGCTATCTACGGACTGTTGCGTTCGATGGGTGCGACGATGGGACCGGTCTGGAAAGCAGTCGGGCGACCGGACTATATCGCTAAACTCTCTGCTGTACGTGTGGCCCTCATTGCTGTATTCATCTATCCGGTCACGATGATGTATGGAATCGAAGGTACTGCAGCTCTCATTACGGGTATCTACATTTTCCCGATGATGCCGATCGACATCTATCTTATCGCCCGGACCGTGGAAGCGTCTCCGGTTCGAGTCCTCAAGGAGGTATCGTATCCACTGGTGGCGAGTCTTGGGATGGCAGTCGCAGTGGCCTACGTCTATCAGACGGTGACCCTCAATGCGCCGGTATTGGAGTTTATCCTGTTGGTCCTCGTTGGTATTGGAGTCTATGTGGCCCTGGCCCTGGCTCTCATGTTTAGTTTCAATTGGGAAGTCAAGCAGAACCTCGAATCAATATTCGATGCGTTGGCGTGATCGAAATGAGACAGACAATCCAAATCAATCGACCCGGCGAAAAGAGGAGCACAGCGCGATGAAGCGACGAACAGTGCTTGCTGGCGTCGTCCCGTTCTTACAGGTCGGGCGGTGGTTAGATCAGCTGCTGCTCGTGAATCAAGGTGAGATAGTTCAAAAGCGGTTCGTCGGCATCGCCGAGGGGGAGACGACTGAGATCACCGTCACTGACGATGACGGGACAACTGTTTCATCCGAACACGAGGGACAGCTTGGGCAGTCACCAGCAGAGATATCACCTGAGGTTGCAACCTCCCTGCGGGAAACATACGACTCGATACGTTTCCACATTACAGTAAACCACCACAACGGCAGTCCCAAAGTGTTCAGTCGGACCGGAACGATAGAGTACCGGACGTCCAGAACGCTCTACAGCGGGATCGCAGTGGGCGACCACATTTCGTTTCAGACATCTCTCCTGAACGCTGACACCATCATTTCGCTGTCGTGCCTGGCAAACGAGAAGGAGTCCCTACAACGTCGGTGTCGAGTCGGAGTCGAGGACCCGACCGCGGAATGAGATAGACCGCTCCAAAGTAGAGCCTCATTCAGAAATATCGCGTGGAGCGTGGGACGCATTTTCCCAGAGAATATCGCCTTTGAATACACTCTGCGTTAGGTCCAGCAACAAGGTTGTTTTCGAGAGAATTCATCGCAATCGAAAATGCCAGTACCGAAGTATTGCACGAGGTGATTCACAAATGTCAATCCGCATCTTATGAGCAGCCCAATAGTACGGCTGCTGAACCGAATATACTCCGAGAGGCTGTAATGGTTCACAGCTACAGACGTGAGTGACAGCCATCTTGTACTCATTGCTGAGAATAGCATGTAAATCGGACAGGACTGATAGAGACCACAAAATTACTCGCAAACGGCTTGAACATCTTGCCACCACAAGAGAATTTGAGCGACGAGGTCGTGGTCTCTGAAACAGGACTCGGTGACCTAGGCCGATTGACTTTCAGATCGAGCGGATCTGCTGGTCACGAAGTAGAGTGATATCAGATGGTAGTACCTTCCTAACATTACAAAGATACCGTAATGCTACCATACTAAACGAGTATTAGTTTCCCAACTGCCATTTTCGATTATAATATTTGTTCCAAATGTGGTATGCAAGAAAGTATCGCATGGTCAGCAAGTTATGCAAACAAGATTCAACCGGTAACAACGAATAAAATAGTAAATAGGGATTACCGGAGTGTGACCAACGAAGAACAGAATCGCTCGCACGACAGTGGTGAGGTGTCGCGAGATAAAAGTAGTACGACGGGAACAACCGTCATAGACCGCCGCACGTGCATGAAATTAGCAGGTGTTGCCGCTGCGTCTTTGGCAGGATGCGCCGGTAAAGGTGATCCTACCGCAGGAGGATCGGCAGCAAAATTCGGATACGGTGGTGAGCCTGCAGTTACGACACAACTCAGCGCAGTCGATGTTTCGAAGGTGGCCGAAGACACCAGTATGGCAAGTTCGGTCAGCAGCCTCAGCATCGATTCTCCGCTCTCAACAACACTGTCTCCAAGCTCCTCTGATCTCTTTGCGTTCAGGCCCGACAGCGAAAATGTAGCGGTTAAATTCACACCGGGTACAGACACAGGTGCTGCTGCGGTCGGACTGTTCAATCCGGATGGTGAATTACTCTCCCAGGCGTACGCGAGTTCAGATGTCCCGGTGTATCTGCCGGAATCACTCTCAGCCGGTAGTACACACTACCTGCAAGTCATGGACGTCAGTCGAAGCGGTGGCGATTACTCACTCACCATTTCGACGGATAGTACGACGCAGTCTCAGTCACCGTACAAAGGGACAGTCAGGGCAATTCCCGGACGTATTCAGGCCCAGAACTTCGACATCGGTGGCGAAGGCGAGGCGTACCACGACACGTCTAGCGGAAATATCTACGGTTCGGCTAACCGAGATACTGACGTTGATATCCGACCAACAGAGGACGAGTCAGGAAAGTACAATATCGGCTACTTTCAGGCCGGAGAGTGGCTCGAATACACAACTGATGTCTCGCCGGGGACGTACGATATTAGAGTCCGAGTGGCGTCAGCACTCTCTGATGGGCGACTCGAACTGTCTCTTGGAGATCGTACCCTCACGACGGTCGCTGTCCCTAATACGGGCGACTGGACCTCGTGGGAGACAGTCACAGTAGAAGACATCGAAATCGAGTCCGAGCAGCAATCGACGCTTCGCGTCGAAGCACTGGATTCCGGTGTAGAATTCAATTGGCTTGAATTCGATAGAGTCGATGCGCAGAAACCGTACAATGGGACTCTAGCAACGATTCCCGGGCGCATCGAGGCACAAAACTACGACACGGGTGGCGAAGGAGTATCGTACTCCGATACGACCGCTGGGAACGAATACGACACCAGTTACCGTGACACCGATGTCGACATCCGGCAGACCCAAGACGACTCTGGGGAGTACAACATCGGTTACTTCGAAGACGGCGAATGGCTCGAATACTCGGCTGATGTTTCGCCAGGCCAGTATGATCTAAAAGTCCGTGTCGCCACGACACAGGACGACAGACAGCTCCGGTTCCACTTGGGCGACCGAGAACTTGGAACGGTGGACGTGCCGAACACCGGCGGCTGGACGACCTGGGAGACGGCAATAGCTGAGGACGTGACCATCGATGCCGATGGACAGCAAGTGCTCCGGGTCGAAGCTATCGGGTCCGGCATCGATTTCAACTGGGCCGAGTTCGAGGTCGCCGGGAATCAGCCGTTCGACGGCGTCCCGACGCTTCCTAGCAGGGTACAGTCACAAGCATTCGACCTGGGCGGCGAGGGCGTGTCGTATCACGACACTACTGCCGGCAGTGAGTACGATCTCGGTTATCGGGACTCCGACGTCGATATCCGGGAAACGCAGGACAATTCCGGGAAGTACAACGTTGGGTATTTCGAGGACGGCGAATGGCTCGAATACACCGCGGAGGTGCCGGCCGGAACATACGACATCGACGTTCGCGTCGCGACGACACGAGACAACAGGCAACTGCAGTTCAGCCTCGACGGCGAGCAACTCGGGACAGTGGATGTACCGAACACCGGCGGCTGGACGACTTGGGAAACGGCAACGCTTCCTGACGTAACGGTCCAGGATGGTGGCGAGCACGTCATCCAGGTGAAAGCAGTTGGCTCCGGCATTGATTTCAACTGGTTCGAATTCCGCGAAGCGGCCGAGACGGAAACATCGACTGAAACTGAGACGGCGACACAGACACCGACCGAAACGGAGACGCCGACAGAAACCGAGACCATGACGGAGTCAGACACTGACGACTTCGGCAGCGACGGCTACGGAATGGGTGGGTACGGGGGTACCCAGTAATACAACAGAACAATGGCAGAACGATACAACACACCCGCGGAGGGCACGCTCGATTGGCACGTACCACTTAACGAAAACTTCGAAAAGCTCGACAGCCACGTCGAACTCCGGGACGCTGAGTCCAACATCAGCCAGTACGAACCGAAGACGGGGTCGAAGTTCCTCGCGACCGATACCGGCACGGTATACATTGGCGATGGCAGCAACTGGAACCGCGTCGGGAGCCTCAGTGCGTCCGACGACTCAGTTTCCGAGGCCGACGACGGTTCGCTCATCGCACCGCCGGGCGAAGTACAGTCCGTGATCGATCAAGCGTCCAAGTCACACACATGGGCACAGGGACCGAGCCGAACTGTAAAGCTCGTCTCCGGGGAGAACTACTTCCCGTCGGATACTATCAAACTGAAACGTAACATCCGACTCGAATGTAACGGCGCTCGGATCATGCCGGAAGGTGACTTCAACGTCATCGAGATGTACCGCGGGACGCAACTCATCGACCCGTTCATTGACACCCGATCGGTCAATTGGAATTCGACGCAGGTCGTCGTCGGCGCACCGGACGCAGACAAAATCGAACTGGCGAACCGCGCAACCGTCGAAAATGCCTATCTCTGGGGGACTCCCGGAGAGGGCATCGGACTCCAGTTCTTGGGCGGCTCGAAACCCTGCTCGATGCAGGTCGCCAGCGGAACAATACACGGATTCGATATCGCGATCGACCTCTATGCCAGCGGTGACGATTACAGCGGACAGGGCGACTGGTCGAACGGGAACCAGTTCTACGGCTCACTGGAAGCCTTCCGTGTTGGCGTCAACCAGCGCTCTGAGGGCGCCGAAGTTTCCGGTAACGTCTTCAAGTTGATGGTCCAGCCTGACAACGACGTGAGCGAATGGCTCTGGTACATGGAGGACGACCCCCGATCCGAAAGCGACCGAGACGACAATATGTACCGGAAGTCTGGGAACACCATGATGGTGTATCCGTGGGACAACAACAATTATATCGACAACAATCCCTTCGCTGAGAGTAGCGACCGTAAGCCGCCGGTGTGGTATATCGGCGAGGGAATAAACTACGGTAATTCACTCGTTGACCAGTCCGGAAAGCTCGGGAACCAGTATATCGTTAACAATTCGGATTACCCAGATCGGAACGGGATTTTCACCTATCATGGTGGCGAAGTCACCGGCACCAGGCAGTTCTCACACCCGCCTGCGTACCAGCGGAATAGCGAAAGTCGTATGTGGCACGAAGACTCAAAGAACTAAGGTCTGAGCGGCCCTTAGGCGATAATAGCGTGGGAGTAACTATCTACTCCGCATTGCGCGACTGCGGGTGCCAATGTCGGCTATCGTTTCGCTGATATGCCGGGTTTGTCTCAAACTCTGTTGTACCAACGACGAAGCCACCGTGTGCAGTGAAGATACCGTTTCGGTCGGGCGTATCTGAATCGTTGAGTACGTACTGGTTTCCTCGTACCCCGCTCAGATCCATGAGTGAATTTCCGTACCGACGACCACGTCCGATAAACCAGAATGGCGCATCTCGATCACTCTCTGAATAATATGAGTTGTTCTGCTTGAATGACGATACGTCCCACGGATAAGCCATTACAGTATTGCCTTTCATCACGAATTTGTTATCACCGCGAGACTCTCGGGGGTCGTCCTTCATGTACCAGAGCCATTCACTTACTTCTGGGTCAGGCTGAGTCTGTACGCGGACGGTATTCCCGCTCACCTCCGCACCGTCCGACCGCATACTAATCCCGATCCGGAAGTCCTGTATCCGCCCCCAGAACTGATTCCCGTTCGACCAGTCGCCTTGCGGATCGCGGTTCTCCCCAGCAGCGTAGAAATCTACTGCTCGATCAAACCCGTCGAGGGTCCCATTAGCGACCTGCATCGAGCAGGGTTTCGATCCACCACGAAACTGAATGCCGATACCCTTGCCTGTGTCTCCAAGGAGATACGCGTCCTTTACCCAGGCGCGGTTGGCCGTATCTAACTTCTGTGCGTCTTCGGGACCAATAACAATCTGTGTCGAACTCCAGTTTTTGCCGCGAGTATCGACAAACGGGTCAATCAGAACGGTATCACGGACGAGTTCGAAAACATCAAAATCGCCAGTCGGGACGACTCTAGCCCCATTACACTCCAGTCTAACACCTCTCTTGAGCCGGACAGTCTCGGATACTTCGTACGTCTCTCCGGAGACCATCTTGACTGTCTGTGCAGGAGCCTGTCCGAACTCAGATCCAGTAGATGCGGTATCGATAACGTCTTGTAGTTGTCCTGGTTGGGCGATGAACGTTCCGTCACTCATTACCGTGGCTCTCTCACTGGTCTCACCAAGCGAAACGGAACGTGCGCGGCCTGCCGTGCTTCCGAACTCCAGCCACTCTTCTCCGCTTCCCATAAATATGCGTCGCGAATCTGTCGCGAGGAACTTGGCCCCCTCTTTTGGTTGATACTGATCCAGATTTTCGGCAGCATCCTTGATCTCGACCTCAGTATCGATACGAGAGAAATTCTCGTTCAACGGGATATGCCAATCCTGTGTTCCGCGATCCGGACGCTGGTAGCTATGATTCGGCGTCTCTTCAGCCATATCTGTCAATTTACACAAACCAAGTAAAATATACTGTTGTTACTCTCCCGGTAAGCTTGCGGGGGAGCCGTTACCCGGTCAGCGGCTGTACGTAGGGGGTCTCTTCGGGCTCTGTCTCGATTTCCTGATACAATCGCTCGAACCCGTCCACCATCGATTCGATCGTAAACTCGCTTGCCGCCCGCTGTCCTGCGGCGGTTCCAAGCGTTTCAGCGAGTGGCTGGTGCTGATGTAGACGGATGGTGGCCCACGCAATTTCGTCGGGTGCCTGCACGTCGACGAACAACCCCGTCCGGTAATTCTCCAACAGATCGCTAGTACCATCCACAGGTGTCGCGACGATCGGAAGCTCCGCGGCCATCGCTTCGATCACTGCACCAGGGAGCCCCTCGTAATGAGATGGGAAGGCGAAGACATCCATCGCACCGAGAAGCGCTGGGACATCCTGTCGCGTTCCGAGGAAATGAACCGAATCAGCACATCCGAGTGAGTCGACCCGTTCCGCCATCCTCTCCCGATCGCGACCGTCACCGACGAAAACAAGATGTGCATCGGGTATCTCGGAGACGATAGACGGCCACGCATCAAGCAGATCGAAATGGCCTTTCCGCTCGACGAGACGACCGACGGTTCCGACTACAGTGGCCCCCATCGGGATGTCTAGCTCTGATCGCAGCTCCGCCGAGTCTGTCGTTCGGTACTGTTCGATGTTCCGGCCATTGTAGACCACTGCCACGTTTTCTTCCTCTGCACCGCGTTCAACAGCGTAGTCCCGTCCCGCTGTGGAGTTCGAAACGATCACATCTGAAAGTGAGATCGTCATCCGATCGATAACGCGGCGTACGAACGGTTCCTCGTTAGGTACTTCACGAATGCCGGTAATAATGGATGCAGAACAGAACACGCCGGCGAGCCTGGCAATTACGTTGTCGTAAAAGAGGAATGACTGTATGAGATCGGGTTGTTCACGACGGGCGGCGAGACAGAACTTGAGCGGGGCGAACAGATAGACGAGCGGGCTTTCGACGCCCTCTATCGCCCCGTTCGCAACACGACCAGCGTCCGTAAGCGACCGAACGGTGACCTCCGGTGAGAGTTCTGTTTCGAGCGGGTTCGTAGAGAATATTGTCCAGATGGTGACGTCGTACTCCTCTCCGTTGACTTCGTTCGCCAGGTCGATGAGTGTGCGCTCGGCACCACCGACGACAAGTGCACCGATAAAGTACCAGAGAGTCTTACGCTCCGCTGTCATTCTTGAATCACTCCATAGGGCTGTCTGCTATTTGTAAGATGAGGTGTGGACTCCGTGTTCACGGGAACGGTCATGCTCAAAGGTAACCCATGTTTTCGAGCTGTTCTGTCGTCTCCTCGTCGATGTCGCGTACTGTCTCCTCACTCTCCCCGGAGAGGATATCCGCGATCTCCGCCCGCGCTTCGTCCTCAGTAAACTTCGGGGCCCCATACGCCTGATGTCCCGGCAGGAACCGACAGTATGAATCTCGAAGCTTCCTGTTGTGGAAGACCTGTCGACCGAAGGGTTTCTGCAGTAGCAACGCCAGAAAGACAATCGATGATGTCGTTTTGTGTCCGTCCACGAACGTGTGGCCACCGTGTTCGTCCCAGAGGCTCCTGATTGTCCGCTCAAACCCGCCAGTGAGACTGACGAACGTCTCGGCGGGCCCCGGTAACGAGCCGTATCGAATGTGGTTCAGGTGCGTATAGCCCGTCGTCCGACCCTCTCCCTCTGTGTTCCCATCCACCCTACCGAAATCAGGTCGCGAGGACATCGCACTGGTGACCGTCGGTAAGATGTCCACATGGTGTAAGAGCCCGTTCTCGCCAGAGGAGTCCAGCTCCGGATGAATGAACGACGTCGGAACGTATACGACCTCAGGCGTCGCGAGGTGTGTGTGTCCGAAGTACCCGTACTCTCCGAGGACCTCACCGTGGTCACTGGTATAGATGACGAGGGTATCTTCACGAAGGCCTCTGCGTTCAAGCGTCTGGAGGACGCGCTTGAACTCTTCGAACGACCGGTCTACACCATTGTAGTAGTCTTTTCTCGCCGTTTCCGGGTCCGACGATACGCGCCAGAGATATTCGAGAGCGGTCTCGTTGCGGTATTCGTAGTCGTCCCAGTCGAATCCGTCGTACGGCGCGTGGCCACCGGGCCGGCGCGCAACGTGGACGAATGGTGGCTCGACATCGTCAATCGATTTCCGTGGGGGATTAGCAAACATCTCCGCAATACTGTGATTCATGCCGCCCTGAGCAGCTATCGAAACCTCGTGACTCTCAATATCGAATACTGAGCGGACGTTTGCAGGCACAGAATGCTTGAAGCTGTGGATGTTGCTGTTCGGTGGTAACAGCCCGGTCAACAAACTCCCGAACGACGTGGGCGTGTGTGTTGATGCTGCAATCGTCTTATGGGTCTGCCCGAGTTCCGCAAGATCATCGTTAATTGCGTTATATCTGACAGCGTCGTCAACGTATATGAGGACGTTCTCTACGTCGATCTCCATGCTATCAGAGGGTGGCTACTACAACAATATAGTAAAGACACACCTACGAGGTATGAAACAGCACATAAAAAAACAGTACCCGGTGACTGGACGGGATATCTACCGAAAACATCTCATTTCGTAATTGTTTCAGTTTTAATCGAGTTGAGGGCCTTCATGGCGTTTTTCGCCGGCTTGTAGCTAAATCTGCCCCCAAGCGCAGCGAGTGCAAACAGCCACCTGTCGGTTCGAAACGGCCAATAATACACTGATTTAAGCAGTTGCGTTCTCGCATCAGAGTATGCTCTGGAACGTAACGCTTCTTGTCCAAGAATGAACAGCAGTGACGCGAGGAAGGCCCGTTCGTACCGGCGTCCGTACCCTGCAGCGAGTTCTCGGTGTTTCTCTACCATTAACGGGTAGGAGATATCCCGCTTCTCAGCGTAGTTATTGCTGATTCGGTCCGCTTTCTCAGGACAGTTCCGATATGTCAGTACTTCGGGGATCACGCGAAACTCGCTATGTAGCGAGAGTCGTATCAGCCACTCTCTATCTTGCCAGCTGGGAAACCGGTCGTCAGGCAGCCCGGCCTGTGGGATGATATCAGCCGAAACCATCAGTGTCGAGAATTCACCGAACGACTCCCCCAGGAGGAGGTCTTTGGTAACATTCCCTTCCGCCGTGAAGATAACGTCCCGTGTGTAGTCCCCGTAATCGTACTCACAGCCGGTGTAGACTACGCCGACGCTGTCAGCGCTCTCTGCCATCTCAGTAACCTGTCGAGCAATCTTTTCGGAGTCCCAGGCGTCGTCGTCATCTAATAACGCGATGTACTCGCCTTCTGCCCGCTCAATGCCTGTGTTCCTTGCCTGGTTCGCTCCTCTGTTCTCTTGGTGACGGACACAGTTGACTTCAATACCCCGTAGCGGCTCTCCGGCTAGTGTATCGGCTGCCGGCTGCGGGGAGTGATCGTCGATGACGATGAGTTCGATGTTTGGGTACGTTTGCTCTGCGACACTCCGTGCTGCACTCCGAAGTCTGTCCGGTCGTTTGTATGTCGGGAGGACAACGCTGACGAGCGGATTTGGCATATGGCTGGTGGTGGTTTGCGGCATCTAAAGTTAGTGTCTGGCTATGCGTGGCTCTGCTGGCTAATTTTGGGGCGCTACGGACCACCCAGTGAACCCACCGTTGGTATAAACCTTGTTTGCCGTTGGATCGTTGTGTATTCTCGCCAGACTGTCTTCACCGTATCGGAATAGATATTCCTGTTGGTCTTTTGTATAATACGAGGCAGTGTGCTGTTTGACATCGTGTGTCTTCGTGACAACGTAACTTCGGCCAAACGTATCAGAGGCGATAACATCCTGGCTGAAATAGCCGAGGTTCCGAGGCAAGTTATTGTTCATACCGAAACTCTGTGGGTAGTAGCGGGGATGGTTTGTGCCTAAGACGAACGCTTCCATCTTATGTGACGTATCCATTGCATGGATCGGAACCCCTTCGTCAATATTCGCTGCCATGAATTGAGACCCATCGTACTCTGCGTAGGTCATGTGACGGTTTGGCTCGTAGGCAGCACTTGCAGCGAGACAGGCACCTAGGAGTACGAGTACGGTCAAAGCAACGGTGGTTACCGAGTTGCGCTTGGTGGCGCTATGGATGAGTGCCATCCCCACGAGGACTGCAGCGAACAGGAGTGCGTATCTGTTTACTCTTATTATACCTTTCACGATGAGATTGCTAAGGAGGAAGATCGCTGCGATACCGAGTCCTGCAACGAAGTGAACCGAACCGAAGCCCCAGTCGTACCGCATCCGTTCGGAGAGAAACCAGTATAGGGTCAAAAGGACGAATGTCCCGGCGATAGTGAAGTAAATTGTGGTCGAGCCGTACAGAGTGATGAATTTCTCGGCGAGCTGTAGAGGTGAAAACTGGACTGAGCCGGCTCGTTGTACCTCTCTGGCTGCTGGGTTCATATCATCCTGTGCCGCAACGACTTTTATTATGGCCTGGCGTGTCTGACCGAAATTGGTGAGCCAGGCGAATAGGAGCGGAAGAAAGGCCACACCAAGCCGCGGACTGAGTTGCGGAGTGGACGATAGGGAAAGCCGTCCGAACAGCCCGGAATACACCGAGGTTAACAGTAATATACCTAGCATAAACAGGGTTGTCATCGGGTGTGAGTAGATGATGAACAGGCCAACCAGAAGAATCAAGAGCAGGTACTCGTTGTCGTTACTCCGTCGGTACAGTTCTGTGAGCGTGAGCAGGACCGGAACGATCATGAATGAGTTCATCGCCGGGTGGTTTGAGAGATGGAAGGTCGTATAGATGAGAGTGCTACCGGCTGCTAATCCGGCCGCGAGACTTCCCCGTTTACCCGAGAGCGTCTTCACAAGGACTCCGATTCCGATTATCTGAAGCGTCGTAAACAACAACGCTACCAAGTATGGCATCGCGTCAATCGGGACACCTAGCATCGCCATCTCGGCCATCAGCACATGTTCACCTGGATACCAGATTCCGGGAAGTGTTCCCGTTTCGAGAATCGCCCTAACATCGCCGAAGTGTTGCAGTGCATCTGCCGTTCCTTGTCCGTAAAACCGATAGCCGCGAGCTTTTGGGAGGAAGAAGTACAGCGCGTAGTTTGAAAGGACGAGGCCAAGACCATGTCGCCAGTACCTCGTTTGCGTAATAGCCGCTGCTATCAGCGTCAATATTCCACCGATCATGACCGAATAGAAAGTGAACCAGAACAGCTGGGACAGTCCATCTACCAGCGAAGTTTCATATCCGGTTACCGGTTGAATGGACAGGAAGAGCGCACTCTCGAGGATAAGGATACCGGATAGGAGTATGACCAGATATTCCTGTATGTCACGGTTGGCGAACTCGAAGCTGTCGAACGACTCCCGGTCGAGATTTGTCTCGTGACTCATTTATTACCCTTCTGGCTCGCGATGCAGTGTGAGGTCCACGTCTTTCCCTGCCTTGCATACGGTAGATATTAAGTAATCAGCGACTAACGCGCAGTGGATACACGCCCTCACCAAAGTCAGGCCTCGACCAGCTTCAATAGACCACCTGAACCGCAATATCGATTGGGCCACGAAAACGCGACAGTGGTGTGGAACTGTGCAACCGGAATCAGTCGAGGCTCGATTCGCCATTCGTTCAGATCTCGTCCTTGACCACAGGTGTGGGACTGCTGGTCGATTCCGTCTTGTCTCGAATCACGGAGTCACCGATTTCAGCCACTTGGCCCAGTATTTCCGTTGTCTCTTGCACTGTCTCTTCCCAGTTATAACGCGTCGTGACGATTGCTCGGCCGTGTTTTCCCAGTTCTGAGAGGGCGCGCTGATCGCTGAGCAAATCAGAAATCGCCGTCGCGAATCCCTCGACGTTGCCAACTTGGACTGTTTCTCCCGTTTGGTTGACTATTTTCGAGGTCTGTTCGAGATCGCTGGCAACAACTGGTGTTTCACAGGCTAAAGCTTCGATAACTGTCCGTGGAAAGCCTTCAGTCCGACTCGGAAGGACGAACAGGTCCGCTGCTCTGAACACCGAGGGCATTTTCTGATAGGGGACCCGCCCCAGGAATTCTACAGCATCTGTAAGTCCCTCGTCAGCGACCGTCGATTCGAGACTGTCTCGAAGCGGGCCGTCGCCACAGAAGAACAGCGATGCGTCCGGACAGCGCTCTCGTACCGTATCGAATGCAGCTAACACGTCCTGAGGTCGCTTTCCGTCGACTAAGCGGCCGACAAACACGATTGCCTGGCCGCTCTGGTTCGCGATATCGGGATGGGTCTGTCCAGCAGGGGAGAAACGGTTGGTATCGATTCCGTTGTTTACAACCGCGATGTCAGCGTCGACACCGAGGTCACGAAGTTTGGATTGCTCGACATCGGTGTAGCAAAGCGTGACGTCGGCCGAGTCATACGTCCACTTACCCAGCGTACGAAGGTGTGCACGCGAGAACCAGAACGGACCTCGTTGTGAGTTGAGGCCGTGACATGTGATTGCAATCGGGATGTTGGCCATTCGGCAGTACAGCGCGGCCACGTTACTCGAGAAGAACAGGTGAGAGTGGGTGTGAACCACGTCGAAGTCTTCCAGACCACGTAGATCACCGACAGTGTTGGCGAAGATCTGATTCCCGAGGAGCTCTAGCTTCGGCGGTTGTTTGATCAACGTATACCCGTCTTGATCGGTAACCTCTCGCTCTTCCACCTCTTCCGAGACAGTCAAGACGGTGACCTCGTGCCCCATCGCAGCCTGATCACGGCTCAGAGCATGTATGTGATATGGCGCACCACCGACAGTTTCAGGGAAGATGTCTTGGGCGACCCGGAGTATGTGCATTTATTTCGCCCGACTCTTACAGGTAGAGGGGTATAGTTAATAGTCCGATTTTTTGAGTAATAGGCCTCTATAGCCAGTACAAGACACCAGATGGTGGTATGTAGTCACACCTGCTACCGTATTCCTATTCGAGGACCCCCTGCTCTTGCATACGCACAGCCCAGTGCTTGAAGACGTAGACGGTCCAGAGGAACCGCGAGTGATCGTGGTTTCCATCAAGGTGTTCATCGAATAGTTCTAAAATCGCCGCGGTATCGAGAATCCCCAGATCAGTAGCACGGACCATCGAGACGAACTCGTCAGCAAGCTCGTGTTTAAACCACTCACCGATCGGCATATCGAACCCGTGTTTGTTTCGCTGTAAGATAGACTCCGGCAGTACATCATCGAAGGCTCGTTTCAGCACACGTTTTCGATCGCGGCCAGTTAGTTTGTGGTCTGTTGGGAGACTGAGTGCGTACTCAACGACATCAGTATCGAGGAACGGAACGCGTACCTCGAGTGAGTTGTACATACTGGCCTGGTCGACTTTCATGAGCATCTGATCTGGGAGCGATAAGCGGGTATCGACAGCCTGTATCCGTGCCAAGCTCTCTCTATCGGCCAGTTCTGGGGATATCGCGGCGTGCTGTGTCCGGAGGGCGGTCTGCCCAGCTTCGATTGGGTCAACGTTCGTCACGGACTGGATAGCTTGGTCATCGGAGACACGCATTAAATCGAAGTGACGCTCCGGAACGGATCGTTCTCCGCTCCGATTTATGAACCACTGTCCTTTGTAAACGGCGTCGCCGACCGCAGTCCCTCGTGAGGCGGGTAGTGCATTCACAGCCGGCTCGACGGCGTATTTCCGTATCTGGGACGGAAGCGCTCGATAGTACTTTGACAGGGACTCGACTCGGTACTTATCGTAGCCGGCGAACAGTTCGTCAGCACCGTCACCAGAGAGTGCGACCTTGACGTTATTTCTCGTGGCGCGAGACACAGCGTAACTCGGCATCAGTGCCGGATCGGCGAAGGGTTCCCCCAATTTATTCAGTACGTCCGGTACGGACTCGCGTACGTCATTCGCTGTGAGTGTGATCTCGTGATGGTCGGTATCGTGGAAAGACGCCACTTCTCGTGCCGCCCAGGATTCGTCGAATCGATCCTGATTGAAACCGACGGTAAACGTCTTCACGGGATCATCGAGTAACTGTGCCATCGTCCCGACGATTATCGTCGAATCGATCCCCCCGCTGAGGAACGCTCCGAGGTCAACGTCGGCCATCAGGCGTTTTTCGACCGCCGATTCGACGAGCGAGCGTAGGTGTGAGGCAGCGGTATCAATGTCGGGATCACGAGGCGTGATCGATGGCTCGTGGTATTTGTCGCGGTCGATACCATCGTCCGATATGAGTATCCGCTCGCCGGGTCTGACCTTCGAAACGTTACGGAAGGCCGTTTTCGGTGCCGGAATATATCCGAATGCGAAGTACTGAGCCAGTGCGTCCCGATCTATGCCGCCGAGGTCAATGTCGCTCTCGAACAGCGATGGGAGCTCGGAGGCGAACGCGAGCTTGTCGTCCGTTTCGGCGAGAACGAGAGGTTTGATACCCATCGGGTCACGGGCCAGTAACAGACGTTCTCGCTCACTGTCCCACAGAGCGAACGCGAACATTCCGTCGAGTTCGTCGACGAAACTTGGACCTTCTTCCTCATAGAGATGGACCAGTACTTCGGTGTCGGTTTGAGTGGTAAATCGATGTCCTGCGGACGTGAGTCGTTCCTTGAGAGCCCCGTAATTATAGATCTCTCCGTTGAAGATGACGGTTACGGTACCGTCCTCGTTGTGGATCGGCTGTCCCCCGTTCTCGGGGTCTATAATGCTGAGCCGGCGGTGTGCAAGTCCAACACTTCCATCTCTGAAAACCCCATCGTCGTCAGGACCTCGGTGACACTGGCAGTCGTTCATACGCTCAAGAACGTCGGTTTCAGGAGAGCCAGATCGAACATACTGACCACAGATTCCACACATTGTTCGCGTAATCTACATCGATGCTCAAAATTATACCCTCCCTACATGGGCGAGTCAGACGGGCTATCTTCCGCTCAACGCTGCCTATATGGGTCTGTCAGTCCGCTGTGGAACGTCCCCAGAGAAATTCTGGGCCGTTACGCTGCCTGAATGAACGATTCGAGCTATTCGAATCGACCAAAGCATTGCGGGAAGTCAAAAACGTGTCCCGAGAATCGGCGTAGGGTGAGTATAAACAAGCCCTTTCACACAGACTGTGAACTAATGGAAAACACTGGACCGATAGCGTTCTTCGTTCCCTCTCTGACAGTCGGTGGTGCCGAGCGTGTGACAGTTTCTGTCGCGAACGGGCTCTCTAAGCGCGGATATGACGTAGACCTTGTCGTGTCGTACAACGAGGGGGATTTCCGGACCGATGTCGCCGGAAGCGTAAACGTCGTCGACCTCGGAACACAGAGGATACCAGGGATAGGAATCGGTGCGAGCGTTCCCGCTCTCGTACGATATCTGCGGCGACAATCTCCCCAGATACTCTTCTCACAGATGACGTATGCCAACGATATGCACATGATTTCGCAGATTCTATCGGGCGCTGACACTACCGCCATCTCGACGATCCACAACACGCTCGGGATGCAAGAGGAATCGAAAGAGAAGCTCGTCCAGTGGCTGCAGCGTCGCCTCGCCGGTCAGTCGGACCAGTTCGTCGCCGTTTCAGAAGGTGTCGCTAAGAGCATCGTGGAACACGTCGGTGTCGACCGCGAGAAGGTGTCTGTCCTCCACAATCCGATCCCTGTCGATGAGGTCCAAGAGCGGGCAGGGAAGCCGGTGGATCATCCATGGATCGAATCGGCAAACATTGACGTCGTTCTCGGTGTCGGACGCCTGGAGAGAGCGAAGAACTTTGGATCGTTCCTCCGCGCTTTCGAACGGGTCCATGCCGCTCGACCGGACACGCGTGCGATTATTGTCGGCCGCGGGTCGAAGCGAGCCGAACTCGAAACCCTCGCGGCCGAGTTAGGTATCGACGCTGCGGTTTCGTTTCCCGGCTTTGTCGACAACCCTTACGGCTACATGGCGGGTTCGGACGTCCTCGCGATGTCTTCGGTCCACGAGGGACTGCCGACCGTGCTCATCGAGGCCCTTGCCTGCGGAT
The DNA here is from genome assembly GCF_037078395.1 of Haloarcula sp. CGMCC 1.6347. Classification (NCBI taxonomy): domain Archaea; kingdom Methanobacteriati; phylum Methanobacteriota; class Halobacteria; order Halobacteriales; family Haloarculaceae; genus Haloarcula; species Haloarcula sp. CGMCC 1.6347. The sequence goes on from NZ_JAYMGX010000003.1 coordinate 374,832, forward strand.
GTCCGGTCGTCTCGACCGATTGTCCCAGCGGCCCGGCAGAGATCCTCAAAGATGGTGAGTACGGCCCGCTCGTCGATGTCGATGACGACGAGGGACTCGCAGCGGCCATCCGGACGACGCTCGACGAGCCACTCCCGAGCGATGTGCTGATCGAGCGTGCGAACGATTTCGCTCCCGCGGCTGTGATCGACCAGTACGAAGCGTTTATTCGAAATTTCGTATCGGTGGAGACCACCGATAGTGTCGATAAACGATCCGAGCCGCTCACCCCCTCGTGACTATAGTAGCCATTGAAAATCAATGCACACCTGATCGCACGACGGCAGTGCGATCAGTGTGTACATCGTTTCAATTGGTACTATAGCTCCGGTCTATACCATCCATCAGAACTGTCCAAAACCTACTCCCAGACTCCTGTCGTTGTTAGCTCACGTTATGTCGACCCAAATGTGAGCCTCACGGTACGCGTTCTCAGCTGTGGGTTGATCCGGCGGACTTCCCCTGTACAACAAATACGTCAACCGCAGGCGCTCGCCCTCCAGTACCGGCGTCACCGTGTGACGCTGCAGCCAGCGGTCTCCAGCCGCTGTCCGGTTGCTGTAAGTATCGAGACGTATGCGCTCGATGACCTCTCCTGTCGGTGCGGTTCTGGCCATCTGCACGACGACGACATACTCGGTTGTCTCCATCTCGTGATTCGTGGCGGTGAAGTACATCTGTTCAGGCTCGCCCAACGCGATCTGCTCCGGATAGCCGCTTGCCTCCAGATCGCCAGTCTCATTCTCGGTCAGCAGCCCGAATTCTGTGTACGCTTCGCCGCGCTGTGGCTGAGCCGCGACCAGCGTCACGCTGGCAAACGTCACGAGGATCGCCACACCGACAACTACGGTCCCCAGCTGGACTCCCTCCCCATCGGAACCACCGCTGGCCGCTCGTGAGTTTCCGAAGGGCATCGAGGTCTGGCTCAGGCCCGTCTGTGCCCTTTTGTAGCGCCGATACCACGCGATTCCGGTTGCCCCAACGGTTACGATAGCAAGGGCAGTGACAACCGGAGTCGGGCGAATCGGCCAGGGCGTGAACTCAAGATTGACTCCGACGATAATTGCCAAACAGATACTTGCTACAACCGAGTACAGCATCCGTTCTGTGGTAATCAGCCGGTGGTGTTCATCCTCCGGGTTCCGAGTTGGAAAAAGGGCCGCGACTACAGCATAGCCCGGGACGAACAGCAAGAAGGGTAACGCGACGGCCGCGAGGAGCACCCCTTCAAGAGACGACAGCGTTGCGAAGAGTACAACCGCTGTGTACCCCCCGGTAACAAGCAAATCGACAGTCGCTGGCGAAGTATCCGACCACCTGCCCATAAGTTCCGCTCACGCCTACGCCATGATAAGTAAAAACTGCATAACGGTCATTGACGGTGTCGAATGTGGTGTCAAAGAACGATATCCAACCGTTCAGAGTGATCACTCTGATTCTGTTCGGGAGAGATACTTTTGCTGTAACCGCCAGACGTACCCACGAAGTAACAGAATCGATAGTTTCGGAATGAACGAGCCGTATCGAATCCCGCTCGACTCGTCGCCGTAGAGTGCTTCCATCGGTACGTCCTGAACAGTCATCCCATTCGCATCTAAGTGAATTAGCATATCGTTCAGAAATCCGTAGTCGTCAAACAGATCGTTCAGCGAGAGCTGGTCAAGCGCCGTCGCAGAAATCGCGGTGTATCCGTTCTGTGGGTCGCGCATTTGCCAGTGTCCGCTCGCAATCTTGGTCAGCATCGTGAGGAGCGCATTCCCGAATAGCCGCCAGTTAGACATCTGAGTACAGTGGCGTCGCGATATGAGGCGGTTGCCTTTCGCGTAATCCGCATCCCCCTCAACGACTGGGTCGAGTATCTCATCGAGGATGTTCGGATCCATCTGGCCGTCGCCATCAAGGACTGCAACCGTATCCATGCCGCTCATAAGCGCTAGCTCGTATCCGGTTTGTACGGCAGCCCCGCGACCGCCGTTAGTCTGATGACGGACTGGGACGATCCGCTTATCGAGAAACGTCTGGCTTTCAGATACCGTTGTCCCGGCCCCGTCGGCGACAACTATTTGTTGTGCGGAGTCACCAGTCACACTTGCGTGTTTCACCTCAGTATCCACGTATTCCTTGATTTCGGTCCATGTGCCATCTGTCGAGCAGTCGTCGATAACGAACACCTGATCGACGTACTCCGGAAGTGAGTCGACGACCTCACCGATGAACCCCTCTTCGTTGTGTGCCGGAACGACGACACCGACGGTCGAGCCTTTATACACTCTATGTCCCCCCTGTTGGTGAGTGGAATGGGTCCGCTACGGTACGCACAGAGTTACCGAAAAGGGAGCTACTCATCTCGGGTCGGCTTTCATGCCAGACCCACGCGCCAATAGCAACCTCTGATTCAGTGATAGTCATGGTAGGTCGTAGGGCCGCTCACCGGCCACCAATAGGGCCCTCTCTGTCGCCATGTTGGACAAATCGATCTATTGTTATTCCTTACTTTCCAGGGTTAGCGGTCATATACAGTGGACTGTCGGATCGATAAATATCTCGTTAGGCCGATTCCGAAAAGCGCCCACGTACGGCGATTACTACTGTTAGAGGGAGTGGTTATTCGAATTGATCCTGATACGTCGTCCTGATGTCCGCCTGACGACTATCGGTTAGGTTCTCGTACGACTTCCCGTACGTGTCGTTGGCCAGTTCGTCCCAGGACTCGATTCGGTCACCGGAATCAGTCTGGAACTGTGCATCGAAGTCCGCTTCGACCTTCTGTTGGGTTTCGATTTCTAGTCCTGTGAAATTAAACTTCTCCCCAGCTTTCACATCGGCCCCGTACTCTTGCCGGGCGATTTCCTCACGCGTCCGCACCTCTACGGCCGCAAGACTGTCCGCGAACGGTTGGCGTTCGTGAATCTCTTCGATCTGGCGCTTCGTTTCACCGCTCACCTCATTATAGTAGCGTCCGTACTTGTCCTGGGTTATTTCATCAAGCGAAGCGCGGTCACCATCAGAGACACTGGTACTTCCGTCGGAACCGCTGGACCCGCCGTCTTTTGCCCATGACGGCTTGACCGACATAGCTGTTGACGCACGCGCGTCTTTTGAGTAGATGCCATAGACGTACGTCTGCAGACTCAGTGGTTCTACGGGGTAATCCGTCGAGTCGGTTACCGTGTATTCAACCTCGAACCGAACGCGAGTCGACTCGCCGGGTGCGAGCGTGACATTTCTGTCGACTCCATAGGCTTCCGGTCGATCATCGTCATCGCTGTCGATACGATGCTGGATCGATTGAGTTCCGGTGGTTTCACCGGTGTTCGTTACGTCCGCGAAGAACACAGCCGTATCACCGACGTACAGGACATTCGGTCCAGCCAAATCCGACACCTCGAAATGACTGTCCTGTACCGTCATCGAGACGGTATCTATGTCGTCAGCAGTTCCAAGCGAATGGTTGTGTGTCCCGCGGCTCAAATTCGTCGTATTCACATCAATAGACACCGTTGTCGTTTCGTTGGCAGCAAGTGAAACGGTGCGGGAATAGGTGGTGTTCATGGAATTACTCCGGAGCGTGACGTTGTCGATCCCGTCCACGTCACCAACGTTCTCGACGACTGCTGAGACATTGGCAGTTTCCCCCCTCGTTACGTTGGCCGGTGCAGTCGTGTTCTGCACACGGAACGTCGCCGGTTGCTGGACATGGAGTGTTCCGGTCGTTGTCGTGTTTTCGGTGGCGACCCTGTATTGATATCGGCCAGGCTCCAGATCAGCAGTTCGGACCGTGGCAGTGCTCATCTGGCTCTGGCCGCCCGCAAGCGAGTGGACACTCTCGTTCAGCGTTTCAGCATCGGAGTACTGGCCGTTTTGGTCCGCATCGACAGCGATTCGCACTGTCTGGACGCCACGATATGCACCGACATTGGTCAGGTTTGCTCGGATGGAGGCGTTCGTTCCACGGACAATTGTAGCGTTTTCAGTGGTATCGGCGAGGACAAACGTAGGCGGGGTGAGGACAGCCACATTCCCAGTTGACTCCGGGGACGATGACTCACCGACGGCAACGGCGTGCGTGTATTCCCCGGGACTGATTTGGTCAGGTTCGACAGCGAACGTCACGTCCGTCGGTTCTGCAGCCGCAACCTCGACTTGTTTTGTTGCCACCGTTTCAGGAGACTGTCCGTCCCTGTTCAATCGTAGCGCTACTTGTTGTGTTGTCGTTTCCGACCCCGCATTTGTGATTTGAATATGCACACGCAACGGCTCATCCGGCCGAATTTCGGTCGGAGACTGCACAGTGCGTATCTCCAGTTCGTCCTCGCTCACAGTGGTCTCCGTATTTGCCGGTCCATCGGCGAAACCACCGATTCCAAGCCCCAGCGTAGCACCTCCAATGAGTAACAGTCCAGCGACGCACCCAATCAGTAACTTTCCGTAGCCTATGGACAACATGCGTACGCAGGTATGTTACAAATCATTATTGTTACGGCTGCTATACCCACCGTTAGACACTCTTTGCATTCAATATCGAAGAGCGGATTTCTACAGGGAGGTCTCAGAATGGGTAGCATACGTTTACCACCAGACACGTCCCCCAAAGTGGAGCTTTCAGCCATAGTCGTAGTGAGTCGATACCGTTCGTTGGCGCCTCAGTTTAACGACTACCGTTAGCTGAATCTATGGAAAGCACACCACCTTGTGGTGTAATGGAATATCGCATACGCGAGAGACCCACATCAAATTACAAGTTCAATTCGAATCGAAAACAGGGAGAGAGATGGTTCTAAGTCGACGCGACTGTGCAATCCTATCAGTTCGAGGCCGAGACGCGACAGTTACGCCATGTTCTTCCGTTCGATTGTTTCCCAAATATCGACACCCTTCTCAGTGATGTCGTACACGCGCCCTTTCTTCCGATCTTCGGAAACTAATAGGTCAACCAGTTCCGACTCACGGAGTTCCTGTAGGGCGCGCGAAACGTGAGCAATGCTCATTTCCCTGTCGTCCGCAATTAGCGACGGTGTCGCAGGGCCTTCTGACAACCGGCGGAGAGTCTCGACTCGATACCGTGAACTGATTACGTAGCTCACTTCGTCCCACTGATCAAAGTCTGCCATCGTATCTATTCGTATGCACGAGTGTACCAGCTACCTTCTTTGGACACAAACTCGTGTACAGTGATATTCCATGTGCCTGTGGTTAATTGTTTCGCTCGTGTCTCTTGGTCTCGCTTCGTAGCCATACACGATTCCGGTTGAGTACCCTGCATACTGAGTATGTGGTGAGTAATATCGCTCTTCCGCTCAATTCATATACCGCGCATTTCACCTACGTGTTCGGCAATCAGGCGACAACCGATCAACAACAGATACCGTGGAGATCGTAAGGCTCCAATTCCCGACGATAACCCAGAAGAGCATCTTATCGAGGACTTCGTTCCTTCAGGGACCTCTGTGCGGTCCAGATAGCTGTTTAATTGATACTGATAAGATTGCGTTACTTGCATGACTGATAGAAACGGTCCATATACGCTACGATTTACCCTGTGCGATTTCGAGGAAGTGAATGACGTGTAACCGTAGCAGAGGAGTGCCTCAGCGTTTTTACGGGTAGTCTACGTATTTTGCGTATCTCAACATACACTGTAGCGGACATTTATTATCGATCACCGAAAATTGATTCAAAGAACACTGTTACTCCCGGAATACCCAAACAACTACTGACTACCCCGGCGGTAACCAAAGAAAAATTATCTAATCGATTACATAACAAAGTATTAAGTGGCAAGGTGATGTTGATTTGAAATGCTGGCTGACAGCGTAACGCTCCGTCGATACAGCCGGGGGGCTGTGTGAGCGCGATTCCAGACGGGTGGACGATGTCGCAGCACACAGGAAGTGGGTAAATATGGGAGTCAAAGACACCGCACAAACGAAAGCAGAACCGAATAATAAACTAAGCGACGAATCTGTCCCATCGCCAAAAGGGAAAGAAAGCAGTGCGGACCAAGCGACGTCACAGGAGCAGGACGACTCAGGTGCATCTCTAGACGTTATTTTTGAAATACTGAAAAACAGCCGCCGCAGAGAGGTCCTCCACTTTCTTCGAGAACGAGGCGAACAGGTCTCTCTTGGAGAACTCGCAGAACACGTCGCGGCCATCGAGAACGAGACCACAACTGATGCGTTGACATCAAGTGAGCGCAAGCGCGTGTACGTAGGACTGTACCAGTGCCATCTCCCGAAGATGGACGACATCGGTGTCGTCGATTTTAACCAAGACCGAGGGCATATAACCCTTACCGAGAAGGCTGACGACTTCGAAAAGTACCTCAACCGTTCTGAAGAAGAGGCGGAGGGCCGACAGTGGTATCAGTATTACGCGGCCGTCTCGGTGCTCGGTGCGATGGTCCTAGCCGCCTCTGTCGCCTTCTCACTTCCCGGGAGCATGGTCTTAGGTCTGCTCTCCCTGGTAGTGGGTGTTGCAGGCGCATGTTCGGTGTATCACTGGTCAGTTGAGCGCGAAGAGCCGGACAGCGAGTAGCCCGATAAGAACGGTTTGGTTCCGCGCGCAGTTTTTACGCAGTACGCGTCACGAGTAGGCTATCCAGAGCGATACACTTCGTCGCCGGCAACATATGTTCGTGCTATCGATGGAACCGGGTCTGGATCAACGATAATCAGATCGGCCCTTGCTCCACACTCCAATCGGCCACGGTCGTACAGGCCGGCAGCGGCAGCTGGTGCAGTAGAGACACGTAACACCCGGTCTTTGAGAGGGTCACCGTTTTCGATGAAAACAGAGCTAAGCAGTGATTGCGGACGAAAGTCGCTACAGAGAATGTCGACAACACCGTCTTTGATTGCCTGAGACGCATCGGGCCCGTCCCACAGACTCCCACCGCGAACCACATTCGGCGCACCCATCGCAACGGCCAAGTTTAACTCGGTTGCCCGCTGGGCAACACGGTGGGAGAGCGGATATTCACTTATGTCTACCCCGATAGCAGCGGCGTTGTCCACGCTCGAAACGGTTTCATCGTCGTGTGAGGCGACTGGGATATTTCTATTGCTTGCTAGCTCTGTAATCTCTCGTGCGCGCGAGATTACTTCTGTTTCGGAGACACCATTGCGGCGTGTTTCGAGGGTCTGAAGGCTTGACTCTGAGACCCCGTCCGGAAGATTATAGCGTTGTGTAAGTGTATTTTCGCCAGCGAACTGGCCCGTTCCGGGAATGTGTGAGACAAGGGAGACGAGATCTCCCCCTGATTGGATTTCTTGCGAGACGGCGTCGACAGCCGTTTCGTTGGTGAGTTCACACCGCATATGGAGTCTGTTATCGACCCTGGCGCCGGTTTCGCAGTTGAAATCTCGGATATGCTCGGCCAAGCGACGGGCTAATTCGATACTCCGGTTATCATCTGGGACGTCTTCGAACGCAATGGCATGATACTTTGTCGTAACTCCCGCGCTGGCATTGGCAATATCACATCGGTCCAGAGCGACAGTCGTGTTGACGCGCTCACCAGCTCTCGGAAATAGGTGCCGTTCGATATCATCACCGTGAAGATCAACCAATCCAGGTAGGACATACTTCCCCGTCGCATCAATGTCCGGGGAGTCATGAGATTCTGCTTCCACCGAGACTATTTTTCCATCAGAGAATACTACTGTCCCGTTCTCAATTTCGCTGGTCGGCGTAACAACAGTTCCTCCCGAGATTAATGTTCGATTTGCAGTATTTTTCATTCAGCTTGGCACCCTGTAAGATTTTCCAATGTGTTTACAATCGACTTCCCAAAACATGAATATGCGCTTACTACGGCTATGCTACAGTCGGATATAGAGTACATATTTATATGTAATTGACAGCCGTAGCTGTTGTGCTTAATGAAATAATGGGAGACGAGGCCGTCAATCGTCACTATCAGTTGCTAAAGACGGACCTAGGACACTCCAACAATTCTCAGGGTTTGAATAGAGCCCCAATCCAGGGGATTTAAACCTACGCAGTGTTTCAAATAGTACATACAAATGTCAGCCTAACCTAATTTCTAAATTATGATTATATAATACCTTCATAGAGTAGACAATTTGCGGGTAATTCTGGCGGATTCATATCCATTAGGATACACCTACCCGCATAATACCGTATTAACTGTTTGAACGAGTGCGTTTGAGCAGTAATTTCTTTCTATTTTTTCCATAGTGAGAAAGAGTATAATAGCACTAGCTGAAGAAGAGAGCCAGTAGTAACAAGATTACAGCATAGTACAGTGACATACTCCGGCGACGTCACCCCACCCACCAGCATGGTGTTTGCGTGTTCAGAAACCGAAGTTTTTAGCGTCAAGGTTTAAAACATATTTGTATGAAAGACTGGATTGATACGTATAACGAGCGTGACTGGCAAACCACCACGGACGGAACGGTTCGATACGCGCTGTTAGGACTTGGCTGGTGGACAATCGACCTAGCACTTCCCGCGATTCAGGACTCTGGTCTGGGTGAAGTTACAACGCTCGTCAGCAGTTCTTCGGAGAAAGCGAAACGTCTCGCCGACGAGAACGGTGTGGACTACGGGATCAGTTACCAAGAGTTCCACGACGGGGAGGCAGCCGACAGGTTTGATGCCATCTACATCGGGACACCGAACGCCTTGCATCTGGAATACGCCGAGACAGCCGCAGAGTTAGACAAAGCGATCCTGTGCGAGAAACCGATGGAGGCAACAGTCGAACGGGCCCAGAAAATGGTTGAGGTCTGTGCGGACGCCGCTGTGCCGTTGATGATTGCCTACCGGATGCAGACTGACCCCGCTGTTAGGCGTGCAAAAGAACTCATCGAAGACGGATTCATCGGTGAGCCAGTATCCGTATACGGAAACAATAGTCAGCCGCTGCTCGAGATGAATCCGGACACGGACCAGTGGCGGCTCGATCCGGAACTCTCAGGTTATGGCACCTCAGTGATGGATTTGGGGATTTACTCGATCAACACGACTCGGTTTCTGCTCGACCGGGAACCACTGGCGGTGCAGTCACAGATGGATTCTCATGGAGAGGCCTTCGACGACGTGCCTGATGAACGCTCCGGGGCATTGCTTGCGCTGGAAGACGGTATCAAAATGGTCACGACTGATAGCCAGAACGCCCACAGTGATACGCAACTGAAAATAACTGGGACGGACGGACAGATCGAACTCCGTCCAGCGTTCCATGGGAAAGCAAAACTCCACCTGTCCCGAAACGAGACGACAGTAACTGTCGAACACGAGAGTTTTGACGCGGAGGACGAAATGCGGGAGGAGTTCGACTACTTCGCTGACCGCGTTTTGACTGGTACTGACATTGGCCCGGACGGCCGCCACGGCCTCCAGGATATGCGAATCATCCGGGCAATTCACAAAGCCGCGGAGAGCGGCGACGTCGTCAAACTGTAACTGATTCGTTCGAATTTATCTGGTCCCAGCGCTGTCAGATTGGTTTAGATTTATTCAGGTGGCGATCACGGCTATCGCGTTATCCCAGTCAAAACGGAGTACAGCGTGATCACAGTATAATACTCAAGATCTGTGAACAGAAGCGACCCTGACATTGGTTTTACACTCACTGTATTGGGTGATCAATGATCAACAGCGGAAAATGCTATAAGCCGTCCGATTGGTTTGTTTGGGTAGACGTGACGAAACCACATTTGAACTGGTCGGCTTTGTTTAGACGCGGAGTAACAGCCAGTTCGTTTCGTTAATGACGATAAATCAGCCACTCAGTTAAACTGCAGATGCACCCCGACAACAGGATACAAGTGGCTAATGGTGCTACAAAATAGTATGGTTTCTGAACAATTCGACGCGTTCTTACTTGACCTCGACGGGGTAGTGTATCTCGGGGATGAGGCCCTACCGGAGGCGGTCGAGTCGGTGAATCGTCTTAATGAGCGGGACAATAAACTACGATTCCTGACGAACGACCCACGCTTTCAGCGTGAGACGATCGCGAACAGACTTCGCAAGCTGGGGATCGACGCCGAAAAAGACGAGATCATCACGTCAGGCTGGGCGACCGCCCACTACCTCTCCCAACAGGATGTGACCACCGCTGCTGTCGTCGGTAGCGCAGGGCTGGAAATCGAACTCCAAGAGGAAGGCATCGAAGTCACGGACGACGATCCCAATGCGATGGTCGTCGGCGCGGACGAGAAGACGTCATATCAAGACATCCAGCGGGCGGCGAGACACATCCAGCGGGGAGCGACGTTCGTGGGGACGAACCCGGATGGGTCGTTCCCGACCCCAGACGGGCCTGTACCCGGGGCCGGGGCCATTGTTCGAGCAGTCGAAGCTGCGGCGGGAACAGAGCCAATGGTCGTTGGCAAACCCGAGCCGCTTATGTTCGAGATGGCTCTCGACGGGCTGGCTGACGACGTGCAAGCGGCCGCGATTGGCGATAATCCTGCCACGGACATTCTCGGCGCCCACCGTGCGGGGCTCACCGGGATTCTGGTGGCCGAGGACAAACCGACTGCCGCATCTGCTCGTGATCTTCAGCAACCTGATTTGACGATCTCGTCTCTTGCACACCTCTTCACGGACACAACCGACACATGGGAGGCACCACCCTATTCGTGGCCGGATGAGATACGTCCGGGCGTCGCTGCTGTCGTAGTGAATGACGTAGATGAGGTGCTGTTGCTGAAACGCGCCGACAAAGAGCAGTGGGCGCTCCCGACGGGCACGGTCGAACGGTGCGAACCAGTCGGGGACGCTATCACACGAGAGGTTGACGAGGAAACGGGACTGCAAATAGCGGTTGAGCGGCTGATAGGCGTCTATTCACACCCGGAACAGCAAGTGTTTTCGTATCCCTCAGGCAAGGCAGTTCACTTCGTCACGAATTGCTTTCGGTGTTCCATCGAAGGGGGTACACCCGAGGCCGACGAGGATGAAGCCCTCGAGGTCGGATTCTTCGACATGAACGATTTACCGTCGGATATCCTTCCGATGCAACCGCAGTGGATAGCCGATGCAAATGACGCAGATGGCTCACCTGCAATTCGATAAATTCACAGGCTGTACTGACCGATGTTACGGAGCAAGTTCGATATTTCTCAGAGTCGCTCTCAGAACGAGTTCACGGAGCTACGCGAACCACGTCCGTGGCCGAAGCGTGTCGCCGTACCGCTGCTCGAGCGAGAAAACCACAGCCTCGACGAGTGACCGTCGATGATCGGTATCGTCGTCATGGCGAGCGTCACGCACCATATCTATAGTAGCCATTGAAAATCAATGCACACCTGATCGCACGACGGCAGTGCGATCAGTGTGTACATCGTTTCAATTGGTACTATAGCGGGGAGAACTCTCGGTGTTTGTTCACTGGCCCAACGTGGGGCTCCAGAAGTTCTTCCGGGATCGTCTCAATCAGACCTTCCTCAGCGGTCACCGTCTGTAGCCGGTCGAAGTTCCGATAGGTCTCTGCCCTCCGCTACCCAATCCGGAACTGGAGATCTGTTCTGGTAGTCATATTTGGGTGATAGTCGTGCGAAGGTTTACACTGTACCGCACCAGGTATCACTTAAAATGGCTGTGTCTCAGAGCTGAAGCAAGGAGGGTAATAACATCCGTACAGATGTTATTATTCGACGCCGGCGAACTCGACAGGCTCTCAGCGGCCGCTGGTATCAAAAGATCGTGTTTGGAATGGCAACTATCTGATTTGATGTCGCGCATATCACATCCGGATTGAAATTGAGTACGTTTTATTATCCAAGAGATATCAGTCACAATGTAGAACCATATAGTCGTAGGAGTACGTTTTCACACTGTTAATATTGATCTCAGAGATAAGATCGAGCTTCCTGTGTTACGATCACGGTTTTGATGTCTAGATGTTTTACTGATATATTCATAGTTGCCATATTTGACCAACGATGGGTGTATAGTAGTATATCTATAACCAATTAGTTCATATAGATGGGATCCACAGACAACTCCGAAGAATCTGTCATAGAACAAAGTTGGTCGAGATTCACGGCGGTGATAGAGTGGTCAGTCCTTCGTCCTGCAAGCGAAGTACACTGGTTAATCCGAAAGCCATATACGCCATATTAGGCCAACCTAAACCATGGACGGGACAGACGGGACAGGTAGTCTCACCAGACGAGACTACCTCTCCGGCGGTGGTCTGCTGCTCGGCACGTCAATCGTAGCCGGCTGCTCCAGTAACGGTGGGGAACCGCCCAGTACAGCAACATCGAGTGACAAGGAAACGGGCACATCAACCCCGTCAGATGGGGGGTCCTACGTTGCCTCGCTTTCTCCTGTCGGAGAGGTCGAGTTCGACTCCGTACCGGAGAGCGTCTTCACGATGTACAATCAGTATGCAGATATGTTAGTCGCACTTAACCACGGTGACGCGGTCAATTCGATGTTCGTCCCAGATATGGCTGGGCCATCGATGAACCACTACTACGAACGGCTCTCTGGTGTCTCCTTTGAGTGGGAGAACCTTCCGAACCCCTACGACAATTTCAGCAAGGAGTTCTGCTACAGCCTCGGTAGCGACGTTCACTTCCTCGACCCCGCATGGGCGATTACCCAGGAGAACTGGGATATGGCCGATATCGAGGAAATTGTCGACAATGTCGGCCCCTTTTTCGGGAATTTCTACAGCGGAACACACGGTGACCCGCAAGAACCCTACAGTGAGAACTACCACTATTACACGCTGTGGGAGCTGTTCGGTCGTGTCGCCACCGTGTTTCAGGAACGAAAGCGTTACGAGCAACTCAGAGCCGTTCATCAAGAACTCATCGAGACCATCCAGACGAAGCTTCCACCCGAAGAAGATCGACCGACCGCGGTTCGGGTTACACTTGGCGACGGCCAATTCTGGACGTATCACCTGAACCGACCGGGGTTCTGGCTCGCCGACACGCGTCCGCTCGCAGCTAACGACGCCTTCGGGGACGAAACGTGGGACGGTCTCTGGGGTTCGGTCGGCTATGAAACGATGCTGGACGCGGACCCTGACGTAATCCTCCATCTCTGGGGGATGACACCTCGCTACGACATGGACGATGTCCGCGAGAGGCTCGCGTCACACAGCGTTGGAAAAGAACTCGCAGCGGTCAAAGACGACCGCGTATACGCACACGGAATGCGATATCACGGCCCGATCATGAATCTCTTCCAGATCGAAATGACCGCGAAACAGCTCTACCCGGATATCTTTGGCGAGTGGCCACCCTACGAGAACGGGAATCACTATCCAGAGATTCCATCGGATGAGCAGCTTTTCAGCCGCGACCGCGTTGCCAAGATCGTTACGGGCGGATAACTTCGGCTGGTTTCAGCAACGCTGTCGCCCGAATGGAGCAATTCGCCCGATCAGCGTGGGATTCACGACAGGATGACGACGTTGCCGACGCCGCGCCGCTTCCGTTCGATGAGGTTCTTGGCTTCGAGCGTATCGAGGGTCCGGCTGACAGTCGCCTTCGAGAACTCCGTTCGATCGACGATTTCGCTCTGTGGAAGAACCCCATCGGCATCAAGCATGATTTCATAAACGATCCGTTCGTTGCTCGCGAGGCGACTCGCAGTCTCTTCCCATTCCTGCCGACGGGCTTCGAGTAGGTCCGCTGTCGGTGCGTGGTCATGGTCAGCGTCCGGCGATCGAGTGTCCGGCGAGTCCGTAGCAGAACCCGATGCACCCCAATCGACACGGAACAACGCCACGGCACTCGCACCGGAGGTGAACGCAGCCACTGTGAGTACGGCGATATCGACTGTTCGGATGGACGGCCCCGGAGATCCTGATTGGACAGTGGTCTCGCCGATTGTGACTGTGGCTACTGTCGGCGTGATGAGATGGCCGGCCAGCAAAAGCATCAGGGCGGTCGAGATGACGAAGACGCCTGCCGCGACGGCCTCGCTACGTTGGAGGGTGTTTTCGATCATTGTTGAGACCAGCAATGTATCCGGACTACTCCGGTACCCCACGGAGTCGGACGAACGCGTCTATCCTCTCGTTTCGGATATCGACGACGACACTGTATCGGGTTTCCCGATCGATCGGTTCAACGACGACCAGTACACGGCGATCACTCAGTCGCTGCTCCGTCCGTTCAATGACGACGACCCCTGCAGTCGTGCCGTTCCGAACGGTGAAGGCGGACTCGTTGACTGCGGCGAGATCGTGCCACGACGCTGTCGGATCTGCACCGACGACCGCGGCTCTCTCGCTAGCTACCCCGCGTGGAACCGGCCGCATCGTGTACACTGCGTCGGCCGGTGATGCAACGGTATCGGGGACCGACCCGTCCGTCGTGATAATCCGCTTGGCTCGCGCTCGCTTCGAGCGGGACAGTTCGGGCGGTTCCCATGGTGTGGCCCGCACAACGGGGCTCCGGTTGAGATTCGTAATCTCTATATAGTTGACAGTTCTGACATCCGATACCAGAACCTCAGTGGTTCTGCCGCTCGTTTCGACAAGTGCATCGTCTTCAATAGCGAACTCGTATCCGGTATCAGCTGTCGCCGTCGCGGCGATACCAGTCGCGGTTGCGAAGACGGCGATACTCACACTGAGGACGGTGAGCGAGAGGACGAACACCAGACGGGACCGTCTAACCGACTCCATGTCCGTCGTGACCGGACGTTTTCGTATGAAAGTGCTGGTTTTCAGTAAACTGAAACGAATGGAACAATCTCTGAAACGCGTTTCAGATCCGTTTCACTCCCGTTTCCAACGGGGCTTTACAATGGTTTTCGTATAATCTCCTGATGCCGTGATCGGGCCAGCGCTCACAGCGAGCACACCGGCCCACAGCATATGCTCGGCCCGCCACTGCGAACTCGGCCCGCCGCTACGGGCCCGGCTCTACTGTACTGTGCTACCGACCGCGCTCGTGCGTCCTGTCCGATCACCCCCAATACAATGAAACGAAAACTTCCCCGCCAACGGAGTGATGCAGATGCATCGTGACTACCGACTCGCAGCGTACGCGGTTGCGGTATCGGCACTCCTGCTCACTGCCAGCGGCGCAGCCGTCGTAGCCGATGGGAGTGCCGGAAATGCCCCATCCGAATCGTCCCCCTCTGAGACCGAATCCAATGAAACGACCGGTAGCATCACAGTTACGAATTCGACGGCGTTCGAGGTGACAACGGTTTCCAACGATAGTGGCACGGTCACGTTCGATCAGGGCGACCAGACCTGTGGTGGCGGGTTCCGTATTGACACCCCGAACCGAACTCGGACTGACATACAGGTCCGCGGTGTCACCGTGACACTTGTCGAACAGCACAGCGGCGAGCCGTTCGACGAAATCGGCCGCGAGCAGTTCGCGTCACTGGTCTGGAAGGAAATATCAGGATACGCGGGGCTCGGCGCGTACGATCACATCGAAGTTCAGGTCAACCAGTACTACGAGACGGTCGCCCGGGACGAACCGTTAGACACCGTCGGCATCCACGCCCGTCCCGTAGACAATTGCCTCCCAGCTGTCGAAGGTGAAGTCGCCCTCAACAGTCAGTCGGTAGCTGTCCGTTCGAGCCACTCGGAGCTCGAAGGCCTCAATCTGAACATTACAGATACGATCGGCGCTCTCAACGAAAGCGAACGGGACTCCATCGACCGGCTCATCGAATCGAACGAACGCACCAGCTACGCCATCCAGACGGAGTTCGACGATCCGGACACGCTGGACGCGACCGTCGTCGAAGCAACGGACGACAGCCAGGTCAAACTCGAACTCACACGGCCAGGCGGCGGTCGCACGGTCGTCGTTCGAATCGATCTCGAATCGGAAACCGTCGAGCGTACCTGGACGAGGGTCGCAGTTGAGCGGATTGACGGTACCGATTCGGTGACCGTCGGTAACCACGGTGAGAATGAAACGACATCGTTCGAAGTGAACTACACTGAAGCTGCGTCGTAAAATCCGAACTGGTCTTCCAAGACACTATTGGGTTTCAGCCACACCGAACCGGAGCGGCAATTACATCGGGGCCGAAGCCCCACCTCAGGTACGTAGTCCGAATCGTACGGTCAAGTCCCCGTAACGACGCAGTAGGTCAGGTCGAGCTAGTCCAGTCGTACCGCATGACGAGGTCGTCCTCGTCGATCTCGCTGGCGAGTTTGTCCACGAGCTCGTCCCGTTCGAGGTCGTCAAACTGCTCCAGTTCGTACGGCTTGACCGTCACCGGCGAGGACTCGCCCTCGGCGATGCGCTCCTGCAGTTTGGCGACGCCGTAGATCAGCGCTTCGGGGCGTGGCGGACACCCCGGGACGTGAATGTCGACCGGAATGACTTGCTCCGCACCTTTGATGACGTTGTATCCTTCCTGAAACGGCCCACCGGAAATGGTACACGACCCCATCGAGACGACGAACTTCGGCTCGGGCATCTGGTCGTACACGCGCTTCATCCGCGGCGCGAACTTCGAAACGATGGTCCCCGGGACGATAATCAGATCTGCCTGCCGCGGTGATGCCCGAGGGACTCCGGCAGCAAAGCGGTCGAGGTCGTGTTTCGTAGCGAGAGTGCCCATCATCTCGATGGTGCAACAGGCGATGCCGAACTGCAGTACAAACATCGAGGAGCCCCGGACCCAGTTCATGAACGCGTCGAATTTCGTGAGAATGAACGGGGACGAACCGAGCACCTCCCGAAGTGTCGAATTAAATCGGGTATCCGTGTTTCTGCCGCAGCATATCCGCTCATCAGACTGTGCGTCGTCCATATTCCGCCGATCACTGCTCATGAACAGCTACGGATAGATATTGGGAGCGGATACGTGAACTGTCGTACACACTAGTGTCTTTATATGGGAGCCGCCACCAGGGCTCGTCCGTGAGATATCTCCGCTTAGAGATCCAGTATGCACCGGAGTATCAGCGTCCGATGCACCGCTTTATGACCGAAAGCGATGCAATCAAACGCGAGTGGCTCGTTACGTGGAAAGTCGGGGTCGAGGACGAGATCGCCTATACGTTGTTTTATATCGTCGGCGATCGCGAACCCTACGAATCGGCGCTTTCTGCGGTCGAAACCATGGAAAGCTACGATATTACACCCGTTCGGGACCAGGCGTTCTACGCGTTCGTCCGTGGCCGGGAGACTGAACAATCACGACAGTTCTACGCGGCGTTCGAACAGCCGACGCTAATGGTGGTCCCACCGGTTGCCTACCGACCGCACGGAGTCGTGTTGTTCGATGTCGTCGGCGAACCCGCCACTCTCGAACAGGTCCGGGATGCACTTCCCGACGGAATCACGGTAAACGTCCGGAAGATCGGCGAATACGATGCCAGCCCTGGAACATTCGACATCGGCCTCACTTCACGTCAGCGCGAAGCACTCGCCGCAGGACGGGAAGTCGGTTACTACGACGTCCCGCGAAATGGGAGCGTCGAGGACGTCGCCGAGGAGCTCGGTTGTGCTCCGAGTACCGCATCGAATCATCTCAGAAAGGCGCAGGCACGGCTTGTTGAACGCGTATTCAGATGACAGCTAGCGTAGAAGGTATCGATGCACCACGACTGTGTTTGAACCGCTCGAATAGGAGGAAACAGCAGAACAAGATGGAAGGGAACAGCAGAACCCAGCGGGTGGATTGTTGGTTATCGCGATAGCTGGCAGACTGGGCTGTCGCTGAACAGTGTGCAAGTAGTATTCAGTGATCGGTTGAGTACAGTAACTGTCGCGGCAGATGGGCAGGAGCGTTGCGACGACTAACGTGACCAGTGCGGCGCGAACAGTGAATCCCGGACCAGAAGCAGAACCCGAATCGTTGAGCGGGCAGGATGAGACAGAGAACACCACAGTGTCTGCAGTAACACTTCGTTAGAGAGTTTCTAACGCCATATTACTGCGGACATTGTGGCGTCTGACGGCGAGGTCTGGTGCATAATCGTGAATAGACACCACGATGTCCGCTGTTCTATTGGGGCAGTTGAGAAATCATGCGTCGAGTACTGCGGACATCGTGGTGTTATTTCGCTTGGACCACACCACGATGTCCGCTGTTCTGGTGGGGGTAGACACGAGAACAGCGGACACGGCGGTGTGTGCTTGAACAATAGAAACGCGATAAATTGTTCACAGAGGGTCTGAAGACCGTAAATTAGGCGAGCAATGGGAGAGAACACTCCCACCCCACATTGTCCGCTGTTCTTCGAAAGAGAGGGGAGGGGGGAAGGAAACAGCCACATTTGATTCGAAGGGTAGTCAATTTAGAACGGTCTGGATACTATCTGAACTTTATCTAGATAGAATCTAGACAGCTTAGATGTCACCTAGTCTCAACTAGATTGTGTCTGCATACTACCTAGATCTTATCTAGGCTAGAGATAGCGTCAAGTATTGCTATAGCGTCTTTCTCTATAGCTATTAAACTGTGCTACGGTCTAGCTCTCAGCATACCAATATAAACTTTTCCTTATTGAATAGTTCTCTGTGTCACCCCCACCTACCGTTTTCTAGTTACTGCGGACATAGTGGGGTGGGAGGGTCCCACCATTCTTTTATAAGCAGCAGAACAGCGGACACTCCGGACACTGCGGACAGGGGTGGTTTTATGTATGTTCCTTCCAATACATCAGGCAACGACTATGGGGATGTTCGAACGCGACACCGAGATCTACTTGGACCGGGATGCCCTCCGGGAAGACTATCAGCCTGAGAACCTCGTCGGGCGTGACACTGAACTAAACCGGTATCGAGCGGCTCTCCAACCCGTAATCAACGGTGAACAGCCCAACAACATCTTCTTGTACGGGAAAACGGGGGTCGGCAAGACTGCTGGTACGCGGTATCTAATTGACCATCTCGAAGAAGACGCAGCGAAATACGAGGATATCGATCTCACAGTGAAGATGCTAAACTGTGATGGCCTCTCCAGTAGTTATCAAATCGCGACCCGGCTCGTCAACGAATTCAGGGACGAAACGAGCCAGATCAGTACGACAGGGTATCCTCGTGCAACGGTGTATGACATGCTGTGGACCGAACTCGACTCCTGTGGCGGGACTATCTACATCGTGCTCGACGAAGTCGACCACATCGAAGACGATAGTATTCTCTATCAACTCCCGCGTGCGCGAGCGAACGACAACCTAAGTTCAGCGAAGATCGGTATCATCGGTATCTCGAACGATTTCTCTTTTCGCGATGACCTCTCCCCGAAAGTCAAGAGTTCCCTTTGTGAAGAGGAGATCCAGTTCCCCGCATACGACGCGAAGGAGCTGATCCAGATCCTGCAACAGCGGGCTGACGTAGCGTTTCACGACGGCGTCCTCGAAGACGGCGTCATCGAGCTGTGCGCTGCGTACGGAGCGAAAGACGCCGGTGACGCGCGGCAGTCTCTCGACTTGCTCATGAAAACGGGCGACCTGGCCCGCGACAAGGATACGGATACGATTTCGGAAGACCTCGTTAGAGAGGCCCGCGACGTTCTGGAACGAGGCCGGATTCAGGAAGGTATTTCGGGACTGACCCAACACGGTCATCTGGTCGTGTACGCAATGGTTACGCTCGACCAGGAAGGGAAGACGCCAGCCCGGACACGGGATATCAGACCTCGATACACGAACTTCGCCGAAAAGGCAGGGATCGATCCGCTTGTCCCACGCCGGATGCGTGATCACCTCGGCGAGCTGTCGATGTTAGGTATCATCTCGGCAATCGAGCGGAACGAGGGACGACGTGGGGGAACCTATCGCGAGTACTCTCTCGAAATGGACCCGGAGATGATTCTCGCAGCGCTTGAGAAGACTGTCGACGATGTTGGAATCCACAAATCCGTCACTAACCTCGTTGATAGCGAAGCGACGCTTTCGGACTTCCAGTCCACTTAGGAACGGCGGACATGGTGGTGTCGAAACCGATTGATACGTAGCGGTTTTCAGGAGATAGAACAGCGGACATGGTGGTGTTGCCGCCGGTGATTGGAAGCTTCCGTCTTCACTTCAAGAGCGTGTAGAACTACGGACACGGTGGTGTCTAATGGTACCGACGCTACCTTTGATGCCATAATAACTACCGCGGAAGCTACCGATATATCTTTTGAGAATCAAATTTGTAGAATATGTTTGCAGCTACCCCCCTCTTTCAGGAGAGCCATACTGGATACTAGTTTTCCGGGTCAAACGATAGCTTGTTCGAAAATCGGGGACTCTCTCGTCCATCACTGGGAACGAATCTCTCATTTAACCTATCTCGTAATCCCCTCCCGGCACAGCCCAATCGGACCGATTATTGTAGACTGTCGTGGTCTGGGCCTCCGGTGGTAAGAAGTATGCAATTCAGGCGGTGGACCTTTTGGGATATATCGGCAGTGGAGTGCATATGCAAGGAGGCTACCAACCCAGACGAGATGTCCTGTACCCCCGCGATTAGTTCTTTCTTGCACGGCTGGCGTTAGTGGCCGACAGCTGGATCACACCGTCAGCGCGAACTGTGACGATAATGTTGCGGTATCGAAAGGTGATGTTCTGGCTCGCTGAGCCGATTGACTGGTCTGGCTGTGTACCGAATAGTAGTGTCTCAATGGCATCGACATCGATGTAGTCGTGCAACGGCGACTCACGATATGGTTCTGTTCCCGACTGATCGGCAACGGCCTGAACAATGACCGTAGCAAGCTCCTGGTCGCTGGTTGGATCGTACTGAACTTCAGTTAGAGTGCCACTCGCTCCCGCAAATCGTCTCTCATCCCCATCAGCCTCGTCGCTCTGGCTGTCGTCAGTCATCTATCTAGTAAACAACTGGAACGTACATATAATACATGTATGAATATTCGGGCATAATCACAACTCTCTTCACTCCAATCTTGAACAAGCAAGTAGCTATTTTGCTGAGCTATGCGGTATAGCTATTTCACACTGCATTGACCAGTCTATACGCATACGATGAATTCATTCGGGAGCAGAGTAGTATGTATATGATAACAATAGTCATGAAATGGTCGGTAGTATTTGCCCGTTGAGGGTATCCGCCTCCATGCATCAACTACCCAGACGGCAGTTACTCGGAGCCGTGTGTTCGGGATTGACCGTACTCGCCGGTTGCAGCAGCGATCAAAATAGTGGATCAGACGAAACAGAGAGTGGCGGCGGAGGCGAACCGTCTCCTGAATCAGGTGGGACAACCGGCACGGATGCATCGCCGGTCAGCGGAGCCGACGACAGGTCAGCACAGTTCGGACAGGTCACGCGGTTTCCGGAATCGTACGCGATGACAGCTACAATGCAGTCCGGGGGGCAGACCGTCGAGATGACTGGTCGTTTCTATCAAGGGGATATGTACTGGTCGTTTGACCAGCAGGGACAACAGATGGAAATGTACCGTATCGGGAACAGCACGTACACCGTTACTGGAGGGCAGTGTCTCCGGGGAACGATGCAACAGGGGATGGACCGTGACGAGGTTGATCCGGGTCAGTTCTCCGACCAGCCGGAGGAAAACCCAGACATCACGCCGGTCGGCCGGGATACCATCGATGGCGAGGAAGTGTTGGTGTATGAACTCTCTCAGGACGGCTCTCAGGAGCCGGTCACATACTACATCCTCGCGGACTCCGGGTATCCGCGACGCATCGAAGCCGAGTCAATGCGGTGGGACTTCCACTCGTGGGGTTCGGTCGAGCCGATCCGGAAACCCGAAGGAGAATGCCAGCCGATGCCCGGCGGCGGCATGACGGCTGACGGGGGCAGCTAATCTCTCAGCAGGACCTGACTTTGACCGGCTATTCAGAAAGTAAACAGTTCTCGACATACCGCCGAAATTCGGCTCTCACGTCGTCGATAGTCTCCTCGTCACTGGTAATCCGTTCCGCCTGAATGCCGACTAAAACCGTGTGGAACAGCGCGGCTGTCTGAGATGGGTCTTCGACATCAAATGCGCCTGCATCAACACCCGCTCGGATGACACGGGCGATTTGTTTTCGAATAAAGTCATCACTTCTGCGAAAGAGGCGGTTGTAATCGTCGTCGTGTGCCGCTTGCGCTCGCAGTTCAATTACAGCCTGCGAAAACTCGACATCACTGTTGCTGCTGGTGCCAAATATTTCGTCAACGATTATCTCGATATACTCTTCAGGGGACTGGTTGGGCAGCGGGACCTGATTCTCGACCTGTTCCAGCATATAATCTAGGAGGTCTACCAACAACTCGTCCTTATTGTCGTAATGATGGTATATGAGCGATTGGCTCTTCCCAAACTCGTCACCTATCTTTGAAATAGTAAGATCCGCGTACCCGTGCTGACGTAACGCATAGAATGTAGCTTCAAGTATCTCCTCGCGGGTTCCATCTGGGTTCTGGAAAAAGGATATCTCGTTAGTCATCTTTACCTCGACCGTTTCCTGCTTGTCTGCTACGGTTCAAATGGCTCACGGTTTCTCCACTCTCTCTGTAGAGTACTAGACCAATCTGGGTTGTATTTTCTATCATTGAACTGAGTAGCGGGTACGGTTGCAGATAACTATATGATTGATTATACATTCAATAACCTTAAGCGTATTGTGGTCCGCTGTCTCAACGGAGCGCACTGGACTGTCTTCACGTTCACTGTACTCGTACATACATTCCTCTGCTGTCTCACTCTCTAATGTCCCATAAGATCTGTAGAACCTGTGTTGACATCGGTGGATAGCGAGGTAGCGGTGGCTTTGACTGGACACCAGTTTCTCTCTGGCCCCGAAAGATACGAAAGCACTATATGTGATTGAACGTTTAGTCAACACCACGAAATGGCTACTCACAAACGAAGAATTCCGAGACGGTTGATCGATAACGACGAGACGGAGCTTGGATGGGCGCTCAATTAACATGGTTTCTACAAAGTCTAAACTGCTACTTTTGGCTGTAATCGGGATTACCGTCACCAGCGGAACGGCAACCGCTGCGGTCGTTGGGAGCCCCGATATTGCGGCAACGCTTGAAGATGATACCGTCGCTCCGGGTGAACAAAAGACCATAGAAATTTCACTGGTCAACAGCGGGGAACTCGATAGCGGCTCCACTCGAAATCCGGCGTTGAACAACGAGGTAACAACGGCAAAGGGGCTTACTGTGTCACTCGGTTCTGGCGACGCACCCATTTCAGTGAAAAACTCGAAACGAAGCCTCGGCACGCTACAGGCGGGGCCGAAGACGACAGTGCCGTTCGATATCAGCGTGGACGAAGACGCTAGTTCCGGTACGTACGACGCACAACTGAGGCTCAATTACAAACACACAAGCTACATTTCCGAGGGAACAGGGGCACGAGACGAAGACAGAAAAACTCGTTCCGTTGATATTGAAATCGACGTCACCGATGATGCCACCTTCAATGTGACTGATATTGACTCCAATGCACGCGTTGCCTCAACAGGTACGGTGGCAGTTAGCGTCGAAAATACCGGAGAGAGCGCCGCACGGGATGCCGCGGTAACGCTCCAATCACAGAATCAGGACCTCGCTGTCAGTGGCGGCGATGCCACCTCACGATTCGTTGATGAGTGGGAACCGGGAGAAGTCCGGACGTTCAACTACCGTGTGAGTTCTGCCGAAGCCGCGGAACCGGAGTCGTACGGATTTGAGCTGTCGGTTGCATTTGATAACGAGGATGGCCTCCGGACACAATCCGTGGGACAGTCCGTCGCAGTCACACCTGACCCGGAACAGCAGTTCTCGGTTGTCAATTCAAGCAGTTCTGTCGCCGTTAGTAACACAGGAACGTACGAGGTTCAACTCCGCAACACAGGCCCGTTGACCGTGAATGACTCCTCTGTTACGTTTGTCTCAGAGAACGCGGATATAACGTTTGGAAAGAGCTCCTCAACAACCGCCTATGTGGGGGAATGGGAACCCGGAGAAGTTCGGACTGTTCGCGTCGATACAACAGCGAGTCCCGATGCTGAGGAACGAAGCTACGCGCTGTCGGCTAACGTACAGTATGAGGATCAAGAGGGCGATACCAGTACCTATGACGATGTCCGGCTAAGCCTCAGTCCTGCGCCTGAGCAGAACTTCGACGTGTCTAACGTCGAAACGTCGCTCCAGGCCGGAGAGGACGGGTCACTGAGTGCAACCCTCACAAACACTGGAACGCGTGACGTCGAGAACGTCGTTATCGCATGGGAAAGCCAACAGTCGACACTGTCGCCAAAAGAATCACAGTACGCTGTTGGAGATCTCGATGCAGGCGAAACGGCCAACTTCAACTTCGGCGTTGACGTGTCCAACAGCGCGGAGGCAGGCGCTCGGCAGTTTGACTTCGGAGTGAGCTACCGCGACGATAACGGCGACAGGGTTGAAGCAGATACACTCGAAGTTCGCTCACAAGTGGCTGGCAGTCAGGACGAATTCGACATCGAAGTGGAAAATTCAACGCTCGGTGTGGGCCAAGACCGGTCAATTACGTTTACAATAACCAACACAAAGAACAAAACACTGACCAGCATTGAGGGGAAGGCGTTCGTCAATGATCCGCTCAGTAGCAGTGATGATGAAACGTTCATCGCTGAACTGGCCCCCGGAGCGTCAGAAACGGTCTCAGTCCAACTCTCGGCGGGAAGCGACGCGCTAGACAAGACCTATCCGCTCAATCTGGACTTCCAGTATGAGACGCCTGACGGCGAAAAACGGGTTTCGGATACCTACAGTCTCCCGATAGAAGTCACGGACCAATCCGGGGACGGTGGGACGCCACTGTGGCTGGTTGGTGGCATTGGACTCCTTGCCGTTGTTGGCGGCGTCGTCTGGTACAGGCGGCAGTAACCGTCTGAAGCTAACATCTATGTCACAATGCTAGAGTATCAGAAATACATCGACGTATTAGACGATTGGATTGTCAACCGTGACAAGACAGTCGTCGCTGTGTTCATCGTCACAACGCTCATTCTGTCGGCGGGGTTCGGCATGACTGCGACCGACTCAGGGACATCACAGTTCACTGACGGCGTTCCCGCACAGGAGGCGTTCGACGAGGTCAACGACAACTTCGAGCGTGAACCGTTCGGCGAAGGTACTGGCTCTACGACGCTTATCCAGAAGGATCAGAACGTCCTGTCGAAGCCAGCTATTCTCAATATGCTGAAAGCACAGAACCGGCTTACGCAGCGCGAATCACAGGACGTTGTCGGCACGACAAGCGTCGCACAGGCCGTCGCCCAGACGCTGAACCCGGGCGCAGAGACACTGCCCGAACAGATCGATACCGTAGAAGCAGCCTCACAGACGGAGATTAAGTCCGCGACCCGAACCACACTTGAGCGCCAGCCGGCAGTTGCAGGGCTACTCAGCAACGATCTAAACCGAGAGGAGCCGTCGGCATCTGCAACACTGACGACTGTCACACACGAGGTTTCAGGTGTTTCAAGCAGTGCTGGGACAGAAGGGTCATCACCACTGACGCCCATTCAGCAGGAAGCGGAGTTCATTGTCAGCTCGGTTGACGGTGATATCTCTGTCTTCGGCAGTGGACTCATCTCTGCGGAGCTGAGCAGTGTCATCTCCGACTCGTTGGGACTCGTCGTCCCAGCTGCCGTTGTCCTGATACTGTTCTTCCTCATTATCGCATACAGGGACCCGTTTGATCTGCTGATTGGCCTCGTCTCCCTTGCGATGGCGATTATCTGGACATTCGGATTCATGGGATGGGCCAGTATCCCCTTCACGCAGATGCTGATCACGGTCCCGCCGTTGCTCCTTGCCATCGGGATTGACTTCGGGATTCACGCTGTGAACCGATACCGCGAAGAACGGATCGAGGACGTCGAACCAACACCCGCGATGCGGACCGCAACTGACCAGTTGCTCCCAGCGTTCTTCATCGTGACAGGAACGACAGTGCTGGGATTCGCCGCAAACGGGACCAGCCAGCTCGGTCCGATCCGTGACCTCGGGTTCGTGGCCAGCGTCGGGATCATATTCACCTTCCTCATTTTCGGTATCTTCCTCCCGTCGTTCAAGCACTTCATGGACCGGCAGCGTGTGCGATACGACCTCCCCGAATTCAGTATCGCACCGATCGGCTCTGAGGACTCCGCAGTCGGCAAGTCGCTAACTGTCGGCGTGACAATCGCCCGCCGTGCCCCGTACATATTCTTTGCCCTCGTCCTGGTGTCTACGGCGGCCATGGGGGCGTATGGAACTGGGATTGATACCCGGTTCACCACTGAAGATTTCCTCCCACCGGAAGAGAACCCCGGATACGTCGAGGTTCTGCCGGAAGCTGTGGCTCCGAGCGAGTACACAGTCACGAAGCAGATAAATTACCTTGAAGACACGTTCGAGAGCGGTGAGAGTGACACCGTAACGATATACGTCGAAGGGTCGTTACAGGACGGAACGGCGCTCGAGGAGATCCACCGGGCGAATCAGGACCCACCCGACTCCTTCGTTACAGCCGGCGGGAGTGCAGATACCACAAGCATACTTACGGTGATTAACCGGTACAAGCGTGCTTCACCCGAGTTCCGCCAGCTCGTCGAACAGAACGATCAAAACGGTAACGGTGTCCCCGACCAGAATCTCCCGACCATCTACAACGCACTGTATGATTCGCCGTACGGCGACCGGGCGGAGTCGTACATGACTGATGACTACGCGCGAACGCGCATCGTGTACTCCGTTGAGTCCGATGCGAGTCAACAGGAAGTGACGGACGATACGAGAGCTGTTGCGGATGAGTTCCGAATGGAAGCGACCGCAACCGGCAGTGTTGTAGTGTTGAAAGCGGTCTCGGACGTAATCGCTGAATCCGCGTACATAAGCCTGGCTCTCGCAATTCTCGCGTCCGCAGCGTTCCTGTTTTTCGCCTACTGGCTACTGGAACGGCGTCCCGGGCTGGGCGCTGCGAACCTCGTGCCGATACTGCTCACTATTGCCGCCTTGGCCGCGACAATGCGGTATCTGGATATCCCGTTCAACGTCCTCACCGGAACGACGTTATCAATCGGAATCGGGCTTGGTATCGATTACTCCGCTCACCTCGTGCATCGGTTCTCCGAGGAGTATCGTGGCGATACCGGCTTGCTTGAAGCACTCGACATTAGTGTTCGAGGAACAGGTGGTGCGCTGGCGGGTAGTATGGTCACCACCACATCTGGAACCGGCGTGCTCGTCCTCGCGGTTGTCCCGATCTTGGGCCAGTTTGGATTGTTAATTGCAGTCAGCGTTCTCTATTCGTTCGTGGCGTCCATACTGGTCCTCCCGACGTCAATCGTCATCTGGGACCACGGTCGTGGAACGCTTGAGACACTGCTCTCATCGCGCTCGACACGGAGTGTGAATTAATGCGGCCCGCTCGTTTCGGTTTCCGCCCACCTGTGGCGCATGATGATCAAAGTGGGCGGCTTGACCGGAAACGCTCCGAAGCAGAGCCTGAGGAATTGGCACTGTACTGTCAACCTATCTACAACCGGAGCGGAGGACTGTCTGTATGACTACAGATGGTGACGCTCTGGGTGCAACTGAAAAAGAGATCATGCACGCAACCCATCGAGCGCTGGTAAACAGTGGATACGCTGAACTCTCCATCTCGCTTATTGCAGACGAACTCGACAAGGCCAAATCGACGATATACCACTATTACGACTCGAAAGACGACCTGCTAATCCGGTTTCTCAGATTCACTCTTGACCGATTCGAGGCGACAATCAACACGAGCATCGGTGACCACCCGAAAGAGGACCTCAATCACATCATTACGACACTCCTCCCGTGCCAGCTAACCGAGGAGAAACGGCAGCTTCACAGCGTTTTAGTTACGCTCTCCCCGCAAGCGCTGGATCAGGAGGTGTTTCGCGAACAGTTCACCGAGATTGATATTCGACTTACTGCAATCATCGAGAACACTGTTCGTCGAGGGATAGAGGCTGACGTGTTTCGCGACGTGGATCCGACACACATGGCCGAGCACATTCTAGCAATGATTAAAGGAACGATGTATAGCCGCCTCACGACCAATCGCGAAGCCGCAACAGGAGCAGCGAAAGCCTCCCTTTTTTCGTATATCGATTCGCATTTGATTTCGTAGCGCCTGTCGCCATGGTCGTCGCCGAATTTCCGCTCTCACACGGTTTGGACCAAGCCGGTCAATAGCTCTTTCCGGCGGAGTGCGGAGCACAGAAACGTACCCCGGGCCGCTAGTTCTTCGATACTGTGCTTAGATCGGCAACGCAAGGCGGCGGAACCGATTACCACCCTCTGTTGTACTGCAGTCAGTAGCCGAGGTGCTCGCGGATGAGGACAACGGTAGTGCGATCCTCTTCGAGCTCCTGGCGGAGGATGAGCTGTTTGGCAATCGCGGAGTCGACGCCGTAGGCCTCCTTCGCGCGCTCGTTTTCGAGTGGGTACGCGACGTTTTCCAGTCGGTCGAGCGCGTCTTCGAGTGTCGGCACGATCTTGTTCACGCCACTGACGATGACGACGTTACTGGCAGCGAACGGATACGCACCGATACGGCTCCCCGAGCGGTCTGCCGCGACGAGTTCGCCGGTCTGGGAAATGCCGTTGATGCCACCGAGGAAGTAGTCGGCCGTTTGCGACTTCCGGCGGGCGGCCTGCCGCTCTGCGTCGTCGTCGATACTCCAGATCTCGTCGGGGAGGCTCTCCCACTCGTGGTCCCCGTCACTCAGGTACTCGACGAACCCGATCTCTTCGAGCGTCGTCGAGTGGCCGTTCATCACAGACGCCTCTGTAGGGATGAGTGACTGAAGTTCTGCGAGCGCATCATCAGTCGAGTCAACGACGATGACATCGAACCCGTTTGCCTCGAGGTTCTCGACGGTCTGCTCAATGGTCTCTTCCGAGGCCAGTTCGTCCAGTGATTCGTCAATATCGGCGTCGTCTGCGTACTCTGATTTCTGTTGAGACGGCCGTGGTGAATCGCCAGACGTAGCTTGATTTCATGGTTTCAGAGACTGCTTGATGTTGTGAACCACACACATCAGGACGAGTTCACGAAATTCACCGTACCAGGTTCGCGCACGCA
>NZ_JAYMGX010000004.1:0-296049 GCF_037078395.1 Haloarcula sp. CGMCC 1.6347
ACACGGAAGATAAGCCCGCCAGCGTTCCGGGGAGTACTGGAGTGCGCGAGCCTCTGGGAAATCCGGTTCGCCGCCACCATTCATACCTTATTCACTCATCGAAGAGAGGCATCTCTCTCGAGTGGGCCTTCCGTATTTCTAAGCAACTGACCCACTCAATGAACAGATAGCTTTCGCACTCTGTGAGTCGTCTGTGGCACGCTGGTAATTATCCAACTATCAGTGACTGGCTCGCTGGTTGGTATCGCCCTACCCGTTATTACTCAATACATGAATTATGAATTGTATGTCGAAAGCCGCCGGGAGACCCAGAACGGGCTATCAATGGTCTGCTGTCGATTGCACAACTGCTGGAAGAGCCACGCTTGGCCCGACTCTACACGTTCGTCCTTACGTAACTAGGTTGTCAGTGAGGCAGGTTCTGCCTTCGTTCCTATTTGAGCCTCTCGCAGGTGTACCCAGTAGTGTAGAATGTACGTGCCGATATCGAATTTATTGCCCTGTTGAACCTCTTTCGGGGATAACTCCCGCACCTAACAACAAGCTAGACCCGCAACGATTGTTTGACCGATTTCAAACATCACTGTTTCCGGAGCAAAACCGCGTTATGACGGACCAACCGGCGCCACGTACTGACTCTTTACCTGCTCGCCTTCGCGCCACTGCAGGTAGTAGTATTCCCGATCGTCGATAGTTTTCACAGTCAGCGTGCCCTTCGGGCGTGCGATCTCCGCTGCCTCGTACGCCTCGTTGATCTTCTCGTTCCACTCGTCCGCATCCTCGGCCCACTCCTCGGGCGCGTCGACGGCAACCGCGTCCTCTGTCTTGCTCTCCCCGAGCGCCTCGGCTATAGTAGCCATTGAAACGATTTACACACTGATCGCACTGCCGTCGTACGATCAGGTGTGCATTGATTTTCAATGGCTACTATAGTTCGTTGACGGCGGTGACCGCGTCGTCGTGTGCATCCCGAGCGTCCTGATCGATTACCTCGACGTCGATTTGCTCCAGCACCGACAGGGCTTGGTGGGCGTAGTCTTCGTCGCTCATACGCTAACCAACAACAGCGGACCAAATAGGGTCTGTGTTGGTTAGCCAGACACGCCGCCATTGATTTGTTCTCATACCCTACCACTTCCAATGCAGTACTACCAAATGTTACTAATCTTATTTATAAATGTTAATTACTCACATTAGCTACTAACAGTAGTCACTAAAAATAGTTACTACCGTTATTAGCGAATACTAGTAACGAGGATTAGTAACATACAATAATTATTAGTAGTAGCAACACGCAGATGTAACACATGCTGGCATATACGGTGTATAGCGAGGCTGGCGGCGTCGGCAAAACGACGACCGCAGCAAATCTCGCCCACGCCCACGCGTCAAACGGACTCAAAACACTGGTTATCGACCTCGACCCGCAGGAGGCCTCGCTTTCCTACGTCTTCGGCGTCGACGACGATCGCGATGACGGCGAAGCTGACAACCTCGTCCGGCATATGGTTGGACGGGCGAAAGGCCCGTTCGAGGATCTCATTCGAAAGGACACAGGCGTCGACAATCTGGATGTCATCCCTGCCCACAACATGCTCTCAGGCCTGGACACGGCGATGCGTCGCGCCAAAGAGACTGAGGAACAGATGAATCCCGATGCCGAGTGGGTCGAAGAAGAGCAACTCTACCAACTACTCGGTCGCAACGGTATCCACGAAGAGTACGACGCGATAATCTGCGACCCGCAGGCATCCGAGGGCCAGGGACTGTATAACGCGGTCATGGTTACGCAAACGGTCCTCATTCCGGTCGAACTCTCGGGCAAAGGATCGCTCAGTATCGACGGTCTGGAGCAACTCGTCGACGGACTTGAGGGTAGCCTCGACATCGAAGTTGGCGTACTCGGAGTCGTCCCCGTCGCGTTCGGGGACACCACGGGCCAGCAGCAACATCTCGAAACGCTGCAGGAGGAGGTCAAGTACGACGTTCCGGCGGTATTCCGGAAGCGTGAGTCACTGATGCAGGAGATGTGGGACGCGCGGGCGACTGCCTATCAGGTGGTCGAAGAGGCGTACAAGGACGGCGAGAAGGGCGTTCGTCGTGTCCCCGATCGGGAGCACGAGACGCTCGAAAAGTACGACGACCTCGCAGTGGAGATTGAGGAGGCGTTCGACGCATGAAATCCGGCGCTGGCTCACCGTTTGAGGACGACTTCGACGAGGAAGAGGACACTGAGGAACTCGACAAAGCTGAGGTCGAACCCGAAACCGAACCCATCACCACGGATACGGAGACGGAATCCGACACGACCTCGGAGGCAAGCCATTCCAGCAACTCACTCCCGTACAAGTACCGCCGTGATGGCGTCCAAGACGGCCGGAGTCACGCAAATCTGTTCCTGCGAGAGGAAGCCGAAGCGCATGTTGAGGATGTCGTGGATGCGATGGAGGAAACCTTCGAATCTGAAACGGTCTACAAGATCGATGTGCTCGAAGCCATCGTCCTGGCTGGCAACGATCCCTCTCGAACAGTCGCAGACGAGCTGCGGAAGATGGGTTACGGGATGAAATAAACAAGAATTACCGCCGCGGAAAAACAAGCTTCAGGCACAAACAAAAATCTCAAACCGCCTAATAATCATCGTGTTCAGATAAGCTGATTCCATGCGAAGCTGAATGATTTGACCCAATCGTCGGCTGTTTCTGCTTCGGCGTTGCTGAAACAGTTTGAGAAACAGACAGTTCGGCGTTTTATCTCTCTGAAGACACGTTCAACAGCATTCCGATTTCCATGTTTTTCGTATCTGAAATCGAAGCTATGCCGTTGACACGCAGCTTGTAACGATTTGGAGCCATCGACGAGAAACACGGCGTCGTCGACGTCGTGTTTCTCACTGAGTTCGGTGAGAAACGAATGGGCTAGAACCGTCGTTGTAGTTGGTCTAAGGTTCGTATGAAGCAATTTATCCGTTTATGGAACGACAGCGGCGTACAGCCAATATTTCTCATCATTGAGTTGGATCACGGTCTCATCAACCGCAATGTGATCCGGTGATCGACCATCTTTGGGCTGTAAATCTGCCTTGTGAACCCAATTATGGACGGCCTTTCGACTGCGTTGGACGCCCAGCGAGTCGAGTAAATCGACGGTATTCGACAGCGACAGCCCCGCAACGTGCGCTTGAATACCCAACCATCGCTGGCTTGGGTGTCCGCTCGCGCTCCACAAAATCCAAATCAATCCAGTCTCTACATCCGCTGAGGCGTGTGATTTCTGCCATGGACAGCTGAAATCACTCTCGCCTCAGTTTTCACGCTTAACTGAACCCGACCGATAGGGCCGATATTATATATTTATGAACTGATCCGTTAATGCGATTCTTGAGTCTGTCGTGGCCAGTCTCTCGTAGTGGTTCCCAGTTTTGACTCTCAACGCAGTGTTTTTCGACGAATCGCACAGCAGTCATACGCGGAATGGCCAGCATATGATTCGACGCCACTCTATGACCGGAATTCTCTCGCCGGTCTGGAAGAAGACATCTGGACCGTTGCCTCCACATGGTTCGACCACGAGGCTCACTACTCCGTCGACGAGTTCGTATCTCACTACCCAGTAGCGTATGTCGAGTTTGGGCCACATGACCAGTATTATGGAGCTACTCAGTACGAAATGGCCCAACTGTTCCGACTGTTTCTGCTCAAAGAACTTCACGGCTGGACCCACGAAACGGCACTCCTCACGTACCTCACCCACCATCCTGAACTCCGTGAGCTATTAGGGATCGAGACGGTCCCAGACCAGTCGACGCTGTGGCGCAGTTGGCACAAACGATTCACTTCAGAGCTTCGTGAGGGGCTGGCTGCTAACGAAGGAGCCCGGAGTTTTGTCTACGAATCAACCCGGGGTCGAACGCCGTTGGGCCACGCCCATCGCGAGCACATCCGCGACCTGTCGATTGAACAGATTCGGGAGATGTACCGACGAGCCATAAATCGATTACTGGGTGAAGTGGCAGAGACGGAGGAGTTCTTCCGAGCAGGGATCGTTGCTATCGATATTACGGAAGCCGAACCATTTACTGGGGATCGGACTGGGCACGAAGACGAGATTATCGGCACGAAGGAGAAGACCGACGAGTATGCCTATCAGTGGGCGACAGTCCAGCTGGTCGGGAACGCTGCCCCAATCGTACTGGATGCGAGACCAGTTCGGAAGGGTGAGGCTCGTAAGGAAATCGTCGAAGACTTGCTCAACTCTGCCGAGGACCTCGTTCACGTCGATAACGTACTGATGGATCGGGAGTTCGACAGCCAACACATTCTGGAGATGCTCAGCCAGCGTGGACTGTCGTATGTCGTGCCCAAGCGGATGCAGACCAGCGAGAGAGCCCAAGCAAAGCGACTGCTCCAGCGGGGTCAGGACCGATACGAGACCGACCGCAAGCTCCATCTCGGGAAGAACGAGTGGCACGAGACAACGCTGATCTACCGACGAAAGGAGGACTCTGAACATGATGATCACCGGCAGTACTCGGTATTCATGACAAATACCAGCAGCGCCTATCTCACCGAGTATGGGTATCGGTGGGAGATTGAAAGCGGTTACAAATCGATCAAGTGATTCATGGCCGCTACGACATCGAAAGATTTTGGCCTCCGATTCTTCTACTTCGCATTCGCGTGTCTGTTGTACTCGATTTGGCGAGCAGTCGATTTACTGGTACAGGTCGAATTGACTGGTGAATACGAGCATTCGCCGATCGTAACAGCCGACAATACGCTGACGCTGTTGAAGAAGAAAACGGGAATCGGATAGTGAGGGGCTCTCTCCGTGTTAGCGCCGCGTCTGAGTGGCTACACTATCCAAAGTCTCGGAAATGCCTCAGATTAGTTTCTAGTTCAACGAGAATCCTCGTTTGGTGAGGGATCTGAAACAGATACCGCTCGTCGGCTCGCTCGAAACTACGCATCATAGCCCCGCTAAACCCCCTGTAGTCTCAACTTACAATTTACCAACCACCGTAGAGACATAAGTCCAGTACACGTCTCCCGCATCGACGGCTATCTGTCCCCTTCGGAGCGCTCAAAAACCGGACACGTCAACGGAACCACAATCGGGGGCTGGATCCATGACCTCACCGATACGGCCGGAGTTCCAGAAGAGATCGACGGCGTCGCACGGAAGCCGCACATGGGCCGGCGATTCTGGTACGACGCGTATTCGCGAACCACGCAGGATCTACTGGAACATGTTCAAGATATCGCTGACGAGCAGGGTAGCGCGAGTGCCAAAGTCGTGTGTAATGACTATTTGACCGATGAACGGAAGCGCGAACTCCGCGTGTGGGAACTTCCGGTATGCGACCGTGGGGTATTGGTCGGGCAGGCGGTTGCCTACCTAGCGGCTGGACTATTTGTCTTCCGGGTTGGGACAGCTAAAGCACGCAAACGGGGCGTTCTCGGGCACTAGTAATGGATGAGAAGCAGTGGCCGATAGTGTAATAGACCCAAACGCTGCACCGGTGCTATGTAATGACATACAATATTTCCGCATACTATAGCCTGGATTTACAAGTATAAACACCACCATCATGATATAACAAGCGTACACCTGTAAGATACGGTGATTTAATCGGTTCTAGGGTTCTTTCTAGCGGTTTCTCCAACAGACACTGTCGCTAAAAACGCCCCTGTGAGCCGGTAGTTCCACGGAATCTTATTGCAACGACCGCGGGATGTTCGATTTCTCCCCATCGCCAAGCAGGATCTCGGACCCGGATCACCAGAGTAATTACCTGACCCTTGACTAAACGCGACGTTTTGGGTAGGGTCGGTTACCTAGTTACGACAGAGTCGGTCGCAACATGACGCTCTAAACGCTCGGGGAGTTCGTCCATCTCTCCAGTCTGAATTCTCCACAGCATCGCGTACAACCCGTCTTCCTCCAACAAATACTTGTGGGTGCCGCGCTCGACTATCTCTCCGTCTTCGATGACCAGTATCCGATCTGCATCACAGACCGTTGAGAGACGATGCGCGATTGCTATCGTGGAGCGTTCCTCCGCAAGTTCAGTCAGACTCCGATTGATCAGCAGTTCCGTTTCCGTGTCAACACTCGCCGTCGCCTCGTCAAGAACGACGACATCCGGATCCTGAAGGAATACTCTGGCAAGCGCGATTCGCTGGCGTTGTCCCCCAGAGAGCTTCACACCGCGTTCCCCGACTTCTGTCCCGTACCCGTCTCGGAGATTCTCGACGAACTCGTGTGCCTGTGCCGCTCGTGCTGCCTGTCGGACGGCTTCGTCACTCGCCTGTGACTGCCCGTATCGAATGTTTTCCGCTACCGTGCCATCGAATAGGAATGGCTCTTGGTTGACGTATCCGATGGACTCGCGCAAGCTCCCTAGCGTCACTTCCCGAATATCGTGCCCGTCCGCTCGTATCTCTCCGCTCGTCACATCGTATAATCGTAAGAGGAGCTTCGCTATCGTCGACTTTCCTGCACCAGTCGGGCCGACGAGTGCAACGGTTTCCCCCGGATTCAGCGTGAACGAGATGTCAGCAAGTACAGGTTCGTCAGCGCTCGACTGAGGATTATTAGTCCCGTAAGCGAATGACACTGTATCGAACTCGACGTGACCATCGATGCTGTCGAGCACCGCTGCGTCGGGATTTTCGGTTACGTACGTGGGTGCTCGTAGTAGTCCACAGATCCGCTTCCCAGAGGCTTTCGCGTTCTCGTACCGGTCGACGACATCGGAAAGCTTCGCGAGTGGGGCGGTGAGCCGTTGGGTGAGTAACATAAATACGACGAATGTACCGACAGTGAGATCACCCGTTAACGGACCTGGTGGCCCGGTGAACACCCAAGTTCCTCCGACGACGAACGTTGCGAAGAGTATCAATCCGGTTAAAAACCGCATGCCAGGCCGGTAAACAACACTCAATCTGATTGCACTGATCGCATCGTCGTACAGATCTTTCGCCGCGTTATCGATGCGGTTAGCCTCGTATCCCTTTGCTGGCGCTGTTTTGACGAGCAGGCTGCCGCTGATCGCGTTCTGCAAACGAGTATTTAGATGCCCGACTGACGACCGCCAGCCGGCGTATCGTGGCTCGACCGCCTGGGTGAACCACCATGTGAAACCTATGAAAAGCGGGAGTGCGAGCAGTGTAATCACTGCGAGCTGGTAGTTGAGATGAAGAAGAATTCCCGTAACTCCGACGACCATGACACCGATCCGTACCATGTCTTGAAGTCCGTTGTCGAAGAACCGTTCCAAATTGGTCGTGTCGTTGTTCAGGATGGACATGACCTCCCCAGTGTCTACCTCCTCCTGAAACACCGTGTCTAACTCTTGGAACTTCCTGTAGCTGTCCGCTCGAATATCGTACATAACACCGTGGGCGAAATCATTCATCATATAGTCTCGGAGCCATGCCGTTAAAGCGACCAGTACGAGCGACCCGCCAACAAGCAAGGCTGAGAGCCAAAACTGACTCGTTGCGTCCGATGGCAACCAGGCACTGGGGACGAGAGGAAGTGTATACGCTCCCTCATTGTTAAAGACGGCGTCGATGGTTGTTCCCAGAACTATCGGCGTGACGAGCCCTGCTCCGCGTGAGACGACACTGGCGAACAATCCGAGTGCTAACCGTCGCTGCTTCGTCCGTCCATATCGAACGAACAGACTACGGAGAGGCTGTTCGATGTCCCGTCCGAGTTCGTCGATAGTGGACCCGTCCCCACCTGTGTTCTCCTCTGTCATGTATTCAAAACGCTGCTGCTATTGAACTCTTGGTTCTCGCAAGTCTGGTCAATGCGTATCATGTGAACTCAGCGAGTGGGTTGGGAACGGTACCGTGATGGCGTACTTTCGGGCGCGTATTGGTGTTCGTGTAGCCGTGATCCAGCAACCGATTCCGGTTGAGACAGTAGTTCCGGAACCGAGGTCTAAAAAGGTCGATTGCTTCGTACCGATCCTCGTATCTCGGGAACTTTTTGTGGTAGTTCTCGATGGTGTCCCGAACGTGCTGCCAGAAGGCTGTTTCGGTGAGTCCGTGGGTTCGCTCCAGCGCGTCAGAGACAAACCGGAACACACCGTCGAACAGCGTTCCCACGATTCGATGACAGAGGAGAATCGGTGGTTTCCGCTTCACGATACTGTGCGTGTATCGGTCATCGTCGCGGAGTTCTTCGGGGAGCTTCTCGATCAGTTCAGGGAAGTCCCGGTCTATGACCGCAACCTCGTCAACGAAGTCCGTGATCGCAATCCGGGTGGGAACGTCGTCCTCCAGTATCAGGACGACATTCGTACCGTGCGGCATAAATACAAGACCATAGCGATAGAGACAGTGTAGAATTGGATTCAGCAGAGTCTCCAGAAACTCGGTGAGCCACGTCTCCGGTGTCATCCCCGACCGATCGACGAGTTTTGCCACGACCGGCGTCCCATCGAAGTCATCCTCGTACACTGCAGCCAGAGCTAGCGGGGACTCGCTGGCGTCTACTGAGGACGTGACGCTCTCTCGCCAGACACACCCGAGCAGCTCGTGAAGCTGGTACGGAGCGTCCTCGAGTTGGGTGAACTTGGGGTGTTCGTAGTTCGCACCTGCGATTTCTCCGGGAAGGACGAGGTTACAATTGGTTCGAAGATACGGATCGTCGTCTAGAATTGACTGTACGAACTCGGTCACTCGAGGGGCGGCTTCAGCTTGCTCACCGAGTATCCCACGGTACACGTTGGTGTTCAGCACGCGTATGGGGAGCTTCACATGCTTCTTCTCGGGATTCGAGACATTTGAGAACGTACGAATGGACTGCTGCGGGAGGTACGTATCGGGACCTTCACCGAGAGGGACGAGCAAGTCGTCCGCGATGTCGCCAGCGAACAGTTGGATAACGCTGTCCGTCCACTGCCAGTCGTGAACAGGAAAGAGAACGTAGTCGTCCGGATCGAGCCCGTCACTCGAAAGCCGTGACCTGAACGCCTGATACTGGTCCCCCAGTTCGTTCTCAAGGAGTTCTCTCTGTGATATCCCAGCAACCGACGTGAACGTGGCCCGATTCTCATGTGCCGCGACCCAGGAGAGTGTCCGCTTACGTTTCGCCTCGGGGGCGTACTTATGATAGTCGTCGTAATCGAACCCGACCCTGCCTTTGTTATACGTGTACTTGGGATGTCCTTCCAGTTCTCCTTCGACCATTGCGTAGGGGAGGTCAAGAATCGATTCATGCTCACGGTTATCTTTCGACGCGCGAACGTGTGTGTCGGCGACGAGTGTGTTGTAGTACTCTCTGAGGAGGCGTGCGAGAGTCGTCTGGCTGGTTCCCAAATACGCCTGGGCGTCGACCAGGAACTGAATCGGGTCGTCTGCCGGCTCCGGCTCAGTCCCTGCAAGACCGTCACGTCGAATGATCGAGTCACGACGGATTCGATAGGTTCCGAGTGCGCGCTGATGCGCGTCGAACTGGTACTTGATACCACCTGTCAAACGTATCACGTATCGAGTCCACTCCCCGGTGGGCTCGTCGGATTCTGCGGGGACGGTCCGTGTCTCCGTCGGAGCTAAAAGGCCCTCGCGGGTGAACTCCGCAAATATCTTCCGTAACATAGCCTCGTTCGCCCGCTTCCAGTGGTCGCTTCCGAATGTGGAGCGTACCGTGTCTGAGTACTCCATTATCTGTACTCCCCGCTCTTTGTGTTTGCAATCCGTCTGTCGCTCTTGCAGTGACTGAGTACGAACATCGTAATCGCCTAGTTTTAGGCTAGCCTAAATTATATATAAACCTTGTCCTGCAAGAACGGTGTGTTGTATGGACGGCTAGTAGCCATTGAAAATCAATGCACACCTGATCCACGAGGGCAGTGCGATCGTGTTTGAATCGTTTCAATTGTTACTATAGCATCGTGCATTTCACACTACAGCGCCTACTTTTTTAGGCTAGCCTAATAACATCTCCTATCGAGGAGTGCTGATGACAAAAGAACCAGCTATCCAGTCCCGATGTGCAGAGGAAGATATCGACCTTGTTCGGTTGCTCTTCGTCACACAGAGCGGCGCAGTTCGCGCGCAAACTGTTGACACGGCTAAACTGGACGAAGCAATCGAGAACGGAACGACCGTATCACAGTTGATTCAGATGTACAACGCGGTCGGGCGGAGAAACAAGGACGGACATCTCACGACTGTCGGGGAAGTTCGGCTCCGTCCGGACCCAGACACGTTTCGAGCCCTTCCCTACGCGGAGCGAACAGGAGTAATGTTTTGCAACATACAAACGCTCGGCGGGAATCCCTGGACTATTGACGCTCGTTCGTCCCTCCGTTCGTTCTCGCGCACCCTCGAGAGTAAAGGCTTGTCGCCACGAGTCTCCTTCGAGAGCGAGTTCCATCTGTTCGAGCGGAACCCAGAAGGCGGCGACCAGACTATCGGTTCGCCCGGCGCGTATCTCACAGAAAGCACGCGCGAAACACACGGGACGATCCTCCGAGCTATCGATGCTCTCGAGGAACAAGACGTCGTTGTGGAAAAGTACCATCCAGAGTACGCCCCCGGAAAGCACGAGATCGTGACAGGTCACCAGTTTGGACTCCGTGCGGCCGATGAGCACGTCCTCGTCCGTGAGACGGTCGACAGCGTCGCCCGATCTGATGGATACCGGGCCACGTTCTTACCTAGGCCGTTTGATAACGCGACGAATGGCTGCCACCTTCATGTTTCACTCTGGGATGGGGAGACGAACCAGTTCTACGACTCTGGGGAGGGGAGCCTGAGCCGGATAGGCAAGCAGTTCATTGCCGGTGTGCTAGAGCACGCACCAGCACTTACAGCCCTTGCAGCCCCCACTGCCAACTCGTACGCCCGACTACGACCGCAGAACGGTGCAGCAGGGTACGTCTGCTGGGGACAGGAGAACCGAGAGGCTTTGGTTCGCGTCCCGGCGCTTACCGCGGGCGATCAGAGTGGGAACTCGTTACGACTGGAATTCCGTGGTGCGGACAATGCGGTGAACCCCTATCTCTGCTTGCTGGGACTTCTCGGGGCTGGATACGACGGTGTTGATCGGGGTCTGGAGGTTCCCGAACCACTCTCCGTTGATCCAGGGAATCTCACTGCGGAGGAGCGGTCTAAAAAGTGTGTCGAGCGATTGCCCCGGACGCTTGGCCAGGCGCTTGACGAACTTGAGTCCGACGACGTGTTGCGGGACGTGCTCGGTGACGCGTTGTTCGAAACATATATACAGGTAAAACGCAGTCACTGGCGTGAGTTCGCGTACGACAGCGCACAATCGTGGGAGATGGAGCACCTACGAAGCGTGTATTAGGCTCTTACCGCTTAAGACAGACCCTTGCCACCTGATTCACTGTAACGATGTAGAATAGAATTACCACTGTCAGATTTCACCGCCATTGTTCAATCCCCCGACAGGCTTTTGTGTTTTTAGGCTAGCCTAAAACACGCATGCATCGAGAATCCAGCCGTTCAGGGAGAATCCCGCACCGAAGATACGAGCAATCTAATACCCAACTACGGCAGAGCCAAGAGAATAGAGAGTCCAGCGCGCGGACGTATCCGCGAACACTTCCCTTCGCAGTCGCACGAGCCAAAGGAGCGATACTTGTCGACGCCGACGGAAACGAGTACATCGATTGCTTGGCTGGAGCCGGGACGCTAGCCCTCGGACACAACCATCCAGACGTGGTTTCGGAGGTGGAGCGAGTGCTAGCCGAGGACCGGCCCCTCCACACATTAGATATCACGACCCCGGAGAAGGAAGCGTTCGTGGACGCGCTATTCGAGAGCTTCCCGGACGAGTTCTCGGACACGGCAAAAGTACAGTTCTGCTCCCCGGCAGGAACTGACGCCGTCGAGGCCGCACTGAAATTGGCGAAAACTGCGACCGGCAACCGAAGCGTCCTCGGCTTTCAGGGCGGGTATCATGGGATGACTAATGGTTCTCTCAGCCTTATGGGAGACACCGATGCGAAAGAGGCAGTTCCGGGGCTTATGCCAGGCGTCCACCACCTACCATACCCGGACCCATACCGTCATCCGTTCGGGCTGAAGGCAGGTGAACACGAATCTGTCAGCCGATTTGTAGAGCGAGTGATCGCTGACTCCGAGAGCGGCGTCACCGACCCGGCGGCGGCGATCGTCGAACCCGTTCAGGGAGAGGGCGGCGTCAATCCGGCACCCGACGAGTGGATGCGGAAGCTCCGCCGAATGACGCGTGAAAACGACGTTCCGCTGATCGTTGACGAGATACAGACCGGTCTGGGCCGCACTGGTGAGACATGGGCGTTCGAACACGCAGGAATCACTCCGGACATCGTTACCTGCTCGAAAGCGGTCGGCGGCGGTCTCCCACTGGCGCTTGTTGTCTACGATGAGAATTTCGACGTGTGGGAACCTGGCGCTCATGCCGGAACGTTCCGCGGGCACCAGCTCGCAATGGCCGCCGGCCGAGTAACAATACGGCACGTATTAGAGAACGACCTTGACGAGCACGCAGCGAAGATGGGCGAGCAGCTTCGAGAGGGACTCGACTCGCTAAACGCTCGCTTCGATGCGATCGGTGACGTACGTGGCTGTGGGTTGATGCTCGGTGTAGAGTTTGTCGACCAGACGGCGGACACTGACGATGGAGAGGTTCCCCCGCCAAACAGCGAACTTGCGTCGACGGTGAAGGCGGAGTGTTTTGATCGCGGACTCGTCATCGAAACCGGTGGCCGTGACTCAGCTGTCGCACGGTTCCTGCCACCACTCACTATCGACCAGAACCAAGTGAACAAGATTGCCGTTCGTTTCACCGAAGCCGTCGAAGCGGCGATAGACGAAACAGCCGGAGTATAATTATGAGCGACAAGAAGAGGTCACAGGGGCTCGGAGCAAACTGCAAAACGCCAGCAGAGCACGCTGAATCAGCTACCCTGCATGCACTACTGAACTGTTATCACCGGGAGACTGGTAATGGACGGATTATTTCCGGTGTGGAGGCGCCCATGTCGGTTCACAGTACTGAATCCATCCTTTACGTACCATTCACACAACAGGAGGTTGCGGTGTTTGCAGCGCTTCGATACGACTCTGAAACCGGTCGACACATATTTGACCTTCCGATACACGTCCGTCAAAAGGGCCAGACTTCTACAGTAGACGCTGGAACGCTGGCTGCGTTTATCCGCCGCGAGATTATGTTGTCAACGGGAGCAGATACGACCGAGGCGACCGATTTACTGCGACGTATCCTTGTCTCACAGCGCGAAATAGAGCGATTCATTCGTGAACGCAGTGACAACGCTGCTCACTTGGAGAAACTCCCCACTTTCATTCGAGCAGAACAGTCGCTCTGTTACGGTCACCTCCTCCATCCGA
This sequence comes from Haloarcula sp. CGMCC 1.6347, assembly GCF_037078395.1. NCBI lineage: Archaea > Methanobacteriati > Methanobacteriota > Halobacteria > Halobacteriales > Haloarculaceae > Haloarcula > Haloarcula sp. CGMCC 1.6347. The sequence continues at coordinate 13,380 of NZ_JAYMGX010000004.1, forward strand.
CTCCAAAGAGCCGTGAGGGAATCGCGGAGCACGAGGTTGCCGAGTATGCACCGGAACTCCGTGGTTCGTTTCAGCTCGACTATTTTGCCGCTGATGCCGAGATCGTTTCACAATGGTCGGCACACGACGAGAGTGCAACCCAGTGGATCTCGTCGGGACTCCGCGAAGCGAACAGTATGATTCCGCAGCGAGCGGCGTCTGCTCTGAACGATGGAAGGTTACTTATTCCCGTCCATCCGTGGCAGGCTGACGCCCTACGCTCACGACAATACGTGGCGGATGCAATCGACACGGGACACCTGATCGATCTTGGCGAATTCGGTCCCACATTCTATCCTACCTCTTCTGTTCGGACGCTATGGAGCCCCGAAACTCCCTATATGGTCAAATCCTCGGTAGCCATAGAGATAACGAACGCCGAGAGAACAATACCGCGGTCGAAACTTCGGTTAGCAGTCGCCGCTGCCGAGCTTCTCACTACAGAGTACGCCGATCGGCTCAGCGATGCTCATCCGCAGTTCTCGATATTGGCAGACGCTGCTGCTGCAACAATCGATGTCGGCTCCGGAAGCAAATCGGGGTTCGAGATGATTCTTCGAGAAAACCCATTTAGAGGGAGTTCTACAGAGAATACTGCTACCGTCGTTGCGCTCTGTCAGGATCGACCGTCTGAGCCACCGTGGGTCTCACAGATCATCCAGCGAATAGCACAGCGGGAGGGTCGTCCGGCGTCAAAAGTAGCCCGGGAGTGGTTCCGTCAGTATCTGAGAACCGTAATTCACCCTGTTGTGTGGTCGTACTTCAAGCTTGGTGTCGGACTGGAAGCTCATCAGCAAAACACTGTAGTTCGACTGGATGAGGACGGCTGGCCAAAGGAAGGGTTCTATCGAGACAACGGTGGATACTGCTTCCCCAGATCACGGTACGATCTGGTCGATAGCTGGATTCCCGGCTTGGAAAATCGGGTAGAAACCGTTTGCTCCGACGAAATTATTGACCGTTGCCTGAGATACTATCTATTCATCAACAATGCATTCGGTGTGATTAACGCACTGGGCGTCGGCCGGGCTGCTGATGAAACTACGCTGTTAAAGGTTCTCCGCGAAGAGATAGCGTCTCTTGTGGAGATCGAGCCCGCAACTTCTGACCTTCTCTCAGTACTACTCGACAGCGATCAAATACCATGCAAGGGGAACCTGTTTACGAGGTTCGAGGGATATGACGAACTGGATTCGACTTTAGATGACGAGTCGGTCTACGTCGAAATAGCGAATCCACTCACAACGCCTTTTAGGCCGTCCTAAAACGCCAACGTTAAGTGAGATTAGGCTGGCCTAAAAGTATGGACGACAATAACGGTTCCCAGAAAACACCAACGCGGCGGGATATCCTCAAGTACGGCGGAGTTGCTACAGGTAGCGGATTGCTGGCGGGCTGTGCCGGTGTATTTGGATCTGACTCTCAATCCACTCCGGCCAATAATACAACGGAGGAATCAACTGAGACCGCTACTGAATCTACTAACTATTCGGTAACGATGGAACCGATGGGTGAGGTAGAGTTCGACTCAACTCCTGATCAGTGGATTGCCTACGACGGTAGCTACGCTGATATGGGGGTCGCACTGGGCCAAGCCGACGGCATGACCGGTATCGGAGGCGCTGACCGATACTACACACATCTGTACAACGAAATACCAGGCGTGGAGATCGATACCGAACCTATCGAGAGTTATCCAGAGGTCCGGACAAAGGAAGAATTCTACGAACTTGACAACGATGTCCACCTATACGATCCGCAAATGCTCATTAATTGGTTCGACTGGGACGAGTCGGACATCGAGGAAATCACCACGAACGTTGCCCCGTTCGTGGGGAACTTGATCTTCCGTAGATCGGACGACTGGCACGACTACCGATACTACACGTTGTACGAGGCCTTCGAGAAGGTCGCACAGGTGTTCCAAGAACAAGAGCGCTATGCGGCGTTCAAAGAACTCCACGACGAGTTCATCGCGGACATACAGAGCCAACTCCCGACAGCCGATGAGCGACCGAATGTCTTCCTTACGTACGGTGTCACGCAGGAACCAGATGAGTTCACACCGTATCGGCTCAACGACCAGGGGACGAGTAAGAAGCAGTGGCGTGACCTCGGCGTGAGCGACGCACTCGGCGGGACGGACATCGAGAATCAGAGCACTACGGGGAACATGGACCTCGACTACGAAGGGCTACTCGATTTGGACCCGGACGTGATTCTGTTCCGGAATTTCGCCGAGATGTCGGTCGAGGAGTTCCGAGATACCATCCTCGCATATATGGAAGATCATCCAGTCGGCAGCCAACTGACGGCCGTCAAGAACGGTCGCGTCTATCGTGGCGGATACCTCCATCAGGGACCGATCCACAACTTGTTTTTGACCGAACAGGCCGCGAAACAGATTTACCCCGGCGTATTCGGGGACGTGACGGACGACACGAAACTGTTTGACCGGCAGCGCGTCGCGGACATCGTCAACGGGGATTTCTAGAGTCCGGTCTCAAACTACTGTTGCTCGTCGTCCAGTCCAGACGATCGTTCCGCTTTGATCTCCTCGGCCCGTTCGAGTACCGCATCGTCGTCGATGTGCTCTACGAGATGCTGGTGACCATCCCGACGTCGCTTGCGCTGTTCGGATGGTGAGATCGCTTGCTCCACCTTCCGCTCGACGTACTGTGACTGTAGCTCATCGAAGCGTGCCTCGGAGAGGTCGGCGTCTCCAACCCGTTCTGGGAACTCCTTCCGGACGTGTGCTTCCCAATCACCGTCGATGACAGACCCTTCAATGAACACCCAGTCAGTGTAGTGAGTTGCGAGATCCTCGGGCAAGCCCTCATCACGCCGCACGTCATGGATCAGTCCGAGCGCAGTCTCGCCCGCTTGTCCTGCGGCGACCACAGCTTGGTCCTCAGCCGTCCCAAGTCGACCAGCAAAATAGAGTCCATCTACCGATGTTCGACCGTAGCGTTTGTGCTCTTCCCAATTGATATCGACTTCCCCGTCGTCCCCCAGAAATTCTCCCTCGTCAAGTGTTTCGAGCCACTGTCGCCCGTACTTCGCCGCTGCGACGAGCGATTCAGTTGCATACTCGTCTCCCGTTTCAGTCTCAATACGAAAGCCGTCTTCTGTCTGGGTTGCTTCTACAGCCTTCTCACGCGTGATTTCACAGCCGACTCGCTCGGCTTGTGCGTGCAAAAGTTTCTGGAATGTTGGCGTATCGATTCCGGCAGGGAAGCCAGGAAAGTTCTCCAGATGTGCGATCCGGCCCAGTGATGACCGACCACGATCTAGGATTAGTGTGGAGAGTCCGTATCGACTCGTAAAAACACCAACTGTAATTCCCCCGACTCCTCCGCCAACAATAACAACGTCGTATTCTCCAGTCACTACCTTTCGAGACTCCTTCGGCATGAATATATTAGGCTGGCCTAAAAGTAAACTTCTTCGATTTACTATTTATTATATGTCAAGAGGGGTTCCCGGAGCCAGTACCTCTGTGAGGGGTTCAACTTGGTAATGAGAGTTGTGGGCCACGTCGAGCTGTCGCTGTAGAAGGGTGCCGCGGTAGCGTCACCCGATACGTTCGTATAGTAGCCATTGAAAATCAATGCATACCTGATCGCCCGACGGCAGTGCGATCAGTGTGTAAATCGTTTCAATTGTTACTATATCCGAAGTACTGAGTTCAACGGCAAGCAGTGTAAGCTTGCTGTGGACAGTCAACCGGTAGTGTTTAGTTTAGAGGGTTGTGTCAGCAAGCGAAATTCTAAAGCCAATTTCCAGCGGTGCTCGGTTCATCGTGTCACAAACATATGAAAACGGAGAGTTTCTTTGTCTTATACTTTGGCTTATATATTCGACAGCAGTCCGATTTCCATAGTGTTCTATCAGAGATCGGTCCCAACTCGTTGAAGTACAACTCAGGGATGTTTCGTATTCCCTACGAGAAACACAGAGGCTCAGCATCGTGTTTTGCTGTAGTCCTTTGAGAAGGATTTCTGTGTTATCCGTTGTCATGGCCCAAGAAAGCCGCTATGGAGAATATTGCATCTTTTCGGACTCGTAGCGTTTATGAGAGCCCGCTTTTGTCCACCCCATCAGAATGGGATAGCCGCTCTGAGGACGGCCTACAGGTAGAACTGCTGATCGGTGGTTCCGCTGGTTACAGGAGAAACTATTACCTTCTCATATATACTTTCATAATGTCACTTTCAAGCATTCAGAAAGAATCAAAGTCGTCATATTTTTGTCGTACGGGAAAGGTTGGCTCAGTCTCGGGAGTTCGTGTGAGCGCTGTGTCCGCGTTGACGGATTTGCTCAAGCGTTGCAACAATCACGCCGACACCAATCTGTGGCGGAATCATACTCGCTCGGCCAGCAGAGGGCCACAAAATCCGACCGTCGGAGGGCACCACTCTGGGACAACTACTCGTGGCATGAACTGGTCAGTACAGACGAACCAATTATTGATGCTAACTGATCAGGAGTGCTAATCCGAAGCAGTCTCAACGCTATATTCATATCCAAGTTTCTCACGTAGCTGACGGAACGCCTCCAGTATCTTCTCTCCGTCTTCACCGGCAGGAATCTCGACGTGTGCTGGTGGAGTGGCACTCTCCGGATTCAGGACTCGCCAAACCGTTCGACGAAGTAACGACTCCTGGGATACCGGCTTCCAATCGAGACGTAGGCTATCCTCAGAAAACAGCACAGTCACCTGCTTCAGTCGTTCCAAATCATATGATGCGCTCTTCTCTTTATTGGAGCAATACAGCGAGTCCCATTTCAAATCATACGTGGTATCGTCAGTTGTCCAAGAGACAAGCCCGCCAAACGGGACAACAGCCGACCCTCGTACCGGATCGAGTGTCTCGTTCAATTCCTCAATTACTCCCTCGTGTCCACCCGCGTTGATTTCTCGGATATGGGTCTCATGCGGTACTGAGCGATACAGCCACGACTGGTCGGTCAAGACTGCAAATTCGTCGAAGTAGAACAGACGGTCCGTCCACACGTCAGTATCACCGTCCGGGATTTCGAGTACTGACTCAATCACCACCCGGTCCTCAGGAAGCGACGCTCGAAATTCGTGATCCGAACGGACAAACATACATTTCGAGTCGGGAACCCGCACTATAGTAACAATTGAAACGATGTACACACTGATCGCACTACCGTCGTGCGATCAGGTGTGCATTGATTTTCAATGGCTCCTATAGCTCCCGTTGTACCGTCTCAAATTGACCGTGTTTTGGCTCAAGCTCTAGGTGGACAACGGTTCCGTAGCCCATCAGAACGCGAATCGCCCGGTTCTCGACTGTCACACCGCCGAGTTCGTCCCAGTCCTTAACACCGGATAGATTCCGAGAGACGAGTCTATGTGTCGGTTCTGCAGCATCGAACGTCTCTGTAAACCCCATTGTTGTCGCGTACTCCCGGGGTTATTAAAATCCTCGGCAGTGATCTATGCTAATTCAGTTACAGTCAACACAGGGGAACTCTTTAGCGGGTCAAACTTCTGGTAGGACGTATGGAGGCAGTTCAACGGATGCTGTTTCGTGAACCAGACGGACGACGGAAGGGCCTCTTATTCTCACTCTTCTCGTTCATTTGCATCCTTGGGTGGGCGTATTTCGGTATTGTACTCAACGGCCCTCACAACATGCTCTTTTTGGGTATCGCGTTTGCGTTCTCTGGATTAGCCGAATCTCTTCCTCCGAGCCGACAACGTTCGGCAGGGGTACTGCGAATACTTGGTCTCGGTATCCTCGTTGTCTTCCTTGCTCTCCTCATAGTGGTTCCAGAATCAATATGGGGTTGAGCGCAAGTAAACGGGTTTGACAACTACTTTAGCGACGGGGCGAGGCTGGTCACAGACACGTTCCCGCCCGCGGCTAACGCGACAAAGATGTCACTGCTGGTGAATACATTCTTAATCGTACGACGTAAATGGCCATGCATGGGACTGCGTTGTGAGCTATTTGGACACGACTTCGGGGAGTCGACGATAGAGGAGTCGTACGACGAAGGTAAGCGGGGCACTGTTCTAACTGTTCGGGAATACAAGTCTTGCGAGCGCTGTGAGCATATCCGAGATATCTCTGAGAATCAAGGCCTGATATCCACCACAGAGGAATCGAAAGCGAATGGCGAGCGGTCGGATGAAGTCGAACACAGAACCGAAAACAAGGGACCAGCAGGGGTGAGAGAGACCGCGGAGGTCGAGACCGAAGCGAGAGACCCGGTGCAGGCAGCAGACGAAACGGAACCGACCGAACCACCCGCATCAACGATGGCCGTGTCAGACAATGTGGCAGAAACATCTCCAGATGCGGAGGCGAGTGACGAGTCACCGGCGGTGACCGAATCGGCGCTTCTGGAAACGACTGATGACGCCGTGATACTGTCGGAGACACAGGAACCAGATGACGACAGCGACACGCCGTCAAGTAACGACGATGCAGTCCTCATTGATGATGCTGCTACAGACACGGCAGAACCGTCGTCTGAAACCGCCGAAGAACCGGGTATTGGAAACGGTCGAGACGGGCAGTCGTATACGGCGGACCGCTCAAAGAATACCACAAGCGACTCGGTTCCGACGTATCAGTGTCCGAGGTGTGAGTTCGAACTCCCCGCGAGTGAATCGTCGTTCTTTCCCGGTGACGTTTGCCCACAGTGTCGGGTCGGCTACCTCGAGGACGTATCGGATGGTGAGTCGTAGGTGCTCGATGGGACGTACCCTCGTGAGGGATGGTCGACGTCAAACAGTGTTTTCGCGAGGAGAGCGTACTCAGTAGTTTTGAAACAGCAGTTTTCGGACGTCGTCTTTCGTCCGGGCGCTCACCGTTGAACCGTCGGGAAGTGTGACTTCGTATGGTTCGTCGGTCTCGTCTGACCGGGTCCACTTCTCGTCATGTTCGGTTAGCAAACGGTTGGCAGCGGAAAGAGTATCACTCGGAGTGTCGTCAACTGCCGCGTTCGACTCGGCCGCGTCGGCGCTTTCGATGGTATCGGATGACGGTGTGGTCTGTGTCGGCGTACCGTTCTGTGCGACGTCACGTCCGTCGTTTGGCGTGTTCCCCGGCCTAGTTGGGCCGGCGGCCGCCTCCTCGCCCCCCTCGTTCGCTCTTTTTTCAGGTTCGATATCCGCGAGGCGATCCGCAAGCTCACTCGTTCCAAGTGCTGCGAGCAGTTTCCCTCGCATCTCGTCGGCCTCAATACCGCTACCGGGAACGTCTGGCACCTCGGAGGCGATGTGTTGGAGTTCCGGATACTCAGCCGAGGCGAGTCGCTCGTAGTCGGTACGGCTCAGGCCTTGCTCGTCTTCCAGCTGGTCCGGCGGTGTGTATGTATCGAGGAGGTAGTCAACGACATCTTGCGTACGAATGTGCCCGTACGTCTCGATGAACGCGTCTTCGAGATCCTCCCGAATCGTCGTCAAGTCATCCTGTTGTGTGTCCGTAATCTCGATCTCCGGCATCACCTCCAATATCGGTCGCCCATCTCATAACTCGTTCCCTGGACGGCGATAACTGACGGAACCATTGTATAGCAGAGGCACGCATGGTCTAGTATGCGGTGTCCCCGCTGCGAATCCGATCTCAGCACGTATACGCTTGCGACCGCTGACCAGACAGCTATCGTCTGTGAATCGTGCGGCTTCGCAGACATCTCTGCGTCGCATCACAACGAGGCTTCCCCCCCAGAGTCCTGGGAGTTCGCTCTCGCTCGGTTCAACGAGCATCCTGATTCTAACCCCGGTAAACCCGAAAACACCGGCCGTACACCCAGCGTCCCGATTCCGGAACGGGACGAGCCCACAGACCGACCAGAGTTCTCGCTTGAACAGGCTGGTGTCGCGGTGGGAATATCTCTGGGGTCCGACGCTAACAGGTTCCGACAGGACGCTGCTGACGAATTGAACCGTGTTTTCGACGAGAACGAAATTGAACAGAGCGGGGAGGTTACAGCCAAATCTAATGAGAACGATGAGAATAGCCAAGACACGGAAACTGAAGCCGAGGAAAACGGGGACGTAACTGAGTAGCGTCCGACGTCAGTTGTATTGCCTGGACGAGGACCAGTAGAATGTTCCGGCTGATGCCGGCGAACAGTGCTTCTATTCGAGACCAACCGTTACTCGGCGGTGGTGTCAGATTCTTCGGCCTGCTCGTTTTGCCCCTCGCGCTCTTCTTCCGACCGCGCTGCGACGAGTGCGCCCTGTGCGACACTATACAGCGGATTCTCGGCTTGGCGGACGTCGCTGATTGAGAACGGTATCTCGGATTCGTTGATCCGTTCGGCGAACAACTCTTCGAAGCCGTCAGGACTGGATGTCCCACCAGTCACGACGACCGGGACATCCAGTCCCTCCTCGACATCTTCCTCATCGACTTCACTGATGATGTTCTCGATGACATAGTCGAGGAGATTGTCGTAATAGATACTCAGTGCACCTTCAATACCGCCGACGTCCGTCTCGAAGTTGAGTGCGAAGTCCTCTTCTTTAACCGAGGTGACCTTATCGACGGGCGTGCCAGTCGCCTGTGCAGCCTGCTCGTCGATCCAGTCGCCACCGCGTGCGATGGAGAACTTCATTACGGGGACTGCATAGTACGACAGACAGACGTTGGTCATCCCGGCGCCGAAGCTGATACCGAGGCCAGTGAACTCACGGTTGGCAAGCTCGGAGTAGATGACGGCCATCCCTTCATTGATCGGTTCCGGGCTGTAGCCCATATCAGTGAGTAGGGATTCAATCGTCTTTTGATGATATAGCGTCGAGACATCGGCATCGATTGGGTCCGCGGGAACCGAGAAAAACAGGCGCTCATTCGGGAACTCCGGTTGTCCAACCACCTGTTCCGTGATGAGCTTAATCATCGGAATAGCTGATTGCTCGTCGCTCGAGAGAATCCCGGCTTGCATCGGGCGGCGTGTCTCCTCACTGAAGATATTCGCGAAATTCAGGGCGTCATCGCCAACGATGTAGACGCGATCATCCTTGCGGATGTGGAGAACATCACTTCTCGACAGCATCTGTTCGGCCATGTCGCTGTAGTCAATTTCGACGAAGGAGTTCCGCTGCTGCACGAATACCGTTTCGTTACCATCTTGGCGTGCAGACAGGAGGTTCATCGTACCGACATCGAGACCTTGGGGCATACAGTTGTATTCCTCCCACCAAGTTGAAAAAACTATCCTGTTTTGTTGCAATAGGTTACATGTTATTTATGAAAACAGACGGAATGGTTCGTAGGAACATATTACTCTGAGTTACCCCACGCAACGAGAGAACAACAGCGGAGTGTCGTGGTGAGCAGACCGTCTATTCAAACAACAACGACCGAAGACGGGTAACAATGCTTCGTTGCTCTTTGACACCGGTTTCCACATCGTCATCTTCGGCCTGCTCATTTCGAAACTGCGTGAGAGCGTCGACCTGTTCTTCGGTACCGGTGCTTCGTTCTGTCTTTGATTGGCCACCCTGTAGCTGTCTGAGCCCATCTACTGCGTCATCAACGTCATTGCTGTCGGCTCGTGTCGTGGTCGCCTCGGAATTCTCGATAGCCGTCCGATCGAGGTCAGAGTCCGTTTCTGGCATATCCAGATTTAGCCGCTTAGTTTTGGGCTGCTGTTCGACACCACCCCACGATAGTTCCGCTCCGTCTAGTGCCTGTTCGATATCGTCGTCCACATCTGCTTTGCTGACAGACTCCGACTCGCTCTCGGCCGGCTCGACTGGTTCAGTTGAGTCGCTTGGGGTTGCCGCTTTCTCGAGGTAGTGTGCAACCAGCGCCGCTCCTGTTGAGGCCGCAAGCATGACTAAGCCAGTGGCGTAAACGCTGATCGTCCAGACGCTGCCGTTGACTCCGCCACTGTTCGTCCACCCATACGGAAAGACATTAACCAGAATTATCGTTGCGGCGAGACAGAACAACGTGCCGGCGGCACTGACGACCCGGGTCTTGAAACCGACTGGGAGGAGTACGACGACGCTCAACAGCACGGAGGGCAGTCCGACGAACCCGACGACGAGCGCAACCTCACGAATCTGCCAGTACGGTGCGCTCCCGGACTCCAGAACGTTACTGTACAGAAAGAGGCAGAATCCGACGATGGCAAGCGTAACTCCAGCAAAAAAGAGTCCGAACCCAACGTAGATATCTCGCTCTTTAGCCGGTTCGCCGACATATTCGTGATAAACCGACGCAAGCGTGTCGCGATAGCCCGACACTGAGTCGGCAGACTCTGGGGACCTGTCCGATGTAGATGCAGAGCTCATTCCGTTTGTTATTTGGTTCCGATGGGTGTTAAAGATGGGCTTACCCTATTTCGTTCGATCCTGCCTCCGGGGAGCGAGGGGGAGCGGCGACACGCTGGCTCAGGGGCGCGAGGGCGTCACTCCCTCCTTGATGGTGATCCCGTCGTTCTGAATGTGGACGAAGATCGTTCGTTCGGGCTCGTCGGAGACTGTCACGGCAGCGACTGATTCATGTTGTCTATCGAGAACAGCTTTAACCCTGTAGCAGCCAGCCTGTAGCAAGTTGACCGAACAGCCGGACTGGCCTGACAAGAGCTGATAGTGGGCTCTATGGCAACATATCTCGCTGTCGTATATTTCTATGCGGACATCATGTTTGGTATCGGTGGTGTTTCTGATGTGGAGGTCTTCGTGCGCCAGACGCCACTGTTCACTGTTCGTCGACAGAAGTTTACGACTACTGGAGGGCATGTCGACATTGTATCTATACTGCAGTTACGAATATGTCTTATGGATAGACAGTATCTCTCTATGTCATTACGGTGAACTCACATGTAGTGTAGATATATACTAGTTCCCAATCGGTACCTATTCATGTCTAATCTGGCAAAGCAGCTCCCCGGAGTCTTGGAGGCACAAGAAGCCAGATGCCATCTGTACCGTGTGTCCTCTTCACGGACGACTTCGCCGTCGTGGACGCGGGCATCGCGTTGCGTCTTCGAAGCGGATATCCGCTGAAAAATGGCGGTCGCTCGCGGTTGTTCTGGCTCTCGGCACGGTTCTGGTGATGGCGGTGAGCGGCCCTCTGGTCCTTGTTGGGCAGTCCTCGGCGTCTCACACTATATGGCGATATTCGTAGGGACAACAGTGGCATCGTCCGATTCGATCGCTGCGACCCAGCGGCGCTGGCTACCGGTCACGTCCACGCCGACAGCTTCGTCCCACAACCGGCGACGACGGCGTCGATCAATCCGTCGCAGACGATGAAATACGACCGAGCCAGCCCGGTCACTCGGGGTTTTCGCCACGCTCAGTCGGTGTACCAGTACGCCCAGAGGATCAACACGCCTTGCAGCGGCAACCGTGCCCAGCGGACCAACACAGAGGGATCGCCACCACCCGTCCCCTCGATAGTGACCATGGAGACAGCCATATAGACGTTCGCGGGAAAGATCGCGACGAGCAATGCGATCGTCGCCCACGCGGCGTACGAACGCGTCCGGGGCACCAACAGGCCGAGCCCGACAGCGATTTCCGCGACGCCGGACAGATACACCAGCGCAAGTGCCGCCGGCAAGACCGGTGGCACGATCTGGACGTATAGTTCCGGCACGACGAAATGCAATCCTCCCGCGACGACATACAGGAGCGCCATCACGTAGCACAACGGCCGTTTGAACTGTCGCAAGCCAACACGCATCTACTACCGTGTATGGGGACCAGTGGAAAGCAAGTTGGGATTTGTCCTCCAGTGAGAACGGAGTCTCGGTCTCTCACCCCGGAAGGAAGAGATTAAGAATTGCGACGACCAAGCCGGCGAGTCCCATCCGCGCTGCGGCAACGTACCACCGCTGACCCGAAATCGAGCCCATGTAAGCGCCGAACGCACCCAACACACCGATACCCAGGCCGACCGAGATGAGTGCTGCTTCTACCATTGTGACAACGGTCCCCGCGACAACGAACGGGGTCAGTGGAATCAGAACCCCGATGAGTGGCCCCAGGCCGCTCATCATGGCGTGTACGAAGCGGGCACCGCTCTGGTCGCGTTGAACGCGGGTATCGTCGAGGTCTTTGAGCATCGCTCGCTCGATACGTCTGATTTCGGCCCGGGTTTCGGCACGTTCGATTTCCCAGACGCTCCAGACCGCAGACGTCCCGAGACCGACTGCCGCGCCCAGTCCGATTTTGATGACAGTGGAGCCGTCTGAAACTCCCGAAAGGACAGCGCCGACGATAATGCCGATGCACGTCAGCGTCCCGTCGAAGCCGTTCGAGATGAAGTACCGGCGCGAGATTGCGAGGACGTCGTCCTTCCCGAGAAGACGCCTGAGGAGTTGTCGAATGGACGTCACGGCGCGTCAGGCATCCTGTAACGTCCGTCGGTCCGTCACGACGCTGTCACCGCAGGCAACCTGGTCCACAGAGTGTACTGACCCGCCGAGGTTTTCGATCGTCTCTTCGATTGCCTCGAAGTCCAGCTCTTCGCCTTCGAACGTGAGCTTGACGTTTTGTACTTCCTGATCTAGTTCGATCAGAGACGAAGTGACGCCCTCGACGCACTCAATTTCGGCCAGCTGATCGGTGAACATCAGCAGGGGCGGATCGTGGGGTTTCAGTACATCGATAACGAGGCGTCGGACTGCTGCCATATCTCAATACGGTGGGGGGATTGGCTTAAAAATGTGTGTCAGCGCCGTCCTGCCGACGCGCCAGCCTTGGTGGGGGCGTAGAGCAATCCGCTGTGTGTCCCAGCCACAGATGGCTGGAGAGCGCTTCGGTAGGCGAGATATTATTAGACGTCACTGCGTAGTCCGTCACACAGCCTCCGAATACAATGTCTCTGAAACCATACCGGGCCGAGTGCTTTGATGCGTAGGCAACGGCACAGAGCGCCCGAGGACCAGAAGCCACAATCAGGAAGTGCGGAAATAGGGACCCGCCTACGGACAACCCGGAACGCCCTCCGCAACCCAGATAGCTGATCCACAGTCCAGCACGCCACTATGTACGACACTATCCTGTTCCCAACCGACGGAAGTGACGCCGCAGAATCGGTTCTTGAGTACGCATTACAGATCGCAGCCGAACACGAGGCGACGATTCACATCATCAACGTCGCCGACACTGGCCGAGACAGTGTCACCACGATTCGTGGAGAGGTCATCGACGTTCTCGAAACAGAAGGGGAGCGCATCGTGGCGGAAGCCGCACAGTCTGCGAAAGATGAAGGCGTTCCTGTCGTCTCTGCGGTCCTCCAGGGTGACCCGCACAAGACGATAGTCGACTACAGCAAACAGTCCGACATCGACTGCATCGTTATGCCGACGCACGGACGGCGCGGGCTCAAGCGAATCCTGCTCGGAAGCGTCACCGAACGCGTCATCAATACGGCAGCGGTTCCCGTCGTTGCGGTCAACCCTGCCGAAGATCGACCACTCGTGTATCCCCCCAAGCACGTCCTCGTCCCGACGGATGGAAGCCGTGGCGCAGCACTCGCAGTGGCAGAGGGGATCGATGTCGCGAGGGCGACGGGAGCAACGCTCCACCTGCTTCACGTTGTCGAGACCGGCGGTCTCGGCCCGGATGCACGCTCCGTCCTGAAAGAGGGGGAGTTGACCGAGCGGGCAAATGAGATTCTGGCCGAAGCGACCGAGAAAGTCGAGGAGACGTCGCTCAACTCGGTCACCAGCGTCATCGAACACGGGACCACCTCGAAGGTGATTTGCGACTACATCGACGAGAACGAAATCGATCTCGCGATCATGGGGACCCACGGACAGACTGACTTCAGCAGGTACGTCATGGGTGGTGTCAGCGCCAAAATCGTCCGGCAGTCCACAGTTCCGGTGGCGTGGGTTCGCGAGCCTGAATCCGCATCAAATGAGTAGTTCAGTCCGTGAATCGGCCGACACACACCAGAGCACGGGCCTGATAAAGCTCTCCGCGTGAGGGACCTCGCCAAACCTCCCGATATGCGGGAGTGTTTAGTAACTATGGCGTTCATGTAAATCGGATCATGACCGCAGACGACTCACAGTCCGGTGGGGGAACGAACAAGGTGGATGCCGTAATTCGAAAATACGATCTTGTCGGGATGGGTGTAGAACTCGAAGATCGGTGGGTCGGCGCCGACGGGGAGGAAGAAAGTACCCGAGACCTCGCGGACTACTTCAATCAGTCGGTGCTCGAGTCCGCCATCGAAGGGAGCGACGCACCGACATTGAGTGGCGACATCCAGCAGGTCTATCAATCACTTCGCGAAGATGACGCGGACGCCCCGCTCATACGCTCCCGTCTCGAACAGAGCGGGGTCGATATCGAATCGGTGATGGACGACTTTATCTCCCACCAGACGGTGTATCGCTATCTCAAGAACGACCGTGGGGCGGCCCGACCCGAGCGGACGCCCGCAGAACGGAAGGAAAACGCCATCGACTCAATACAGCGGCTTCGGGGCCGAACCACCGCTGTAACGAGGCAGACTATCGAGAGCCTCGAAAAGAACGACGCCATCTCGGCAGGCGATTTCAACGTCATCAACGAGGTGCAGGTGCTGTGTGAGGACTGCGGCCATAGCTACGATATTGTAGCGTTTCTGGAACAGGGTGGCTGCGACTGTCAATCCGCGTGAGGACTCGGACCGTATTATCGAACCGACGCCAAAACCCCAGTATGGTCCTGTAAACCGACAATGCGCCACGCCAGCCGGCGGTCAGCCGAGCCTCGGGAACCGAGCGGTCTTACAGTCGACACCGCAGAACGCGTATTCCGAGACGTTGCCAGCACTATCTCTGGTCGTGACATTACGATACCGGACGTTGTCGTCAATTGATGCGCCGCAGTGATCGCAGTGTCGCGTTTCAATCGAGCTAATTACGACCCTGATAGATTGGCTCTCAACGCTTTCGGGGGCTGCACTCCGCGCTCGGTCCGCGTTTGCGATGTCTGCTGATTGTTGGCTACGGTACTCCTGCGTGTTTTGTGCGTTCATGATGTCGCTGATTATGGGTTTGTAGTTGGTGTCGCAGCGCTTCGTGAGATGGGTCATCGCGACCCGAAAACCGTCGGCTGGTGTTTGGGAACCAGCCAGGACCGACGTTTTCCACCTGTGTGCCGGCGTTTGCCCGCACTGTGGTGGTCTACGTCAGTTTAAAATTTGAAAAATGTAAAAAACGCAAAACCGGATGTGAGGGGGTCTGCACCGATCAAGTGCCGGGACAGCGGGCTTGCCTGCCAAGCCGTACAGTCAGCGCCCGGATTCATGTCTCTATCTTTAATGGATGTTCACTTAATAGTTCCGTGAGTGGCGTTCACATCCAACGAAAATAACTGGCCCAAACCTGTGAGTCCAGCGAGGCTGCACAACGTAGCCGGGGCCTGCAGCGGTCATCACTCTAAGACATCTATAGTACCAATTGAAACGATGGAGACCTGATCGCACTGCTGTCGGGCGACCAGGTGTGCATTGATTTTCAATGGCTACTATAATAGGGACTAACCAAATGATTAAATACGGAAGTCCCGTACTGGGAGGTATGGAACCGGGTACCAAAACGGTAGAACCGCCCCGGAAAGCGAGCCAATTAGCGGCTGTAACGTCCGGTTATACGTTTTTTACACTTTCTCCCCGGTAACCCACGTAGCCCACCCCAGTCCGGGCAGTAACCCGGCATAGGCGGAAAACGGCGGTAAAGCGACAAGAGCGATCCAGAGTAATGTGTAACAGTCGACGGAACGAGTCCGACCCCTGTCAACAACGAATCGATACAAACGATGAATGGACAAACTGAGGCGGAGCGGTCACTAGCAACTGCTCGGTACGCTATGGAAGCCAGCGGCAACACGGCCGCTGCCGAACTGAATATCCAAAACAAGTCAACTCGAGTCTTGGTCGGTGGGTCACCGAACTACCGCTGTGATTACTGTGGACAAGTGATCAGCGAACAGATGAAGTTCAGCGGGGTTACGATACGTGATCCGGACGGAGAGATAACGGAGCATTTCTTCTGTGAAGAGGAATGCATGACATCACAATACCCAGATATCTAACACACCTGTTTGGATTGCGATCAGAACAAATATTAGGTCTACAACGAGATAGTATATAATCTAATATTTTTGGATTGTATCCGACAGCATAGAAAAGACAGATGACAGGAAGTGATAGCATACGAGACAGTAGCTGAACTTTCAGCGCAAAAAACAGGTCGTATATATCCACATCGACACCGAATCCAAACAAATACTCTATAACTTCGTTCTGGAAAATTGGTCAATATATAAATAACCTCGGAATATTAATATTCGGCGGTACAGAATAAGGGACGGTTTTATATGAGTTCATCAGCCATGACATCGCATGACATGCTACAACGCGAGCAAAGGAATTCTGTACGAAAACCTTCCAACAGACGTACCGAGACCCGAAGAAGAGGAGAGCAAACTGAGTGCCAGTGACGGTGCCGCAAGCCAAACAGTCGCGAACGACTGAATCTGGAACGTATCTGTTGTCCGACGCTGGAGACTACAGTAACAATTGAAACGAGGTACACACTGACCGCACTGCCGTCGTGCGATGAGGTGGACATTGATTTTCAATGGCGACTATAGCTTCAATCTATACCCAGAAAAGAACGTAGCGGTCGCTCAGCGAGGGTTCTATTCCCGAGTTGTCGTTTCGTTTCAGTAAACAGTATCAGATAGGCCATAGCTGGGTGTCGATTCAACGATTTGGGTCGTAGATCTGGTTTCTGAGGGGTCAATATCGACCAGTCAGTTTTGTCTGTGTATTGCTTTCCCTCTCGCATTCTGTGCGGCTTCCATTACCGCTTCACTTAATGTTGGATGCGTATGGACGGTGGAGCCGATGTCCTGAAGCTTTGCACCCATTTCGATCATGGCTGCGATTTCTGCGATCAACTCGGATGCCTCCGGACCGACGATCTGTGCACCCATCACACGTTCGGTTTCTTTTGCGGCGACAATTCGGACAAAGCCCTCTGTCCGGTTCGCTGTTAGTGCCCGTCCAGACGCCTGGAACTGGAACTCACCTGTAACTGGGGTAATACCCTCGTTCGCAGCTTCGTCCTCCGTCAGCCCGACGGTTCCGATTTCCGGATCGGTGAACACCGCAGCCGGGAGTGCCCGATAATCGACCGCAGCGGGCTCGCCAGCGATTACTTCTGCTGCGACTTCTCCCTCTTTCGAGCCCTTGTGTGCCAGCATCGGCTCACCCGCCACATCGCCGACCGCGAAAATGTGCTCCTTGTTCGTCCGACATCTGCTATCCGTTGGAATGAACCCCTGAGCATCGGTTTCGATGCCGGCAGCTTCGATACCGAGCGTGTCAGTCACCGGGCGTCTACCCACGGCAACGAGTATTCTGTCAGCAGTGAGTTCGATATCGCTATCGTGCGCCGCCTCGTCGGCAGGGACAGCAGTCAGGACGGCTTTACCGTCCGACTCTGCCCAGCTGTCCGCCGTGTACCCGAAGTGAAAGTCGACGCCGAGACGCGCTGCTCGCTGTCGGACTATCGAGGCAATGTCCTCCTGATAGCCGGGAAGCACCTGCTCTAGGGTCTCAATTACCGAGACGTCGCTCCCGAGTCGGCTGTAGACTGTCGCTAGCTCCATGCCGATGTATCCGGCTCCGACGATGACGAGTTCGTCGGGTACCGTTTCGAAGTTCAGAGCGCCGTCGGAGGAGACGATGCGCTCGTCATCGAAGTCGAACCCCGGAATTTCGATCGGCCGGGACCCCGTTGCGATGACGCAGTGGTCGAATTTCAACGATTCAGAGCCCTGCCCCTCTCCCTGATGGACGATTCTGATCTTGTTCTCAGCAGCAAATTCGGCAGTCCCTTTTAACAGATTCACGCCAGCTGCCGTACACAGTTGCTCGATACCGCTCGTTAGTTGGTCGACGATGCCGTCTTTCCAGCTCATCATCTCGTCGAGCGCCACTGTTGGGTCCGCGTAAATCCCCAGTTCCTCCGCCTGGCCCGCCTCCGATGCCAGTTCTGAACCGTTTAGCAGCGCTTTAGAGGGGATACAGCCACGGTTGAGACAGGCTCCCCCGTACGCTCCTTTTTCAACGAGAGTGATATCGAGGTCAAGCTGTGCAGCGCGGATTGCGGCGACGTATCCGCCGGGGCCCGCGCCAATAACCAGTACGTCAGTCGAGGTAGTGACATCTCCGACGACCATTATTCTAGTAATAGCAGGTTTGGATTTCGCAGGTACTTCTGTATGGAGTTCGTGAACCGTGCGGCGTCTGCGCCGTCGAGCACTCGGTGGTCGAACGACAGCGATAGTGTCATCACATGACGGGGTTCTATCGTCTCTTCACCATCGGCTTCGACAACCCGTGGCTTCTTTTTGATCTCTCCCAGTGCCAGGATTGCGCTTTCCGGCTGATTGATGATCGGTGTTCCGTACTCCCCGCCGATGCCGCCGATGTTCGAGATAGTGAACGTCCCGCCACGCATCTCCTCCGGCGAAAGACTCCGTTCTCTCGCTCTCTGGGTTTTTTCGTTGGTTTCCGATGCGACTTCGAGCAGGCCTTTCGCATCAACGTGCTCGACAACGGGAACCAGCAGCCCGGCATCAGTCGCCGTTGCGACACCGATGTTGTAATACTCCTTTTCGACGATTTCTTCGTTTGCTTCGTCGAGGGAGGCGTTTACCTGTGGGTTCTCTTGTAGGGCCGCGGCACACGCTTTCATCACGAACGGCATATACGTCAGTCGTATATCGTGCTCCTCGGCCGCCTGTCTGAGGCTCGAACGAGCGTCGACCAGCGCAGTCACGTCGACCTCGTCCTGATGGGTGACGTGCGGGGCCGTATATTTCGACTCCGTCATCGCGGCTCCGATCGTCTGTCTGATCCCGTTGTACGGCGTCCGAGACTCCGGGCGCGCCGGCTCGTCAGCCGCTGCCCTCTCGGCTACCGCTTCTTGATCCTTTTTCTGTGCCTGCTGTTGGGCCTTTGCGTACTCTCGGACCGCTTCGAGCGTGACAAAGGGTTCTCCGTCCTTTCGTTCATCAGTGGGGACATTGTCGAGATCGACCCCTTCCTCGGCTGCGACGTGTCTGGTCTTCGGGACGGCCACCGTCGTCTCCCGGTCTGCCGTTTTTCTCGCCTGAACTGGGCTGACAGACTGCGTCGAAGTTGCCTGCTGTTTTTGTCGCTCTGCAGCAGCGGTCCGCTGGTTTGACTGCGCCTGCGTCGAGGAGTGAGAGTCCGTGTTCGCGTACGCGCGGACATCCGACTCCGTTATACGTCCCGGAGACGAGTCCGCAATGCTGGAGATATCGACGCCCAGTTCACGGGCGAGACGCCGCACAGACGGCGGAGCGGCGACCTGGACGCGCTGTGTCACCGCTGGTTCTGACTGCGTATCTTCGACTGGCTGTGTTGGTGCTTCGTCGTCGGTTTGGTACCCGCTGTCCGCAGTGGCGTCGTCTGCAGGCGTTTCAGTTCCGTCCGGTTCGGCTTCCCCTTCGACCCGGAAGACGATAATCACGTCACCGACTGGGACTGTCTCACCTTCCGCGGCACGGAGTTCTTCGACAACACCGTCGACGGGGGACGGGACGTCGACGACGGCTTTGTCGGTCTCGACTTCCGCTACTGGCTGGTCTTCCGAAACTGAATCGCCCGGCGCAACCCGCCAGCGAAGCAGTTCGCCCTCGGCGACGCCTTCACCGACATCGGGGAGTTCGAATTCGCGTACCATGTTAGAAATCGACTGTTTCGCGGATGCCGTCTTGGATACGGACCGCCTGTGGCAGATAGTAATCCTCCAGCGAATGGAGCGGCATGGGGGCATCGAAGCCGGCGATTCGTTTGATTGGCGCTTCCTGATGAACGAGCGCTTCCTCCTGGATCGTCGTTGCGATTTCCGCCCCTAGTCCGCCGGTCTTCGGTGCTTCGTGTACAATCGCGGCTCTGCCGGTCTTTTTGAACGAGTTCGTAATCGTCTCTACATCGAGGGGTGACAGGGTCCGCAGGTCGATGACCTCGACATCGATGCCATGTGACTGGCTGAGGTTCTCCGCGGCGATCAGGGCGGGCCGGGTCATTGCTCCCCACGTATAGACTGAAATATCGCTTCCCTCCCGCCGGACAGCAGCCTCACTCAGCGACACTTCATACGGTTTTGCCGGGACGTCTTCACGGAAGGCCCGATAGATCAACTTCGGCTCGAGGAAGATGACCGGATCCGGGTCGTGGATGGACGCCGCCAGAAGTCCCTTCGCATCGTAGGGGGTGCTCGGCGAGACGACCTTGAGGCCGGGCTCGTGCACGAAGAACGCTTCCTTTGACTCGGAGTGGTGTTCCGGGGCCCGGATTCCACCGCCGTATGGAGCCCGTATCACCATCGGCACCGAGTACTGTCCCTGGCTACGGCTCCGGAGGCGCGCAGCGTGACTGACGATCTGGTCGAATGCAGGGTACATGAAGCCCATGAACTGCATCTCGGGCACAGGCTTCATCCCGGTCTGGGCGAGACCGATCGATGCACCCACGATGCCGGCCTCTGCCAACGGCGTGTCGATGACGCGGTCTTCGCCGAACTCCTCGTAGAGCTGGTCGGTTGCTCTGAAAACACCGCCGTTCTTCCCGACGTCTTCGCCCAGAACGACGACACTGTCGTCCCGTGACATTTCCGTGTACAGCCCGTCCTGTATCGCCTCGACGAGGGTGAGACGCTGTGCGTTTTGCCCCGTCTGCGTACTGGCTGTCGAACTCATTCCAGCACCTCCGAGAACGCGCCGTCGTCATACTTCTCGCGCAGCCGGTTCAGTTCGTCCCGCTGTTCTTCGAGCCGCGCTGGAACGTCCTCGTACACGTGCTCGACGATGTTGTCCGGACTCGTCTCTGTCTGTTCCGCCGTTTCTATCGCCTCGCTGACTTCTTGTTCGATACTGTCCTGGATCTCACTCTCAAGGTCGGAATCGAGGATGCCCTCGTTGTACAGGTACGTTTCAATGCGGTCCACAGGGTCGCGGTCGCGCCAGGCCTCTTCTTCCGATTCGTCTCTGTACACAGACGGGTCATCCGCAGTGGTGTGTGCACCGAAGCGATACTGGACGGACTCGATAAGCGTTGGACGTAGCTCTCCGGGACCCGGATTCCGGGCTTTCTCCAGTGCCGCACTGGCGACTTTGTAGACCGCCAGCGGGTCCAGCCCGTCGACTCGAACGCCGTCGATACCGTAGGCCTGTGCTTTTTCAGCGATGGTTTCGCTCGCCGTCTGTCGCTCGCGGGGGACCGAAATCGCCCATTGGTTGTTGTTACAGACGAATACAGCTGGGACGTCGAACACCCCGGCGAAGTTCAGTCCTTCGTGGAAGTCTCCTTCGGAGGTCGCACCGTCGCCGAGGTGACACAGGACGGCCGTATCGGTCTTTCCCTGTAGCTTGTGTCCCCACGCCATTCCCATGGCCTGTGGAACCTGGGTCGCAATCGGAATGTACTCCGGCATCACGTTGACGTCATCGGGGATCGCGTACCCGTCCCGATAGCCTCTCAGTGGCTCGAAAAGGGACACAAGGTCCATCCCGTGGGCGTACTTCGCCGCGTGCTCCCTGTAGGTCGGGAACAGCCAGTCCTGCTCGGCAAGTGCCAGGCTCGTGGCGACTTGTGACCCTTCTTGGCCCGTCATTGGTGCGTACGTCGCTAGCCGCCCCTGTCGCTGGAAGCTGATCGCCCGCTGGTCGAAGTGACGAGCGAGCTTGATAGTCTCATACAACTCAAGTAACTGCCTGTCTGAAATGTCCGGAACAGACGCCTGTGGTAAGACGTTGCCTTCAGCATCCAGTACCTGGACTAGATCCGAGTCTTCTCTGACGGCCGCTGGCACGTCCTTGCTTCCTGCTTCGTTTTTCATATTCATTGTTTTCGATGATGTTTTTTGTATTTGACAGACGCTCCCTCAACAGACCCTGATAACCCGAACAGCCGCTGAGTACGGCTCCCCGAGCGTGTTCAAGGCTGGCGTTTTCCACCGGGCACAGGGACCACCTGTGCGCTGGCAGTCTACGCCAGTTTAAATGTCGAAAATGTAAAAAATGGAGCTGTGGAAGAGGGCAGTGCCCAATCCATTAACTGCCGGGACAGCTGACCTGCGTGGCAGGCGATAGGGTTCGAGCCCGGATGCATATGTGGAGTCTGACATGGTAGATACTTATTGTTTGTGCGACATTCGTTCACACGCCATAGTAGCTATCCCGGTGTGAGCGGTGACAGTTACTGGTCCAAAAGGACGTAGAGACAACGACAAGTACAACATATTTGACTATTATATCCACCCTCCCTATCTTGTGATGATGGTAACACAACATATATTCAGACGCTAATACGGATAGGTCGATATAACGAGGTGCTGTGAAGAACTAAATACGTTTAAATATCTACAACTACACTGAATCCGGGGCTGCAGTGTGGAAATCCGTTCGCTGATTATGGGCCGTCAAGGACTCAACGGCCCGTGCCGGCTCGACGGCCCGTACAGTATCTCGTGTCGACGCCTTCCTGTGGCAAAAAGCAGTCTCCAAGCCAGTGCTTGGGGACGGGAGCTACCCGCCGAGGAAGTCCTCGCGAACCTGCTGGTCGTTGAGAAGTGCTTCACCACTGTCTTCGTGTCGGTTCTGTCCCTGCACAAGGACGTAGCCGCGGTCGCACCGCCGCAATGCCTCTTTGGCGTTTTGCTCGACGAGGAGGACAGCGGTTCCGGCGTCATTGATCTCGTCGATGCGGTCAAACATCTCGTCGACGAGGTCCGGTGCGAGGCCTGCACTTGGCTCATCAAGCAGTAACAGATCGGGATCGAGCATGAGCGCACGGCCCATCGCCAGCATCTGCTGTTGCCCGCCTGAAAGTGTGCCCGCCTTCTGCTCTGACCGCGTTTCCAGTATCGGGAAGCGGTCGTAAACTGCCTGTAGCCGCTCTTCCGGGAACTGGTCCAGCGTGTATGCACCCATCTTGAGGTTCTCCGTGACCGTCAGCGGCTCGAACACGTTGTTGCTCTGGGGGACAAAGCTCAGCCCATACGAGATGATATCTTCCGGTTGTTCGCCAGCGATGTCCCTGTCATCGAATACGATCTCGCCCCCCATGTACGTCGTCAGTCCGAACACCGACTTCATCACAGTGGACTTGCCCGCGCCGTTCGGGCCGACGATGGTGATGTACTCACTCTTTCCGACTTCCATGTCGACATCTGTGAGGATCTGCAGGTCGCCGTACCCGGCGTCCAGCTGCTGCACCGACAGCAAACTCATATTTTCACCTCTTCCCCGAGATATGCGTCGAGCACTCTGTCGTTGTTTTTCACTGCCTCCGGTTGCCCCTCTGTGAGAACACTTCCCTGATGCATAACGATGACCGTATCGCAGTTGTTCATGATAACGTCCATATCGTGTTCGACGAAGAGGAAGGTGTAGCCACGCTCTTTGAGCGTGTGCAACCGGTCGATGAGTTTCTCCTCGAGTGTCGGATTGACTCCCGCAAGCGGTTCGTCCAGCAGCACCATCTCGGGGTCGGTCATGAGCACGCGCGCCATCTCCAGAAGCTTCCGTTGCCCCCCTGAGAGATTGCCGGCGGATTCGTGCGCGACGTGTTCGATCTCGAACAGTTCGAGCATCTCCCAGGCCTGTTCCCGGAGCTCCTTTTCCTGTTCGACGACCTTCGTTCTGGCTCGCGGGAGGACCGCTCGCCAGACTGCTTCGCCGGCCTGGTTCTGTGGTGCCAGCAGCAGGTTTTCCAGCACGGTCATCTCCGATAGCTCCCGTGCGATCTGGAAGGTCCGGACGAGGCCCTGGTTTGCGACCTGATCCGACCGGTACCCCGTTATCTCCGTGTCGTTGAACTCGACTTCGCCCCCGTCCGGGCGTTGCACACCGGTAATCAGGTCGAACGTCGTCGACTTGCCAGCCCCGTTCGGGCCAATCAGACCGGTGATCGACCCCTTTTCGACGTGGAAAGAGACGTCGGCGACAGCGGTAATACCGCCAAACGTCTTTCGTAGGTTCTCCACTTTGAGTATCTGCTCTTGCTGTCCCTTCTGGGTCTGGTCGCTCCGTGCTGAGTGCGCGTTCTTACTCATTGTCGTCCTCGCGAGTCGCCTGTTGTGAGAGGTCAACGCTCGATGCGATTGCTTTTCGATGGCCAAGCAGCCCGTCCGGATGCCGTTGCATGAGATACACCAGAACGATACCTAACAGCATGAGACGGAGCGCGGAGATGCTCACGTCCTGCACGGAATAGGCCAGCAGCGGCGTGACATCAAGGGTCCCCAGCTCGGCAAGGGCACCGACAAGCGTGTCGGGGGCGTTGCTGAGCTGGAGATACTCTGCCACGACCCGGCGGACGAACGAGGGTCCCTCGAAGAGCAGACTCGCGAACAGAGCACCGCCGACGATACTTCCCGTTGGCGACCCAGTCCCGCCGATAAATAGCGCAATGAAGATGTAGAACGTCTGTATCGGCTTGAACATCCGTGGCGATGCATAGCCCCCGGAGAGCCGCCAGAGGATGGCGATCAAGCCCATGAGCGCACAGCCGAGCGCGAACGTCTTGATCTTGAACAGGCGCGTGTCTTTCCCCAGCGCCTGCGTGACCTGCTGGTCCTCGCGGATGCTCTTGAGGACCCTGCCGAAGGGTGACTTCCCGATACGGATCATCAGCCAGTACAGGAGGCCGAGACAGAGACACAGCACGACCACGTACGCCCAGCCGATGACCAGCGTCTGCTCGATTCCCAGTGGTTCCACGGCGCTGAACATCGCCGCACCCAGCGCATTGGGCGCCGGGGCTGTTGCGGCCGGGTCTGTGTAAAAGAGAATCCGGATCGGGTTCGATGGGAGGGACAGGCCCGTCGCACCGCCAGTCCCGAATGCGACGCCGGCAATGCGAGTGTTCGCGAATTCCGGGGCACGGAGTGTGAGGCGAACGATTTCCGAGAACGCGACAGTTACGATTGCGAGATAGTCGGCACGGAGTCGGATCGCCGGCAACGCTGCGAGGCCGCCGACGACCCCGGTCACGAGGATAGCAGCCACGATGGCGACCGGAAGCGGCAGCCCGAAGCCGGGTGGACTGGCCGTCACTGGGGCGGCCAGTATCCCCATCGTGTACACACCGATCGCCATGAACCCGGCCGCTCCGAGATTGAACAGGCCCGCGTACCCCCACTGGAGGTTCAGTGCGAGCGCTAACATGGCGTAGATCGCCGAGAGGAACGCAACACGACGGAGCGTGTTGACTGTGCCGTTCAGCTGGAACCCGAGAACGACACTGAAAAGCGCGTACAGTCCCCCGATCGCGAGAGCAAGCGCGACAAGCAGGCGCACGTCATTGTTGCCAAGCCAGCCCTCAGCCCGCGCCTGAATGGAACCCGTACTCATGCCGTCGTCCTCCCACTGAACAGACCCGACGGGCGCACGAGCAGCATGACGATCATAATGACGAATGCCGCAACCAGGAGGAAGCTAGCCGGGATCCAGACGAGCGCGAGTCGACTCGCGATGCCGAGGATGACCCCGCCGACCATTGCGCCGTAGATCGAGCCGACACCGCCGAGGATGACCGCTGCGAACACCAGTAACAGCAGGTCCCACCCCATTGTAACTGTGAGCGTTCCCTGCTGTAACGCGATAAGAAAGCCCGCACACCCGGTAAGCCCGCCGCCGATAATCCATGTGAGCTTGACGACGCGCTCCGTTGGGATGCCCGTGACTTTTGCGAGGTCTTTGTTCGCAGCCATTGCGCGCATCGCCATGCCGATTTTGGTGTACTGGAGCAGAATGTGCGTGCCGAGCATCAGGAGTGCGGCGACGACGACCAGCGTAATCTGGTGCCCTCCGAACGTGACATCCGCGATGGTAAATTGGGGGACGTTGCCGCCTGTCAATCCGCGGCTGTCAGTCAGGAACGAAAAGGTGAGAAAATTACGAAGGAACAGTGCGACGCCGACGCTGGCAATCATCAGCGTCACGCCGTCGGCACTGCGCATCGGTTTGAACACGATTCGATCCAGCAAAAGCGAGAGGACGGCTGTGAGGGCCGCGGCGACGAGTAATCCAGCCAGAAGCGCCAGTGGGGTGTTGACGACGTTTATTCCGAGCTCATTCGAACCGACTGCGATTGGGCCGCCGATGAGGACGAGCGCTTCGACGGAGAATTCCCCCAGGCCCGCAATCAGAAACGCTGTCGCCCATCCGGCGAACGCACCGCTCGTAATCAAGTCACCGTGGGCAAAGTTCGCGAAATTGAGGATACTGTACGTCATCGAGAGGCCGACACCGGCCAGTCCAAGCGACATCCCAAGCACCAGTCCGTTCCAGAGATAACTCATGAGGTCTGTGACGACGATTGTGCCAGTGCCTAACTGTCGAAGGATGTCGAATACGAGAAACACGCCGATAACGGCGAATATAACGAGTACTGGGCGGTTGTATAGTAGATTCTGTCCACGGCTGTAGTAGTCTCGTGCCGCCATATTATCGTGCTCTGTACCCAGTGTTAAAAATCTTGATGTAAAATCGTCATAGAATCACAGGGAACCGAAGATATACGCCCGTTTCATGCTAGTACTACACACGGTAATTACCAACACATATCAGACATTGTAACTAAGTCAGGCGAGCTTTGCAACCGCAGGCGTTGATATCAGGGTTCAGCGTTGATACCAGGGGTCAGTACACAACCGCGGGCGCATACGCTCCCGACTTCGGCAGTGCTTCCTTGAATCGCATATGTATCTATGTCCACGACGAGAAATATGAAACCGATTGCCGGAAGGCGAAGTCAGTCGCGAGTCCCTGCTGGCGCGCTACAGAGAATCCGTGACCGTTCCCATCACTTCCAGCGCCTCTTTCAGTTCAGCTGTGCTCGTAGCATACGAGATCCGCGCCTGTCCCTCACCGCTCGGCCCGAATGCCTCGCCAGGAACCACGATGACGTCGTTGTCCAGCATCTTCTGGGTCCATCCGTCCGGGACGTGGGGCATCGCGTAGAACGCTCCCTTCGGCACTGGTGTGTCGAGGCCGATATCCTCCAACCCATCGAGAAGTACGTTTCGACGCTCTTCGAAGGCCGACACCATCTCTCGCACCGGTTCCTGTGGGCCGGTAAGCGCCGCTTCAGCAGCGTACTGCGATGGAGCGCTGGCACACGCCTGCACGTACTGGTGCACCCGGAGCATCCGTTCGATCCGCTCCGAACTGGCCGCCACCCACCCGAGCCGCCACCCCGTCATCGAGTACGTTTTCGAGCACGCGCTGGCCTGAATGACCCTATCGGAGCTAGCGAACTCCGCCGGTGAGTGGTGTTCACCGTCGAAGACGATCTTCTCGTAGACCTCGTCGGAGAGGCAAATGACTTCGTGCTCATCCGCTAGCCGCGCGAACTCCGCCATATCCCGCTTCGATTGCACCGCACCGGTCGGGTTCGCAGGACTGTTAACGATAAACAGTGACGTGTTGTCCGTAATGGCGTCCTCCACAGCAGCGGGGTCGAGGGTCAGGTCATCTCTGAGTTCGACCCGCTTCGGTTCGCCGCCGGCGAGTAGCACCAGTTGTTCGTAGGCCAGAAACCCGGGGTCGGGGCAGAGCACTTCGTCACCTGGCTGGACGTGGGCTTCGATGGCGACGTGAATCGCCTCGCTTGCGCCGGCAGTGGCGATGATGTTTTCGGGCGGTATGTCCTGTCCGTTGTCGGTGGCGTAGCGTTCACTGATGGCGTCTCTGAGTTCTGGAATGCCCTTGTTGGACGTGTATGAGTCGCCCATCCCATCCTGAATCGCACTCGTCGCTGCCTCCCGGGCGTGTTCTGGAGTTGGGAAATCAGGCTGACCGAGACCCAGGTTTATTGCGTCTTCGCCTGCCGCCTCGAAGACTTCTCGGATGCCGCTGATATCCATCTCTTCGACGCGTGCTGCGTACTGAGACATCAGTTCATGAGTATAACGGTATTTGATTATAGTCTTTCGGTTGTACGACAGGTGCCGTCCCTTCAACTTTGCCAGACAGTATGATGACTAGGTTCTATCTGAGCCACGGCAATGGTACAAAATCCACTTCGACTGTCATACTGAGGGGCAATTGCAGTTAGAGGAGAAAGCCCAGCAGTATTTCGGTTACACCTCCACCTGTTCGATATTCTCTGTGCCGTCCTCCGTGTACCTGAAGTAGTTGTACACGGCGCTGGCCAGGTCCCCGTTCTCGTCGAACTCAACCGGGCCCGAGACGCCCTGATAATTGATTTCGTTCCCGTCGGCCGCCAGCGAAACACCCTCTCCAAGGTTTTCGGGTCCGACTGTTTCGCCGCCTGGTTCTGTGACTGCCCGCATTTGATCGCGGATTGCGGTCCCAGCATCTTCACCGGCTGCCGCGCGTGCCAGCAGCAGAACCGCCGCAGCATCGAACGACTGCTGATTGAACGGTCCCGGTGCAGAGTCGTACTCGTCTTCGTATGCAGACCTGAAGTACTCGATTCCCGGTCCGGCCGAGGACGGATTGGTCCCGCGGACGTTTGTCATGTCGTGGCCCACATTCCCGGGCAAGTCATCGGCCCTGAGCCCGTCCGGCACCAGGATATCCATGTCCGCTCTGTCGAAGTTCTCGTAGAAGTTCCGGAAGATCTTGTTCCCACTCTCCGGATAGCCGATAATCACGAGCGTCTCCGGGTCACCGTCAAGCACGTTCTGCAACTGGGAGGTGTACGAGGACCGACCCGCCGAGTACGAGACCTGATTCAGGACCTCACCGCCGTACTCCCCCTCGAACGTCTTCGTGAATCCGTTCGACAGGCCGTTCCCGTACGCGTTGTTGAGAAAGAGGATAGCTGCGCTCTCCTTCTCAAGCCGTTCGGCCGCTATCTGTGCCAGCAGTGATCCTTGCAACTTATCGGTCGGCGGCGTCCGGTACACGAAGTCGTTATCCTCCAGTGATGTGACGTCCGGCGACGTCGCCGATGGTGAGCACATCACCGTCTGATTCGGGATTGCGACGTTCTCCGCGACCTGCAGTGTCACCGATGACGCCAACCCCCCGCAAATCATCGGGTAGCCACCGTTCACGAGGGCTTCCGCGCCACTCACACCCCGACTGGGCTTGGTCTCCGTATTCTCAAACTGCGTATCGACTGCGAACCCGTTGTCCGCGTCTCGGACCTGTTTTACGGCTAGTTCTGCTGCGTCCCGAATCGCGGGACCCACTTCGGACAGACCACCTGTGACTCCCATTAGGATACCCATGCTGATGGTGTTCTCGCTGCCACCATCACCACCATCTGCCGAACAGCCTGCAAGTCCGACAGCGCCTGCGGCACCAATGCTCTTCATGACAGTTCGACGGCTGACTGTATCGTGCATCGCAACACTACCCATGACACCATCTTTCGTGATAAACGTTATTATGAACCGTAGCGGTTCTGCTCAGAGACGAAACGGGCCCTGAGAGGGACGAGTCCGATCCGATCTCGAACACACCGATACGCAAAAGGCTCTCACCTGACGTGCCTGTATTGTCCACGTTGTCTTGTGCGTGCCGCGCCAGTGCCGATACTCGTTCGAAACATACGAACGGTGTCGGCGACAGCGCGCTCGACGTGCCCTATAACCGTTACAGCGCACTTCTGGCCCACATAGGTACGGGTATCCGATGCGAGAGTTCTGGTTCGAGCGTCCAATCGAGCACCAGCACTGGACTATAGTAACAATTGAACCGATGTACACACTGATCACACTGCCGTCGTTCGATCAGGTGTACATTGGTTTTCAATGGCTACTATAGCTATACCGAACGCGCAGTCCGGTACCGGAATGCAGTCTCAGATTCGTCGATCCGTCGTCACTCTCCGCTCGGACAGACAGCTATCCGGAGGTTTCTGGTATATAAATCAATCGTAGAGCGTAGTGGTTCGAATTATTCGAACAAACAGACAGCCACGCCCACTGAATCCCCGTCTGTAGTTCGGTGAATAAGTCCCCAGCTGCTACGGACTCCTCAGAACAGCTACTGCCTCTACAGCATCGAAGAACCGATAGTTCCGCTCCAAGCAAGAGTTATTCGTCGAGGGAAATAACAAAGATATGAGGACAATGACAAACGAGCCTGCACAGCAGTTCTGTTACAGCTATATGAGTGTAACAGTATGCGGAAATCGTGTGACAAACGCTGTTACAACAGTAACGCTGTAATCCCCCAACCGTAGTATCCGATGCTCCAAGGTTCAGGTGTCTTACTCAGTAGGTGAAGTCGAACTTAGAGGGGCTTTACCGACTATTCGGATAATCTATCACTTCTGTAGATATATGAATCTATATATTCTTCACTGGAATTTATTCTGTTCTAACTATTAGAACAGTTTTCGGGAGCTATAACGAGGAATCCGAGCGGTCAAAGGACCGAGTCTGCTAGAAATTGGTACTATGGCTTGGTCGAATTACTTGAACACCGCGGCAGGACATCTAGTTTCGCAGGGCCCCGAATAGTACGTCCGTGCAACCGGGATTGGTGCAACGTTGACCCCAAACTCTATATCTTGGGAGTCACCCACAGTGGGACGTAACGCGACAATCGATAATGACTCCCAAATTCACTACCCATGACTGAAACAGGAAAGCGCCTTGTCGAAGAACTGGACGAACAAGGCGTCGAGTACGTCTTCGGATATCCCGGCGGTCGTGCCATCGAGATTCTCGATCACGTACCGGATGCCGACGTCGAGATGGTTCGACCGCGCGACGAGCGCGAAGCCAGCGTCATGGCCGAGATGCACGGGCGCCTCACCGGCAATCCCGGGGTCCTCGCGGGGCAGGGCCCCTGGATCGGGAGCCTCGGCGCGATCGGCCAGATGGAGGGAAAGCTCGCTTCCTCCCCAATGGTCGTCATTACCGAGGCGAGCGAGCGTGGCGACTATTCGACGCTCGCGCCGTACCAGCAGGCTCGCGGTGACTACGGCGGACTGGACCTGCCGTCCGCGCTCGATGCCTACACCAAGGAAAACTGGTTCCCGCGCTCACCGACGGAGACGGTACGGAGCCTCCAGCTCGCGTTCAAACACGCGACTGCCGGCCGGCCCGGACCGACTGCGATAATCCTCGACGGCGACGCCGTCACCGAGGAGATGCCCAAGGACCCGATTCCGCCGGTCTGGGACGGCCACGATCAGGTGCAAAACTGGGAATCGCGACCGGCCCGCGAGGACGTCCAGACAGCGATAACAGCCCTGAGCGAAGCTGACCGACCGGTCATCATCGCCGGCAACGGCGTTCACGCGGCCGACGCCTACGACCAGCTCGAAACTGTCGCTGAGGCTACTGATGCCGTCGTCACTACCTCCTATCTCGGCAAGTCGACGTTCCCCGAAACCCACGACCTGGCTGCGGGCGTTATCGGCTCCTTCGGGCACGAGGGCGCAAATCAGGTTGTCAGCGAGGCAGACGTCCTCCTCGTCGTGGGCTGTCGGATGAACCCGATGGACACGAACTGGCAGTCACCGGAGTTCATCCGACCCGACGAGCAGACAATCATCCACGCTGACATCGACACACGCAACGCTGGCTGGGTCTACCCCGCGGATGTCGCACTCATCGGTGACGCCGCACAGAGCCTCGACGACCTGGCGGCAAACCTCCCCGAGAGCGCTGGAAACGACTGGGCGCGCGACCGTGCGGCCGCGGCGCAGGAGTCGTTTTACGCCCCCAGATGCGAGTCGGACGCGTCGCCAATCAAGCCACAGCGGGCAGTCAAGGAGATCGAGGCAGTGGTTGATTCGGAGACCATCGTGACCGCCGACTCGGGCAACAACCGATTCTGGTTGCTGAACTACCTCCAGACACCGGACACCGGGACCTACTACGGCAGCGGTGGCGTCGGCGCGATGGGATGGGCAACGCCGGCCGCGGTGTCCGCCGCCATCACGACGGAAAAAGATGTCATCGCCGTCGCCGGCGACGGTGGCTTCACCATGACGATGACGAGTGTGGAGACAGCCGTCGAGAACGGCGTCGCGCCCACGTTCGTCGTCCTCAACGACACCAGCCTGGGGATGGTCCGTCAGATGCAACACGAGGCGGGCGACATCGCTGGCGTCGAGTTCCACGATACCGACTTCGTGAAGGCAGCCGAGGCGTTCGGCGCTGAAGCGACGCGAGCCGCGACGCCTGCTGAACTCGGGGATGCACTCGCTGAAGGAACCAGCGCCGATGTCCCGTTCGTCATCGACGTCCGCATCGACCGGGACGAAGAGATGGTCGAGTCCCTCCAGTCGTCGTTCTACAAGGAAGTCGGCGGGCTCCACGAATGACGTCCCAGACACGGGTTAGCAAAGAATATAAATCAACCACGGAACACACACTGATATAACAATGACAGATACGACGGTGCTTGTCACTGGTGGAACCGGCTTCCTCGGCTCGTATGTGGTCGAGGACCTCATCGAACACGGCCACGACGTCGTCGCCTACGACCTCTCGACGGACGACCACATCCTCTCGAAGTTGGGTGTCGCCGACGACGTGACCATCCGACGCGGTGACGTCTCGGAGGCGACGGACGTGATCCGGGCGGTGAAGGAGACGGGGACGACACACATCGTTCACCTTGCGGCACTGCTGACGAACACAGCACGGGACAACCCGCGGGCTGGCCTCGATGTCAACATCAAAGGGACGAACAACGTCTTCGAGGCCGCACGCACCCTCGACGACCAGATAGAGCGTGTCACCTGGGCCTCCAGCGCTGCAGTGTACGCGCCGCCACACAACTACGCCGCCGAGTACGTTGACGAGAGCGAACTCGTCTATCCTGACACGCTCTACGGCGCGACCAAGGAGTACAACGAACATCAGGCCCGTGTCTACCACGAGGACTACGGCGTTGACCACGTTGGGCTTCGTCCGACAGTCGCGTACGGCCCCTACCGCGAAACCGGTGGGTCGGCGTTCCTCGCAAACATCATCGAAAAACCGGCACTCGGCGAACCGTTCAGCGTCGAGTACGGTGACCAGGTGATCGACTGGCAACACGCCCGCGATATCGCGCAGGCGTTCCGGAAAGCGACGTTCGTTGACGAGGACAACCTCAGCCAGCGTATCTACAACGTCCGCGGCGTCCTCGCGACTATCCGTGAAGCCGCCAACGCTGTCCGGGAAATCGTCCCGGACGCCGACCTCGATGTCTCCGACGAGGGCGAACTCCCCTGGACGCAGAATCTCGATATGACCGCTGCGCAGAACGATCTCGGCTACGAGGTCGAGTACGACCTCGAATCCGGGTTCCGGTCCTACATCAACACGCTCCGGGAAGAGAACGGGCTCGAATCGCTCTGACACTGGCCCGCCGGCTGTGTGCGTGCTTCCGAACAGGAGTGGCTGCGAGCGTGTTTGCCTCATTGTATCAGGGTGAACCCGGTGTTTGATTAGGGACCTCCGTGTACGCACAGGTGATGTACGAGCGCGACTTCATGGAAGGAACGCGTGGCACCATGGCCGTCGACTGGGAAGAGCGGATCGACGTCCAGCGGATGCGACGCGAGCGCAAAGAGCGAGCCCTCGACCGACTGCAGGACTCCGAACTGGGGTCGATGCTGCTTATCAATGACCCGAATGTCCGGTACGTCACTGGGCTGGCGATGACCGGTGGGAGCGGGGCAGATCACTACACGCTCCTGACCGAAGACGGCGACGTAGTCCACTGGGACACTGCGGACCACGCATCGAACCAGCGGTTCAACTGTCCC
Source organism: Haloarcula sp. CGMCC 1.6347 (assembly GCF_037078395.1). Taxonomy (NCBI): domain Archaea; kingdom Methanobacteriati; phylum Methanobacteriota; class Halobacteria; order Halobacteriales; family Haloarculaceae; genus Haloarcula; species Haloarcula sp. CGMCC 1.6347. Next base: position 47,165 of record NZ_JAYMGX010000004.1, read on the forward strand.
TGGCTCGACGACATCCGGTATGCCTGTCCCGGACTCGGCAACGTTCCCCGGGCGTCAGGCAGCGCCTCCGCGCGTGACTGGCTCAAAGACAAGATGGCCGAGACGGTGTACACGGCCATGGAGGAGTACGGTGTCGACCGGGAGCCGATGGGTATCGACGTGGGGAACGGGACGCTCATCCAGAAGTTCGAGGACCGCGGCGTCGATGTCGACACCAGTGCAGCGACCGACATCATGCTCGACGCGCGGAAGACCAAAACCCGCGACGAGGTCGAGTGTCTGCGACAGGTCGCTGCCATCTGTGAAGCGGGTTTCCAGAAGATTACGGAGAGTGCAAAACCGGGCAAGCGGGAATCGGAAGTCTGGGGCGACGCAGTCGGCGAACTCTGGGGCCACGGCGCGATGGCCCAGGGTGGCTACGTGACCGCTGGTCCGAACACCTGGCCGAAACACCAGGCGAACACGACCGACCGAATGATCCGGCCGAACGACCTCGTCTACGCGGATTTCTACAACATCGGCTACCTGGGCTACCGCTCCTGTTACTACCGAACGTTCAGCATGGGCGAACCGACGCAGGCACAGAAAGACGCCTACGAAAAGGCGCGTGACGACCTCTACGACGTCCTCGAACGAATCGAGCCGGGGGCCACGACCGACGAGATCTGCAAGGGCTTCCCCGACAGAGAGGGGGAGCACATGGACTGGTACGACGCCGACGAGTTCTGGCAGATGACGACCAACCACTGGGCCCATGGGCTGGGGCTACAGCTCTACGAGACGCCGCTCATCTGGCGCGGGCTCTCGCCGGACCACCCGATTGAAATCGAGGAGGGCATGACGATGGCTGTCGAGACGATGCAGCCCGCGGAGCGGCAGGGCGTCCGCGTAGAGGAGATGGTCGTCGTCCGTGAGAACGGCGTCGAAATCCTCAGTGAGTGGCCCGTGTCGGAGATCACTCGGATCGACTACTGACTGGCAGGTATCGCGGCCGGTCTCACGCACTGTTTGGGTGCCGGCGCGCCACTACCGTTAAGTCGGTCGCGCCGTAACGGGGATTTATGCAACTGGGAACAGGCCTGTTTACCTGTCAGCAGCGCCCGGACGACGACCGCGAAACCAGCGAGATTTACGACGAAATGCTCGAACTGGGGGAAGTGATCGACAGCGCGGGCCTCGATAGCGCCTGGGTCTCAGAGCATCACTTCCTCGACGACGACTATCTATCGGGCGTCACGCCGGCGCTTGGGGCGTTAGCCGCAGTCACCGACGACATCGAAATCGGGTCCTGCATCGCACTCGCGCCGCTGTACGATTCGATCCGGCTCGCCGAGGATATCGCAACGGTGGACCAGATATCCGGTGGCCGCACGACGCTCGGGCTGGCGATTGGCTCCAACGTCTCCGAGTTTGACGCTTTCGGGATTCCTGACGACGAACGGGCCGAGCGGCTAGTCGATACGGTCAACACACTTCGCGGGGCCTGGTCTGACGGGCCGCTTAACTACGACCCGGAGTTCCACGACATCTCGTCGGACGTCACTGTGACACCGAAGCCTGCCCACGACGTCCCGCTCATGCTCGGTGGCGCGTCGCGGCCTGCCGTCCGGCGGGCCGCCCGAACCGCCGACGCATGGTGTGCCCCGTCGTCACTGTCAGTCGGTGGCGTCCGCAAGCGTGTTGAGGACATCCGTAACGTCCGCGACGACGAGGATATCGAGGGCGACTTTCAGGTATATGTCCTGCAGCATGGGTTCGTCGGCGACTCCCGCGAGGACGCGTGGGAGCGGATGCGCGACGGCTACCTCTACATCCAGCGCCGGTACGAGGAGATATTCTCCGGCGAGACGGTTGCGGAACTGGACGAAGACCGCAAACAGGAACTCAAAGAACAGGCTATCTTCGGGACGCCCGAGCAAGTCACGGCGGAACTCGAAACGTACCGCGAGGCGCTGGGCGACGACATTCACTTCATCTTCCGGACGTACCACCCGGGAACCGGAACGCAGGAGATGGCCGAGTGTATCCGGCGGCTGGGTGAAGAGGTGCAGCCGAAGGTCAGGTGAGAACTGGGACATCGTGTCTGTGACCGGCGAGACGCCAGACGAAGTCCGGGCCAAAGGGACTGAGACACTACGAGCGCCAGGGGACTCCCTTGATGCCGCCCGTGTGGTCCGGCCCCCTGTGAACACCAATACTTATTTCCCCAGGTGAAGAACCGAATAGATGAGTATGGACATCGAAGCGTTCTTCGAGAACATGCCGTTTGCCGACCTGCTCGATATCGAAATAACCACAGTCGACAACGGGTACGCCGAAGGCCATATCGAAATGCGCGAAGAACTGTCGTGGAACGAAGACCAGATAATGGCCCATGGCGGCGTTACATTCACGCTCGCAGACACCGTTGGCGGGGCCGCGCTCGTGTCCCTCGTCGACCAGCCGGTGCCGACCATCGACATGCGTATCGACTACCTCGAAGCCGGGACAGGTGACCTCCGAGCGGAGGCGGACGTGGTTCGCCACGGGGGAGACGTTGGTGTCGTCAGTGTTGACGTGTACGCTGAAGACGGCACACAGGTCGCGGACGCACGCGGCGTCTACAAGACGGGGTAGCTCAACTAGACGGTAGCTCGACTGCAGCGACTGCACAGCTTCCGGACACTGTCACAGCCACTTGAATCCAATGTCAGACTCACTCACAGCACTCGAGGAGGTACGGTACGAACCGAGCGAGGCGTTCGTCACCCAGAGCAACGTCTACGCGTTCATGCAAGCGCACGGCATCGAGACCTTCGAAGAACTCCACAGACGGACGGTCACCGATATCGACGGTGAGCCGGCGTCCGGACTTGACTGGTTCTGGGACGAGATAGTCGACTATCTCGACCTGGAATTTTACGAGGCGTACGAGCAAGTCCGCGATGACACAGACGGTCCGCAGTTCACGGACTGGTACGTCGGTGGAGAACTCAATATCGCTCACAACGTCGTCGACCGTCACGCGGCCCCCGACTCAGAGAACCGAAATACCGTCGCGACAATCTGGGAAGGCGAGGACGGGACCGTCCGTGAGGTCACCTATCACGAACTCCACCAGCAGGCCAATCAAGTCGCCAATGCACTCGAAGAGCGCGGTGTCGGAACCGGCGACACCGTCGGGCTGTACATGCCGATGGTCCCGGAGATCGTCCCACTGCTGTACGGCTGTTTCAAAGTGGGTGCGATTGCCGTCCCTATCTTCTCCGGCTTCGGGGTCGACGCGACAGCAACCCGCATCGAAGACGCCGAGTGTTCAGTCCTGTTCACCGGTGATGGTTTCTACCGCCGGGGAAGCGAAATCGACCTGAAGTCGGCCGCAGACGAGGCTATCGAAGCGGCCGGTCACGTCGAGCACACAATCGTCTACAATCGGCTAGGTTCTCGGGAATCAACCCTCTCGTGGGACCCCGCTCGTGACGAATGGTGGGCGGATGCAGTCGGTTCCCAGTCTGCCGACTACGAGACCCAGTCCCTTCCCGCCGATCACGAGTCGATGCTGCTGTACTCGTCCGGGACAACGGGCAAACCCAAGGGTATCGTCCACACGCACGCTGGCGGGCTCGTCCAGCCGGCGAAGGAGATCTTCTTTTCGTTCGACCACAAGCCCGCAGACCGCTTTTTCTGGGTCTCGGACATCGGCTGGATGATGGGGCCGTGGACGCTAATCGGCAATCACGCCCACGGTGGAACCGTCTTCCTGTACGAGGGGGCACCCGACTATCCAGACCCGGACCGGTTCTGGGAGCTGATCGACACCCACAATCTGTCGGTGTTCGGAATTTCACCGACAGCAATCCGTGCGCTACAGAAACACGGCGACGAGTGGCTGGAGGGACACGACCTCTCGACGCTGCGCCTGCTGGGTTCGACCGGTGAGCCGTGGGACCCGGACTCCTGGGAGTGGTTCCTTGAGAACGTCGGCGGCGGGACGACACCGATTATGAACATCTCCGGGGGAACGGAGATTTTCGGCTGTTTCCTCCAGCCGACGCCGCTGCATTCGCTGAAGCCGGGGACGCTCGGCGGCCCGGCGCTCGGCATGGACATCGACGTCGTCGATGCACAGGGGGAATCCGTCGCCGAAGCCAACGAGAAGGGGTATCTGGTCTGTCAGTCGTCAGCGCCGTCGATGACAAAGTCGCTGTGGAGCGGTGACGAGCGGTACCTCGAAGAGTACTGGTCGCGGTTCGGCGATATGTGGGACCACGGCGACTGGGCCCAGAAAGACGAGGACGGTTTCTGGTTCCTGCACGGTCGTTCGGACGACGTGCTCAACGTCGCCGGCCGGAAGGTCGGCCCGGCCGAGGTCGAGAGTGCACTCATCGAACACGATGCGGTCAACGCCGCTGTTGCCATCGGTGCGGACGACGAAACGAAGGGGACCGCGGTTGTCACATACGTCATCCTCAACGAGGGGTACGAGGAATCAGACGAGCTTCGCGAGACGTTGCGGACGCAGGTCGGGACTGCGCTCGGCAAGCCGTTCCGACCGCGTGAACTCCACTTCGTCGACGCGTTCCCGAAGACCCAGTCGGGAAAGATTGTCCGGCGAATCGTTCAGAACGTCTACGAGGGGGCAGCACTGGGGGACCTCTCGAGTATCGAAAACCCCGACGCGATCGACGAAATCGACAACGCGCGATGAGATAATTCCCGACCTGGTTGCGACTGTTTACAGATACAGGCAAACGCGAGGACGTCGCCGATCTCGCTACGATACTATCGAACCGCGGCGGCGGACGGAAGCGCGGCCGGCGTCTACGTAAAGCTCACACCGACATCGTGCATATCCTCGTTGTATCGAGCGATGTTGATGAGCAGCGGCGTCAGACTCTCGACTTCCGCGGCGTTCGAAAGCGGCCCAGCAGGGATCGGTCGGACGCCCGCCAGGTCATCGGTTAGCGCCACGACTCGTTCACTGACCGCCGGGTCGTCCGCGACCACTAGCGTATCCACATCGAGCGTGGCCTCCAGATCCGCTAGCCGGTCCGCGGCGAGGTTATGGAACGCGCCGGCCACTGGAACCGATTCAGGGGCCCGCTCCGCGACAAACTCAGTTACGCTTCCCGTCGACGGCGGTCGGTAGTGGAGCCCATCCCCGTCGCCGTTCATCCCGACGGCAGGGCTGATGAGCAGTTGGTCCGAGAGCACGTCATCCGCAGTCAGTGCTTCAACCGTATCGCCGACGTGGTGTGGCGGAATAGCCAGGATAACCACGTCTGCACCGGCCGCGGCGCTACTGTTGTCTGTCCCGTTGATTCCAGTCTCGACGCCGTGATCGGACAGTCGTTCTTCGTACGCGCTCGCTCGCTCGGTGGCTTTTGCAGCGTCCCGCGAGCCGATCGTAATCGCGTGGTCCGTGTCCGAGGCAAACCGCATCGCGAGTCCCTCACCGATGTCACCAGTACCGCCCAGTATTGCTAACTCCATGCGCTTGCATAACGCCCCTTGAAACAAGAAGGTTTGTTCTATCGCGCGAACCGCTGGATCGTAGTTGATGCTGGCAGACGAGAGCCGAGCGCGTCAGCAATGTGAAGACCACCCAGTTGAAAACGCGAACGGTTATTCGACCCAGACCGTCTTTTTGTTGACGAACTCTTTGATTCCCATCTCCGAGAGTTCACGACCGTAGCCGGCGTCTTTGATGCCGCCGAACGGAACCCGCGGATCTGATTTGGTCATCTCGTTGATGTAGACACAGCCCGCGGAGACCTCTCGTGCCAGACGCTGGCCGCGTTCCCTGTCCGCAGTCCAGAGGCTCGCACCCAGCCCGAAACGGGTGTCGTTCGCGACTGCAATCGCTTCCTCCGTATCGGCGACTTCGTAGACGGTCGCCACTGGGCCGAACGTCTCCTCGGTGTCAGCAGGGCACCCTGAAGGAACGTCAGTCAGTACTGTCGGCGGGTAGAAGGCCCCGGGCCGGTCAAGCGGTTCGCCGCCAGTCAGCACCGTTGCACCGTCGGCAACGCTGTCCCGTACTTGTTCGTGGAGTTCGGCCATGAGGTCCGGATCAGCCTGCGGGCCGACGTCGGTTTCGTCGGCCATCGGGTCGCCGACAGTGAGGTTTTCGAAGGCAGCGACGAGCCGATCAACGTACTCATCGTAGACGTCTGTGTGAACGATGAAGCGCTTGGCGGCAATGCACGATTGTCCGCCGTTGAGTGTCCGTGCTTGTACCCCAGTCTCAACGGCAGCATCGAGGTCCGCGTCGTCGAGGACGATAAACGGGTCGGACCCACCGAGTTCCAGCACGGTCTTTTTCAGATGTTTACCGGCTGTTTCGGCGACGGCACGACCAGCGGGACCACTTCCAGTAAGCGTCGCCGCGCGAACGCGGTCGTCTGCGAGAACGCCGTCGACGTCGCTAGAGCCGACCAACAACGTTTGGAATGCGCCTTCGGGATAGCCCGCTTCGGTAAACACCTCTTCGAGCGCGAGCGCACACCCGGGAACGTTCGAGGCGTGTTTGAGGAGGCCGACGTTGCCGGCAGTGAGATAGGGCGCGGCAAAGCGAACGACCTGCCAGAACGGGTAGTTCCAGGGCATCACCGCGAGTACCGGCCCGAGCGGGTCGTGGACCGTCTTTACTTCTGTCCCCGGCGGGCTGGGGTGGTGCTCATCGGAGAGATATTTGTGCGCGTATTCAGCGTAGTGGTCACACGCCCAGGCACACTTTTCGACTTCAGCGACGGCCTGAGTGATGGGTTTGCCCATCTCCCGGGTCATCAGCTCTGCGTACCGCTGTTTGTTCTCCCGGAGGACCTCGCCGGCGTTTACAAGTAATTGCTCGCGCTCACGCAACGGGACATCACGCCATTCCTCGAACGTCGATGCGGCTCGGTCCAGTTTTCGTTCGACTGTGTCGTCATCATCCGGGTCATACACGTCTAGCCGCTCACCCGTGGCTGGGTTTACTGACTCCATATCGGTTCAGTCTTCGGCGTCACGCGTACATTAATCTTTACTGACCTAACTAATCTGATAGACGACAGCGTTAGCTTTTATATTCATAGGTCAGAAATGTGCTGATGATGTACAAGCACGTAGCCCTGTTAGTCAGACAGGACGATATGTCTCACGAGGAGTTCGTCGACTACTGGCAGACCAATCATACGCCGATCGCGAAGGACATCGAGGGCGTGGTTCGCTACCAGCAAGTCCTTCCAACAGAACCAGCACACGCCGAATTCGACGGACTGGCGGAGCTGTACTTCGAGACGCTTGCGGACCTGCACGAGGCGCTGGGTAGTCCCGGCTCCCGTGACTATGACCCCACGAAAGCGGTCGCCGCGAAGGCCCGCGAGGACGTGAACAACTTCCTTGCTGTCGAGGAGCGGCCGCGTATTATCGGCGAGGAGATCGTCCAGAAAGACGAGGTCGACGGCGACACCGACGGCCTCTACAAGCACTCGGCGTTTCTCGTCCGGCAGGACGACATGACACACGATGAGTTCGTCGACTACTGGCAGACCAACCATACGCCGATCGCCCGTGAGATCGAGGGCGTCGTCAAGTACAATACGGTCATCCCCACTGACCCCGAGAACGCCGAGTTCGACGGCGTCGCCGAGCTCTACTTTGACGACCTCGAGAAGCTATACGACGCGCTCGGCAGCGAAGGATCGCGGGATTACGCGCCTGACAGAGGGAAAGCGAAAGCGGCCCGCGAGGACGTGGATAACTTCTTGGCTATCGACGAGCGGCCCCGGTTTATCGGCCAGGAACAGCTCGTCAAGGACGAGGGGTAGTATGCCCGACTACGAGGAGCAAGTCACGGAGGCGTTCCCGGAACTCGACTACATCTCGTCGGACAGCCTCCGCAGCAACGTCATCGAGGCGTGGACACTCGCGCTCGACCGAGGTGGCTGGCGCGACATTACGGATATCCCCTACGCCTGGAACATCCACGAGGTAACCAACGTCAGGCACGTCCGCGGTGTCACCAGAATCGCACGGGAATCCGCTATCGAGCAGCAGGAGTTCCACGGTGCCGATCCCGATATGGACGTCATCGTGGCAGCCACACTACTCCACGACGTCGGAAAGTGCTACGAGTACGTCGACTTCGTCGAGGACGAGAAGCTCCTCGACCCGGACCCGAGATACGCAACCGAAGAGATTCCACACTCCCTGTCGGGCTATGCACTCGCACACGAGGTCGGCTGTCCGCTGGCGGTCCAGCGAGCGATTCCGCACTTTATCGGCGAGATTCCGACGCGGACACTGGAAGCCGAACTCGTCAAGAGTGCGAACTCCGCGTCCTCGAACGCGATTACGCAGTCAACGATGGGCATCACGCTGCAGGAGTGGGTCGATGAGTACTCCCAGACGTAGCCACTGGCGCGAACGATAGCGCGCTCTGCTAAGGCGTCGACCGGCGAAATTAGTCCATTTGCGATCACTGGTCGGAGGTATGCTATCTCCCCTTCAAAGTTCGCTGACACCTTCGGGTTCGACGGTACGCGGAGACACTAACCACGATTACCCTCACTCGCATTTCGAGCGGGCGGGGCGGGACGACGCAGCGCGTCCACTGTCCGTGCGGCAATGAGTCGAGACCACATCGTCAGTCTCCGAACGCGTTTTGGGGGACAACCGAAGGGATAGCTGTGCATTCAATAACAAAACTGTCGACCGCTTCGAACGTGCTCTGGGATTCAGCAGCTAAATAATGTGTACGGAAGCAGTTTTGAGGGTTTCATTTTGAGGGTTCAATGTATTTCTACGCTCTCAACAGATACTTACGTCTAAACATGCCGTAGGTATCTTCATATAACAATATTGTCGACATAAATGCCTCCAGAGAAGCCCGGCTTCGAATTTTCTCGTCAAAAGAGTGACTAAGGCGATTATTTATGTAGAAATGCGGAGGGGATACCACTCTCTCAAGTGAATATGCACATATCGATGGTATGCTGCAGCTTATGTGCTGAATTCGATGTACGATTTGATAGTCTCCGGTGACTCCTCGAATGCGTCTGCAAACTCCGACACCGAACACTGGGTCGTCATGATAGACGCAAGGAACCAGTCCGGGTATTCTGCAAGTGTGTTACGAGCGCGTTTGTAATGCCGGACGTTGGAGTTCACGCTCCCGAGCAACGCTTTGTTCTGGAGGACCAACTGCCTGTGAAGCGCCCCGCCATTGACAGTGAATTCCCAATCCTCGGGGATGCCGAGGAGGACGCCGACTCCGTTCGCACCGAGTGCCTCGACCGTCGAAAACGCGTGTTTTGCGTGCCCCGTCGCCTCGAACACCAGATCCATCGGCTCGTGGACATCGGGTATCTCGTCGACGGCCGTCTGTCGAGAATTGACGTAGGTAGCCCCTAGTTCCTCGATAATGTCGATGGTCGGGTCCGGCCGTTCACGACGGCCGAGACAGTACGTCCGCTCACACCGGTCTGCAAGCATCGCCAATGTGAGCAGTCCTAGCGGTCCGTTTCCGAGGACGAGTCCGGCAGAATCCTGCCACTCGAAGGTCGATCTGGAGCGCTGTGCCAGCTCAAGTGCCTTTTCGGCATTGCTGATCGGTTCGACCAGAAATCCGACATCTGCCAGTGGTTCCGGAATTGGGACGAGAAACGATGCGGGTGTGGTGAAGTACTCGGCCATGTAGCCGTGCGCCCCCGCAATCCCCCGTTCGACATACTCACCTGGTGGAGCCATATCGGGCTCGTTGTTCTCGAAGAACCGGCTCGACGTGTTTGCGGGCCGCCGGACTGTCGGGACGACAATCTCTCCCTCGTTCAGCGCGGTCCCGTTCGAGGACTCCACGACGCCGACGGCCTCGTGGCCCAGTATCTGGTAGTCGCTGCCCTCGGGAAACTCGCCATGTGATCCCGATAGCACCTCAAAGTCCGTTCCGTCGATGCCAACACGGAGCGTCCGCACGAGCACCTCTCCCTCGTCCGGTTCCGGGCGCTCGATGTCGATGCGTTCTGGCCGAGTCTTTCCCCGCTTGACAGCGATTGCATCCATTGTTGTAGGTATCCCCGTGAGTGAAACGCACCATCCATCAACAGTTGAATGTTTCGACCAATCGACAGAGGGAGTTCGGCGAAATTATTTCGTATTATGAAAAGCTGTGGGGATGCGGGAAGCATACTGAACGACAGCGGTGGAACGGCAAGCAGATGAAAGCGGACCGGTAGAGCACGGCTACAGGATGATATGTGCATATTTGGGAGAGGCTGGGTTCAACTAAGTGAATGGGTATAATAAGTGTACGTCTGTTATATCATTCGCGGCCCGCTCTCAAATAGTTTCGCTAAAAGAAATACTCTACTTCGGATGAAAATTTTTGTTGAGATATGTCTGGCATTGCTGAAACTGCCGTCGGTCAAATAGGACCGGGGTTGATGCGACTGTACTGGGCATTGCCGATTGGCTGTCCTGATAATGGCCGTGAACAGGAATGGCTGACGAATGACTCAGATTTGCTCCGCATTGAGTTGCCTGACGGCGCTCAGAATCATCCCGGGGACATCCTCCTGTAACCGCTTCCCGCTCAGCCGTTCAGCGTGTCCTGCCACGTACACGGCTGCGGTTGTAGACTGGTCCTGAATCGGAACCGCGACACAGTTTACGTTTGGATACTGCTCGCGACGCTCAAACGCGATACCCCGGTCCCGGATATTGTCGAGTTCGGCGGTGAGCGTCTGGCGATCCGTAATCGTGTTCTCGGTCATTGCAGGCAGACCAGTGTGGTCTAAAATAGCATCGACCGCCTCTGGGTCGGTCGCCGCGAGGATTGCCTTTCCCGGAGCGCTGCAGTGAAAACACGGGGAGTTTACGTGTCTCGGAGAGTCGTCAACGGCGGTATGATAGACGTCGGCAATTTGCTTTTCGCACTTGATAACCAGTCCGGCGGACTCGCCGGTCGTCGCCGATATCTGGTCTATCTGGGGCTTCGTATCGTGGTAGATGGGTGCCTGAGATTTGACGTGTTCGCCGATATCGGCAAACTGTAACGTCAGCTGATAGTTCCCTGTACTCTTTGTAACGTAGCCTGACTGCAACAGCGTATTCAGGTGCTTGTATGTCGTACTCCGAGTGTACCCGAGTTGCTCGGCCACCTCTGAGACGCCAAGCGGCCCGTCGGCGTCTCTGAGCACGTCGACGATGGCGAACGTCTTCATCGGTGCCGAAAGTGTTGCTGTCTCAGTTTTATCGGGCATAAGATTACTACTCCCGTCTATAGCTTAAGTTTTTATTATTATGAAACAATCGTTACCAGTCGGCGACGCTGCCGTCCTCGTGCCGCCATATCGGGTTGTGCCAGTCGAGATCGGCTTCTGCCTTCTCCCGAACGACGTCTAGCGCTACGTCGATACCCAGTCCCGGGCCGTCCAGCGTCTTCAGGTAGCCGTCGTCGAACGCAAACGGGTTCGAATTCAGCAGGTCGTGTGCGGGACTGGTCGTCTCAGAGTGTACGTCGAACCCCTGATCCTGGACTAACAGGTTCGGAACGACCGTATCGACCTGGATCGACGCAGCCAGCGCAATTGGACCCAGTGGGCAGTTCGGTGCAATGGCGACGTCGTGTGACTCCGCCATGTTAGCCAGTTTGACCATCTCTGAAATACCGCCTGCATGAGAGACATCGGGCTGAATCACGTCAATCGCCCCCGTTTTGAGGAGGTCTTTGTAATCCCATCTCGAATACAGTCGCTCACCCGCTGCGATTGGTGCGCGTGTCTGGGCCGCGATGTTCGGAAGGTGTTCGATGTTCTCGGGAAGCACCGGCTCTTCGATGAACATCGGTTCGACGGATTCGAGGCGGTTGGTGAGGGTCTTGGCCATCGATTTTGATACTCGGCCTCTGAAATCGATCCCGATATCCACTCGGTCGTCGACTGCTGTTCGAACGTGCTGAATCCGTTCTGTGATCTCGTCGAGCGACGCCTTTGTTTCGATGAACCGGGTCTGATTCGTCGCATCCATTTTGAGTGCGGTGTAGCCAGCCTCGGCTAACCGCGTCGCTTCTGCAGCGACATCCTCAGGCCGGTCACCGCCTATCCATTTGTACACTCTGACCTTATCGCGGCTTTTGCCACCCAGCAGTTCGTACACAGGTGCACCGAAGTGTTTTCCCTTGATATCCCAGAGCGCCTGATTGATACCAGCGATTGCAGACATCAGGATCGGTCCGCCGCGATAGAACCCGCCACGGTACAGCGCTTGCCAGTGATCCTCGATTCTAAACGGGTCCTTCCCGATGAGGTACTGGTCCAGCATCTCCTCGACCGCCGCTCGAACTGTTTTCGCTCTCCCCTCGATGACGGGCTCACCCCACCCCAGAACTCCGGTATTGGTTTCTAGTTTCAGGAAGACCCAGCGGGGAGGGATTTCGAACAGTTCGTATCCGGTGATTTGCATACTGCCGCATCGTATCCGGAGTGTGATTAACCTTCATGATATAATCTGCATAATCCAGCGCCCGCCGGGATTAATATCGGTTGTGCGGCTGTGTATCGTGGCGTTCGTCCCGCTGGCAGCTATCGACAGGACTCCAGATCGATACGTGCCATTCGCTAGGGTTGCTGGTGTAGCCCGCTATCCCAGCGCACTCCACTCGATATGTTTCGAGAGTTCCGGTGGATCGTCCGGATCGTATCCCTTCTTCACGGCCGTCTTGTACGTGAGCGATTGCAGAATCTTCAACGGGACTATGGGGTGGTCTGGCGATTGGGACGGGAGTTCGATTGAGATGTCTCCACCGTAGTCGTTCGTTGGCCGCCGCAGGACAATTGTGGTCACTCCGGCGTCGCGTAGCTTTGAAACGACCTCGCTGGTCAACGACGACTTCGATTCTCGGGTCGCAATGACGAGTGCCGGCTCACCGGCAGCGTTTGCGATGGGACCGTGGCTGATTTCCGGTGTCGGGAGCGCTGTCGTATGCAACAGTGCACCCTCGCCGAACTTCGTCGCCGCCTCGCCTGCAAGTCCATATTCGATCCCCTGTCCGAGAGTGTAGAGTGTCTTGGCCTCCGCGAGGACGGCGACGGCTGCCTGAAAGTCCTGATCGATGACGTTCCGGCATGTGCGTTGCAGTTCGCTCGGTGTGTACTCACTGTATTTGCTTTCGAGCAACGAGAACGTCAGCATCAGCGCGGCATCGACTGTTTTGGTAGCGAGGACTGCCTTCTCGGTCCCCGCCGGCGTGACGAGGACCTCGTCCGCTACTGACCCCAGCGTCGAATCGTCACTGTTTGTAACACCGATAACGACCGCACCCCCCTCTTTTGCTCGTCGAGCGGCTGTAACGGTTTCAGACGTCTCGCCGGACTGGGAGTAGGCGACGACAACCGTTTCCTCAGTAATCGGCGGACCGGCGAACAGGTATTCTGACGCGGCGTGCGCCGTTGCATCGATGCCGCTCTGGAAAGACGCATACTGACCGATCACGCCGGTCCAGTACGAGGACCCACAGCCGATGAAGTGGACTCGGTCAGCGTGTGCAATACGCTCGCGTGGCTCGGAAAGGTCGTGCGTACTCAGTTCGAAATGATTCAGTCGATCGATACCGGTTCGGATCTCGTCGTAGACTGCGTGTGTAGTCATGTTTTGGTGTTCAAGGGGCGGCACCGTGGTCAGTTGTTTCAACGACAACGCCGGCAGAGACGCTCCGGTCAGCCAGCGACTGTCTGACTGATCGGACTCGCTCTGCGATCACTTAGATTACTGATTGATGGCAGTGGATAATAAAACCATACGATAGGTATTTGTGATAGGCTGTAGGACCTGTTGCGAAGAATATCCTAAACAATTAATTATATATACTACATGGGTCGTTGGTGATAGCATATGTCAGACAGTAGTTTGCGGAGTGGCAAGCGACGTCGCTTCATCAAAAGCGCCGGAGCGGCAACGGTCACGCTGCTCGCGGGCTGTGGCGGCAACGAAAGTTCAGAGAGTACCTCCGGAGACGGCGGGGATGGCGGCTCCGGCGCGAGCACCGGGGAGCAATCGAACGATATAACCACCCTCACTGTCCGTCACTTCGTCAATGACCACATTGAGACGTTCTACGAGAAGCACAATCCCATACTGAAGAAAGAACACGGGATCAGCGTGGATTTCGAGACGATGGGCTGGGGCGTCGCTCGGAAGAAGCAAAACAACAGTATCTCCACTCGGACCGGTCCGGACGTCGAGGAGATCGCATCGACGTGGATGCCACAACAGGTCAATTCCGACGGCTGGATGGACCTCGAAGAAGCCGGCGTCTCGATGCCGACAGACAATATCTATGATTCGCCGCTTCAGATCGGCAAATTCGACGGTGTCCGGGCTGGGTTCCCCTGGTTCTGGGGACCCCGCGGACACATTTATTATAAATCGCTGTTCGAGGAAGCCGGTATCGACGGCCCTCCGTCGACCTGGGACGAACTCGCGAATGATGCGTCGAAGTACAACACGCAGGCCGAAAAGTGGGAACAGGAAGGCTACAACACGAGGTACCTGTTCGGCATTCCTGGTGCGAACAACTGGGCAGTCGTCCAGTACTATATGATGCTCATCTGGCAAAACGGCGGGAGCGTGATCGACGGGTCCAAGCCGACATTCGACAGCGACGCGGCGGTGGAGGCGCTGAATTTCTACAAGGACCTGTCGACGACGCACAAAGCGTCCCCACAGGCCTCAGTCGAGTGGAACGGCGTTGCACGGAACAACGCGTTTAGCAGCAAACGGATAGCCTCGACGTGGCAGGGGCTCAGGGTAGCAAACGATATCGACGCCGAACTCGGCGTCGGCAAGCCGCCGGCCGGTCCCCGGGGAGAGTCGTCGACCTTCTTCGGAGTGAACCTCATGGGCATCCATCCCTGGACGAAGAAGAAGAGCGAAGCCGCGACCTTCATCGAGTATCTGATGCAGCCCGAGGTCAACGCAGAACTCGCGAAGGGCTCTGGCTTCTTGCCGACGATCAAGAGTAGCTTCGAGCAAGACGCCTTCCAGGGTGAGCTGTATCAGTCCTTCAGTGAAGACGTTCTGAACAACACAAACGCCAAGACAGCGCCGCAAGTCGTGGGCTGGGGTGATGTCTCCGGAGCGATCAAGGGGGCTGTCACGAAGGTACTCACGAAGGCAGCAACGGACTCCTGGTCCGAAGGCGATACCGAGAAGGCACTCCAACAGGCTGCGATGCAGGCAGAGAACGCGCTTCAGGGATAAACTCCGGAAACAGATCGTTGGAGTGTGGGTCTGTGCTTGTCCCGTCGAATAGCTACTATAGTAGCAATTGAAACGATTTACACACTGATCGCACTGCCGTCGTGCGATCAGGTGTGCATTGATTTTCAACGGCTACTATAGCTTTGTGTCGGGACCGTGTCACTCTACGTCGTGCAGAACGATTAAATACATTGCATAATAATCGATTGTGTATGCTCCTGTCCGCGTACCAGCGAGTCAGACGTCGACTCCCAGCGGTTCATATCCCATACGTTAGCTCGTTACCTGCAAGCCAGCGCTTCGGGCTCAAGCTCATTGCCCCGGCTCTGGCAATGATGCTTCTCGTCCACGGGATTCCAGTCATCCTCGGGTTCGTTATGAGTTTCTACGAGTTCCCGTCGCTCAGATACACTGACTGGTTCCGCCCAGAGACGTTCGTCGGGCTTGACCACTTCGCGAAGGTCTTCCAGAAGGATACGATCTATGGCGCACAGTTCTGGAACTCGCTCAAAGTCACCATTCTGTACACGGTTGGCTCGGTCGTAGGGACGTACGTTCTCGGGCTCGTCACCGCACTCACCCTCGATAAGCAATTCCGAGGGAAGCTTGTCGCGAGGACCGTGATTCTGATTCCGTACGTGACACCGGTTGTCGTCACGCTTCTCACCTGGCGGATGATGTTCCGGAGCGATACTGGAGTCATCAACGCGTTACTCCGGCAGGCGGGACTCATCGAGGGGTCCCTGTTCTGGCTTCTGGGCCCGAACTCGCTGTACGCGATAATCATCGCGAACGTCTGGCGGAACTTCCCGTATGCGGCGATCATGTTGTACGCCGGACTGCAGTCGGTACCGGAGCAGTTGTACGAGGCTGCAGAGATAGACGGGGCCGGCCGATGGGGGAAACTGCGGTACGTGACGCTGCCACAGTTGAAGCCCGTCTCTGCCGTCATTCTACTGCTGTTGATCCTCTGGACCTTCATCAACTTCCCCGTCCCGTATATTTTGCTGGGCGGGTCACCGAGCGAATCGGGGAACGTCCTGATGTTGCTCATCTACTCCTTTGGCTTCAAACAGAGTGCGTACGGGATCGGGTCCGCGCTCAGCGCGATGCTGTTCCTGTTCTCTATGACCATCGCATACGTCTATTACAAGCGCGTTGTGGCGTCTAGCTACGACGGAGGTGCTATCTGAGATGCTCAGTTCGCTCATGGCTGCCGTTGGGTCAGAAAGTACGGTGGTGCCCGACGAAATGCGACTGACTGCCGACGGCAAAGAGCTCGTGTACCAACTACTCTGGCGCTCCGTGCTCATCCTCGTTCTCATATTCGCGATATTCCCCGTCTGGATGATGTTCACGACGTCGTTCAAAACCCGTGATGAAGTGCTGCAGCTCGGGCTCGACATAATTCCGGCGGACCCCTATGTCCAGAACTACTTCCTGATGTTCCAGCGGTTCCCGCTCGTTGACTACTACGTTAACAGCCTGATCATTTCGAGTGTGACAACGGTCCTCTCGCTGTTCATCGGTGGACTGGCTGCCTACTCGTTGTCGCGATATGAGTTCCCCGGCAAGGAGAAGTTCGAGATGGGGGCACTCGCAACGCAGATGATCCCCGGAGTACTCATCCTCATCCCGATGTTTCTGTTGTTCATCGTCATGGACCAGTCGGCGAACGTGCCGATGAAAGACACGTACCATGGAATGATATTCCTCTATACGACGTTTACCGTCCCGTTCACCATCTGGATGCTTCGTGGGTACTTCGACACGATACCGACCGCGCTGGAGGAAGCCGCGCGGATCGACGGCTGTACGCGGACACAGGCCCTGTTCCGCGTCGTCATGCCGCTTGCAGCACCGGGCCTGGCCGCGACTGGGATGTTCGTGTTCCTGCTCGCGTTTAACGAGGTGCTTTTCGCGTCGGTCCTGGCGACCGACAACGTCACGCCGTTCTCCATTGGGATTCAGAACTTCCAGCAGCAGGATCAGACGATGTGGGGCCAGATGATGGCTGCCTCGACGCTCGCCGCTGTCCCACTGCTCGCAATCTTCGTCGTGTTCCAGCGGCAGATCGTTTCCGGGCTGACGTCCGGGAGTGTCAAGCAGTAATCTTCGGCTCCAGTTTTGTGGCGGTTCGCGATTCCAAACGTAGTTTTATATCCCCAGCACGTCGGATGTTGTCATATGCAGACTCAGACGGTGGCGAGTATGCCATTAGCACAGAAAGTCGGCCAGTTATTCATGGCTGGCTTTGACGGCACCGAACCGACTGATGGGATACGGGAACTGATTCGTGAGTACAACCTCGGCAACATCATTTATTTCACCCGAAATATTACGTCGCCCGCGCAGGTGGCAGCCCTCTCGGCGGAGTTGCAGTCAGAAGCCACAGCAGTCGGCGCTGGCCTCCCACTGTTCGTCGCCACCGATCAAGAGGGTGGCGTCGTCTCACGCCTCGACTGGGGCACGCAACTGCCGAGTCAGATGCTCATTGGGGCCTGTGATGACGAAGCGATGGCTCGGAAAGCAGGTGTGACCGTCGGACGGGAGCTACGGAGCCTCGGAATCAATCTGAACCTCGCGCCAGTCCTCGACGTCAACAACAACCCGGACAACCCCGTAATCGGCGTCAGGTCCTTCGGTGAAAACCCCGAGCGTGTGGCTGCGCTGGGCGCAGCCATGGCCCAGGGCCTCCAGTCCGTGGCTGTCGCGGCCTGTGGGAAGCATTTCCCCGGTCATGGCGACACGGCAGTCGATTCACATCTCGACCTGCCGGTGGTCGCCCACGAGCGATCCCGACTGGAACGCGTGGAGTTCGCACCGTTCGAAGCGGCGATACAGAGCGGTATCGACGCGATCATGACCACACACGTTGCCTTTCCGGCGATAACAGGTGACGACGAACTGCCAGCGACGATATCGTCGGCAGTCCAGACAGCACTGCTTCGAAAGCAATTGGGGTTTGATGGGTTACTCGTCACGGACTGTCTCGAGATGGATGCGATTGCCGAAGGCGTCGGTCCCGCCGAAGGGGCTGTCCGTGCAATCGAGGCCGGGTGTGATATCGTCACTGTTTCACATACGCTCGAGCGACAGCGTGCAGCGATTGAGGCCGTGCTTGCCGCCGTCCGAACGGGACGGCTTACCGAGGAGCGAATCGACCGGTCGCTGCAGCGCATCCGGCGTTGTAAACAGCAACGGATGGGTGCATCTGAGACTGCCGAAGAGCCGGAGTGGAATCGCTGTGCGACCGAATCGAAACAGCTTGCAACCGAAATCGCAAACTGTGGGGTAACACTCGTCAGGGACGACAGCGAGACATTGCCGTTCGATACGTCGCGTCACCTGCATGTGGTCAGCTTTACCGGGACGCGGGGGTCGCCCGCCGAGGACGAGCGATACGACCCAGAGATGGTCGCTGCTGCGCTCAGCGAGGTCGGGTTTGAAATCACGACACAGACAGTGGCGACCGGTGAGACTGTCGAGATAGCGGCAGCGAACGAGCAGATTGTCGCTGTCAGTTACGATGCCCTGGCAAACGAGTCACAGGCAGCGACGCTCCGGACACTCATTGCGCACCACGACCGGCTGGCAGTCCTTGCCGTACGGAACCCATACGACCTCTCTGTCTGTCCAGATGCGGCTACGTTTTTGACGACGTACGGCTACTCGCCAGGTGCGATTCAGGCAGCGGCGAAAGCACTGGCAGGGACAGTCGACCCAACGGGGACGCTTCCGGTCACGATTCCCGACTGAGGTAGCTTCAACGACAGTGCTGGTGAAACGCCGGCGACCCTATCCGAGAAACTCCTGTGCGGACTCGTGCAGCGGGACGAACCCCTCCGCACTGCGGGCACCGGCCTGCTTCCCGAACACGAGATTCTCGGCGCGAAGTCCGTCGATGAGGTTGTCGAACTCGGCGTCGATGCCCCCGTGCTCGACGAGGAACTCCACCTGTGACTCGTGTTTCTTGATCGCCGTGACCTTCTGTTCCAGATACCCATCGATATCGATGAACATGGAGGGTGTAAACTCCGATGTCGGCTTGCCGAAGTAGTAGATGTTGTCCGGATCACAGGGTTCGAAATCCGTCTCAACGAGGGGGAGCGAAGCCATGTAGTACGCGTCCGTAACTAAACGTGACGTCGCTCGGTGGTCTGGATGCAGATCGTCTTTGTAGTGCGTGAGGATGACGTCCGGGTCGTACTCCCGGATGACATCCACCATCTCTACACGGTTCTCCAGGGAGTAAGTGATCCGCCCGTCTTTGAACTCGAGGAACGCGACTTCCGAGGCGCCTAACACCGCCCCCGAGTCGCGGGCCTCCTGTTCACGGACCCTCCCGACGGCTTCCTGTGAGTCCGTTCGCAGCCCGCCGTACTCTCCCCGAGTCATGTGTACGATACTGACCTCGTCACCGCGTTCAGCGTGCTTTGCTATCGTACCGCCACAGAAGACATCTGCGTCGTCTGGGTGGGCAACTACTACGAGGACGTCCATACTATGCTATGGTATTGTAAGTTATTATTTATATCTTTTCTCTGTTACAGATGTGTGAGCAGGCGGTCGACGACGTACGCAGCACCGTCTTCGTCGAGACACATTGGGTTGAGAACGATCTCTCCCTCGTCGATGCGGTCCTCACCGACATACACGCGCGGGTCCTCGCGCTGCAGTTCTGTCACCAGCGCGGCTGCCGAGAGGGTAGATTGGGAGTGAGTTATATCCACAACGACCCGTGGAGCAACACTCTGCTCACCACCAGCGACGACTGTGGTCTCCACGCCCGCTGCCTCGAGCTGGCTCGCCATGTTTTCGGCGAGGTTCTCCCACTCGGCGACAATCGCTTCCTGATCCTCCTCGATGAACAGTTCCAGCGCGCGAATGAGGCCGACAAGTTCCTCCTTACCGACCTTGAGCGACCGTCCGATTCCCTGTCTGGGGACCCCATCGAACCGTTCCGTCTCGATAAGCGAGCTGGGTGGGTTCCAGACCCGGCGGTCGACGTGCATATCCTGATGCTGCACAGCGATTGAACGGATATACTGACGTTTGCCGGCGATGATACCCGTCGTCTGTGGGCCGCGGATTCCTTTGCCACCGCTGAACACCACCATGTCGGCTCCCTGCTCGACGAAACGAGAGAGGTTCTCAATGGGCGGCACCTCGGCGGCAGCGTCGACAATCACGGGGACATCGTGTCGGTGTGCGATCTCCGAGACCGTCGAGAGGTCCGGCTGTGTGTATGTTTTCTGGACGTACGCGACCCCGGCAGTGTTTTCGTCGATGGCGCTTTCGATCTCCCAGGGTTCCACGTTTGTTGCGCCAGTGCCGAGGTGGTAATCGTTTGTCCCGACATCGACGATGTTTGCGCCAGCCGCTCGCAGTGCGTGGTCGTACCCCGTCCGGTGAGTCCGGGGCATCACGATGTCGTTTGGTGCGTCTGTCGGATGGGGTAACTCCGACATAGTTTTCGGGTCGTCCCCCGCGATCGCGGCAGCCGCGGCCAACAACAGGCCGGCCTCAGCACCCGGCGAAACGTATCCGGCTTCCGACCCGGCGATCTCAGCGATCTGTTCGGAAGCCGTTGCCTCTAGGTCACTCAGCTGAACGAATTCGTCGGCAGCAGCGCGCATGGCGTCCGCGGCTTCCTCTCGAATGAGGCTGCCGCCAATCCGCGTTTTTGTGCCCGCTGCATTGACGACCGGCGTGACACCCAACTGACGATACACTGACTCTGACTCTGTTGTGAATGGAACCATAGTTGTGCTCTTTTCACTACCGCTAGTCCCGTATACGAACTTAAACCCGCTCCAGGTATATGAAAGGTTCCCATCTATAATCGAAGAACACAAACTATTATATATCTCTGTGGAACAATAACAGGTATCGCATGGCACAGTTAGAGCTCGATAACCTTGTCAAGACGTTTTCCGACGGGAGCGACGAGGTTGTCGCTGTCGATACGGTGAATATGTCGCTAAACGACGGCGAGTTTCTGGTACTGGTCGGCCCGTCCGGCTGTGGAAAATCGACAACCTTGCGGATGGTCGCCGGGCTTGAGACGGTGACTGAGGGCGATATTCTGATCGGAGACGAGTCTGTTATCGGCACCGAGCCCCGTGACCGCGACATCGCGATGGTCTTTCAGAACTACGCGCTCTATCCACATATGACCGCAGAGGAGAACATGTCGTTCGGGTTGAAGATGACGACGGATCTGGATACAGAAACGATTGAACAGCGTGTAACCGAGACAGCCGAGATGATGGGCATCGAGGACTTGCTTGATGATCCGCCAAAGGAGCTATCTGGGGGCCAGCAACAGCGGGTGGCGCTCGGGAGAGCAATCGTTCGGGACCCAGCGGTGTTCTTGATGGACGAGCCACTGAGCAATCTGGATGCCAAACTCCGGACGAAAATGCGGACCGAACTAAAGAGCCTCCAGAACGAACTCGACGTGACAACGATCTACGTTACTCACGACCAGACGGAGGCAATGACGATGGGCGACCGTATCGCTATTCTGGACGACGGCGTGTTACAGCAGGTCGGAACGCCACTGGAGTGTTATCACCGTCCAGCCAATCGGTTTGTCGCCGGGTTCATCGGGTCGCCCTCGATGAACTTCATTCCTGCCGCTGTCGAGGACGGGTCGCTAGTGCACCAGGAGTTTACCTACGGGCTGTCCGCTGAAACCACCGCCCAGCTCGACGGGTACGAGGAAGTCATCCTCGGTGTCCGGCCCGAAGATATTCAGCTCAGCACCGCGACTGGCCCGGAGCAGACCGTTACCGCGACCGTCGACGTCGTCGAGCCACTTGGGGACCTGTTTCATGTGTACGTGACTATCGACGGGCAGCAGTATACGGTCACCGTCGAGGATGGGTCAAACCTCGGGAATGGCGTCACGGTCGGATTGCGGTTCCCAGAGGAGGTCATCCATCTCTTTGATGCGGACTCCGGCACTGCGATCAAGAACAGTGAAACGGAAATCGACGAAGAGAGTCCGGTTGCAGCCTGATTTTTCTCATTCCGCAACGCTCGATAGAATGTGGCTTGAGAGTACCCGTGAAGGGTTCCCAGTGGTAGTGACGGCCGGGAGAATACCCAAGGAGCCACTGGGAGGAAGCACCGCGGAACGGACCCGCTTTAACAGCGCGCTGAGAGCAGGGCTGGCTGACGAGACTATCTGCGACGTGCTTACTTAGTATTCAATATTCCCGCTCTGCGAGCGAGTATGGGAGTTCGTTTCGTAATGTGAAATGTATTCACGCAGTCACCAGCGAGGCGCAGTCACTTGCGATATGAACTGTTGTCGTTGTGAGGCGTCAGGACCGCAACGGCGCTGTGTTTCGTAATACGACATCTGCGTTGCCTTCAGATAACAGGCGTACAGATATTATCGGAGTGGTCGGCTTATCTACACGTCTCACGATAGTAATAATTGAAACGATGTACACACTGATCGAACTGCCGTCGGGCGATCAGGTGTGCGTTGATTTTCAATGGCTACTATAGGCGGTCGAGAGTAGCGGAGAGACAGATGTAACCCTGACTGAGATTCAACACCTGTGAACAACCCTCACTGTAGGCCGGATGGTTGCACTGCGACTCTGGAGCGCGCATACCGCAGAGATACGCCCATAAGATAACAGGCGTACGGCTGTTATCTTTTTCAGAGTCGGCCTGAGAGTTACCGGCTGTAGGTGATAGTATCGGCGTTGGAGTGCAGCAGACCAGTATCGAGGCGATACGAGAAGTGATTGCGGTTGTGCAAGGAGAGTGCTGAGCACGAACAAGGCGAATCGAAGCGGACTGGGAGACTGTGACAGGACTAGTCCCGGTAACGCTGCTATCCTCGCTATGTTCTCATTTGTATTTCGTATGCTGCGGCCGAGTTCAAGCTGATTGAACAGCGTGGTGTACAGCAAAAGTGCCAGCGTCCGACATCTGCATCGGCCGGCACTAGAATACCGGGACGACGCCGCCTTACTCCGTTTCTCAGTGGCAATACAGTGGTCAGTAGGTACGTAAACGGAACGGACGGAATTTAGGAGGGTTACTGGATTGCCGAGTTTTGGGTAGGTATATCATGGTTCAGTCGTCGCGACGCCACTGGGAATACACCTGATAGCACAGTCCCTGGGCACATGATTCAATCTTGTTGAATAATTTTATAAACAGTTAGCCGAATATACGCGTATGACAGGACAAGGCCCGATAGAGTCCGCCGGGAGGGTGCTGGACATTATTGAAGCACTGAAAACGGAACAGGCACTCGGCGTCACTGAGCTGGCAGAGCGAGTGGAGATGCCCAAGAGCACAGTCCACGTTCATCTCTCGACACTCCAGAGCCGAGGCTACGTCGTCCAGGACCAGAACAAGGCGTATCGGCTGAGCTTGCGGTTTCTGGATATCGGGATGAAAGTCCGCGAGCGACAGGAAATGTACCAGGAGGTCGCCCCGAAACTGAACGAGATAGCCGACGAAACCGACGAGAAAGCGTGGTGGATCGTCGAAGAGAACGGAAAGGCGGTCTTCCTGGCCAAAGCGCTCGGCAGTCGGGCGATTCAGACAAACTCACAGATCGGCCAGTACACCGAACTGTACAGGCTCGCTGGTGGCATGGCAATCCTCTCAGTGTTGCCGGAACACCGGCGGGAGACAATCCTCGAAAGCTACGACTACCCTCTCCCCGACGGTCGGGATCGGCAGGAACTCGAAGCAGAACTCGACGAGATTCAGGACCGCGGCGTCGCCTACGGTATCGACCAGTTCCTCGAAGGCGTGGCCGGCGTCGGTGCCCCGCTGGTAGACAACGCCGGCAACACGTACGGTGCCATCAGCGTCTCGGGACCAGCGAACCGGCTGGACTCGGAACGCATCGAAAACGAACTGACGGACCTCATCCGTGGAATCTCCGGCGAGCTACAGGTGAATCTCTCGTATCAGTAGTTCTACTGACTCGAACACCGCTATTCTGGACAAGAAACCTGTGAAACCGCTCGATACCTCCGGAATAACACTTTGACACGATAGAAACCGATTCAATAGAATAGAACGAGCCATGGGGTATGTTCACACACTGATGGTCGCTACTGCTCGGTGCATGGAGTTCGAACTATGGTCGGTAAGCCCCGTCCCGAACGGGGCCCTGCGCTATACGGCAAGTGACCGGGGATCGGGTCGTCGCCCGGCGATTGTCGCCATAGTCAGTCAGTGACACCGACGCCGAGGTGTCTGTCGAGTACGTCCTCGTTGTTCTGGATCTCCGCCGCAGTCCCCTTGTGGACGATTTCGCCCTTTTCGAGGATGTACGTGTACTCCGAGACCGCCAGTGCGACCGGGATGTTCTGCTCGACAACCAGCACCGTGATACCCTGTTCGTTCAGTTCGAGGATAAGGTCCTCTATCTGTCGGACGACATAGGGTGCGAGCCCTTCCGTCGGTTCGTCAAGCAACAACAGATCCGGGTCGGCAGTCAGGGCACGGCCGACCGCGAGCATCTGCTGTTCGCCACCGGAAAGGACCGACCCGTCCTTGTGTTCTCGCTCCGCGAGGTTCTCGAACATGTCCAGCACGTCGTCGACTGACGGCCCGTCAGGCGACTCGGCGCCGATCTCGCCCATTCTGATGTTCTCTCGGACGGTCAACTCGGGGAAGATCCGTCGCTCTTCGGGAACGAACCCGATGCCGCTCCGGATCGTCGCCTCGGCGTTGAGTGTCGTGATATCGTCGCCATTGAACGTTATTGACCCACCAGTCGGGGTGATGTTCCCGACAATCGACCGTAGCGTCGTCGTCTTGCCGACGCCGTTGCGCCCGACCAGCGACACAACGCTTCCGCGTTCGACATCCATCGAGACGCCCTGTAGCACCTCGGTCATCCCGTACCCGGCCCGGACATCTTCGAGAGAGAGGAGCGGGTCGGTCATTCGCGGACACCACCGAGGTACGCATCGCGGACGTCTTCGTTGTTTGCGATCTCGTCGGGTGTCCCGCTTGCGAGTTCTTCGCCGCGAGTAAGGACGGTAATCCGGTCCGAAACACGCATCACGAGGTCGATATCGTGTTCGATGAGCATCAACGACCGGTCTGAGAGGACCTCATCGATGAGGTTCATCGTGGCCTGTGTTTCCTCGCTACTCATTCCTGCGGTCGGTTCGTCGAGCATGACGAGGTCGGGGTCTGTCGCCAGCACGAGCCCCAGTTCGAGTCGTCGCTGATCGCCGTACGCCAAGGCCTCCGCGTGCTCGTCAGCCCTGTCTTGGAGCCCGATCTGTTCCAGTACTGTCCCGGTTTGCTCCGCGATCTCGTCGAAGCCGTTCTTGTCACGGAACAGCGCTTCGCCGGGGTTGATCTCGTCACTGTGGACGGACTGTGCTGCCAGCCGAACGTTTTCTCGAACGGTGAGACCACCGAAAACGTTCGTAATCTGGAACGACCGGCCCAGTCCGCGGCCAACCCGTTCGTGTGGCGCGACGTCAGTGATGTCCTCACCTTTGAACCGCACGACGCCCGCTGACGGCGATAGTGCGCCAGTGATGAGGTTAAACGTCGTTGTCTTCCCGGCCCCGTTTGGCCCGATAACGCTCCTGAACTCACCGTCCGCAACCGACAGCGACACGTCGTCAACGGCGGTGAGCTTGCCGAACCGCTTCGTCAGTCCGTCCGTTTCGAGTACAGTCTCAGTCATCGCTTCTCACTTCCGGCTCATCCATGTCAACAGGACCGTCCGCGTTGTTGGCCGTCTCCAGCCGTTGTGCGACGAGAGACGGAATCGATACGATACCGCGTGGGACGAACAGCACGAACAGGATGAACATCGTCCCGATGATAAGCCGCCACTGGTCGGTGTACGACGAGAGGAACTCCTCGGCACCGAAGAAGACACCGGAGCCGATCATGGGACCGTACAGTGTCCCCATTCCGCCGAACAGCGCAATGACGATGACTTCACCAGAGTGGATCCAGTTGAGGGTCTGATCCGGTGAAATGATGACTGTGGACGGGCTGATTGCGAGGAGGCCGCCAGCCAGTCCAGCCATTCCGCCGCTGATGACAAACGCTCGGCGCTTGTATCTGTTGACGTCGTACCCGATGAACTCCGCTCGCTCCTCGCTTTCCCGAATCGACTGCAGGACACTGCCAAACGGCGCGTTCATCATGCGCCGAGCGAACAGGAGCGACAGCACGGCGATGAGCAGGGCGAGATAGTAGAACACGAACTGCTGTCCGAGTTCGTAGCCGAGGAGCCCGAACTCGATGTTCGAGAGCGACGCCCCGATAGTACCGAATCCGAGGAACGCCTCGAAGCCGAGCAGGCCGTCGCTCCCGCCGGTAAAGTCGAACTTGAACACAGCACTGTAGAGCAGCTCCGCGAACGCCAGCGTGATCATGGCGAAGTACACGCCGGACACCCGAATCGAGAGGCTGCCGACGATCCAAGCTAGGACGGCACAGATGAGAATCGCCCCGAGTAAGACGACGAAAACCGACTGCGAATAGTGCAACATGACGAGCGCGGCGGTGTACGCACCGACGCCGTAGAACATCGTGTGGCCCAGCGGGACCAGGCCGGCATAGCCCATCACGATATCGAGACTCAATGCGAAGATTGCCCAGATCAGGATCTCGTTGAGAACGACGAGGTAGTACTGGTCGCCCATGAACAGAATCGCGAGTGGGGCGAGCGCGAGCGCGACAACGGCGATACCGCCGAGCCGTACCCGCGTGCTGTCCGCCAGTACCCCGCCATACCCCCCGACGAGAATCTCGCCCTCGCTTTCCGACTCTTCACCTCGCGTTCCGAACAGTCCTTGCGGTTTCACGAGCAACACGGCGATCATGAGCAGGTACACAGTCAACCCCTCGAGATTGGGAACGCTCAGCGTGACGTCTCCGACCGTTGCCACGACAGACCCATTGTAGGCCCGCATCAGCGTCTGGACGACACCGACGAGCAACCCGCCGAAGACGGCACCCCTGAAGCTACCGAGGCCGCCGAGGACGACGACAACGAACGCCGGGATGATGACGCTGTTCCCCATCCCGGTGTTCACGTTCTGGTAGCCGCCGAGGACGATCCCGGCGACAGCAGCGAGCGCCGCACCGACACCGAAGACCAGCGTGTAGTACTGGTCGATGTCGATACCCACGTTGCGGACCATTTCACGGTCCTGCGATCCGGCACGGATGATCATCCCGTACTTCGTCCGGTTCAGCAGGTACCACGTCACTACCGCGAGCAGCGCCGCAAAGACGATCATGAAATAATTGTACACGGACACCTGGACGCCCAGTATGGACACTGGTCGGCTCAGATACTCCGGGACAGCTAGCTGTCGTTGCTGTGTCCCCCAGATAAGACGGATGCCGTCGTTGATTACGAGCACGAGCCCGAACGTCAGGAGAATGTGATATAGCGGGTCTCGACCGTACAGCGGTCGGACAGTCGTTCGCTCGATAGCGGCACCGATGAGACCGACGGCGACCGGTGCAACCACTATCGCGATCCAGAACCCAGTCCCCGCGCCGAACGGCGCGATGATGCTGAGGGAGAAATACGCGCCGAGCGCGAACAGTTCGCCATGGGAGAAGTTGATCACGTCCATCACGCCGAAAATGACCGACAGTCCGGCGGCTAGCAGGACGTAAACCATCCCCAGGGTGAGGCCATTCAGCAGTTGTTCGATGAAATCGGCAGCAACCATCGTACTACCTACATCTCACAGCCGAGGTCACTGGCCGGTGGCAGCGTCTCCGAACCCGGGACCTGCTCGAGGAGTTCGACATCCGCTGTGTCGCCATCGCCCGCGACGAGTTCGGCCATCCACGTCGGATTGGTGGCCTGGTGATCGCTCTCCCGAAGCGTGATGTCCCCCAGCACTGTCGTGAACGTGCCTCCTTCGAGGGCGTCCCGGACATCCCCCGGTTCGGTGCTCCCGGCTTCGTTCATTCCTTTGGCCATCAGCCGCATCGAGTCGTAGCCGACGCGGGCGAAGTTGCCGGGCTCTCTGTCGTTCTCGCTGGCGTAGGCCTCGACGAATGCCTGATTGTCCCCGGTCTCGAGCGAGGGGTCATACCGAGCGCCGCCGAAGGTGCCGACGCTGTTCGACCCGGTCCCGGCACGGACGCTCTGGAACGTCTGGGTCGGACCGACAACAGCCATCTGGTCGGTGAGGCCCTGATCTGCGGCCTGGTTGGTGAAGTTCACCAGATCACCACCGGTCATCCCCAACACGACCACGTCAGCGTCGGAGTTGCTGATCTGCGTGATGAACGAACCGTAGTTGCTGGCACCCAACTCCGACGTTGATGTCCCGACCTCGGTGTAGTCGTCGCTGGCGTTCTCCATTCGTCTGCTCGTGCGGTTGTACACCGAGTCGCCGTACGCGTAGTCCGCGTAGTGGAACCAGACGTTGTTCCCCAGATTGTTGACTGAATACGCCGATATCGCCTCGGCGATCTGTGCAGTATTCGTTTCAAAGCGGAACACCCATTCGTTGCAGGCGGACCCGGTGATCGGCACCGCTGCGCCGCCGGGGAAGTAGATATGCTCAGATTGCCCGGCAAAGTCGTTCAGCCCGAGCGCAACGGAGCTGGAAATCGCACCGAACACGAACTCTGCCCCCTCTTCCTGGACGACACGCTGGGCCTCGGACTGTGCGGCCCCGGCCTCGGTTTCTGTGTCGCCCGTCACCAACTCGAACTCGAAGTCGTAGTCGTCGTTGTCGTTTATTTCTGCTACAGCGAGTTCAGCCCCAGTGCGCTGGCCTGGCCCGAGAGAGCTGAACGGGCCAGTCATTGGATTCAGGCTCGCAACGGTCACTGCCTCCTCGCCACCTGTTGATCCACCTTGGCAGCCAGCGAGGCCAAGCGCGCCGGCCGCGCCGGCGGCGGCGATGAACTGTCTCCGTGAACGGTCGATTCCCACACTACTGTCTGGTGAGGTACCTTCGCTCGACATAGGTTCATTATCTATTGTTAAGCAAATCGTATTAAAGCCTTGCCCCCTGTCGGCGCGTCTCGCGCTGTTCGCCGCGTTCGGTAACTGCACTATCGCGTCTGGCGGCTCTTGGTCACCACCGCTGTGGGGGCTAGCTGGTGTTGTCGTCTTGTCTGTACAGCCACGCCAGCGCAGTCCCGAGTACTGCGGTCGCCCCAGTGAGTGCCGTGAAGCCGGGACCACTGGCGGCAGTCCCGGTATTCGTCTCCGTCGCTGTGTCCGCACTCTCTGTCTCGGCAGGAGTTGTCGCCCCGCCGGCCACAGTACTCTCGTCTGTCTCAGTGCCCTCACTCGTCGGCGTGTCACCGGTGGCACCGTCAGTTGGGCTTGCTGACCTCGTCAACTCACGAATTTCAGACGTTGCGGACTCGATAGCGGCGTCGGCGAACAACAGCTGCTTGTACTCGAAGTCCTCGAACATCGCCAGCTGGTCGTCGTAATGTTCGCCGGTAGTGCCGTCCGGAGCGACGTAGCCGTCGTTTCCGGGCGGGAGGATGTTCTCAGCCTGCGGGTCGTCGCTGAGCCGGACGACGTGATTCTCGGTCCCACGGTTCATCAGCGCCGTGTTCCCCGCGGACGTGACGCCGATAGGCATTCCGAACAGCGCGAGGTTGTCGAACTCGTGCAGGGCCGCCTCACGCCGCCAGGACCCCGGGTCGCCGTCGTATCGCGCGGCGAGTTCGCTCACGGCCGTCCGGAACGCGCTGACCAACGCGTCCGTGATATCTCCATCGGCGTACTCTGCTTGCGTCGGCAGTGCTGTCTCCGCCGGGTTGAGGACCCGCATCAGGGTGCCGCGCCCGTAGTCGTAGTCGAGGAAGTACGATGCCGGCCCGTATGCGCTCCCGAACGTCTCGCCGAAAACCTCCTCCAGAATGTACGGGAACGTCGCATCCCAGATCGTGTACCCGGCAGAGTGGCGTCCCTCGTTGTCTTCGCCGTCGGCCTGGGCGAAGTGGTCCCACGAAGCCAGTTCGCCGCGGGCTTGCTGTTCGGTGCTGGAGAGGTCTGCGTCCGCAAGCGCGTCGAGCAGATGCTCTCTGTACCGAATCGAACGCAGGTCGGTGAAGGAGATATCGTAGATAACGGTCTTCAGGAACTCATAGTCGACTTCGCCGTCCTGAGCTAACCGCTGCTCTACCAGATTGATAATCCGTTGCACGCGGTGGTCGGTCGACCACGAGTAGCTCAGGTCGCCGTTGTTCCACGCAGGCGCAGGTTTGTTGTTCCACTGTGCCGAGTACCCCGGGTCGGGGTTGATCGCGTATGGCACGTCACCGTCAGCCGCGCGCAGGTAGTCCGCCGACGTGAGTTCGTACTGCGTTCCATCGGCTGGCAGCCGAGTGTCCCAGTCGACTGCTTCGCTGTCCGGATACCGCCCCAGATGGACATACGCGATGTCGCCGTCCTTGTCTGCCCACATGAAGTTCAGTGCGTAGTCACAGCGCTGTGCTGACTCCCGGAACTCCTCGGCGTCCGTCGCGAACTGACACTCGTAGAAGGCCCGCCAGCAGTTCATGTGCCGGCCGGCGTATGACTTCGTCTGCGCCAGCGCTTCCCCGTTGTCGGGGTCCCACTGGGTCACGACACCGTGGCGTGTGAACCGTTCCGTGTACGTCACGTCCTCGCCGTCGGCGACAGTGATCGTCTGCTCGGCTGTTTCGACCTCGTACTCCTCGCCCTGGAAGGTGTACGTGTCCGGACCCGACGCGTTGGTCGTGATCGACTCCGTGAACATCTGGATGCAGTTGTCGATCCCGGCAGTCGAAGTCAGTGCCCCGTTGCGGTTGTGTCCGAACATGATGAACGGATACCCGGTAACGGTGACACCGGCGACGTCGAAATCCGGCCCGTGCAGGCTCGCCTCGTACATTATCGAGGGCGTGTTGAACCCCATCTGTGGCCCGCCCATCAGTAGCGCATCGCCACTGGACGTGATATCACCCTGGACAGCGAGGGCGTTGCTGCCGTACTTGATCGGGAGGCCCAGACTATCGAGTCCGGACGCAAGGGTTCGCATCCGCTCCATCTCTGCCTCGTGCATCCCTTCGGCGTCAGTTGGTGGCGTGTAGTCACCGCCAGTGACGAGGTTGCTCGGCATCATAGACGCGCCGGTTGCCCCGCGCGTCACCCTGTCCGTCTCCTGTCCCCCGGCCACGTCGTGTGTCGGCCCTGCACCTACGTCAGTATAGGGAGGGGAGTAGGCATCCGAGGACTGGACTGTCGAGGTCGGGCAGCCGGGGTCGTTACCCCACTGCAGGTCCTCGAAGAGCGCCATGGCACGCTGTTCGCTCCCTGTTTCCTGTGTGAGTGCGTCGAGGACAGTTGCGCTGAGGGTCTCCAGCTGGAAGCCGCTGAAATATGCCATACTCGCGACGAACATCCCCGCGGTGTCCGCCGTAGTAAACGCCTCGGGCTCGAACCCGTGCTCCTGAAACGCCTGGTGGAATTCCAGGTCCTCGCTCTCGCGGACTTCGGTAATATACCGGTTGATGCCGTCGGTAAACGCCTGCAGGACCGCTCGCTGGTCCGCCGTCAACTGTTCAGCGGCCTGCTCGTCGAGTGACGGCTCGCCGGCAGTGTTGCGCCGCGCCTCGATATCGAACTGGATCCAGTCGGTGTCCCCGTCACCCGAGCCGAGGATCTCTGCGACAGTCCCGTGATAGTACCGCCGGTACAGTTCTAGCTGATAGAGCCGGTCGGCCGCGGTCGCGTATCCGAACCCATAGAACACCGGGGCACGGCTGTCGGCGTCGCGGGCGTAGACGTGTGGTACGCCGTAGTCGTCGCGTCGTATCGTGACCGTCGCGTCATCGTCCTGTGCGTACGCTAACTCCGTCTCCACGGCTCCGATACCGGTCATGCCGGTAACCGCCGCGCCCGTTTTCAGAAGCGATCGTCGTGTGAGGTGCCGCCGCGATTGCTGGTGCTGTGCTGGCATCCCGTAGTCGACAGTCTGGATATTTAATAAATATTTGGGAACATTTCAGACGGAGTCGGGTGTGTCTGTTCGAGTCCGGTATCAGTGGTGCAGGAGTATAGATTATAGCAGGGAGGGGCCGGGTACCCTCCCACCGAGATTGACACTTATCGTCCGACCCAAGCATATAATTGGGAGCCTGACGCAGTCCTCGCCATGTCTCAGGAGACGCCGATCCGTGTCGATCATATCGGAATCGCTGTCGAGGACATCAGTGACGCCGAACCGTTCCTGTTCGCACTCGGCTGTCGGAAACTCATCGAAGAGTCCGTCGAAGGGCGGTTTCGCTGGGCGCAGTACGATTTCGAACGGGACGCGTCACGGCTGGAACTCATCGCACCGGAGGCACCGGACACGTTCCTCACGTCGTATCTCGACGACCACGGCCCGGGACTCCACCACGTCACGCTGGAAGTGGCTGCTATCGACGCAGTGAAAGCGATACTGGAACGCAACGGCTACAGCGTCGTCGAGTACCGCGAGTATGAGGACTGGACCGAGGCGTTTGTGCCACCGTCGAACCCGACCGGGGCGCTCTTTCAATTGTTCGAGTATCACGACAGCTACGACGCTGAGCGACCGCCCGCCGAGAAACTCTACGTCGATGGGAGCCGACTCGATGGCTGACATCTGCAACGGTTCGCTCTCGGGAAACGGAGTCGAGCGGGAACAGCAGGAGCGACGCTATCAGTCGTCTCTTTCGTCGAGCTGGACCGTTTCCTCGACAATAAGTCGGGGGCCGGCCTCCAGGTCGATAAACTCGGCCGCGTCGGCCTGGACCGTCTCGGCGAGGTCGGAATCAAACGCCTCGCTGAGTGCGTCCATGTCCTCGAAATAGAGCTCAAGCACGCCGTCGTACGCCGCACGCTCCGGGTCTGTCGGCACAGACGTCACGTAGCGTTGCAGTCCCGGCAGATCCTTCGCCAACTCCGAGTGGTCGCCCTGCCATCGGTCAGCGAACTCCTCGTGACTGTAGCCATCTCTCCGGACGAGCAGATCGACGATTTTCACCATGCGTTCCCCGTGTCGCCCCGGAGTGGCTTTTACTTACCGATCTGACAGTCCCGCCACCGATTCGAGATACTCGAACAAAACACTTGTAAGCCGGTTAGTCATGTGTGTACGTATGGCAATCCCGCCCGCTGTCAACAGGCCGGTCGGAACGATCGAGCGAGCGATCGAGATCATGGAGTATCTCAAGGAACACGACACGGCCACCGTGTCGGAGATGACGGCCCACCTCGACTGTGCGAAGAGTACAACGCACAGATACCTGAAGACGCTCGCGGCCAACAGTCTCCTCGTCGAGGACGACAACGAGTATCAGCTCGGTATCCGCTTTCTGGACTACGGCGAAGTGGCACGGAACAAATACCGGCTCTACGACGAGGCCAAGCCGAGAGTCGACGAACTCGCGGAGGAGACCGAGGAAAAGATCTGGTGTGCGGTCGAAGAACACGGCCGGAGCGTCCACATCTACGGCGCGCAGGGCAAACACTCGGTGCAGACGTACGCCCGGGTCGGCCATCGGAACTATCTCCACCAGCACGCCGCGGGGAAGGCCATACTCGCACACCTTCCGGATAGCCAGATCACGGAGACCATCGACAGGCATGGCCTGCCCGGCCGGACGCCACAGACGATCACCGACAGGGACGAACTCTGGGAGGAAATCGAGACGATACGTGACCGCGGCTACGCGTTCAACTTTCAGGAGTCTGTGGAGGGACTGCACGCGGTCGGGGCCCCCATTACGGACGAAAACGACGTTGCCATCGGGGCGATCAGTGTCTCCGGCCCGGCAAGCCGGCTTGAAGGCCCCATTCTCCGGGACGAACTGCCGACGCTGCTACTGGGCGTCGTCAACGAAATCGGGATAAACATGGCCCATCCGTGAGGCCACCAGCGTAGTTCTAGCGGGGCAACTGGCTGTTTTTGGACTGTTCTTCTCTGTGTGCGGTATCAGCCAAGCTGGGGACTTCGGTCTGGGAGCGGGGCGTGCTCACTCGCTGGTCCACTCCGGCTCTCTGTCTTCGAGGAACGCGTCGATCCCTTCGTCCTTGTCGCCAGTGGCGAACAGTTGCGCGAACAGTTCGGCTTCGTACTCGATGCCGGCTTCGAGGTCCATGCGGGAGCTTGCGCGGACGGATTTCTTCGCAAATTCGAGCGCCGCGGGGCTTTTCTCTGCAATGGATGACGCTAGATCGTAGACGCGCTCGTCGAAGGAGTCGTCGTCGTGGACCTCGTCGACGAGGCCGATGTCAGCGGCCTCCGTCGCGTCGATGAGTTCGCCGGTGAGGATCAGCCGCATCGCGTGGCCTTCCCCGACCAGACGCGGCAACCGCTGTGTCCCGCCACCGCCGGGCATGATGCCGAGGTTGATCTCCGGCTGGCCGAACTTCGCGTCCGTGTGCGCGATCCGGATGTCAGCCGCCTGAATCAGCTCACAGCCGCCGCCGAGCGCGTGCCCGTTGATGCGGGCGATGACCGGCATCGGGCACTCGTCGACGTACTCGTAGACCCGCGGTCGCTTGCTTGCGTCCCGTTGCTGGAGCATATCCCGCTCCCGGAGTTCCGTCACGTCGGCACCCGCAACGAATGCGCCGGTGTCTGCCGCGCCAGTCAACACGACAGCACGAACGTCACTGTCCGGAACTGCGTCGAAGACCTGTTTGAACTCCGACCGCAACTGGGTGTTGAGCGCGTTTCGGGCCTCCGGACGGCATAATTCGACGGTAGCGACGTTTTCGACGCGGTCGCCGACGCTCACCGAAACCGTTTCACAGTCCGCCGCGGCGTCAGCGAGGTCCGTCATGCGTCCCCCCAGTCGCCGCTGGTGCCGACGATGTCGCCGTCCTCCCAGACGTAGAACCCCTCGCCGGATTTCTTGCCGAGTTTGCCCGCGCGGACCTTCCGTTTCAGAATCTGTGGCGGGCGGAACCGTTCACCGAGTTCCGCACGCAGGTACTCGAGGATGTCGAGCCGGACGTCGAGACCGACGACGTCGCCGAGCTCGATCGGTCCCATCGGGTGATTGTAACCGAGCTCCATCGCGGTATCGATGTCCCCCGGTGTTGCAACGCCCTCCTGCACCATCCGCATCGCCTCGACGCCCAGCGAGACGCCGAGGCGGGAGGAAGCAAAGCCCGGTGCGTCGGCCACCTCGACCGGTGTCTTGTCGATCCCGTTCACGAACTTGCGGGCACGCGCGACCGTCTCGGCACTCGTCTGTTCCGCGACGACGATCTCGACGAGTGCCATGATGTGAACCGGGTTGAAGAAGTGAAGGCCGATGGCTCGGTCGGGATAGTCGAGGACGCTCGCTATCTCAGTCAGCGACAGCGAAGAGGTGTTTGACGCGATAAGCGTCGCCGGCTCGACGTGGGATTCGACCTCGGTGAGCGTCTCGTGTTTGATATCCATGTCTTCGGGGACTGCTTCCACAACGAGGTCTGCCCCGCTCACAGCCGCCTCCAGCGATGTCGTTCCGGTGAGGCGGTCCAAAGTTTCCTCGGCCGTGGATTCGGTCACTTTCTCCCGGGCGATACCCTCCTCCAGATTCGACTCGATGGCGGCCAGGCCGTCGTCGACGATATCCGCATCGATATCACGGAGAGAGACGTCGTGACCGGCCATTGCCGACACCTGAGCGATACCGTGGCCCATGGTACCGGCGCCTAGGATAGCTACGTGCATCGTTTCTCAGCACAGTAGCGAAGGATAAAAACGTTGCTTGCGTCTCGCCGCCGGTGTGGCCTGCATTTAATACGGCGGCCGCGATAGGAGTCGGTGAGGATGACTGCTTCCGACTCGCAAGCCGTTGTTGTCGACGCCGTACGAACGCCACAGGTACCGAAGGATGGCGCGCTGGCCGGGACACATCCCGAAGACCTCGTCACCACTGTGCTTGCCGCACTCGTTGACCGGACCGGGGTCCCGGCCGTCGAGTGGGACGACTTCCGGCTCGGGTGTGCAAACCAGGAGGCAGAGCAGGGGCGCAACCTCGCCCGGCAGTCGATACTCGCCGGTGGGTTCCCCGAGACGGTGCCCGGGGCGACGACGACCCGCCTGTGTGGCTCGTCACTGACGACGCTCGTCGACGCCGCTCGCGCCATCGAGGCGGGCGACGGGGCGGTGTATCCGGTCGCTGGCGTGGAACACATGAGCACCGTGCCCTTCTCCGACTGGCTCCATCCCGCTATCGAACAGCGGTACGACCCCGACAGGCTACCCATGGGGCAGACGGCAGAAACCATCGCACGGACCCACGATATCGGCCGTACGGCCCAGGACGAATTCGCGTTGCGGTCACACGAGCGCGCGGTCGCCGCTATGGAAGGCGGGCGGTTCGACGCGGAGACCGTGCCAGTCCACACCGACGAGACAGCGGTAGAGAGCGACAAAACACCGCGAGCAGACACGTCAGTCGAGCAGTTGAGCGAACTCCCGACAGTGTTCCGTGACGACGAGGCAGCGACAGTCACGCCGGGGAACGCGTCACCGCTGACCGACGGCGCGGCCGGGATGCTCGTCACTTCGGCGGCGTACGCAGAACAGCACGACATGGATGTTCTCGGCCGGGTCAAGACACGGTCCGTCGCTGGTGTCGACCCGCTAGTCATGGGCCGGGGACCGATTCCGGCGACGCGTGCCGCACTGGACGACACTGGCCTGACAATCGACGATATCGACCTCGTGGAACTCAACGAAGCGTTCGCGGCCCAGAGCCTCCACTGTAAGCGCGAACTGGGGATTCCGACCGAACGGCTCAACGTCAACGGAGGGGCTATCGCGCTCGGGCATCCGCTTGGCTGTTCGGGGGCACGAATCACGACGACGTTGCTGCACGAGATGCGTCGGCGGGATGCGACTCACGGACTGGCGACGATGTGTGTCGGTTTCGGTCAGGGCGTCGCGGTCGTGTTCGAGCGTCCCTGATACTGGCGTCTATCGGCGCTGACTGGCGACCTGCGCTTTGAAGCCGTATCTGATGACGCCCTCCTGCGTGTAGATGCGCCGCGTCGTCAGCACGACAGGGGTGCCGATGGTGACCTCGTCCGTCGCTTGAAGTACCTGTGCGGGAACACTCACGGTTTGCTCGCCAGCTGGACCATCGAGCGCGACGATGGCGCTATCGAACTCGCCGCTACTGGACTGCTGCGCGACGAACTCCGGCGGTGCACCGCCCTGTTCGATAGTCGTTACTGCCGCAACCGTCCCTGTTCCGGGCAGTTCGACGGTCTCGAACTCGCCAGCGCGCTCGTGACAGTCGCTGCAGGCCCCGGTCGGCGGGAAGTTCAACGCGCCACACGCAGCACACCGGCCGGCGACGAGTCGGTGGCGTTGCGGAATCGTCCGCTGCCAGGACGGGACGCTGACGTAGGCCCCGCCGCCCTCGGGTTCGTCGCGCGTAATCTCGCCACGCCGCCTGAGGTACTCGGCGTAGGACAGGGAGACGCCGCTGTCCAGTGCGGTGTTGACCGGAACGGGACCAGTGGCGACGAACAGCGTCGCACTCGCACCGCTTCCGTACGCGGCGATCAACACGCGTTCGGCGTCGTCTGCAAACGCTGTCGCCGCCCCGAGAAACGCACTTGCCGCACCGGTGTCCCCGAGCGTACTGACTGTGTCCGCGGCGGCGATAGTGTCGGCGTCGGCCCCGAGTGGCCCTGTCGCCCGGTAGGGGAGTTTGCCGTCCGGGGACTGGACCGCTGCCGCGTCGACTGTCTCTGTCGGCACGTCCAGTCTGTCGGCCGCACTGCCGAGCGTGGTCGTGAACGCCTCGCGGTCGTACTGCGTCACACCGAGGCCAGTCGTCCGGTCGTCCCCGCCCGTTCTGAACCGCGTTCCGGGGTACGCCGCCGTGTGTGACGCCCGGTCAACGATGGTCCCGGGACCGTCCTCGTCGACGACGAGTGCGACACTCCCGGCACCGGCGGCGTGCTCAACGCCGCTGTCGGGGTCACCTCGTGGACAGTCACTGATAACGACGAGGCCGACGTCGTCCCCGAACGGCCCACCGTCCAGTGTCGCGTCCAATGCCTCCGCGCCGGAGTGCGTGGAGCCGGTCATCGTCTGCGTCTTGGCGTCGTCCGGGACGTTGAGAATACTGCAGAGCCTCGCTGTGAGGTCCTCTTCCGCCATCGGCGGTGTCGTCGTCGCCAAGGCCAGGTGTGCGACGTCCGTACCGGACGCGTCGGCCGCAGCTAGCGCGCGACGCGCGGCTTCGACACCCATCGTGACCGCGTCCTCGTCGGCGTCGGGGACCGCCTTCTCGTCGATCCCCGCTGCATCGAACCGACCCCAGGCGGCTTCGAACTCCGCGGCGTCGATCCGGAGGCGAGGCGCGTACGCACCGATAGCCGCGAGCCCCGACGCGGTCATCGTGCAGCCTCCCGTTCGAGGACATGGACAACGGCGCTCCCCCCGCTCCCACCCACGTTGTGAGTGAGCCCGTACTTCGGGGCCGCTAGCTGCCGGTCCCCGGCGCTACCGGTGAGTTGTTTGAACGCCTCGACAATCTGTCCGGCCCCGGTTGCGCCGATGGGGTGGCCCTTCGATTTCAGCCCGCCGGAGAGATTGACCGGCATGGCTCCGTCGGCTTCGGTCGTTCCCTGTTCAAGCAACTGTGGGGCCTCGCCGCGGTCACAGAAGCCGAGGTCTTCGTACGCAAGCAGCTCGGCGATCGTGAAGCAGTCGTGTACCTCGGCGAAGTCGAGGTCGTCGGGGCCGATCCCGGCACGATCATAGGCCGTGTCTGCAGCGGCTTCCGATGCAGAGACCGCGGTGTAGCTATCTCGCTGGAAGAGCCCGACCCGGTCGCTGGCTGCGCCGACTCCGGCGATTCGCACCGGGTCGTCAGTGTACTGCTCGACGACATCTTCACTGGCGACGAGAGCGACGGCTGCACCGTCAGAGGTCGGACAGCAGTGATAGAGGTTCAACGGGTCCGCGACGACCGGAGCGTCGACGGCGTCTTCGAGGGAGCACTCGAAGCCCAGGTGGGCCTTCGGGTTCTTTGCACCGTTCCGATGGTTCTTGACCGCCACCATCGAGAGGTGCTCCTCGCTGGCCCCGTACTCCCGCAGATACGCGCTTGCCATCTGTGCGTAGACGCCGGAGAACGTCGTCCCGGTCAGCCGTTCCCACTCTGTTTCGCCGGAAACGCCGAGCCAGTACTTCGTCACGTCGCTGCTCATGTCTGTCATGACTTCGACGCCGCCAGCCAGCGCCACGTCGGCCATCCCGCTTTTGACCGCTTGCACTGCCTGACGGACGGCGTAGCCAGACGCGGCACAGGCGTTTTCGACGCGCACGCTGGGGATTCCGTGCAGCCCGGCGTGTTCGGTTGCTGCCGGTCCCGAGAGACCGAGTTGTCGACCGCCCACGCCGAGTGAGCCGACGACCGCTTCGTCTATCGCATCCGTGTCGATACCGTGGTCGACACTGTCGAAGGCGTCGCTGACTGCGTGGTCGAACAGTGATCTGTAGCTCTCTTCGGGCATCGAGCCAAACGGCGTTTGCCCTGCGCCGATGAGATACGCGTCCCGCATACATGGAACTCTGAGGGTACTGAAAAATAGCTTTGCATCACTTGCCGACAGTCACACAGCAAGCACGACCGGCACTCGGAGTGGTCAATCCCAAACCATTTTATCACTATCATTCCACTCTATCATTGACGATGGTGTACAAGCAACTGGAGGCGGCTGACCGTACAGAGCTGCGTGCGTTGCAAACCGACCGGTTACAGGGGATTGTTACGCATGCCTACGAGAACGTCCCGTTTTACCGGGAGAAGCTCGACGAGGCGGGCGTCTCACCCGAAGACATCCAGAGTATCGACGACATCACGAAACTGCCGATGACGACGAAAGAGGATT
Source organism: Haloarcula sp. CGMCC 1.6347 (assembly GCF_037078395.1). Lineage (NCBI taxonomy): Archaea > Methanobacteriati > Methanobacteriota > Halobacteria > Halobacteriales > Haloarculaceae > Haloarcula > Haloarcula sp. CGMCC 1.6347. The sequence continues at coordinate 87,261 of NZ_JAYMGX010000004.1, forward strand.
TCCGCGACGAGTACCCCGACGGCCTGTTCGCCGTCGACGATGCGGACGTCGCCCGGATCCACGCGTCGTCCGGGACGACCGGGAAGCCGAAAATCGTCTCGTACACGGATGACGACCTCGACAGCTGGAGCGAAGTCGTTGCCCGTTCGCTGGCTGCGAGCGGGACCGGACCGGGCGACACCGTCCAGAACGCCTACGGATACGGGCTGTTCACCGGCGGATTGGGGCTTCACGACGGAGCCGAGGAGCTGGGGGCCACAGTTATCCCTATCGGGAGCGGCCAGACCCAGCGACAGGTCGAGTTGATGACCGACCTGGAGAGCGATGTGTTCACATGCACCCCATCGTATGCGCTGTACCTCGCCGAAACGGCCGAGGAAATGGGCCACGACCCAAGCGACCTGCCGATCTCGACGATTATCTTCGGAGCGGAACCGTGTACCGACCCGATGCGGGCGGAAATCGAAGAGCGACTGGGCGTCGACGGCATCGATGTTTACGGGCTCTCGGAGATCATCGGTCCCGGCGTCTCGTGTGAGTGCCACGAAGCGCAGGACGGGCTCCACATCTGGGAGGACCACTTCTACCCGGAAGTCATCGACCCACAGACGAAGGAGCCGGTCGAGGAAGGCGAGGAGGGTGAACTCGTTCTCACAACACTCACCAAAGAAGCGTTGCCGGTCTTCCGATACCGGACCGGGGATTTGACGACGCTGAACTACGACGAGTGTGCGTGTGGACGGACGATGGTACGGATGGACAACGTCACCGGTCGGACTGACGACCTCCTCATCGTCCGTGGCGTGAACCTCTATCCCAGTGAAATCGAACACGCTGTGCTGGACATCGACGGCGTCGCTCCGCACTACCGGATCGACCTCTACGAGGAGAACAACCTCGACGTTCTGGAACTCACCATCGAACGGACCGCGGAGCAAGGGCCGGGTAACGAAGCGCTGGAAGAGGAAATCATCGAACGGCTGGAGAACGTGCTCGCGTTCACCCCGGACGAACTCGAACTCGTTGCGCCCGGGAGCATCGACCGAACGCAGGTCGGCAAGGTAAAACGCGTCTACGACCACCGTGACTGACTGTCAGGGCCGGTAGACTCGTCCGCGAAACGTCGCGATGCGCTCGCCATCCTGCGCAGTCACCGTTACCTCGTACTCTGCGGTGCTGTCCGCGAGATGCGTCTCCTCGGCGACCGCAGACAGCGTCTCACCGGTTTCTACGGCGTCTAAATACGAGATGTTCGTCTCCAGTGCGACTGCCGCCTCGCCGTGCGAGTTCGACGCCGCGGCGAAGGCTGCATCGGCGAGCGAGTAGACCGCACCGCCATGGGGCGTCCCATGAAAGTTCAGCAGGTCCTCAGTAATCGTCAGTTCAGTCTGGGCGTACCCCGAGTCGACTTCGACGACGTCGATGCCGAGGGTTTCGCAGTACGCGTCGGATTCGATGCGCTCTCTGACTTCGTCGGCGACGCCGGACATACGGCCTGTGGTTCTATCAGGAATAATAAATATATACCGGTCGCCGCTGCTGTCAGCGGAGCGTAAAAATATAAATGTCTGCTATCAGATGGGGAACTATGGCGTACAGCTACGAGCCACACCACTTCGAGGACTTCGAAGAGGGACAGGAGTTTATCAGTGTCGGCCGGACAGTCACCGAGTCCGATTTCGTCATGCACTCTGCGCTGTCGGGCGACTGGACGGAACTGCATACGAACAAGGAGTACGCGGAAGAACAGGAGTTCGGTGAGCGGATCGCACACGGGCCGATGACGTTCGTGCAGGCGACCGGCTTCGTCTACCGGACCGGTATCGTCGAGCGGACCGCGTTCGCGTTCCTCGGAATGAACTACATGGACCTCCCGAACCCGGTCCACATCGGCGACACACTCCAGTTGGAGATCGTCGTTGACAACACCAAGGAGGTCGGGCGCGACGACGCCGGGTTAGTCGTCCTCGACACTGAAATGGAAAACCAGGACGGGACCGTCGTCTTCAAGGGCGACATGAAGTTCCTCATCAAGAAACGAGAGTGAACCCAGTGGCGCGTTCGAATGCGGGGCATCGGTAGCGGCTGGTACCTCGATGTACGACTGGAAAGTCGGAGCCGGCGCACCCGCCAGCCAAACATGAATAATAAATAATAACAACTAAGACGCCGCGCCCGCCCTCTGTTATTGCAATGGAGTACACCGGCCCGACAGACCTGTATATCGGCGGCGAATGGCGAAAAGCGACCAACGGCGGCAGCATCGAGACGGAGGACCCGGCAACGGAACAGCCCTACGCGTCGGTACAGAAGGCCGAGGCGACTGATATCGACGATGCGGTACAGGCGGCACAGGCGGCCGTCGAAGACGGCTCCGAGTGGGCGACGATGGACCCGGGGACGCGACGGGCGAAACTCCACGCGATGGCCGACGCCATCGAGGAGATGAAAGACGAGCTCTCCATGGTTGAATCCCACGACAACGGGAAAACGCCGTTCGAAGCCGGGCTGGAAATCGACATGGTCACCGATACGTTCCGCCACTACGCCGGGTGGACGGACAAGATACGCGGCGACGAGATCCCCGTCGAGGACGGCCGGCTCAACTACACCGTCCGCGAGCCGGTCGGCGTGACCGCACACGTCGCGCCGTGGAACTATCCCTTCCAGCTCGCCGGCCGCGGCCTGGCACCGGCGCTGGCGGCGGGGAACAGCGTTATCCTCAAACCGTCCGCTATGACGCCGTTATCGGCGCTGTACTACGCGAAAGCTGCCGAGGAAGCGAGCCTTCCTGACGGCGTCGTCAACGTTGTTCCCGGGAAGGGCTCCGAGGCCGGCGACGCACTCACCGGACACGAGGGCGTCGATCACGTCACCTTCACCGGGAGTACAGGTGTCGGAAAGACGGTCCAGCGAAGTGCCGCCGACGCGGTCGCCGACGTGACACTCGAACTCGGCGGGAAGGGGCCGGCAGTCGTGTTCCCCGACGCGGACCTCGATGCCGCCGCCCGCGGCATCCAGTACGGAATCTTCATGAACGCCGGGCAGATGTGCTGGGCGAACTCGCGTATCGTCGTCCACGAGGACGTCTACGACGAGATGGTCTCTCGGATGGCTGAGATCGCAGAGAACATCCCGCTCGGCGGCGGCATCGACGACGACGGCCAGATGGGACCGGTCGTCAGTGCGGGCCGACAACAGGAGATTCTCGACTATATCGAGACCGGCAAAGAAGAGGGGGCGACTGTTGTGGCCGGCGGTGGCGTTCCTGCGGACAGAGACACCGGTCACTTCGTCGAGCCGACCGTCTTTGCCGACGTGGACAACGAGATGACGATTGCACAGGAGGAGATCTTCGGTCCCGTGCTCACCGCAATCGAAGTGAGCGACGAGGAAGAAGCGATTGCGGTCGCGAACGACTCACCGTTTGGCCTCACCGCCTGCGTCTGGACGAACGACCTGACTCGCGCGCACACCGTCACGGACAGACTTGACTACGGGATGGTGATGGTCAACGAGACGCCCAACACCTGGCCACAGACACCCTTCGGCGGCACGAAACAGAGCGGCCACGGCCGCGCACAGGGCGAGCAGGCCATCGAGAGCTACACAGAGGTCAAAAACGTCCACATCAACCTCGGCTGAAGCTCTCGCTGACGAGTCGTGATTAGGCTGCGGGCAACAGTCCCACCGCTCTGCCTCACGCTGTGAAACTCCGAAGGCAGAACTGGCGAGTAATAACGGCTTACTCGAACTTCTTGAACTGCTGCAGGCACTCGTTGCAGTAATGAATCGACTGGCACCGCGACGGCCCGCGTGGGTGTTTCCGCTCGGTGTCGGTCGAGCCACAGTACGGGCACTCCGCGCCCGTCTGTTCGCCGCTGGTCGTGACACTGGGGTCGGGTTCACTCATCCGTCGAAGCTCATCCCGAAGTCCCGCAGCGCTTCTTTGCCCTGTTCTGTGACCAGATCAATCGACCAGTCCGGGGCCCAGACCAGTCGGACCGACGCGGTCTCGATTCCGTCGACACTCTCGGCGGCTTCTTCGACCTCATCGAGGATGATCTCGCGCGCTGGACAGCCGCTGTAGGTGAGCGTCATGTCGACCGTGACAGCACCGTCGGACACGTCGAGCCCATATATGAGACCCAGATCGACGATGCTGACCGGCATCTCCGGGTCCTCGACCTGATACAGGGCCGCCCACACGTCGCGTTCAATGCCGTCGGCGTCTTCGCCCGTGGCCGGGACGTCGTCCGCTACGTGGTCTTTGGTCTCGTAGTCGGTATACGAACACGCGGTAGCATCAGCGTCCGCGCGTGGCCGGTCGTAGTCGCTACTCATCGTCGGCCGCCATTATCAGCGTCGCTTCGTCACGGCCCAGATTCCGGTAACTGGCCGTCATTTCTTCGTGCAGGTCGTGCCAGTGGTCGGTATGTTCGTTGTCCCGGCCTGCCGGCGTTGCGGGGGCAGCATCGGTCGGCACGGCGAACCCCAGTTCGGTCAGGAACGATTCGACGCGGGTCTCCCACTCGGTGCGCATCTCGTCGAGGGTCATCGTGCGGATGCCCAGCCGGTCGATGTCGGCCTCCACGTCGCCGACGGGTTCGAACAGCGTGAGGGCGTACGGATAGAGCTCGTCGATAGCCGCCTGGACGCGTTCGCTGGCCTCCTCGTCCAGCGCCATCCGGTCCAGCCAGCTCTCGGCGTGTTCGAGGTGATAGCCTTCCTCGCCCTGGATGCGACTCGTTCTGTTCCGGATAATCTCGTACGACGAGTCCTCGAGCGCGGAGAGGCGGATGTCTTCAGCGACGTCGTAGAGGTACGCTCTGACGATAGCATCGGCCCAGTCACCTTCCGCAAACGGTAGCTCGACGAGCGTACTGTGCTGGAAGTCGCTGGGGTCGCTCTCGTAAATGAGCGATTCCTCGGAGTAGCCGAGTTGCTGTACCGCATCGTACCACAGTCGTGCGTGGCCCAGCTCGTCCTGTGCGTTGTTGGAAATCGAGAGGTCCGATTCCAGTGTCGGCGCACGCACCTGCCAGAACGTGTAGCGTTCGGCCTGAACCAGCTCGTCGTCGGCGAGCCGGAGCAGCTGTGCCTCGACTGCGCGCTGTTCGTCCTCGGACAGGTCGGCTGGACCGCCGAGGTCGGATTCCGTTGTTGCCATTAGATCTCACCTCGCTGTTTCTCCGCTTCTATCTGCTCGGACTCGGAGGCTTCGACCTCCTCGGCAGCCGGATCGACGTTGTACGTCTGTGCGAACCGGTAGGACTTGTTGGTCGTCCCACCGAAGCTCACGTCGTCCTCGGTGACTTCGCCGATGTACTGGTGCTGTACGACCCAGAGACTGTTGGGGTCGTCGTCACTGAACGTTGCAATCGCCGCCTGTTCTGCGCCGGCGGTGCTGGGGGCTTCGACGTCACCGCAGTGCGTGTGATACCCGCCGGGCTGGTCCTGCCGGAAGACAGCCCACGGTTTCTCGGCGCTGTTTCCGACCTCGTCACGGCTCTCTGCGTCAGGATCGACCTGCGTGATTTTCTCTTGCGGGGCAACCCAGAGCGCGTGGGTCGGCTTCCGCCGCCCGTGCTGGATGACCGAGAACTGCTTCGCCATCTCTCGGTCGGGTGCGTGGACGTCCCGGCAGTGAACGAAATCCGCGTCCGGACTCTGTTGTCGGAATACTTCCCAGATCATCGTTCTCAGTCCGCTGCCTGTGTCTGCGGGCCGCTGTTCGTGGTCGTCTGGTCGTCCATCATGTCACGGACCCACTGCACCGCTTCCTGGGCCTGCCGGCGACCGCTGATCTGTTCGATGCTGCCGTCGTATTCGTTCTGTGAGACAGTGAAGAACTCGTCCCAGTCGAGGTCGTCCTCGACGACCTCGTAGGTCCCGTCACCGTTGTCCCGGATGCGTGGCTCGTCGGGCATCTCCAGCCCGTATTTCTTGGCCTTCGGGATGTAGGTGTTGAGGAACGCGTTCCGAAGCTCGTCGTTCGTACACGTCTTCAGCCCGACTTCCGCGGCGAAGTCGTGGTGGGTGCTCTGGTCGTCGGTCGGGCCGAAGAACTGCAGGATTCGCGGCCACCACTCTTCGAAGGCCTCCTGAGTCATGCGCTGTTCCCTCCGGGAGCCGTTCATCAGTTCGCGGAGGATCGACTCACCGTGCTTGACGTGCATCCCCTCTTCGAAGCAGATCTTGTCCATCGCGTGGGCGTACGGCTCCCAACTGGACTTTTTCAGGGTCGCCTGGCGGCGCATCGCGGCCCCGTCGACGAAGAAGGCGATCATCGGCGTCTCGACGTAGCTCTCCATCGGGTAGTGGAAGCAGTTCAGGAACTTCCCGTCCCCGTTCGCCAGATCGTCGAGCATCTCTTCGCGGGTCTTGACACCGAGCGACTCCGCCGCTCGGTAGAGCATCTGGCCGTGGCCGATTTCGTCCTGCACCTTCGCGCTGAAGGCCATCTTTCGCTCGATGCTCGGGGCTTGTCTGATGAAGGGCCGTTCGAGGTACGCCCCCATAATCTCGCTGTTGGCGTGGAACTCGAGCATCCGCGTGGCTGCCTGCCGATACTCTTCGGGAAGGTCGTCTTTCGGGCTGAACTCCCGGGGTCCAGCGCGGGCTTTGACTTCGTCAACGTTCATATGTGTCCCATAAATCGTGAGGAATGTTCTTACTAATTTGCCCCTATATAGACGGGTTTTATAAGTATATCCGCACATATACGAGGCAATGATAGAGGAGTGTCTAATGGTCGAATTTCGCATCGAGGGCGATAACTGCCCATTGGCAGATGCGAGTAGTGCCACTGGCACGCCCATCGAGGCGGCCCCGCCCCTCCTCCGGGATGACCGTAACGTATTGTTGCGGTTCAGCGCGCAGGCGAGTGAGGAACTCGGGGACTACCTCGACGGCGACGACCGGATCCGCTATCTCTACCAGTCAGTTACCGAGGGTCGGTACAACTACCGGTGTCTGTCGCTCCAGCAGTGTGTCGTCCACAAACTCATCAGCGCGGGCTTCATGGTGGAATCGCTGACCTATCGGGACGGAAACGCGATTCTGACTGGCGCTGTAGTGGGCCACGAGATCCTCCAGACGGTCATGGAGACGGCCGGTGAAACCGTCGGCGTGAAGCTGCAGCGGGTGTACGCACTGCGTGCGAGAGAAGACGCGTCTATCGCCCAGCAGTGGGACCTGACCCCGGCACAGACGGAAAGTCTTCGGTACGCGGTCGAGATGGGCTACTTCGTCGTCCCACGACAGACTACCGCTAGTGAAGTCGCCGCCGAACTCGGTATCAGTAAGTCCGCGTTCCTCGAACGACTCCACCGCGCACAGCACTCGCTGTTCACACAGCTGTTCGGCGGCATCGGCGAAGGCCGACCGGACGACGACCGGGAGTAAAGTACCCGCGCGTGTGAGTACGACCATGCGCGTTGAAGACGGCGCTGTTCGACGAATCGTATTCGACCGTCCCGATGTCAAAAACGCGATGACCGGGGCGGTCGCGACTGAGCTCGCTGCTGCGCTCGCTGACCTCGACCCGGCGACACACGATGCCGTGCTCCTCACCGGCGACGGCGACGCCTTCAGTGCCGGCGGGGATATCGAGGCGATGAGCGAGCGTGAGGAGTCCGCGACGGAAGCCTACGAGCGGGTCCGGACGACGCTGGGTCAGGTGGCCAGCAACATCCTCGAAGCGCCGGTGCCTGTCGTCGCGAAGGTCAACGGGGATGCGGTCGGTGCCGGGCTGTCGCTCGTGGCTGTCGCTGATTTCGCGTACGCCGCCCAGTCCGCCCGGTTCGGTGCGTCGTTCATCAGCGTCGGCCTCGTGCCGGATATGGGCGCAACCGCGATACTCCCCCGGCTCATCGGGCTCAGGAAGACCAAGGAACTCGCGTTCACCGGGAAACTGATCGACGCCGAGACCGCCGCCGAGATGGACCTGATCAACGAGGCTGTCGAGCAGCGTGACCTCGATGCGCGGATGGCCGACCTGCTCGAAACGCTTCGGGCACAACCGACAGCGAACCTCGGGCTGGCGAAGGAAGCGATCCACGACAACATCGGCCAGCCGTTACAGACCGGGCTGCGCCGAGAGGCACGCATCCAGTCACTGGCGTACGATACGCCGGCTCATTCGCGTGGCGTCGAGGCGTTTCTCGACGGGCGAACACCGGATTTCGATTAGCGGTCGAAAAACTCCTGCGCGTTTTCGAACAGGATCTTCCGCTGGACGTCCGTATCGAAGTCGGTGTCGCGAGCGAACGATTCGAGCCACGTTTCGGGGTCGATCATCGGGTAATCGGTGCCGAACATCACCTTGTCTTTGAGGACTGTCCCGGCGTAGTGAAGGACCTGATCGTCGATGTACTTCGGCACCCAGCCCGAGAGGTCCATGTACACGTTGCCCTTCTGCTGACAGATAGCCAACTGCTCTTTCTCCCACGGGAACGCGGGATGGGCGATGAGGATGTCGAGGTCCGGATGGGCGGCGGCCACGTCGTCGATGAGCATCGGGTTGCCGTACTTGACTTTCAGGCCTCGGCCACCGGCGCTACAGGCCCCGAGCGTCGAGTTGCCGCCGTGAAAGACGACGGGGACGCCGAGGTCTTCGATGGTACTCCACAGGTGGTCGTGGCGTTCGTCCGAGGGGTCAAAGCCCTGTGCGATCTGCTGGAACTTGAACCCGGAGAGGTCCAGATCCTCGACACACCGAATCGCCTCCTGCACGCAGTCGTCTTTCAGCGGGTCGACGCTTCCGAAGCCAACGAAGAAGTCGGGATGCTCGTCCCGGACCTCGGCGACGTAGTCGTTTGGGACGGGCGGGTTCCCGGTGTTCGTCTCCGCGTCCCAGCCAAGCAGGACAGCGCCACCGACGCCCGCCTCGTGGTACTCCGCGAGCATCTCTTCGTAGTCCCACGTCTCCAGATCAGTGCCAAAGCGGTCGGCGGCGTCCTGCATCATTTCGCCGCCGGCGTCGTGGAGGAACTCGCTGGTCGGCTGATGCGCGTGCGTGTCGAACAGTTGCCTGTCGGCGACGCCGGGGAGGTCAGTTGTCACAGGGGGAGGTTTTACCCAATATCATAAAAAGCCATGCCCGTTTTCGCTGCGTAGAACATTCGCCGGAGCGAGTGGAGAACCGTGCTGAGGATACCAGCATCGAGAGGAGCCGATAGTGACGGCGACGGACGAACAGAGCGCCAGACGAAGGCTCACCCCGGGTATGGCCGGGCGTCAATCCCATACAATCTTACTACCGGGGAGTGAAGGCACAGCTATGGTTCGTCGCAGTGTTCTGTTCGCACCGGGTGACAACGCGGAGTTGATGCGGAAAGCGGCCGGTGGCGACGCTGATGTCGTCGTCTTCGACCTCGAAGATGCGGTCGCACCGGCCGATAAAGAGCAGGCACGTCAATCCGTTCAATCAGTACTCTCGGCTGTCAGTTCGGACAGCCACATCTGCGTTCGCATCAATCCAGTGGGGGTAAGCGCCACAGCCGACCTCGCTGCGATACTGACAGACGCCGGTCCCGACAGCGTGATGCTCCCCAAGGCCGGGTCCGCCGACGACATCGAAGCACTGGAACGGCTCCTCAGAGAACACGATACGGACCTCCCGGTGCTTGCGCTGGTCGAATCGGCCACCGGCGTCCTCAACGCGGCGGAGATCGCAGCCGCCGATTCCACCGATGCGCTCCTGTTCGGGGCCGAAGACCTCGCGGCCGACATCGGTGCGAGTCGCACCAGCGATGGACGGGAGGTGCTCTATGCACGCCAGCGGGTCGTCGTTGCGGCCAGCGCCGCGGGAATCGACGTAATCGACACGATCTACCCGGACTACGGCGATCTGGACGGCCTCCGCGAGGCAACTGAGTTCGCCGCACAACTCGGGTACGACGGGAAGATGGCGATCCACCCGGACCAGGTCGCGGTCATCAACGACGCGTTCACCCCCAGTGACGAGGATATCGCATGGGCCGAGCGCGTCGTCACAGCCGACAACGAGACAGACGCCGGCGTTTTCGAGGTCGACGGGGAGATGATCGACGCACCGCTTATCGCACAGGCGGAGCGTGTCCTCGAACGCGCTCGCGAAGCCGGTCAGCGGTAGCCAACGGCAACACCTATCCGGGACCTGGCTGTGCTGTCGCGTATGAAAGACGTCGTCCGGCAGAACTTCGATGCCAGCGTCGACGCCTACACGACCTACGAGCGGCGGACCAATCGCTTCACGTCGCTCGCGCGACTACTCGCCGCCGAGATGGGCGCTCGTACTGACGGCGGCCTCGGGACAGTTCTCGATGCGGGCGCAGGAACAGGCGTGAGCACACGCGTATTCGCCGAGACAACAGCGGACACAATTGCCCTCGATATCAGCCGCGAGATGCTGAGCGAGATCGAGTCCACTGCTCGACTGCAGGCCGATTTCGACCATGTGCCACTCAAAGACCGGTCAGTCGACGGCGTCGCGTTTACCGCCTCGCTCTTTCTGGTCCCTGACCCGGCCGCCGCAGTGCGAGAAGCCGCCAGAATCCTCCACACAGACGGCGTGGTCGGCGCTGTCGCACCGCTGGGCTGGTTCCGGCCTGACGGCACGGACGTCTTCGAACAGTTCGAGCGCGAGTCACGCTCCCCGACTGATACACCGGCTATTCGGGACGCCCTCGCGGACGAGTTCTCGACGATTACGGGGACCTGGAATTTTTCGACGACTGCCGAAAACATCCGGCTGTTCCACGCGATTCCCGCGATGGCCGCACGGCTCTATCCGAAACTCGAAACGGAGGAGCGGGTTCGACAAGCTCGTGAACTCCTCGGCGCTCTCGACGGCACGTTCGAGCAACGATGGCGCTGGGTCGTCGGTGTGCCCGAATAGGTGACTTGAATCTGCGGTTCGTCCGTCGAGCGGTCACAGCGTCACTCGGCGTGGTCCCGTTTCAGCGACAGCACGGTGCGGTCGAACTCACAGACGAGGACGTCGTCCGAATCTGCGAGTTTGAACACCTCGACGTGCATCGTGACGACGCCGCGTTCGCCGTCGCTGGTCTCGCGTTTGTCGGTCACGGTCGACTGCACGCGAATCGTGTCGCCGTGGAACACCGGGTTCGGATGCTCGACGCTGTCGTAGGACAGGTTCGCGACGATGGTGCCGTCAGTCGTCTCTGGAATGGTCAGTCCGACAGCGACACTCATCGTGTAGAGTCCGTTGACCAGTCGTTCGCCGAACTCCGTCTCGGCCGCGAATTCAGCATCGAGATGGAGCGGCTGCTGGTTCATCGTCATATCGCAGAACTGCTGATTGTCGCGCTCGCTGACGGTACGGCGCTTCTCGTGTTCGATGGTCTCGCCGACCTCGAACTCCTCGTAGTAGCGTCCTGTCATAGCTCAGAGGATGGTCCCGTGTTTCTTGTCCGGGAGGTCTTTCTCGACGGTCTCGTAGAACGCAAACCGGTTTGTCAGTTCCGTTCTGAGGTCGCTCGGCGGGACGATGTCGTCGACGACGACCTCGCTAGCCATTCGATGAATGTCGATATCCTCGCGGTAGGCCTCGCGGAGTTCCTGCTCCTTTTGCTGTCGCTCGTCCTCGTCGTCGATCTCTGAGAGCTTGCGGGCGTACACGGCGTTGATGGCCGCTTCGGGACCCATGATCGCGATTTCCCCGCTCGGAAGGCCGATTGTCGATTCGGGGTCGTACGCGGGGCCGGACATCGCGTAGATGCCCGCGCCGTAGGCTTTCCTGACCACGACTGACTGCTTGGGCACTGTCGCCGAAGACGTGGCGTAGATCATTTTCTTGCCCTGTTCGAGGATGCCCTCCTTCTCGACGCCTGACCCGGCCATGAACCCCGGCGTATCACAGAGGTACAGTAGCGGGATGTTGTAGGCGTCACAGGTCCAGATGAACTGGGCGGCTTTCTCCGCCGCGTCCGGGAAGATGGCCCCGGCGCGCTGGGCTGGCTGATTGGCGATGACTCCGACCGGGCGGCCGTCTATCCGGGCGAACGACGTAATTATTTCTTTGCCGTACTCGGGCCGGAGTTCGAGCGTCGACCCGGCGTCGACGACCCGCTGGATCACGTCGAACATATCGTAGCCTTTGTTCGGCTTGTCCGGGACGACGGCGTCGATGCCCTCCGGCGAGCGCTTCGGGGCCGTCCCACTGGTCTGTGGTGGGTCTTCGTCGGCGTTGTCGGGCAGATAGCTGATGAGTTGGGCGACGAGTTCCCGGGCGTGTTCCTCGTCGTCGGCGATGAGGTCCGCACTCCCGGAATGCTGTGCGTGGACAGCAGGGCCTCCGAGGTCTTCGAGGCTGATCTCTTCGCCGGTGACCATTTCGACCATCCGGGGGCTGGCAATCGCCATTGCACTCATATCCCGGACCATGACGGTGAAGTCCGCGAACACCGGCGTGTACGCCGCACCGGCGATACAGGGTCCGTACAGCACACAGATCTGTGGGACCCGCCCCGAGAGCATCGAGTGGTTGTAGTAGAACTTCCCGATACCCTCGCGGTTGGCGAAAAAGCCCGTCTGCTGGTCGATACGGCCGCCCGAGGAGTCCATCAGGTACAGCACCGGACGCCCGGTTTTCAGCGCTCGCTGTTGCATCCGGAGGAACTTCTCGACGCCCTTTGCGGCCATGCTGCCGCGCTTGACCGTGTAATCGTTGGCCATGAAATGCAGGTCACGGCCCTCGAACTCCGCGGCCCCCGTGATGAGCCCGTCGGCAGGGAGCTGGTCGTCGGCGTCGAACTCCGCGAACGTCCCGTCCTCGAACAGGAACTCGTCACCGAACCACAGGTCGATACGGTCCCGGACGAACAGCTTGCCCTCTTCGGGCAGCTGCTTCTTGTACTTTTCCGGCCCGCCTTCGAGGATCTCAGCAATCTCCTTGCGCAGATTCTCCTCGCGTTCGGTCGGACCGAGGTCGTCGTCGACTGGGTCCGTGGCTTCGGCCCGTCCATTGCCGTCGTAGGTCGCGCTGCCGACCGCGTCGCCGCTGTCGACGACGAGGGTTACGTCGTCCTCGAAGTGTGTCGCCAGCGCCTCGGCAATGGCCTGTGCTTCCGATTCGGTCGCGTCGGCTGAAATTCTGACTTGCATACTTACTCCTCCAGTACGACCAGGGTGTCTCCCATGTCTACGGAATCGCCCTCCGCGACCGGGACGGACGCGACGGTTCCACCCGTGGACGCCACCACGTCGTTCTCCATTTTCATCGCCTCCAGCACGCAGACGACATCGCCCGCGGCGATATCGTCGCCGGGCGTGACTTCGGTCGAGAGAATCGTTCCCTGCATCTCGGCGGTAATCGCACCCGACGTGGCCACGTCCGCCGTGCCGCCACCGGCTGCGTCGCCGCCCGAGGTACCACTGCCGGAGCCGCCACCGGCGTTTCCGTCACGGGAGACGCGGGGAAGTCCGTCCGTAACGACGACATCGAAGCGCTTCCCATCGACCTCGACGGCGATTTCGTCCGTCGACGCCGACTGGGCGTCGCCACCGACCTCGTCTGAACCCCATTGCGCAACAGCCGCGTCGAGAGCATCGTCTGGGAGTTCCTGGTCGAGGTATTTCGTCGTGTGCGTCCCGGCGACGAAGGTGTCGTCGTCGAGCATCAACCGATGGAACGGGATGGTGGTATGGACGCCTTCGACGGTGAAATGGTCGAGGGCACGCTTCGACCGGTCCAGACAGTGGTCCCGGTCCTCGCCGGCGACGATGAGCTTCGCGATCATCGAGTCGTAGTCGCCCCCGATCTCGTCGCCCTGCGAGACCGCGTGGTCGAGGCGCACACCGATGCTGCTGGGCGGCGCGTACGTCGTCAGCGGTCCCGGCGTCGGTGCGAAGTCCTCGGCCGGGTTCTCCGCGTTGATCCGGTACTCGACGGCGTGCCCGTCTATCGACACGTCGTCCTGTGTGAAGTCCAGTTGCTCGCCCGCGGCGACCCGGAGCTGCCAGCGAACGATGTCGATGCCCGTCACAGCCTCGGTGACGGTGTGTTCGACCTGGATTCGGGTGTTCACCTCCATGAAGTAGAACTCCCCGTCCTCGACGAGGAACTCCACCGTGCCGGCGTTCGTGTACCCGGCTTCGCTGACACCGCGTCTGGCGGCCTCGCCGATCTGCGTGCGCAGTTCGGCATCGAGGGCCGGACTCGGGGCTTCCTCGATGACCTTCTGGTGGCGACGCTGGAGCGAGCAGTCGCGCTCGCCCAAGTGACGGACGTTGCCGTGTTCGTCTGCAAGCACCTGCACTTCGACGTGTTTCGGGGCTTCGAGGTACTTTTCGACGTACACAGAATCGTTGCCGAAGTAGGCTTCCCCTTCGCGCTTCGCGCTTTTGAGCGCCTCCGCGACCTCGGCCTCGCTCCGGACGATCTTCATGCCGCGACCGCCGCCGCCACCTTCGGCTTTTATCGCGATGGGGTAGCCGTACTCGGCACCCAGTTCGCGTACTTCGTCCGGTTCACTGACGAGGTCCGTCGTGCCGGGGACGACCGGGACGCCGGCGTCCTGCATCACCGTCCGGGCTTTCGTCTTTTCGCCCAGCGTCTCCATCGCGTCGCTTGGCGGGCCGACCCAGGTGATTCCGTCAGCGGCTTCGACGCGGCCAGCGAACGCGGCGTTTTCCGCGAGGAAGCCGTACCCGGGATGGACCGCGTCGGCCCCGGCCCGCTCGGCGACGTCGAGGATCGCGGTCTGGTCGAGGTACGACTCGCTTGCGGGTGCCGGCCCGACGTTGTATGCTTCGTCGGCGTACTCGACGTGGCCGGCGTTGCGGTCGGCGTCGCTGTAGACGGCGACCGTCTCGATACCCAGCTCTTCACACGCAGCCATCACACGGACCGCGATTTCGCCGCGGTTTGCGACAAGGACTTTCTCGAACATTAGTAGGATCTGGGGAAACCGAGGTGCTGCCCGATGTGGTTGTACGCCATCTGCTGGGAGACCGGGGCCAGCCGCGTCAGGTTGATCTCGCGCCACCACCGCTCGACGTCGTACTCCTTCGCGTAGCCCCAGCCACCGAACGCCTGCATGGATTGCTTGACCGCTTCGATGCCGGCACTGACGGCCGTCGCCTTCGCGACGTTCGTCTCGTACCCGCACTCCTCGCCCTGATCGTAGAGCCAGGACGCCTTCTCACGCATGAGCGCCGCCGTTTCCATGCGGGCGTACGCCTTGGTGATCGGGAACGAAACCGCCTGATGGCTCCCGACCGGCGCGCCAAACACCTCCCGGTCGCTGGCGTACTCGATAGCAGTGTCAGCAGCCAGTTTACCGATGCCGGTCCCGGCGGCCGCAAAGCCGATGCGTTCCGGGTTCAGCATATCGACCAAGACCCACCAGCCGTCGTCTTCCTCCCCCAGGAGGTTCTCCTCGGGGACCCGAACGTCCTCGATGAAGACTTCACAGGACTTCGAGTAGTTGATACCGTGTTTGGGGATCGGCGAGACGTCGATGCCGGGGTCGTCCATATCGACGATAAACAGGCTTATACCGTCGGTCCCGCGCTCGACCTCGTCGCGTGGGGTCGTGCGCGTGACGAGGATCATGTTGTCGGCCCGGTCCGCGAAGGTAATCCAGGCCTTGTTCCCGTTCAGGACGTACTCGTCGCCGTCTTTCTCGGCGCGGGTCGCGACGTTCAGCGTGTTTGTCCCGGCCTCGGGCTCTGTGATACCGATAGAGAAGTTCCGCTCGCCGTTTGCGATGTCCGGCAGATAGGTCCGTTTCTGCGCTTCTGTTCCGTTGTCCCTGATGCCGACGGCGGCCATACCGGCGGTGAGCACCAGATACCAGGTGCCCGCCATGCCACAGCCTTCGGCACAGAGCGTCTCCATGACCAGCCCCATCTCCTGTATGCCCATCCCGGCCCCTTCGTACTCCGGCGGGACCAGCAGGCCGTGGAAGCCGGCCGCGGCCAGTTCGTCCCAGAATTCCTGTCCGAACTCGCCTGCCTCCTCTTTCTCGCGCCAGTACTCCGGTCCGTACTCGGCCGCCACGTCCGCCGCGGTCGACCGGATCATCGAACGTTCCTCCGTAGATTCGAAATTCATTGGTGGTTGTGTGCGTGTTGTCGCTCGTAATTCTCACAATCCGCGTCAGGATTCGACTTCGGCTTCTGCTTCGGCGTCGTCGTGGAGTTCGGTTCGGCGAATTTTCCCGGTCACTGTCTTGGGCAGGCCCTCCCGGAACTCGATTTCGCGCGGGTACTCGTGTGCCGAGAGCTCTTCTTTCACGTAGCTCTGGATGTCTTCTTTGAGCAGGGCGGACGGCTCGGCGTCCTCGCTCGGCACGACATAGGCCTTGACGATGTTCCCCCGCGCCTCGTGTGGTTTGGGGACAACTGCCGCCTCGGCGACCGCGTCGTGTTCGCCCAGCGAACTCTCGACCTCGAACGGCCCGATGCGGTAGCCAGCGGAGAGGATCACGTCGTCCGCCCGCCCCTCGAACCAGAAGTAGCCGTCCTCGTCTTTGTGTGCCAGGTCACCCGAGAGGTACCATGTCCCGTTTGGCCCGTCAATAAACGATCGCTGGGTCTTCTCGGGCTTGTTCCAGAACTCGGCGAAGAAACACGGGTAGTCGCCCCGCTGTGCGATTTCGCCCGTCTCGCCGGGTTCCAGAACCTCGCCGCTCTGTGGGTCGACGATGTCGGCCTCGATTCCGGGGAGTGGTTTCCCCATTGACCCGGGCCGGAGATCCATCGTGGGATAGTTGTTGATGATCATGTTCCCGGTCTCAGTCTGGCCGTACGTGTCCAGAATCGTGACGCCGAGTTCGTCTTCCCCCCACTCGACGACGCCGGCGCTGAGCGGTTCGCCGATGGAAAGCGCGTGCCGCAAGTCGAGGTCCACGTCAGCAAGGACCTCCTCGTTCTCCCGGAGCATCCGGTACGCCGTCGGGACCGAGAACAGGACGCTGATCGGGTATTCGTCGAGCAGGGCGGCCCACTCGTCGGTGTCGAACTCGCCCTCGTAGGTGAACAGCGATGCCCCCCAGAACCATGCGCCGAGCGTGTTGATGGCCCCGGTCAGCCAGCCGAGGTCGCCGGTCGACCAGTACAGGTCGCCGTCCTGGAGGTCCACAGCGTACTTCTGTGTTGCCGCGACGCCGGCGATCCAGCGCTGTTTGTGGAGGACACCCTTGGCCAGCCCGGTCGTTCCCGAGGTGTAGTACAGCAGCGCGTCGTCTTCCCCGCTGGTCTCAGCGACCTCGTACGACGTACTCTCGCCGTCAAGTGCGGTATTGAACACCACGTCGTCAGCGGGTGCGCCGCCCCCACGGTCGACGGTGATTACGTGTTCGACCGCCGGCGCATCGTCCAGTGCGTCTTCGACCGTGTCGCGATTGTCCGTCGTGGTGACGACGACCTTCGCGTCGCAGTCGTCCAGACGGTACGAGATGCCGTCGGGGCCGAACCGCTCGTTGACGCTTCCCCAGACAGCACCGTGTTTGAGCGTGCCGACCAGCGCCACGTAGTGCTCCGGAATCCGGGGCATATATGAAAAGACCCGGTCACCCTGGGCGACCCCGAGGTCGTCGAGAACGTTGGCAAACTGGCTCGAACGGTCAGCAAGCTCCCAGAACGTCATTTTCGACAGCTCTCCGTCGGTCCCGACCTGGTAGAGTGCGACCTGGCCCCGGTCGATCGCGTGTCGGTCGGCGACTTCGTGGCCGATGTTCAGGTCGTTCGGTGCGTCCCAGTCCGCTGCCGCGTAAATATCGTCCCAGGAGAACTCGTTTCGCGCTGTGTCGTAGTCCGGGAGGTTGTGGCTGGTGACCATACACCGCTCGGAATACCGGAATCTGGTATAACTGTACCGGTTGCTTTTTGCGAATAACGTATTGAATATATTTTATTTTTTATTCCCACATAGGTATTATTCGATTGTGGTATGGCGTAAACAGAGCTGATTACAACATATTTGAAGATATATACACGCGAGAGACATATTCAGTGGGGCGATTCGTTTTCGGTCGTCTCTCCGGGAGCGGTGTCGGGTTCGTCCCACAGGACACGAGCCACGTCGCGGACGTCGGTTGGGAAGGAGTTCTCGAACGTGACTCGCGGTGCGATGTAGGTCTCCTTCCAGCGCGGGTCCCACGCCGCGTTCACGTACAGGCGCGAGCCGGTTTCGTTGTCTCGTCGATAGTGTGGGCGTGTCGCTGCCGGTGCATCCGGTTCGCTGAACGTCCAGTCGCGAGCGGGGTGGGATTTCAGCCAGATATCGGCCAGAACGCGGCCGAAGTCCTGTGGCGGAACGTCTTCGTCGACGATGACGACCGTGTCGAAAAGCGACGAGAACGAAAAGAGAATGTTCGCGAGTTGCCACTCGAAGCCGCCGTAGAGCACGTCACTCGCGACGAAACAGATACCGAGTTCAGCCTCTGCCGGCAACATAATCCATTCGACTGGCGAGATGCCCCAGTAGTTGTTGAGCCGGTGATAGAGCGCTGCGGCGGTCGCGAGCCCCGTGAGACGGGTGTCATCCGCGAGTGGGCGACCGACGGGGGAGATGGGGATGACCGGGTTTTCAGTAGTGCGGACGCGCTCGACCGACAGCGAGAGCGGGCCGCTCTCGACGACGTACTCCCAGCCCTCTCGGCGGTCGGACCGGAAGTCCGGTTGGCGGTCCACGACTGTCGTCTCCATGACGACCTCTGTCACACTCGGGACGAGGCCGCCGTTGGTCGGGACGAGCGGGACGGTTCCGGTCACCCCACAGGACTGGATCGGCGTGGCAGTTTGCTCGGTGACAGCGAGCAGGTACGCCGTCGTGATCGCCGCCGGCGGCACGCCGAGCGCTATCGTTATTGTCGTCCCTTCACTGACAAGCGACGACAGCGTGTCCGGGACGCGCACTCTGAGCGTGTCGCCGCCTACGACCGAGCCGTGGACCGGTGCCCAGTGTGTGCCGTCAGCGGTCGAAACCGATGCGACACCGAGCGTCATAGCGGGCCACGTATCGGTTTCCCCCTGCGGGAACTGCAGGTCCTGTACGTCGATATCTGCCTCCGAGGCCGCCTGCCTGGTGTACGTCGGTTCGGAGTCCCTCCCGTCCGGACCGAGGCTGCTGATCGTCTCCAGCACCTCGACGAGCGTGGCTTCCGGGTCGAGTCCGAGGCCGAGCGACAGCCGCGACCACGGCCGGGCCTCGCGCTGCTGTGTCTGGTCCGGACCGCTGAACACACCGCTAACGAGGTCACTGCCAGCGGATCGCTGGAATCGAAGCGCCGGCCCACTCGCCCGGAGCGCCTCCGCCGCAAGTACGTCCACCGGGACCTCGAACGGGCCGTCGAGTCGGACGAGGTCGTCGTCGCCGGCCAGTCCGCGGACGTACTGCGTGAACGGTATCACTGTGACTGCCCCTCCCGCTCGTCGAGCCGGTCGAACCGCGCAGCGTTTAGGCCCGCTTCGACCAGCCGCTCCTGGGCTCGCTTCCGGGTTTCTGTGGTCGCTGCCATCTCCGCCGCGTCACCGTCGGTCGTTGCGTCAATGTAGGCTTTGGCCGTCTTCGCCTTCGACGTCCCCACGTCCGCGTTGCCCTTCTCGTCGGGCGTCTGGTAGATGTTGAGCGGAACTTTCGGCATTCGCTCGACGCCGAACTGGTGGAAGTCGGCATCCGGATCGGCCTCAAGCGCGATAGCTGTCAACACTGCCCGTGGATCGAGCGGGTCGACAGCAGCGTCGACGAACACGAAGAAGTCGATGTGGAGCATCCCCCACGTCGTGAAAATAAAGTTCGCCAGTTCGTGGAGATAGCCCGGATACGGTCGATCCGTCGCGATGACCCAGACGGTGCGGGAGGTGAACCGCCACGGGACCGCCATCGCAACGTCGAATCCGGCGGCCCGAAGACCGACAGTCGCGTCGGGACCGGCCGCGACGAGCCGGAGCGTACTGGTCGAGTTTTGCCCGTATCCGACACCGCTCCCCTCGACACAAAACGGTATTCGCGGTTCGTGGCGGTGGGTGATCGCATCGACCTCGAACACCGGCATGGAACGTCGCGGGCCGTTCATGTAGCCGAAGTAATCGCCGAACGGTCCCTCATCCAAGCGGTCGTCAGGTCGAACGTGGCCTTCGAGAACTAGCTCGGCCGTCGACGGGACGTACAGGTCATTGGTTTCACACTGGACGAGGTCCACAGGCTCGCTTTTCAGGCCGCCCGCGAATGCCGCTTCGCTCCGGCCTGTCGGAATCCACATATCCGCAGTACACTCGACGGTGGGTTCGGCACCGATGACGACCGCGACTGGCATCGGTTCGCCCCGGGGTTCGTAGTCGTAGTAGTAGCGGTTGGGCACCTGCTCGCCGGCCAGTAACAGCAGACTGGCCTGAGAGTCGTCGTGGATCATCATGCGATGGCTCGACCAGGTCCCCCACTCCGTGTCGGGGTCCGGTGCGACGATGGTGTGGTGATTCGAGTACCGTCCCCCGTCGCCCTCGTGGATATATGGCCACGGGAACGACAGGAGGTCGACCTCGTTCCCCGTCCGCACTGTTTCTTTGCAGGGGGCCTCCTGGCTTGCGACAGTTCGGGGCGCTTGCGGCGCGTTGAGGCGATCAATCACTCGGTCGTAGTACGTACGGCCCGAAAGGCCGCTTGGGAGCCCCAGCGCACGGGCGAAGTGATCCCAGGGACGCGTCTGGGGGCCGCGGTACGGATCGCCAACCAGTTTCGACTCCGTCTCTAGCCCCGCGATGGACTCGAACACCGGAATCGGGCCGTCACGGATATTGGCGAGCATCGTCGCTGCGCTCGCTTCGAGGTCCCACGACACCGGTTGGTCAAAGGACCGGAGCCAACCGGTCGTGTCGAGCAAATCGAGGTACTCGCGGAGCGAACTAACCGACATAGATCACTCCTGGTGTTCCAGCACGCGCCTCAGTGGGTCGTCGTCGAGTTCGCGGCGGACCTCAGCGTAGGCGTCAAGCAAGGCCGGTCGTTCTGTGGCGAGCTGGTCGAACGCGATCTCGCGAAGCGCATCGGACGTTGACTCGTACTCGCCGGTCTCGACGAGATACTGCAAGAGGACCTTCAGATCGTCGGACCGTGTATTGAGGATGTTCGACGCCGTCTCCTGTTCGGCCGCCAGATGCGTCACCAGCTCCTGATCGATACCGGTCTCCTCAGTCTCGTCGAGCAGTTCGACGTATCTGGTCTCGCTGACGCTCTCGTGTGGCCCGGCAACGATCGTTAGCGGTTCCGGGTCAGTGAGCGTATCGGGGTCCTTGGCAATCCGAACGCGTGCCTCGAAAATGCGTTTCGTTTGGGCATCCGTGATCTGTAGTGTGGTCTCTGCCTGTGCTTCCTCGGGGAGATGGTCTGCTGACGTGATGTAGTGGTTCGACATTACCTGCCCTCAGTTGTTTTGCTGATGTTCTTAGCAACCTCTTGTCCCTATGGCATATATGTACCGTCGTCAGTCCACCGTTTCACTGACCCGTGCATCCCGGGCACAGTTTGTCGCTCGAATCAGCCCTCTGTGAGGTGAAATGCGCGAATCACTAGTATTGAGAGGGTATCAGAAAGCGTATATTTACACGAGACAATATATTGTTTCCTTCAGTTATATATGCCACTTGATCGAAGCCAGAGTATGCACTGCCAATTGACGCCACTCGGCCGTTTTCGCTTCGAGAGATGAACGGATTGTTTCGCCGGTATCTGGTTGTCATCGTCCGATTTCTACCCTTTGCACTGGCATTTCTCCGTGACCGTCGGCGGTTCGTCCTTTTTGGCTCACGAAGACAGGTTCCAGACGAGAGCCATCGACAACGAGCCGAGCATATCCGGGATACGATGCTCGAACTCGGACCGGCATTCATCAAAGTGGGGCAAGTCCTCTCGACACGCCCCGATATCGTTCCACCGGTGTACGCCGACGTTTTCGGAACCCTTCAGGACGAAGTGCCAGAGGGCACAGGGGGAGATCCAAAACACGTCGTCGCGGAAGAACTGGGCGACGAACTCGATCAGTCGACGCTCGAACCGGTCGCCGGCGGGTCGCTCGCGTACGTCTATACGGCAGACTATCGGGGTGAGCGAATCGCACTGAAAGTTCGACGTCCCGAATTGAAACCCGTGATAACGCGTGACCTCCGGGTGGTCCGGGGGCTGCTTCCGCTGATTCGGCCCGTCGCTACCGAACGCCAGCAGTATTCGATCCAAAACGCGGCTGACGATTTTGAAGACATCATCCTGAACGAGTTGGATTTCAAGCGTGAAGCGACGATCATGGCCGATATCAGGGAGAACTTCGACGACGATGAGCGAGTCGTCATCCCTGCCATCTACGAAGACCTGTGCTCGGAGCGTGTGTTAGCTATGGAGTATCTGACCGGTCGGAAAATAACCGACGACGACGCCTTCAATGATATCGACGTGACGCCACACGAGATGGCGACACGGATCATCACTGTGTACCTGGAGATGGGTCTCGTCGACGGCGTGTTCCACGCTGACCCCCATCCGGGCAACCTCGGCGTCACAGACGACGGCCGTCTGTTACTCTTCGATTTCGGCATGAGCGAACGCCTGCCACCGACGGTTCAGGACGATATCATCGCCCTCTATCGGGCACTCGTCCGTCGTGACGTGGACGACCTGGTGGACGCGCTCATCGCGCTCGATGTCCTCGAACCACATGTCAACCGCGCCGAGGTCGGCCGAGTGCTCGAACTCGTCATCGAGAACCTCGAAGGCCAGTCGGAGATCACCTGGCGGCAGATTATTACGGAGTTGACGACGACCCTCCGTGCGTTCCCGTTTCGGATTCCGCCGGACGTGATGCTACTCATCCGGGTCGGGACCGTCGGTGAGGGCGTCTGTCGACAGCTCGATCCGGAGTTCGATTTCCTCGCCGCTGTTCGCTCGTTTCTCGTCGAACAGGGCCTCATCGAGAGTGAATTCGACGCAATCATCGAGGAAACGTGGGCGGACGTGCGCCGGTCGCTTCCCGCGCTGGCACGGGTCCCGTCACGAGTCGACCGAACGTTGTATCGGCTCGAACGGGGTGAACTGGTCGTCCGTACGGAACCGGCTGATGGACATGGAATGGGGGAGCGGAATCTCGGTTACGCGGTGATCGCCGGAGCGCTCATCGTGGCAGCAGCGATTCTGTCCTTTCACCAGCGTCCGTACGAGATCCCAGTACTTGCCGTCGCCGCCGGCTTTCTCCTCGTCTACCTCGTCGACATCGAGTCGTAGCTCCTGCCTCACCGGGTCTCCAGAAGAACAAACAGCGATCCGACCGAGAGTCGGAATGCAGGTGACGGGACAGGTGTAGTCGGCTCATCCGGAATGGCTCGCGCAGTTCTCCGGTCATCAGGGAAAAACCGAGCACGGCTCCGTAGTCGCCACAGCAGACGACCGATGCCGGCTCTCACACCCGAAGTTTGACAACTTGGAGGCATGAACCCCTAGAGAATGGTCGAGATCATCGATTCGCTTCTCCTTCGTCTCCTCGTTGCATTCGGTATTGGCGCTCTCATCGGACTGGAGCGGGAACAGGCGAAATCTGGGGGGACGTTCGCTGGCAGCCGGACGTTTCCGCTGTTTGCCCTCGTCGGCGCAACCGCCCAGGCGTTCTTTCCTGGCCTCTTGCCCGTCACTGTCCTCGCTATTGCAGTCCCCCTGACCGTCGCGTATGCCGGGAAAGTGCTGACTGAAGGGGATATCGGACTCACGACGGTGACCGCTGCCTTGCTCACTGTCCTTCTGGGTGCGTTGGCAGTGTCCTCCGAACGCGGGATGCTGTTCGCGATCATTCTCGGCGGGAGTGTCACTGTCCTCATGTCTGCGAAACCGACGATCCACAGTTTCGTCGACCAGATCGACGAGCGTGAACGCCGTGCCTCGCTCAAATTCATCCTCGTCGTGGCGGTCGTGCTGCCGATCCTGCCTGATCGTGAACTCGATGTCCTATTCGGTCTCAATCCCCGGTTCATCTGGCTGATGGTCGGCTTTGTCACCGGCCTGAGCTTCGTTGCCTACATTTTGAGCCGGTTTCTCGGAGCCAAGCGGGGGATCGCCCTCACGGGAATCCTCGGCGGGTTCGTCTCTTCGACCGCGACGACGGTCTCGATGGCCGAACGGATCAGTGAAACTCCCGAACTCTACAAGATCGGGTCGTTCTCGATTGTCGTCGCGTCGATCGTCATGTTCCCGCGTGCACTCGTCGAAGTCGCCGTCGTCAACCCGGCCTTACTCCCTCGCGTCGTCGTTCCGCTTGGAGTAATGACTGGTGTCGGCGTGGGTATCGCCGGCATCGTCTACTGGCGGTCGACGACAGAGTCCGCGGTCGAGACTGATCTCAAGAACCCGTTTCGTCTCCGACCGGCACTGTTTTTCGGCGCTGTTTTCGCTATCGTGCTCCTCGTGTCTCAGTCCGCGAATACCTGGTTCGGCGATTCGGGTATCTATGCGACTGCGTTCCTCTCGGGGCTCGCTGACGTCGATGCGATCACGCTCACGCTGAGCGCACTCGAAGCGGACGGTGAGATCTCGCCCGAAGTAGCGACTACCGGCATCGTCATCGGCGCTATCGCGAATACGCTCACGAAAGCCGGACTCGCGTGGCTACTGGGGACGGTCGAACTGGGCCGGCGAGTGACGGTCGCTCTTGGAATCGTCGCCGCCGCCGGCATCGCTGTCGTCGTCCTCTAATCCGTTGGGCCACCGAAGCCACGTCGGTCCCGAAAAACGCGTCTGAAAGCCCTGAAAGGGCTGCCTATGAACGCCCGAGGTGCCGAGAAGCCCGCAAACAGTCTGTGGACGTAAGTGCTGGGCTGGCGGAACTCAGACATCGAATTACCGGTCCGGCTCGATCCGCGACAGCCGCATCGCGTTTCCGGTGACGCCGAGGCTCATCCCCATGTCGCCGACCACGACCGCGAGCGCGACGCTCACAAGTCCCAGTGGGACGCCCAGTGCGAGCAGGAACTTCGCGCCGAGGCTCACCCAGATGTTCTGCCGGATCACGCCGTTGGCGGTGTGTGACAGCTCGTACAGGTAGGGGAGCTTCCCGATATCGTCGCCCATCAGTGCGATGTCCGCCGTTTCCAGCGCGGTGTCGGTGCCGGCAGCGCCCATCGCGATACCGACCTCCGCGGTGGCGAGCGCGGGCGCGTCGTTGATTCCGTCGCCGACCATCGCCACCTCGCCGTACTCCGCCTGCAACTCCTCGACTGCATCGACCTTCTCGTCCGGCAGGAGTTCGGCGCGGTACTCGTCGACGCCGACCGCGTCGGCGATAGCGCGGGCAGTGCCCTCGTTGTCGCCGGTCAGCATCACGACGCGCTCGACACCCAGCTCCTGTAAGCGCTGGACAGCCTGCTTCGAGGCGGGGCGTACCTCGTCGGCGATGGCGATGGCACCCAGCAGCTTCGACTCCGTCCCGACGATAACGACCGTCTTGCCCTCCCGCTCCAGTGCGGCGAGTGCATCCTCGGCGAACGCCCCGTCGTCGGACGCAGCCGTTTCTTCCGGCACGATGCCACCGTCAGACCGATGCGCTGACGAGGCTCCGGTCGCTCCGCTCCCGGGGACACCGTCTGGGTCGCGGCGGGCCCGCGAGAGATCGAAGCCAAACTCCTCGAAGAGCGCGGGCTTGCCCGCGTAGTACGTCTCGCCGTCGATCTTCCCGCGGATACCCTTCCCGGTGAGGCTCTCGAAGCCCGTCAGGTCGGGCAGGTCGTCCACACCCTCCTCGTTTGCACGAGCGAGAATCGCCGTGGCGATCGGATGCTCGCTGCGGCGCTCCAGTCCGGCGGCGTGACTGAGGAGCGTCGCCGCGTCGGTGTCGCCGGCAGGGACGACATCGGTGACGGCGAGTTCACCCTTCGTGAGCGTGCCCGTCTTGTCGACGGCGACGGCGTCGACCCGGCCCATCGCTTCGAGGTAGTTACCGCCCTTGATGAGGACGCCGTTCTTCGCGGCGCTGGTGATGCCCGAGACCACCGAGACGGGCGTCGAGATGACAAAGGCACAGGGGCACGCAATCACCAGCAGCGTGAGCCCGCGGATGAACCACGTCTGCCAGTCGCCAGCGAACGTGACGCCGTACCCGGCCACGCTCACTGACACTGGGTCGGCGATGACCAGTGGCGGAATGGCGGCGGTCAGAATCGCCAGCACGACGACGACCGGCGTGTAGTACCCCGAGAACCGGTCGACGAACTGCTCGGTGTCGGTCTTTTTCGCCTGTGCGCCCTGTACCATTTCGATGATGCGCGAGAGCGTCGAGTCGCCCGACGTCGACGTGACTTCCACTTCGAGGTACCCCTCTTCGTTGATAGCGCCGGCGTACACTTCGTCGCCGGCGGACTTATCCACGGGAACACTCTCGCCGGTAATCGGTGACTGGTCGACCGCGCTCTCGCCCTCGACGACCGTCCCGTCGAGCGGGATTTTGTCGCCAGGGCGGACGACCACGGTCTCGCCGACCGCCACCTCGTCGGCGGGCACCGTCACTTCCTCGCCATCGCGCATGACGGTGGCCTCGTCCGGTGATAGCTCCATCAGCTCGCGCAGGGAGTCCCGTGCCCTGTCCATCGCGTAGTCTTCGAGCAGCTCGGCGATGCTGAACAGGACAGCCAGCGTCGCGGCCTCGACAAAGTAGCCGATACCGGTCGCGGCGATGATAGCCGTCCCCATCAGCAAGTCGATGTCGAGGCTCAGATTCTTCGCGGAGTAGTAGCCGCTGCGGACGACAGGGGCGCCGCTGGCGGCGACAGCCCCCAAAAATAGCACGTCGGCAACGGCCAGCGGATAGCCGAGAACACTTGCCACCGCGATATTCTGTGCTGTCAGGAGAAACTCGAAGAGGAGACCGAACGTGACCAGCGCCGCGCCGATCCACGTCTTCATGGCGCGGGGACTCGTCCAGACCTCCGAGGGCGGCGCGATATCGGCGCCGCCACCCATCTCCGCTTGCTCGTCGGCGTCGGAGGCCGGGCCGCCGACGACCTCGTAGCCAGCGCCCTCGATCGCCTTGACTACGTCTGCCTCGCCCGTGCGTTCAGAATCATACGTGACACTG
Source organism: Haloarcula sp. CGMCC 1.6347 (assembly GCF_037078395.1). Lineage (NCBI taxonomy): Archaea > Methanobacteriati > Methanobacteriota > Halobacteria > Halobacteriales > Haloarculaceae > Haloarcula > Haloarcula sp. CGMCC 1.6347. Next base: position 114,314 of record NZ_JAYMGX010000004.1, read on the forward strand.
GCTGTACCGGTGGTCGGCTGGAGCGTGGTGTCGACAACGCCGTCGACACGCTGGAGACTTTTGTCGACTTTCTGGGCACAGGAGGGGCAATCCATCTCAGGAACTGTGAGGCGGACAGTCAACTCCTGTTGCTGACCGCCCCCACTTGCCTGACCCGTCGAATCCGGATTCTCTGTCATCACTTCATGATAGGCGCGTGAGTTCGATAAGGTTTTGTTGGAATATTCCAACCCAATGGGTCAACGTGATACCGAGGACTCCTCGCCCACTCGCCTGCCCGCGACGTACTGCTTCGCCAGCTGTTCCTCAGCCCGACGCAGTCGGTAGGTGAGCGTCGACCGGGGGACATCGAGGTGCTCGGCTAACTCGCCGACGTCGACCTCTCGGGGTGACTCGTAGTAACCGTGCTCGACAGCGGCCCGGAGTGCGGCCTCTTGCTCCGGCGATAGGGCACCCTGTGTCCCGTCGGATTCTCGCATCGACGCCGTCGTGTCCGCAGTGCGGAGTATCTCCATCTGGGCACTTTCCCCGACTGCCGCCGCGAGGTCGTCGAAGAACGCGGCCACGTCACCCTCGCCGGAATGAATGAGCCGCCACGTATAGTGATGCCCCTCATGGCGCGTCTCGAACAGCACGCCCTCTCCGAGGTGATCGCGGGCGATGTGGGGAACCGAAGCACAGGCGGGGGTGCGTTCCCAGTCGGAGTAGAGGACAAGCGTGTCGTCGGCGCGGTCGAGGACGCGAGTGGTCTGGGTGGCTCCGCAGTCCTCGGTGGCGAGACAGTCGGCGTAGTAGTCGCTGGTGAGAAAGGCGTCTTCGATGGCGTCGAGTGCCTCGGGAGTTCCGGTAGCGTGGTCGACGCGCCAGAGACGGTCAGCAGTGGCGTGCAGCGAGAGCGAGCGGACACGGACGTTGGGGTGTTCGGCGAGAGCGTCTGCAACCCTGTTGCAGCCCGGCTCGTAGTCGAGAGCGAAAACGAGTTCGCGCATACGCATCGTAAGCAGCGGTTCGATAAAACACGTCGGGACGATGCCGTTCAGCCTTGACTTCGGGACGCTCCGCTCAGCGTTGACGACAGTCAGAGCACGTCATCGGTATCGGGCCCCGCATTCGTTGGATCTCAACGGCTTGTCGCTCGCGGTACGGAATTCCGTCGGAGAGATTGTCTATGTCTGCTCTCCGTCTAACAGCAGAACCAGTGGGGTGGCTAACAGCGGAAGCGGTGGGGTTACGGACTTTTTTGCAGGAGTTCTGATAGGCCCGTTTTGATCGAACTGATGGATTGCTCTAACTCGAATTCCTTGTACTTGCCACCGCCTTTCCCCCGGTTGTACTCCGTCGAGGACACAATTCCGAGTTGTGTGAGTTCACCGAGATAGTCACGGACGGAACGCTCTGAAACCGGGTCCAGACCCTCATCACGGGCTAACTCCTGATACGCACCCAGGATGTCTCGTGTCCGGGCTGGCGTGTCATCGTCTTTGGCGAGCCCGGTGAGCGCATAGAGAACGAGTTGGCCGTGATCGGAGTAGTTACGGATACCTTCAACGACCTGGTCGGTCTGAAGCCGCTGCCGGGCTTCGCGTACGTGATGTTCCGTTACGAGTTCATCGTCGTACTCCCGAGCGAGGTCTCCGGCCTCAAGGAGGAGGTCCAGAGCCTGGCGGGCGTCCCCGGAGTCTTTCGCGCCGTACGCAGCACACATTTCGATGACGCCGTCATCGAGGACATCGTCCTGAAACGCGACAGCCTCACGCTGTTTCAGAACGAGCTGAAGCTCGTTGGCGTTGTACGCCGAGAAAGACACTTCCTTTTCACAGAGACTCGACCGGACTTTCGAGGACAGTTGATTGCGGAAGTCGAGATCGTTCGAGATACCGATGACGCCCAGTTTCGCTTCGGAGATGTCACCGTTCGATCTGGCGCGGGGAAGTTTGTACAGCAGCGAATCGTCTTCGATGTGATCGACTTCGTCGAGAACGATGAGTACCGTGCCACCCAGGTCATCGAGTGCGTCGAAGAGGAATTGATACACTGAAGCCTGTGGATATCCGGTGTTGGAGATTTGATTCGCCGGATCACGAAGTGTATTGACGATTGCGACCGCGGCCTGATAGCTCGAATTGAGTCCATCGCAGTTGACTTCGACCGTACTGAGGTCCAGTCCGTCGACATCTGCTGCATCGCGTTCCAGGGCGGAGAGGAGGTATCGGGTGGCAGCAGTCTTCCCGACACCGCTTTTCCCGTACAGGAAGATGTTCGACGGAGTTTCGTTGTTGATGACTGGCTGGAGAGCAGCGTGATACTTCTGGAGCTCCTCGTCACGTCCGACGAGCTCCTCAGGAGTCCACTCTTCGAGTAGTGCCTCGCGTTGTTCGAATATTGTGGAGGTGGGCGAAAACGTAATATCGCTCATTTGTGTGTAGTTGCAACACGGAGTGTCTTAACCTTTGGTTCCGCTGCTTCCGCTGTTCGGTTGAGTATATAAATGAGTGACCCCGCCACTTCCGCTGTTAGATGAGAGGGGGCACCTGACTGACCACTCCCCCACCCCACCGCTTCCGCTGTTAGATGGGAAATGGGATAGCAATCCTCCTACTCCCCCACCCCACTACTTCCGCTGTTAGATGAGAAATGGGATAGCGACCCTCCTACTCCCCCACCCCACCGCTTCCGCTGTTAGCGCGGTAGCCGAGAAGTTCCCTGGTCGAGGAACGGGATCGAGTAACTGCGAGTGGTTAGACAGCAGGATTTCGCGGGATTGTAGCTGTAGAGCGACACACCCACCCCACTACTTCCGCTGTTAGCTCGATGGAAAGGGGTATACGGTGTGGGACCACGCTGTTTCGCCACCCTGAACAGGACGAGTATCTTGGGATACCTCTTCTTCGACCCCTACCCCCACCCCACTGGTTCCGCTGTTAGGACTGGCAGTTGGTGGTGACCTATCCAGATCGCGGCCTGAATATCTCTAGAGCTAGTGAATAACTTCAAGTGTCTCGGCAAGAAACCACAACTGTAGGACGTTATCACAAAATAGCAAAGCACCCCCTCCCATGGGGGTGGTGCCGTCTATTTATTCCCTAACAGCGGAACCAGTGGGGTGGGGGTGTGGACACATTCCTGTTACAGTTGTTGGGGCAGACCATCCACAACTTCCAGTCGAGCCAGAGAGTCGGCTGAGATATCTATCGACTCGACACAGCGATGAACCACACGGCCCAAACTTACGCCGACAGACGATACCCGGAGTAGACTTTATTCATGAGCGAGAGTAAGACAACCGCTCGGTAAGCGTGCGGATTGACTGAATCCAGAACCGTAATACGACTTGAAGCTGCATTGTCCATTATGGCCGACAAAAAACCACAGCCAAATAATCCATTAGCTCCGTATTATCCCTCAGAAACGCCGAGTTTGTCGGGGAATGGACGAAAGTGGTTTGCCATACTTGTTCTCGGGTTCTGGCTATTCCTGGCGGCGGTTGCGCTCGCTGTTGAGCTTTTCCTGTGACTTCGCCACAGTTGCGACTGAGAACCGCCGGCACGAATAGACACACCCATTATGACAACTGGTGGAGAGACGCTGTGTATCCAGAGGTTTTGAGTAGTGGTGCAGTACGTACTGTCGGTCACCCGTCCATCTGTCAGCTACCCGGCAGCGCCCTAATAACCATTTTCAGCGTATTACGCGCGTCTCCTCACCTCAGTGCCCCTCTCCAGTTTCGCTCGTACCAGACTGGGCTCCCGGTCACTCACCGATAATCGCTGTGGAGTCGGCCTGCCCCTCACCGCGGTTCGAAAACGTGGACCGGCCAGTCGCTCTCGTAGTCGAGCGCGACCTCACGCTCTGTGGCCGTCGGCTCCCGCACCGTGAGTTCGACCGCGTCGCCGATAGTGACATCGGCGTAGTCGGCGGCAACGCGGCCAAGCAGGCGGCCACCGTCCGCGAGTTCCACGACGGCGACCGTGTAGGGCGCGTCCGCTGCGAACGCCGGCGGCGGCGTGTGGACCGCCGTGTACGAGAAGATCTGACCCTCGGGGGACTGTGGTTCGACGTCGACGGCGCGACTGCCACAGGCGTAGCAGGCCGGTCGCGGCGGCAACAGGACCTGTCCACAGTCCGTACAGACCCCGCCCAGGAGTTCGCCATCGGCGAGCGCGTCGAAGAAGCCCGGCAGCGTCCGCGGGTCGGTCGCATCGAGGCCGCCGTCAGTCATGCTGTCTCCGCTGGCATCGAGATCGCCGTCAGTCATGGTGCCTCCGCCGTCGTGAGCACATGGCCAACGGTAACCGCGTCCGCGACGCCCCCCTCGTTGAGCAACAGGGCCGTCTCGGCATCCTCGACTGCCCGGTCGCCCGCGGCCCCCGTGAGCTGTTCGTAGGCTTCGAGCGCCTGCAAGAGCCCGGTCGCACCGATGGGGTGACCGCGGGCCTTCAGGCCGCCGCTCGGGCTCAACTGCACATCTGTCCAGCCGTCAGCCCGCTCCGCTGGCGGCTGATAGCTCTGGTAGCCCGTTCCCGCGGGAGCGAAGCCGGCGGCCTCCGCGAGCAGCGCCTCGCAGACGGTGAAGGCGTCGTGAACCTCGGCGATATCGACGGCCTCAGCATCGATACCGGCTTCATCGTAGGCCGTCTCGGCAGCAATCCGAGCGCCCGCGATGTCGGTCATGTCCCGCTCGGCGACCGCGATGTTGTTCGCGGAGGCCCCGCTACCCGCGACGCGCACCTGCGGCTGGTCGAGGTCGGCCGCCATCTCGGCGGTCGTCACGAGAACGGCGGCGGCACCGTCCCCGACCGGCGCGCAGTCGTAGAGCTTCAACGGCGGGGCGACGGGGTCGGACTCTAAGACGGTCGCGACGTCGATTTCCTTCGGAAACTGTGCCCGAGGGTTGCGAGCGGCGTTGGCGTGGTTCTTCACTGCGATCTCGGCGAGGTCGCGTTCCGTGGCGTCGGTCTCGTGGAGGTACCGCTGGCCGAGCAGTGCGTACTGGCTGGGGGCGGTGATGCCGGAACGCTGCTCGATGGCGCGGTCGAACGCCGCCGAGAGCGCGTCCGTCGCACCGCTGGTGCCCGCGGACGTCATCTTCTCGACGCCGCACGCGAGCACGGCCTCGTGTTCGCCGTTACGGACGTCCTTGACCGCGTGTCGTAGCGCGAGCGCGCCCGCGGCGGCACACCCTTCGACTCGCTCGGCGGGGACGTGTCGGAGGCCGGCCCACTCGGCCAGCAGCGTCCCCTGCATAATCTGGTGTTCGTAGGTCTCCGACTGGTTGCCGACGTACACCGCCTCGACGATGTCGGCAGGGTCGGGCAGGTCGTCGAACGCCTCCGCAAGTGCGACCGAAAACAGGTCGCGGCCCGGGAGGTCTGTGCGGCCGAGCGGCGAGGCACCGACCGACGCGATGACTGGATCTGGCATTCGTACCTCCCATATCTCTGCGGGCCTAGTTAGTAATTCCCATTTTATCGATAGTTGAAACATTGGGCCGTCGAACGACGAACATAGCATCGCAGGTGCCGCCGGGGTCGCTCGTCTCCGATCTAACTCACCCCTCGAATCGGCGTTCGGACCGTCTTTCGCGTCGCGGTATCTGGTGTCCAGACTGCTTCAGTCGTCGGCCGAGGCACCGCTTGTCTGCAGTTCATGCTCCGAGAGTTCTGCGGACGGAGCGAGGAACTCAGCAGGGTCGAATGCGGTCAGTTCTTCACCCTCCGAGACCTTCTCAGGCCAGTCCGGATTGGCGAGTGCGCTCGTCGCCAGCGTTACTAGGTCGGCACCGGCATCGACCTTCTCGCGTGCCGCGTCAGGCGTTCCGAGCCCGCCGTTGTCGATAATGACTGTCTCATCCGCTGCGTAGGTAGCCGCGGCCTCGGCCAGCGTCGGTCCGTCGTCGCCAAACGCCGGCGTGGTCGCATCGGGTTCGGTGACGTGGATGTAGTCGGCGCCGGCCATCGACAGTTCCTCGAAGAACACCGCTGCGGCGTCCTCGCCTTCGGGCCACCGGTGGTCCTCGTCAAGGGCGGTCGACTGTGAGACACGGATGCCAACGACGAAATCGGCGGGTGTCGCCTCGTCGACCGCAACGACAACCTCTTGCGGATAGCGCACTCGGTTCGCAGGCTCACCACCGTACTCGTCATCACGCTGATTGAACTCTCCCGAGAGGAATTCGTGAAGCAGATACCCGTTCGCACCGTGGATCTCGACACCGTCGAACCCCGCTTCGATGGCGTTCTGCGCCGAGGTAACGAACCCGTCACGGATGTCGGCTAGCTCGTCGACCGTGGCTGCTTTCGGCGTAGGGAAGTCACCGCTCCCGCCGTAGGCTTCGGCCTTTTGTCCGTCCGGTTGCACCGCCGATGGGGCGATGGTCTGTTCCCCGTCGACATGTGGATTCCCCTGGCTCTGTGCTCCGGCGTGCATCAACTGGGCGAAAATCGGGACACCAGCGTCGTGGACCGCCTCGGTAACCTGTTGCCAGGCCGCTGCCTGTGCGTCGGTCGCCAGACCTGGCTGGTTCAGATACCCCTGGCTGTATGCGTTGTCTGGATAGATCCCCTCTGTAATAAGGAACGAGAACCCACCGTCGGCGAACCGCTGATAGTACTGTGCCATCTCCGCCGTCGCACGGCCGTCGTCGGTGGCGCTCACCCGTGTCATCGGCGCGAGGCCAACTCGGTTGTCTAACGACAACTCGTTGAGTGTAGTTCCGTCGAACAGTGTCACATCACCCGGTAAGCGCATAAGACAATTAACGGCTGGTTCAGCATACGCCGAATCAGTCGCCCGTGAGTGAAAAGATAATACATTTGCCATTTCGAAGCACGCTTCGAACGTGTTCACTCCGGCGTGACTGGGGAGCCTCCAAACGCACGGAGACTCGGGAGCCAGCCGCTCACTTGCTACGTCTATCGTTCAGTTATGACGCCCATATACGCGTACTGTCTGCTATAGAGAGCAATTATAATCATTCATTTTTCATGCCTTGCTGGCAAAGGGTATGGTTCAATGTGGTGGCGGGTACGACCATGTATCGCGGCGGTCGATTCTGAAAACCTCGGGGGCTGCACTCACGGTTGGGACCGTGGGGCTAGCCGGATGTAGCAGTAGTAGCGGTGCCAGTGTCCGGCCGGTCGACGAAGACAGCCTCACCATCTGGCATGCCATGGGTGGTACCAACGGTGAGACGCTGCAGGGGCTGGTCGACCAGTTCCAGTCCGAGACGGACATCGACGCGAACCTCGTCTTTCAGGACTCCTACGAGGGGGTGCTGACGAACACACTGAGCGCACTCGACTCCGGCGAGGTCCCCGACGTCTTCCAGATCGACAGCCTGTTCGCCCAACAGGTCCTCGATACGGACGCCGTCGAGCCCGTCGAGAACCTGCTCTCCGACGACTATCCGGTCGATGACTTCCTGTCGAACGTGACCTCGTTTTTCACTATCGATGGGACGCTTACGTCGATGCCGTTCAACAACTCCAACGCCATCCTCTATTACAACCGGTCGGCGTTCGAGGAAGCCGGACTCGACCCGGACAGTCCGCCGACCACGCTTGAGGAAGTCCGAAGTTACTCGCAGACGCTCGTCGACGAAGGCGTCACCGACGCCGGTCTCACTTGGCCGAACCACGTCTGGTTCGTCGAGCACTTCTACGCCGTCGACGGCGAGACGCTCCTCGACGCCGAGAACGGCCACGCCGGCCAGCCGACGACGATGCGAACGGACAACGCGACGGCCCGGTCGCTGTACGAGTGGTGGCACGAGATGGCCGACAACGGCCTGTTCAGCAACCCCGGGATCGAGGCCTGGGGCGAAGCAACGTCCACGTTCCTCACCGGGCAAGCCGCGATGCTGATGACCTCGACGGCATCGGTTACTGGTATCCGCTCCGGCGCGGAGGAGAACGGGTTCGAGGTCGACAACGCGTTCTACCCGACGATTGACGGCGACCGGACCGGGCCAGTTATCGGCGGGGCTTCGTGGTTCGTTCCCTCTGGACTGCCACAGGAGCGGCAGGACGACATCGGCAGCTTCCTCGAATTCATGGGTCGACCGGAGTCACAGATCACCTGGCACAAGGGAACTGGTTACTACCCGATCCGACAGTCCGCTGTCGAGCAGCTCGAGAACGACGGCTGGTTTGCGGAGAACCCGATGTACCGAACCGCGTTCGACCAGTTGACACAGGCCGAGAACACGGCGGCGACGAAACGGATGCTCATCGGCCCGGCTCGTCAGGTCCAGACAACAATTCAGGATATGTCGGTCGAGCTGTTCAGCGGCGAGGTCGGCGTCGACGAGGGGCTCTCCGAGCTGAAATCGGCCGTCGAAGACGAACTAGACCGATACTACAGCTAATGTCCACGCGCGAAGTCTTCACAGACCGCCTGGAGGCCGGTGTGTTGCTGTTACCGACGATGCTCGTGTCGCTTGTGTTCCTCTACTACCCGACGGTCCGTGCGATAGGGCTGAGCTTTTACCAGGCCTCGCTCGCCCGGGGTGACGTGTTCGTCGGGCTAGAGAACTACAGGCGGTTAGCCGGCTCCGCGGAGTATCTCCGGAGCGTCATGATCTCGGTCCTGTTCGCTGCGTGTGTCGTCGTCGGCGTGATGGCCGTTGCCCTGTGTGTCTCCTTTCTCATCCACGAGATCGAAGTCGGGAAGGGACTGTACTTGGTGGCGGTCATCTGGCCGTACGCGCTGCCGCCGGCAGTCGCTGGGCTGGTGTTCCTGTTCATCGCACACCCGAACATCGGCATCTTCACGAGCTACATCGAGGCTCTCGGCATCGATGTCAACTGGTTCAGCAACGGTCCACAGGCGTTCGTCGTCGTGTTGATCGCAGCGGTGTGGAAGCAGGTCGGGTACAACGTTATCTTCATGACAGCCGCACTCGGCAACGTCCCCGAGTCGCTGACTGAGACGGCCGAACTCGACGGCGTCTCCCGAACGCAGCGACTGCTCCGCGTGTACGTCCCGATCATCTCGCCGACGCTCGTGTTCCTGGTGATCATGAACACGATCTACGGCTTCTTCGGTACGTTCGCGATGGTCGATCTCATGACCAAGGGCGGTCCCGCCGGTGCGACGAACATTCTCATCTACGACCTCTATCGGACCGCCTTCCAGTTCTACGAGTTCGGGTTCGCCTCGGCGAAGTCCGTGGTGCTGTTCGTCGCTGTCGGGCTGTTGATGTACGGCCAGTTCCGGCTGAGCGACAGGTACGCCTACTACGGAGGCTAACATGCTCGGGTCACTCCTCACTGCGTTGACTACTGCCGCTGAGCGCTCCCGTACTGCGGGACGAATGACTAGCGAGCGCATCCGGCGATTCGAGACTGAGCAGCTCACGCTGCATGTGCTTGCGGCTACCGTCGCGTTCCTGATCGTACTGCCAGTGTTGATCGCGGCCCTCGTCTCCACGAAGCGGGCCGGAATCGTCACCTCTATCGGCGATCTGGCACCCGGTGGCCACGCGCTGTCGAACTACCGGCGTGCTCTCATTGGCCTCGAATTCTGGCGGTACATGCTCAACTCGTTCGTGATGTCTGTCGCCGTCGTCGTCGGGAAGCTGATCGTGTCGCTGCTGGCCGCGCTGGTGATCGTCTACTACAGGTTCCCGTACAAGAACGCCGTGTTCCTGTTTATTCTCTTTACGCTCTTGCTCCCGGTCCCGGTCAGGTTTGTGCCACTGTATCGCTTGACGACGGAGCTTGGCATGGGTAACACGATCTTCGCTATCACGGTCCCATATCTGGCCAGTGCGACGACCGTCTTCATCCTGCGCCAGCACTTCCTGTCGATTCCGGCCTCGCTCGTCGAGACGGCAAAGGTCGACGGTGTCGGTCCGCTGCGGTTTCTGTGGTCGGTCCTGGTCCCGATGTCCCGTGCCGTCCTCGTGGGCGTCTCGGTGATCATGTTCGTCTACACATGGAACCAGTACCTCTGGCCGCTGGTGATCATCAACGCTGAGAGCCTGCAGGTCGCACAGGTTGGGCTGAATCTGCTTCGAGGACAGGCCAGCACCGGCGAAGTGGCCTGGTCAATGGTGATGACCGGGTCGATACTGACCCTGTTGCCACCGCTGGCGCTGCTAGTGCTGTTCCGACGACAGTTGCTGGAGACGTTTACGATCCAACAAAAATGAGAGGATACCAATGACTGACGTAACCTTACAGAACGTACGGAAGGAATTCGATGGTGTCGTCGCCGTGAAAAACATCGACCTCCAGATCCCGGACGGGGCGTTCGTGACTGTCGTCGGGCCCAGTGGGTGTGGCAAAAGCACCACGCTTCGGCTCATCGCCGGGCTAGAGCGGGCCACTGACGGCACGATCCAGATGGGCAATGAGGATGTCACCGCTGTCGAACCGAAAGACCGGGACGTCGCGATGGTGTTCCAGAACTACGCGCTGTACCCGCACATGACCGCGCGCCGGAACATCACGTTCGGGATGAAGTCGGCTGGCGACTTCAGTGACGAGGAAATCGACCGCCAAGTGAGAGAAGCCACAGCGGTGCTCGACATCGACGACCTGCTCGACCGAAAGCCAGGCGAGCTATCCGGGGGCGAACGCCAGCGGGTCGCACTCGGCCGCGCACTAGTCCGGGACCCGGAGGTGTTCCTCATGGACGAACCGCTGTCGAACCTCGACGCCAAACTCCGGATCAAGATGCGGGCTGAACTGGCGAAACTCCACAGCGAATTCGAGACCACGACAATTTACGTGACCCACGACCAGACAGAGGCGCTGACGCTCGGTGACCGGGTGGTGGTGATGAACGACGGCCGCATCCAGCAAGTCGACAGCCCACAGCGGCTGTACGACTACCCCGAGACTCGGTTCGTCGCGGAGTTCATCGGCGACCCCGCGATGAACATGCTCGCCGTGGATATCTCCAGTGATGGCACTGAATACGAGGCCGTCGGGCCGACGTTTCGCATCCCGTTACCCGAGGGCGACGGCTTGGAAACAGTCGCCGGAGGACAGGCGCTGCTAGGCGTTCGTCCGGAGAGCCTTTCGGTAGCTGATTCGGCCGACCGAAGCTCGTTCGCCGCTGAAGTAACCGTCACCGAACCGCTCGGTGATAGCCTCCTGCTGGAGTGTCGGACCGGCGATCAGGAGTTCAAACTACACGCCGAACCCCGAACGGCCGTCGAGCCGGGCGACCGAGTTGCGTTGACAGTTGAGACTGAGCGGCTCCACCTGTTCGACCCACAGACGGGCGCGGCCATCTATCACGCAGCGGCGGCGCAACCACCCGAAGAAACTGGCCCCATCGATAGCACTCTTTAGGTTTTCCGCCCGATTCTCGATCCTCCGATAGAAGCGACGAGCACCGACACTTTCGGTTCGATCCGGTGCTGTGGTCTTCTCGAACGCGACGACCGGAATCGACCACGGGATAGTGGCAGAGCACTGTCCCAGAGCCGCTGCTAGCGAGAGCGCTGTGCAAGCCCAGTTCCGTCCGATTAGCTTGCTACATGTAGTCTCAACTCAACAAAGCTGGGATTCAACCGGTATTATGCTATATATTGATATATACATTCACTCTGCAGCCGTTTCTACTGCTGTATAACCCAAATAAACTCAAGAAAACGCAATGGTATATACTGATATGTGCAATCAATAGTTATATATAGATTGTGTAGGTAATAGGCCACGGAATGGTTCGAATACCAGACATATGCCGACGAACCGTGCTGAAGAGTACGTCTGCTGCCGCACTGGGCTCCATTGTAGGCACTGCGGCTGGCAGGGAAAACGATCACAGCAGTACCGAACCGCCTATCGCTTCTCCACCGATCCTCGCTGCACACCGTGGCTACCGCGGGCTGTATCCGCAAAACACCATCGCCGCAGTTCAGCAGGCGGCGTACGGCGGTCCCAGCAGTCACGAGTACAATACCGATATGATGGAATGTGACCTCGTGCCTGCGGGCGGGAAGCCCTGGAAGGGTGAGGACTTCGAAATCGTCGTTTTCCACGACGATAAGCTCGACGACCTGACAGACGAATCCGGGTACGTCTGGGAGAACGACGTGCAGACGGTTCTGAACGCTGAAATCCGTGACAGCGGACAGACGATCCCCCGACTAGACGAGTTCGTCGAAGCGACTCCGGACAGTATCCCACTCGACATCGAGTGGAAGGCCGCTGGTGTCTCTCCCGACGACGACGCGTCGGAATCCGATGTCGAGACCTGGGACCCGTTCACGGAACAGGCACTCGAAGTCCTTTCGCATCACGAAAACGACGTTATCATCCAGTCGTTCCAGAAGGCTGCGCTGGAGTCCGTCCGAAACGCGGACGCCAGTATTCCAATTGCGTACCTGTTCTGGGATTCAATCGAGGACGGTCTTGCTATCGTCCGTGATCTGGACGCGGAGTACATCCAGCCGCCGTACAATATGATCATGAACACGCCCTTCTTCAACGAGGACTACTATCTCGAAGACCCGGATTTCGCCGAGATCGATCTGGTCGAGACCGCACACGAGGAAGGTCGGAAGGTAATCCCGTACACGATAACGACATGGCATCAGGCGGAGAAACTGGTCGAGGCCGGTGTCGACGGAATCATCGCTGACTACCCCGGAGTGCTCGACTGAGAATTGGGTATCGAGACCCTGGAAACAGTTACTCTCCTGTTTCCGGACCTACTGTCCGTTTTCTACGATAGCTGCCAGTTCTGAAAGGTCGGTCACGACGTGGTCCGCGCTCACGTCACTCTCCTCTACGTCCGCCGTACTGGTAACGCCAGTTAGCGGCAGTACCGTCTCCATCCCGGCCTGGTTCCCCATTCTAATGTCTGTCCCGAGGCGATCACCGATCATGAGACAGCGCTCCGGCTCGCCACCGAGCCGTTCCAGCGCCATCTGAAGGATTACGTTGGACGGCTTGCCGATCAACTGATCCAATTCCTGCCCGGTAACTCCTTCTATTGCCCCGATCATCCCTGCTGCATCGGGTATCTCACCACCATCTACCGGGCACGTTCGATCCGGGTTGGTCGCAACGAAAAGCGCGTCGTTCTCCGTAAGTGCGATTAGCGCATCTTGTAGCGCCTGGTAATCGAAACCGAAATCAAGTGATGCGATCACAGTGCCCGCTCGTTCGGGGTCGGACGTCGTTTTCAATCCAGCGGCACGCAACTCCGCGACCAGAGCGTCCTCGCCGATGACGTAGATTTCGCGCTCCGGGTGCTGCGCGGATAGATAGTCCGCTGATGCAGTGGCGGACGTGATTATGTCCTCACTGCTGCACTCGATGCCCAGTGCGTTCAGTTTCTCGCAATACTTCTCCCGGCGGTCGATCGGCTTGTTCGTGACGAACAGCGTCGAAAGCCCCGCCTTACGTACTGTCCGCACTCCCTCTGCAGCGTTTTCGACTAACGAATCCCCGCGATAGATCGTCCCGTCGAGGTCGATGATGGCACTGGTGTACGTCATCTAGAGTTCCTCCATTTCGAACAGTGACGCTTCGGCAGAAGCCGCTGCCGACGTGACCACAGGCGCTTCCTCTGCCGCAGGGGCCGCGGCGACCCTCGAAACACGCTGATAGCTTTGACTGTTCATATCAATTGGATACTGATAACCACGCCGCTGATTCCGATCAGCGACAAGTAGAGTGACTTTCGTACCACCGGCGCTAGCAGTGAGCGGTTGATACTCGCTGCAAACCCGATTTTAACGAGTATACTGGAGAGCGTCCCGGCCAGCACGCCTTGCGCCGCTACTGCCGGCGATATCTGACCCGTCGACGTCAGCGTCACTGCGGTCGTTGTCGTCGTGCCGCTCGATACGATGCCGCTGAGGAAGCTCGTAATCAGGAACCCGGCTGTTCCGAAGATGCGCTGTGCTCCGGCAGTCAGAATCAAGACAGCGAGGAAGAGCAGTCCGAATTTCAGCGCATTCGCGCTGCTAAACGGCGAGTCGAAATCCAGTTCCAGATCTCCCTCCCAGTCGCTATCGTAATATGCGAGTCCGACGCCACTAATCGCGATCAGGCCGAGCGGGAGTCCAACGCTGACAGCCGACTCGGGGACGAATGCAACGATGATCGCTAAATTACGGACCGCCATCGCCGCGTCGGCTATCAGTATCGTTCCGACTGCGAGCTCTGTGATCCCCGCATTGTTCTTTGCCCGGCCCGCGATTTCGCCGATCACGGCAGTGGAGTTCACCAGCCCGCCGAAGAAGCCAGTTACGGCGATCCCCTTGCTGCCGTATCGCTGCATCACGATATAGTTGACAAACCCGATCCCACTGACTGCGATCACGAGCATCCAGACCAGTTTCGGATCAATCGCGTCCCATGGCCCGTACGTCCCGCCAGGCAGGAGCGGATACACGACAAACGAGATGATCGCAAACTCACCTGCGCTGCGTACTTCTTCTCGCGATAGCTGGTTCGCAAACTCGTGTAGCTCCCGCCGAAGGACTAGCAGGAACGACGACGTTATGCCAATAATGACGCCGATCAGAACGTGATTGGCTCCGACCAGTATCCCGACCGCGTACGCGACAAGTAACGAGGTCGAGGTTGTCAGAGACAGGCCGAACTCCAACTCACTATCGTCGCTGGTCCACTGTGCGACTATTCCCCGGATCCCGAGCAACCCCCCTTGCACGAGAACCAATGCCCCTCCCAAGGCAAGCAGTATCCTCTCGTCGAGTGACATTGCGGCAGCGCCGACCAGACTCGTCAGCGTAAACGTTCGGATTCCCGCAGACTTGTTGGCCCACTCTCGTTCGAGCCCGAGCAGCATACCCAGTGCACCTGCAATAAATAGGTGGAGTATCTCAGTATCGACAGTTATCCCCTCTATACCTCCGAAAGCAGCCGTATTCGCGATTGCACTCATTACAGTCATCTTATCTTACAAACGGTGGTTCCGTCATTTTTATATAGTCTATATACTACTATATTCTATATGGAGACAAATATACTGATGGGTAATAGGTGTTGGCCTTGAGGATCGCTTGAATATTGCCGTGGCCCCTGCGGAACTCGAAGGTCGCCCTCGATTACTGCTTAGTGTCCAGTATCCTTCATATGTCTAAATCTAATACTTATTCTAGTTTTTATATGAAGAGCGCGTAAAACTCGGTATGACGGGTTTGTTGTTTTGTCAGATTTAAACATAAATACTTTTTAACCCAGGTTTCGCACATGTCTGCGTCGACAATGAAACAAAACCCAGTTGACCGACGATCTGTGTTGAAAATTGGCGCTACTGCGCTTGCAGCGGGCGTTGCAGGCTGTTCTCAGGAGAGTAGCCAGAACACCGAAGCGTCTGGTGGTGACAGCACTGATAGCAGTGACGGCTCCAGTAGTGGTGACGGTAGTTCCGGACAGAGTACCAACTATCCCGAGTTCGATCCGGCGAACCCGGAGTTCCCGCAGCTGATGCAGACGCTCATCGAGGCAGGGTTCGAGACGGGCTCCCTGCAGGACCTGAAGAACATGAAGGAGCGCGAGAAGCCCCGCTACGGTAACCCCGTCCAGAGTACTCCCGATAATCAAGACGACCTGATTGACCCGGACCGCATCGCGTTTGCGATGACGCCGACGGAGGACCCGGCAGTCTACCGGGATACGATGCAACCGCTGATGGACAACATCGCCGAAGAGACGGGGAAATCGGTCAAGTACTTCCCCCTCAACTCGTACGCGTCCCAGATTGAGGCGATGCGATCCGAGCGCCTCCACGTCGCCGGGTTCTCCACTGGGCCAACGCCGTTCGCTGTGAATCTGGCCGGCGCTGTCCCGTTCTCGCTCCAGATCTCGAAGGAGGGGGACTTCGGTTATCGGCTGTGGCTCGCCACACAGGCGGATAACGACGACATCTCGTCGCTTGAGGATATCAAAGGCAAGCGTGTCGCACACGCCGAACCGTCGTCTAACTCCGGGAACCTCGCTCCGCGTGCGCTGTTCTCGAACCAGGGCGTTACTCCGGGAGACGACTACGAAGTGAGCTACTCTGGCGGGCACGAACAGAGCATCCTCGGTGTGGCAAACGACGACTACGACGCTGCCCCCGTTTGTAGCACCTGTGTCACGCGTGTTGCGGAGGCGGACAACATTGATCCGTCGAATCTCAAAGTCGTGTGGGCCAGCAATCCGTTCCCCACAACGAGCTTCTGTTACCGCTACAACCTGAAACCAGAAATTCAGGAAGGCATCAGGGCGGCATTCCTCGATTACGACTACTCGGACACCAAGATCGCGGAGGTATTCGGCGGTCGCGGAAAATGGACGGGGATTGATTACGCCACTGTCTACGATATCATCCTCCAGATTCAGGAGAACAACGACATCAAGTACAACACCGAGAACATCGAAGGCTAAGAAGAGAACCGAATAATGCTCACTGTAGATAATCTGGAAAAAACGTACGACTCCGGTGATAAAGCACTCAAAGGTGTCTCATTCGAAGTCAGTGGTAACGAGATCGTCGCGATCATCGGGCCAAGCGGGGCCGGAAAAAGCACGCTCGTTCGTAGTATCAACAGGCTGACCGAGCCAACTGGCGGGCGTGTCTCGCTCGATGATACAGAGGTGACCGGCCTGGACAAATCAGCCCTTCGCGATGTCCGTCGCGATATGGGCATGATCTTTCAGGAGTTCAATCTCGTCGAGCGCCTCACGGTGATGGAGAACATACTCTCCGGCCGCCTTGGCTATCTCAGTACGTGGAACGCGTTCCGTCGGAACTTCCCACCAGAGGATATCAAGCGCGCACGGGAGATCCTCAGTCGGGTGAACCTAGAGGGCGTCGAGAACAACCGTGCAGACGAACTCTCCGGCGGCCAGCGACAGCGCGTCGGTATCGCCCGTGCCGTCATTCAGCGGCCGAAAATTCTGCTCGCTGACGAACCGACGAGTGCGCTGGACCCCGATACCTCCCGGGAGGTTATGAGCCTCTTGACGGACATCGCTCACGAAGACGATATCCCGATCATCATCAACATCCACGAAGTCGATCTGGCGGTCGACTACGCGGACCGGATCATCGGACTCAGTGACGGTGAGATCGTCTTTAACGGCCCACCTGACGATC
Source organism: Haloarcula sp. CGMCC 1.6347 (assembly GCF_037078395.1). Taxonomy (NCBI): domain Archaea; kingdom Methanobacteriati; phylum Methanobacteriota; class Halobacteria; order Halobacteriales; family Haloarculaceae; genus Haloarcula; species Haloarcula sp. CGMCC 1.6347. The sequence goes on from NZ_JAYMGX010000004.1 coordinate 131,387, forward strand.
TGGATCAGGCAGCCAGAGACGAAATCTATCGCGGTGGTGAATCCATTGCGGACCGCGAGGAGCCGAGTGCTGGTAGCAGCACCGGCTCTGACGACGTCATTGCTGAACGAGGTGACTAATCAATATGGCTGCTGAATCTGGATCGGCCGTTGAAGGATCTTGGGAGCGGCCCACAGTCTTCTACAACAAGAAAGTCAAGTATCTCATCTACGGGCTTATCTTGTTGTTCTTCGCGTATAGCTTCTGGAACCTTCGGATCTCCCCCAGCCGGTTCGTGCGAGGGATCGGAGCTGGTGTCGAACTCGTCACGAGTATGCTCCCACCAGCGTACACTCCGTCGCAGCGAGACCTCCTCATACAGGGGATCGTCGAGAGTATCGTGATGACGATTGTCGCCACGACAATCGGCATCATCGTCAGCGTGCCGGTCGCTGTCATGGCTTCAAATAACCTCTCGCCGAAGCCAGTCTACTACGTCGGTCGCAGCATCGTTGCAGTCACGCGCTCACTCCACGAGCTCATTGTTGCGATCATTATGGTCAAAGCGGTCGGATTCGGTCCGCTCGCTGGTGTCCTTGCCCTCGCGTTCAAAACGATCGGATTCTTCGCGAAACTCCTCGCAGAGGAGATCGAAGACATCGATCGTGGGCAGATGGAGGCGATCACTGCTGCCGGCGGGACGCCCGTTCAGACGTATCTCTACGGCGTTCTCCCGCAGGTAATGCCCCGGATCGTCGGGCTGTCGATTTACCGCCTGGACATCAACCTCCGACACAGCACTGTCGTCGGAATCGTCGGAGCGGGTGGTATCGGTATCACGCTGCTGAACTCCTTCGATAAGTACGATTACCAGTTTAGCATGGCAATTATCGCTGTCATCGTCGCCATCGTCATGGTTGGTGAAGGTGTCAGCGCTCTCGCTCGGAGGCGGATCCAATAATGTCAAACAGCACTGACTCCTGGAGCCGGTTCGACCGCCGTGAGCGCTTACTCCGGTTCTTCGGGCTGCTAGCTGGACTCGTCATTCTCGTCGCAGCCTGGCGCGCCATGGAAGTGAATTACGGCTACGCCGTGACTGCCCCGCGTGAGCTGGCCGACCTCTTCGGCCGGATGTATCCCCCCAATGTGGGGTACTCCCGGGAGATTGTCGGGCCGCTGCTCGAGACGATCAATATCTCCATCCTGGGGACGGCACTGGCCATCGTGATGGCGATCCCGGTTGCGTTCCTCGGAGCCAGTAACACGTCGCCCAACAAGCCGGCGTACCTGCTGGGGAAGTTCATCATCTCGTTCACCCGTTCGGTCAACGTCATCATCTGGGCGCTGATCTTCGTGGTTATCTTCGGCCCTGGGGCCCTCGCTGGCGTGCTGGCGATCTCGATCAGATCGATCGGGTTCACTGCAAAGCTAATCGCGGAAGCCATCGAGGAGATCGACCGCGGGTCTGTCGAAGCGATCACTGCAGCTGGAGCATCGCCGATTGATGTGCTCATCTACAGTATCGTTCCACAGATCAAGCCGGCGTTCATCAGTGTCGCGACGCTTCGATGGGATATCAACGTCAGAGCGTCGACGATCATCGGGTTCGTCGGCGCAGGCGGGATCGGTGTCCCGCTCCAGACTGAGATCAATTACTTCAACTGGGAAGCAGTCCTGACGATCCTCATCTCGATTCTGGGCCTTGTGCTCATCAGTGAAGCCATCTCGGCCTATCTGCGCAAGAAAGTAATGTAGGCGAGCAGTCCGCTCGTATCGCCTATTATTATCCGTCTAGCTAAATACATAATATTGTAGATTATCTATCAAAAAACTTATATGTTTGGGCTGTATATTGCCAGTGGGGCCAACGCCAGTGTCTGCCAACCTGGTTTCCCCACTCTCCGTTTTACAGCAGTAGCGAGGCGAAAGCCCACCCGTTTACGGGTGTGGATGAAGCCGACAACTGGGCATCTCTCTACGCTCGTAGCCACGGCTGGATATTCCACGCCGAGATGTCCAACGTTTATGTAATTAAAAATACTATGCTTACATATGTCGAATCAGGTTGTCACTCGGACACTCAAAGCGAGTATCTGCAACCACTCGCAAGTCTGTGACGACCTCGATTCGCATGGCTTTGCCGCGTCGAAATTGTGGAACGTCGGGCGATGGACGATCTCGCGTGTCTGGGACGCTATCGGCCACATTCCAGACGCCGACGAACTCTGTTCGTACCTCAAAACCCACGAACGCTATGCAGACTTGCACAGCCAATCTAGTCAGCGAGTTCTTCAAGAACTCGGTGAGGCGTTCGTCTCGTGGTACGAACAAGACGACCCGGAGGCGAACCCACCCGGCTACCGCAAACACGGCGACGACCACCCACGCTCGACGATGACGTGGAAAAACCAGGGCTTCAAACTCGACACGCAGTACAACCGTGTCCGACTTTCCAAGGGCACGAACATGAAAGAGTCGCGATACGCCGCCGACTACATACTCTGTGAATACACACTCCAAGCAGACGACCAGACGCTTGACGCTGTTGAAAACGTCCAGACGGTGCGTGCTGTCTGGACTGGTGAGCAGTGGGAGCTACGTTTCGTCTGTAAAATGCGGATTGAGACGCCTGAGACGCCCGGTGAGAAGACAGCAGGTGTTGACCTCGGTATCTGCAACACTGCGGCTGTCTCTGTCGGTGACGAGACGCTGTTGTATCCAGGGAACGCCCTGAAAGAAGACGCTCACTACTTCCGACAGCAGGAATACGACACGGAAGGCGAGAATGGCCCCAGCGACCACGCAGAGTGGGCACGACAGAAGAAATCCCGGCGACAAGAACACTTCCTACACGCTCTCTCGAAAGACATTGTTGAGCAGTGTGCTGACCGAGGTGTTGAGACAATTGCAGTCGGCCATCCGAAGAACATCCGTGACGACCAAGACTGGGGACGACACGGCAACAAACGCCTGCACGACTGGGCGTTTGAAACACTGCTCAACCACATCGAGTACAAAGCCCACGAACGCGGTATCGACGTAGTGCGTGTGGACGAAGCAGGATTGAAAACATCGAAAACCTGCTGTGACTGTGGGACGGAAGCTAACTCAAATCGGGTTGAACGTGGCCTGTACGTGTGTGCAAACTGCGACTTAGTTGCGAACAGTGACCTGAACGCGGCAGAGAATATGCGAAAAACGGTAACTCCGAGTCCTGCGAAGGATAGGAGTAACGGCTGCTTGGCTCAGCCATCGGTATACCTGTTCGACAAATCCACGGGGCAAGTAGCCCCACAAGAACAGGTCGTTCCGTGAACCATAATATCCCAATCAAGCGGTGCGGTGCCGTGGGAATCCCACGACTTCAGTCGTGTGGAGGAAGTCAAGAGTGCCTCTATCGACGGATACAGCGTCGCGAGACAAGTCATTCCGCAAGGAAGCAGGATATCGGGGCCGTCGGTGCGGCCCGGATACCGGAGTGGATCTCCTGCCTGACCGTGATGCTCGCACCAATGTGTATACGTGAGCTTACGATGTCTTACACCAGGGTCACGCTGATATACTCGAACCAGTCTGTGGCCGCCCCGCTGCTGGAGAGACTGGTAGTGACGGCAGACGAACTCCCGGATACGTGTCACGAGGGCTGCTATCTCCTCACTCAGGTCAGCAACGGAATGGTGGGCAGCCGGGGGGGAGTGGCGTGCAACGCACCATTCGAAGTCGTCATCCACGACGACAGGTTCTGGACTCGGGCCAATCGATGATCTGAATCGGATTCAAGGGGGAAATGGAGCGAGGACCAGAACCCACCTACCGGTACACAGTTGGTAACAAAAACAGTTGTGATATCGGCTTGCAGTCTATCGGTTCTGTGATTGCGCGGCCACGAACGCGCTCTCGGAAGGAAAATTATTCAGCCGACTGTCAGCGAGCCCGTCGGAATTCCGACACTGGGGTAGTCTCGTTCAGAAACCGATTCATAATGGGAGAGTCAAACAGTAGTTCTCAACCTCGGGCGCCAGTGAGATGATCTGTTCTCGGCGCTCTAATTCACGGCGACGTGTCTCGATTCGCTCTTCGAGCTGTTCAAGTCGCTCCTGTTGGCCACGGATCGCGATGTCCATATCCGAGCCGGCGTCGGATTTGCGCTCGTACTCCTCGATGAAGGACTCGATCCGTTCTCGTTCCGCCTGTGCATACTCCTCGAGATTCTCCAACTCCTGGGCGGTCTCCTTGTGACGTTTCTCCTGAAGATGGTTCTTGATCTCGTTGACACGCACGCTCACGTACCGGTCGGCGGCCGTCCGTAAGTCGGATTGAGCGTCGAGAACCGTTCGCAAGCCGTCGACGTCGGGCTTTGCTGCTACCGAATCGCCCTCGACGACACGTTCACCAAGCGCCTGCTGAGCGTCCTCTTGCGTCGCATCCACGAAGACGGGGATGGTCTCCTCTCGAATCACATCGCCAGTGCCGTCCTCGAACGCTACGCGATAGTTGTAGGTGATCCCCGGCGTGTCGACGAACGGCAGCAGTTTGAGTCCGACCGCACCGCGCTCGTCCTCCAACACGCGTGCCATGAGCCGTTGCAGGACGTCCGTGTCCGGAGCGAGGTAGGTGATGTCCTCGTGATCCATCGCGAAGTCGCGGTCGAACGTGAACGGGCCGAACGTCGCATCTTGGCCGGGCGAATTGATCCCATCAGGCAACTCGGCTTGATAGAGGTTGGTACCGCGTTTCTCGAATTCGCCTCCGAAGGCTTCGACTGCTCGCTCGAAGAACTCGCGGATGTCTCCCTCGCTTCCGTAGACGTCCGCTGACTCGTCGACGACCTCCTGAATCTGCCGGCGACTCTCCGCGTCGAAGGTGCTCGTATCGACGAGGCTCCGCTCGTACCACTCCTCGAGCGTCCGCTGGCGCTCCTCGATCAGCTCCTCGAGTTCCGCTTTGGTCGCACTCGGCGGGTCGTCGTTCTCGATGGACTCCATGATGAGCGAATCCACGTCGATGTCGTCGAGGATGCCAAGCACGTCCGCTGTGTTTCCGAGCTGGGAGCGGATCTCCTCGACCTTGGTCTGGAGCATTTCGAAGATCTCGCTCTCGCGGGTGTCGTCGAAGAGGAAGTTCCAGACCTTGACCTCCTCTTCCTGTCCGTAGCGATGGATGCGGCCGATCCGCTGTTCGAGGCGGTTCGGGTTCCACGGAAGCTCGTAGTTAGCCATGATGTGACAGCTGTGCTGGAGATCGATCCCCTCACTCGCTGCATCGGTCGCGAACAGGAGTCGTGACTGCCCGTGATTGAATTCGTCTTCGATCCGGGTCCGTTCGTCCTTGTCAACGTCGCCGTGAATCACCAGAATCTCGTCGGCCCACGGCTCGTCCTGCACGAATTCGAGAAGGTAGTCCAGCGTATCGCGGTACTCCGTGAACAACAGGAGTTTCTCGTCCGGCTGTTCCTCGAGGAGTTGGGAGATGAACCGTCTGACTTTCTGGGCCTTGGAGTCGACCGGTAGATCCTCCGCCAGGGACACGAGGTCGCGGAGCGTATCGATCTCCTCTTGGAGCTGTTCGTCGGTGCTAGTGACGGTCAGACCGGCGATCTCGTCTTCCGCGTGTTGCTTGTCGTCCTCGTCTAGGTCCTCGCCGTCGAGGTAGGCTCGTGCTTCCTCGGAAAGACCGTCTGTTTCTGCCTCTTCGTCGAGAAGGTCGTCCAGTCGTCGTCGGAGCGTCGCGTGAATCGCGCCGACGCTGCTCACCAGTCGTTTCTGCATGAGCGCCATCGCGAACCCGACCGCGGGTTCGTTCAGCTTCTCCGAGCGGTTGTAGACGTTTTTCACGTAGTCGGTGACCGCCCGGTAGAACTGTCGTTCGTCGTGAGTCATCGAGACCGATACTGAGTTGACCTCGCGGTCCGGGAAGACGCGGTCACCGTCCTCGTCGTAGATGTCGGTCTTCCCGCGACGGATCATTACGCGGTCGACTGTTTCCTGTGAGAGTTCCTGGTTTTCGGCGACGAGGAACGGATCGATGTACTCCACGAGCGAGCGGAACGCCTCGCCCTTCCCGTCGTGTGGCGTCGCGCTGAGAAGCAGCAACGAGTCGGAGTTCCCCGTGACGGCGTCAATCATCCGTGCCGTCTTGCTCGGTGAATCCCCCCGCTTTGCAGCCTTGTGGGCCTCGTCGACCACGACGACGTCCCAGAACGCGTCCCGGAGTGCAGGCCGGAACTCGTCCTGCCGCAGGAACGCCATGCTGGTGACGAGCCGTTGCTGGTCTTGGGCCCAGATGTTAGCCTCCTCGCCGAGCCGTCGGCGCTCACCTTCCACCCACGCGCGGTCTGCCACGGTCAGGTCGATGTCGAAGAAGCGGTCCATATCCCGGATCCATTTCTTCTGGAGGTGGGCGGGAACGACGAACAGGACGCGGTCAGCACGATTCCGTGCAGCGAGTTCCTTGAGGACGAGGCCCGCCTCTATCGTTTTCCCGAGCCCGACGTCGTCACCGATAAGCGCCCGCTGCCGGAGCTTCTGCATCACCCAGTTTACGGCGTCAAGCTGATACGGCTCCAGTCGAACGAGCGAGTTCGAGATGCTCAGGAGCTGTCCCTGTTCGTGAGCGAGTTTGAGCTTCGTCGCCTGCGTCCGGAGGTCGAACCACTGCGCCGCGACCGCATCGTGATCCGGATGAAGGTCGTCGATTCGCTGGTTGGCCAACTCCTCGATTCCGGACTGCTGTGGCTGAATCTCTACATCGTCGAGACAGACAGTCTTGACGCCTTCCCCGTCGATGTATGCTCTCAAATATTCGATCTCGCCGACTGTCTGTGTTTTGATGACTTCAGCCGGCGTTCCGTTGAGAAGGACTCGTTGCCCGGACGAGAATGAAGAATCCGTCATCGAGTGCTACGTGTTCCAAAACGGCATAGACTCTTGAACCTTGTCAGCCACCGCCTCTGTCGGAGATCGGTTCCCCACCGCCTCAGAGTACGTTGTCTGCCACCACTTCCGGGACGATGTCTTGCTCGGCGAGCGGCGTGATGTTGATCGCGACGCCGTGTTTGTGGGTGGGCTGGTAGCCCGCGGTCACGACTTCTGAGAGCGCCCGTTCCTCCCAATCGCCGGAGATATCGGTCGCAACCTCGTCGCAGTTTGCAGCGATTTCGTCGGCCAGTTGCCGATACTCGTCAACGTCGGCCGCGAGTTCTGCGAGCAGTCGCCGCCGCTCGGCGACGCCGGTGTCTCCGATCTGTGACTGCTCGGCATCCTCGAACTGTTCGAAGTAGTACGTCATGAACAGGATCCCGTTGCTCGCGTAGTGGGCGGAGCCGACGAGATCGTCGTAGTACTCGAAGAGGTCATACAGGTGAGCTTCGACGGGTTCGGAGCCGTCTTCGGCGTACGCTTCGAAGGCAGTCTGTAGGTCGTCGAGCGCATCGACCCACTCGTCTTTGTTCTCCTGTACCGTTTCGTAGAACGAGGGACTGAACAGGTCTGCCATATCTACGTCCTTCAGGTCGGCGAGGGTTTCGAGAGTGTCTAGCCGTGATGCTGTCCGCTCCCGGAACTCCGCCACGCGTTCGGCTGCCTCGGCCGCGCGTTCCTGATTCACGCTGGGCCAGTCACGCGGGGTGGCCTGCGAAAGGTCGCCAAGCCGTTCTTCGAACGCGCTGAGCTGTTCGAGGGCGCTCTCACACTGGTCGTACTCTTCGGCGGCGTCGGCTCGCTCAGTGGTCGAGAGCGATTCGTCGTTCCGACGGCTGTTTGCCGCCGCCTGCCGTTCGCGAAGGTGCGTCCGCCGCGGTTCGAGATACTGGTTCTGCAGCCGGTCGAAGATGCTCGCGTCCAACTGATGGTAATCGACGAGACAGCCGAAGCCCTCGCCCGTGGCGTCGGAAACGAGTCGCTCGGTCGAGAGCCGCCAGAGGATCGGCGTTCGGTCGAACTCCGCGACGTGGTACTCGAACAGGTCGTTTTCGAGCCACGCCCGAAGGTTCGGGTACGCTTCGTCGCTCGCACTACGGTTCCCGAGTACCGCGTCGGCTTCCGCGAGGCGGTCGGTCGCGTGCTCGCCCCAGACACGTTCGAACTCCGCCTCGATGTGGGTCAGAAGGTCGTCCGTGCCGTCGATTTCGGAAAGCGGGATAATGCCGTCATCGGTGTCGTTGATCGCTCGGAGCGTGAAGTGGAGAAGGAGGTCTTTGACCTGTTGCGGGAAGTCGCTAGACGGCTCTGAGATGGCCGCTGGAGCATACGCCTCCTGTTCGCGTGGATCTTCGATGGTTCGGAGCGCGATCTCCTGAAGGATCGTTTCGCGCTGCCCGTCGGTGATGTCGAAGCAATCGAAGACGGCATCGTCGATGTCGTTCGCACAGGACTGGAGGGTTTGCTCGACTCGCGCCAAGTGCTTCGCGGCGGCAGTTCCGACCTGATTGAGCGAGTCTGCCGTGGACACAGTTTGTGTCGGGCTATCGAGAGCAAGCTCGTCCCGAAGTTCGCGGTGTGGATGGTCGTACTGCGGTAGCGGGTCATCGACACCGAGTGCATCGAGCAGGACAGGCCCATCGTAATGCGGCGACACGAAGTCGTACTGCCGCTTCGAGATGAGGTGCCCGACGGCCTCCCGGGCGAGGGTCGCCAGTTCGTCGATCTCTTCGAGGTCTTTCCGCCACGGGACTTTCGAGACGAACCCGACCTCCCACATTCGCTCGGAGGTCTGTGCAAGCATCAGATACGTGAATAGATGGCTATTCGTGTACGAGAGGGCGTTCCAGATAGCCCGGTCCGGAATCAGAACCGAGCCCTTGTGACCGAAGACGGACGAATCGTGGAGATACCCGAACCTCCGACCGCTTCGCTTTGCGACGGTGTACGTTAATGATTCGTTGAAGTAGGCGTCTGTATTGCGGGGGTAGGATTTCGGGTATCTATCGACTTCCGTCCCGTCTTCTCCCCAGAGGATGGTGTTCTTTATTCGAGGCAAAAGCCACGCATCAGCGCCCCCCTTCGCAAACGGCACCCATTCAGCGCCCCTGTCTTCCCAGAACTTATGCACGAACCGGGAATCGTCTGCGGTTGCGGTACCCTGTTTGATGTCTCCAAGCGTCTCCCGGTCCTCTAAGCCCGCATTATCCGCGTCGAGAACGGTATCGGACTGATAGATGCTTCGCAGGCCTCGCGGCACCCAATAAGAAAGCGGCGTGCCGGGAACCATCGCAAACTCGGACAGGTCTCGATGATAGAGTCGCTTGACACCGGTTTCAGAAGCCTCGAAAGACGCGCTGATGAATTCCCCTTCCTTCTCACCCTTTGCAACATCCGGGAGGCGGATGAACGTCCCTGTCTGCCCGCTGTCTGCCTCGGAGCGAACAACTGTCCCGACAGTGCCGACGGTCGCGTTGTCGAGGATGTCGTACCCGAACTCCGAGAAGAAGTCGAACGCACCTCTCCCACCGACGAAATCCTCCCGGAAGGTCTGGAAGGACTTGTTGAACATGAACGACCACGGAACGAGCATCCCCGTGCGTCCGTCGGCTTTGGCCAGCCGATCACACGCCTCGAAGAAGTTGATGTAGTACTCCGTCGTATATTTGTAATTCTCGTTCTCTTCGACGTATTCCTGCACGGTGTCCGGCATTCGTCCCCCCGAACCATACGGCGGGTTCATAAGCGCCACGTCGTACGATTGGCTTAGCACTACCAGCAGATTCAGGAAACTCTTGAGGTTCTGTTCGCCGAACGAATCTGACGAGCGTTCACCAACGGCTTCTCGAAGTGCCTTCAAGAAGGAGTTCAGCGACTGGTGTGTTCCGTCGCCCCAGTCCGAGAGGTCCGTCTGACCGCTCTCGAACACGTCTTCGAGCGTCCCACTCACGTCGAGCAGGCTCCCGAGGGCTTCCGTGTGCTGGAACGTGTCGATGATCTCGCCCAGCGCAGCACGCAGGTCCGTTCCCTCGCCGGTAATGTCGTCCAGCACTTCTGCGCCTTCCTCGACGTCCGCCACGCGGGCGTCCGCACAGACGATGTCGACGCTGGGCATCTCGAACTGGCCGTCTTCCGCTTCGGTACGTGTTCTGGCTTTCAGATACAGATTGAACGCCGAGAGCTGACACGAGCGCAGGTCGATGTCGACGCCGTAGAGGTTGTGCTCCAGCACCTTCGCCGGGATCTCGGCGCGGTCGAGATCGGTTTCGGCCCACCAGATGCGCTCCAGTACGTCGAACGCATAGAGGAGGAAATGGCCGCTCCCACAGGCCGGGTCGATGACCCGCAGTTCCGACGGATGGTCGAACTCCGGTGCGTCGCCGGCCTCCTCGTCCGGGATGAGGTACGTACAGAGTTCGGGAACGGACGGGCTGTCCTCCGGCGTGACCAAGCGCTCTTTTCGCTCTTCGGGGCTGAGTGCGTCCGGCTGCGGAACGGCGTCTTCCTGTCCCGTGGCTTCGAGATAGAGCTTCCCGAGCGAGTTGTCGGTGAGCATCCGGACGACCCAATGGGGCGTGTAGAACTGGTTCGCCGGTCCCACGTCCTCCGGTTCGAGCGTGTTCTTCGCGTCGAGCGCTTCGACGACCGGGCGGTTGTAGTACTCGTACACCCAGCCCAGCACGTCGTCGCCTCGCCAGACTTCGTCGGGTACCTCGTCCAGCATTCCACAGAGATCTTCGTAGGTGTCGTCGTCGGGGTCGATCTGGCTGTAGGCGGTCGAGCGGTCGAAGAGGATCTCGATCTCCGCGGCCAGTTTGTCGCACGCGTTCCGATAGGCTTCGAGGACGGCCTCCTCCTCCAGCATGAACTCCTCGGTGACAAGCCGGTCAGCGGCCGGTGTGAGGCCGTCGTCACGGAAGGCCGTCACTTCGTCGTCGATGAAGTCCCGGACCTCCATGCAGCGAAGCGCGGCCAGCCGATTGACGACCGTGTAGCCGACGCCCGTAATGTACTGCTCGTGGGCCTCCTCCCAATTGTGGCCATCGGCGGCTTCGAGTTCGATAGCTTCCACGAGGGTTTCCTGCGTCTCGCTCAGGGACGCGTCATCAGGACGGTCTGCCAGATCAGACGCTTCGAGCTGGTAGCGAACGTTCGCCTCGATACGGTCTCGCATCTCGGTGACGACCGCTTCGAGGTGTTCGCGCTCTTCCTTGTCGAGTTGCGCCTTTCGGGGGGCCAGAGCGTTCCCATCCATATGAGAGTCAGTGATATTCTCCCAGTACAACTGTGGTCTCTTGAATATTGCCCCATCGCGATGGCTCGACCAGGACAGCTACCCCTGCGTGATGCTGATGAAATCGAGCACGAACTCCTGTGGGAGCAGGCCACCGTGGTAGAACCGTGCGTCCCCGAGGCCCTGCTTTTTGAACCGCTTGAGCGGGCTCGCCAGGACGCTGACGTTGGCATCGAGATACCCCAGCCGGGAGCTGGAGTCGAGTAACACGCCGGGCGAATCCTCGTCCACGTCCTCCCCAGCGATCCATCGGCGTCCGGAGTCGGACGCTTCCGCTGGCCGAGAAATCTTCTCCGGCGACGCGCTGTCCGGGAGCAGGACGAACCCGTGGTCGGTCAGCACGTAGGCCTGGTCCCACTCTCCCTGTTCGAGCTTCGTCCCGATGAACTCCGCGAGCGAGTCGACGCGTCGGGCCAGCATCGCCTCGAGGTCGCTGAGTTCCTTCTCGCCGATGTCGTCGAGGTCGTTTTTGAAGTAGGCGACGCGCGTCGACTGCCAGCCGTCCTCGGTGTCGCGAGTGACCGTCCAGCCGTCGCCGCCCAACAGCGAGTTCCGCCGGTTCGTGTTCACCTTTCGGTTGTTTCGAAGGGGCTGTAACTCGCCGTCGACCAGCGAGACGTCGAACATCTGGATCTCTCCCGGCGTGAGTGCGGCCTTCCCGAACTCGGTCTCCGAGGGCAGCGTCCCGAGCCAGACGTCTTCGTCGACGGCGAATTCGGGGGCGTCGGCCGGGAGCGTCGCCACGTAGTCGCGCAACTCGTCCGCGAGCCGGCGCGCGAGGTCGAGTCGGAGGGCGTCGATGACGAACAGTGCGACCGTCTGGCCGCTTTCGAGGCCGGCGGACTCCTTCGTGAAGAACTGATAGGAGTGGTCCTCGTCGACGAACGGAGCGCCGGCCTCGACAGTTTCGGTGACGCGGTCGCCGAGGGCTTCGAGGTACTCGACGTATTCCGACTGGAGCTGGGTGCGGAGGTCGTCGAGGGTATCGACGGCAGGGTGGTCGGCAGGGAGGTCGGACTCGGGCGCGCCGGCGACGACGAGGTTGAGCATCGCGTTGTCGATCTGCCACGTTCCGTCGTCCGGGTCGGCGTACAGCGAGACGACGTCGTCGGTGGCCCCCTCGTCCCACGTCTCGAGTTGGTGTGCGAGGCGGGCGACCTCCGCGGCCTGCTCCCACGTCTGCGTCCACGGACTGTCCGGGCCGTAGGCACCGCGGTAGGTGCCCCGGAAGTCCTCGCTGCCAAGGAGGGCGTCGTAGCGCTCCGCCGCGCGCGTGAGACACGTCTCGTAGTCGCCGGCGTCGAAGGACGCGTGCCACTCCTCCCAGAGTCGCCGTTCGAGCGCGGCGTCGACGAGACAGTCCGCGAGGTCCCACGGGTCGTCGACGTCCGCGACGACATCGGGCCAGGTCGCTTCGCCGAGGTAGCGGTCGGCGAGGAGACCGGCCGAGGTGGTGTTGTTCAACAGCGACTTGAGTTCGGGGAGGTCGTGATCGCCGGCCGTCTCGGCGCGGCACTCCGTCGGGAACCGTTCGGCGTCGACACCGGCGTGGATCAGCCACTCGGCGACGGCCCACCGACGCGTCGCCGCGACGATCCCCGCGGGTTCGTCCTCGCTGGCGACCGCGTCGACGCCCTCGCTGGTCAGCAAGTCCTGCATCTGCTCGATGGTTCCGGGGCTGTCGTCGATGTCGCCCCAGCCGTTCTCCAGCACGAACGCGACCGGGTCGGTGTAGCCGCCGGTGACGATCCGCGTGCGGAGCTGTTCGAGCGTCGGGAGCTGGCCGCCGGTGAGCTGGTCGTGGAGAATCCGCGCGATCTCGCGGCGCTTTGCGGGGTCGTCCGACCGCGTCGTGGTTTTCAGCTCCCACGCGTCGAGTTGCCCGCGCTCGAACGCGTGGACGGTGAGGTCTTCGATGCTCATCTCCACCTCGCCGCCGGTGTGCTCGACGTCGCGGAACCAGTCGAAGTCGCCCTCGGCGTCTTCGGGCTCTTTGACGTGTGGAACGTACCAGACCTGTTCGCCGTCGACCGGGTTGGCACGGAGTTCCAGCGGCGTCTCCTCGGCGACTTTCAGGTGAACGCCGAGTTCGTCACAGGCCTGCTCGATGACGTCTTCGAGGTAGTTCCCGTCGTCCCACCAGAGGACAATCGGGTCCGCTGATTCGGCTCGGTCGAACTCGTTTCGGATGGTGTCTTTCGCGGCTTCGGGGAGCGTTTGCGTTGCTTGCATAATCAGTTGGGACGGAGACCGTCGAGATACTCGTCTACCGGTGCGTTGGTGTAGTCAAGGTAGGCTGCTATCGAGAGAGTCGAAACAACAATGAGCAACGTCGTGCCCATCGCGTAGACATTCATACGTGACTCTGGGACGGCTGAATTGAAAAACTGCATTGTACTGATGAGTGTCACCCACCCGACGCTAGCCACGAGTAGCCAGTACCCGGTCAGCTTCTCCGCAAACCGCTCAGGGAGATCATACAGCACGACTGGGACACCGATGACGAACATCGGGCCAAGAAAGCCCCACATCGCGACGGAGTCCCAACTCAGTACGCCGAGGTACCCGAAAAAGTACGATACAGGGTAGCTAATCGGGAACAGCGATGCTCCGCAGAGCATCGCAAGAATCGCTTTCCCGACCGGGAATTCGACTTCGTTGCTCATGGGTCCGACTTACAGCACTTTGTCCTCGACGATTTCGGGGACGATGTCTTGCTCGGCCAGCGGCGTGATGTTGATCGCGACGCCGTGTTTGTGGTTGGGTTGGTAGCCGGCGGTCGTGATTTCCGACAGCGCTCGGTCTGCCCAGTCCGCGGGAATCTGTTTGTCCACAGTCTGGCAGCGGTCGTCGATCTCCGCGGCGAGCGCCTTGAACTCCGCTAACGGTGGGAGTTCGTCCACGTCGTCGACATCTTCCTCGGCTGCAATCTGTTGGAGGTACTCGTCGTCGAGGACGGACGCGTCGTCGATGCCCGTCGCGAGCGACGCGAGCAGTTCCTCATCTTCGGTGAGGGTGCCGAATGGCTCACCGTCCTCATCGAGAAGGTCGCTCCCTTCGCGCTCGAAGTAGTACGTCATGAAGAGGATGCCCGTGCTGGAGTAGTGGTCCGAACCCTTGAGCCGCCAGTTGAAGTAGTCGAAGAGGTCGGCGAGGTGGGCTTCGACGGGCTCGTCGCTGGGCTTGGCGTACTCCTCGCAGGCGTGTTCGAGTTCACCGAGGGCGTCCAGCCACTCGTCGCGCCACTCGTCGACCTTGTCCCAGAAGCCATCGGAGAAGGTGTCTTGGAACCACTCCTCGCCGTTCACCTCGCGGAGTCGTTCGAGCGTCTCGATGCGCGCCGCAGTCTCCTCGCGGAACGCGGCGACCTTGGGGGCCAGTCCATCCACGCGTTCGCGGTCGCCGTCGTCGAAGTCCCGCTCGCTCGTCGACCCGAGTTCCTGAAGTACCGCTTCGAATTCTGCGATCTGTTCGAGGGCGCTCGAACAGAACTCGAACTCCTCGGTCGCGTCGGCGCGTTCGCTCGTAGAGAGCGACTCGTCGTTCCGGCGCTGGTTCGCCGCCGCTTGCCGGTCGCGGAGGGCAGATTTCCGTGGTTCGAGATAGGTGTTGCCGAGGCGGTCGAAGAGGCTGGCGTCGAGTTGGTGATAGTCGACGAAGCACGCAAAGCCCTCGCTCTCGGCGTCGGCGAGGAGCCGCGCCGTACTGAGCTTCCAGAGGATCGGCGTGTTCTCCATCGTGTCGACGTGGTAGGCGAAGAGGTCGTCCTCGACGAACGCCCGGAGGTTGGGGTAGGCCTCGTCGGCGGCGGACTCGGCCCCGAGGATGTCGTCAACTTCGACGAGTCGGTCTTCGGCGTACTCACCGTATGCGTCCTCGAACCGCTCGACGATACGGTCGAGCATATCCGCCTGTTCGTCCGTGCCTTCGACTGGGATGATGCCATCAGATTCCTCGCGGACAGCCTCCATCGCGAAGTGGTGGACGAGGTCTTTGACCTGCTCGTCGAGGTTGTCGGGGACTTCAGGGACGGACTCAGGGTCGGGGACTTCGCGGTCTTCGGGGTCTTCGGAGGTTCGGAGGAAGATTTCCGCCTCAATATCTTTTTGGGTGCTCTCAGAGATTCCGATCTCATCATAGATTGTACTGTCGATCTTTTCCGCTAAGTTTTCGAGATATTCTCTTCGTTTGATCTGCTTCTTACGTGCGTATCGAGCCGCTTCTGTAACTGGAGAAGCAGGAGATTCAGAATCAGCAGTCAGATCGAAGCTTGCCTGTATGTCCTTTCGATGGGGATGGGTTATATCCAAAGACGGAGAGTAGCTGTCTGGCAACAGTGATGGGCCGATATAGTACGGACTTGTCGGCTCTTCCAGTCTTTGTTTGAGCACGGTTTGGTATTGCTTCTTAGCAAACTCCTCTAATTCCAAATTTTCCTCAAGCTCACTCAGCCACGGAATGCTTCCTATTTCACCAGCATTCCAATTTCTCTCAATAGTTTGCGACAGTATGAGATTATGGTACAGATTTGAGTTTATTACCGCCAACATCATCCAGAGAGACTTTTTCTCTTGCGGAACGAGCAAGAACCCATTATGACTAAACAAGCCACCGGGATAATAACCAAATCTTCTACCGGTATCCTTAATATATGTCCAAGTTAGACCTTCACTCCCGTAGAGGTTTTCATTAGGAGTGCGGACAGAGTGGTTCGCCCGCTTAAGAATTTTACCGTCTGCCCCCCAAAAGACCGTTTCTGTGATATGCGGTATAACCCAAGATAGAGAGCCACCCTCCGAAATCGGGCTGAACTCTTCGAAGGAGTTTACCTCCCAGTGATACCTCGCGAATTGATCGTCATCACCTGTGAGTAGGCCCGGAATCGCATGACAAGCCGAGTCTCCCTCAACCTGCGCTTGTTCTGCATCCACCTTTAAATCTCTTTCATGTAGCTCTCGAACCTCTTCTGGTACCGAGTAGCAGATTGGAGAACGAGGGATAGCTCTGAACTCCTCCATGTCAACCTCAAAGAGACGGGTAATATCCGATTCACCTAACAAGATTTCAGTGAATACCCTTTCCTTCGCCTCAGTCTCCACATCATGGAGTCGTAGGAACGTTCCACTTGTGTCTTGGTTCTTTTCAGATCGGACTACTGTTCCAACAGTCCTTACAGTTGCATTATCCAAAACTCCAATTCCATATTCCGCTAGGAAGTCAAAACTTCCTCGCGACCCGATGAAGTCCTTACGGAAGTCAGAGAACTGGTGTTTGAACATAAATGATCTGGG
Organism: Haloarcula sp. CGMCC 1.6347; assembly: GCF_037078395.1. Taxonomy (NCBI): domain Archaea; kingdom Methanobacteriati; phylum Methanobacteriota; class Halobacteria; order Halobacteriales; family Haloarculaceae; genus Haloarcula; species Haloarcula sp. CGMCC 1.6347. The sequence goes on from NZ_JAYMGX010000004.1 coordinate 147,868, forward strand.
AACCAGCATCCCAATCCGACCGTTCTCAAGAGTAAGCTGCTCACAAACCTCAAAGAAGTTGATATAAAATTCAGGAGTATATTCGTAATGGCTCTCGACATAATCTTGAACGGTACTCGGCATTCTGCTTCGTGACCCATAGGGCGGATTCATCAACGCCACATCGTAGTCCTGTGCCAACACATCCAACAGGCGTACGAAGCTCCGCAAATCCTGCGCTAAGAACGAGTCTTCCTCCCGGTGCTCGTCAACAGCCTCTCGAAGGCTGTGGAGAATCTGCCCGAGCGTGTGATGCTCAGTCGGGTCATCTTCCAAAGTAATCTGGACGCTCTCTTGATCAATTCCGTCTTCAAACAGTTCGCCAAGCGTCCCACGAACATCCAGCAGGCTTCCGAGGCCGTGGACTTCCTCGAATGCATCGAGAATCCGCCGCAGTGCGTTCTCAACATCACCCTTCCCATCAGCGACCTCGTCGAACACTTCCTCGACGCCCTCGATGTCGGCCACCTTCGCGTCAGCACAGACGATGCCGACTTCTGGCATATCGAAGCCAGTTGCCCCTTCGGCTTCGGCACGCGTCCGCCCCTTCAGATAGAGATTGAACGCGGCCAGTTGGCAGGCCCGCATATCGAGGTCGACACCATGGAGGTTGTGCCGCAGAATCTCCCGCGGAATCTCCGCGTGGTCAAGGTCGGTCTCTGCTCGCCAGATGCGCTCCAGGACGTCGAACGCGTACAGGAGGAAGTGGCCGCTTCCACAAGCCGGGTCGATGACGCGAATGTCTTCTGGGCCGTCGAACGCCGGTGGCTCGCCTTCCTCCTCCGAGGGAACGAGATAGGTACAGAAATCCGCCAAGTCCGGGGATTCGTCGGGGGAGAGTGGCCGGTTCTTGCGCTCGTCCGGCGTCAGCGCGTCCTGTGCTTCGACGGTCTCCTGCAGCGTTCCGTTGTCTTCGAGATAGAGTTTGCCGAGCGAGTTATCGGTGAGCATCCGGACGACCCAATGGGGCGTGTAGAACTGGTTCGCCGCCGGCACGTCTTCGGGCTCTAATCCTTCGCGGTCGCCCTTCCGACGCAGGTCATCGAGGAGTTTGACGTTGTAATACTCGTACACCCACCCCAGCACGTCGTCGGCCCGCCAGACTTCGTCGGGGACCTCGTCCAGCATTCCGCAGAGATCTTCGTAGGTGTCGTCGTCGGGGTCGATCAGGCTGTAGGCGGTCGAGCGGTCGAAGAGGATCTCTATTTCATCAGCGAGGGCGTCGCATTCGTTCCGATAGGCTTCGAGGACGGCCTCCTCCTCCAGCATGAACTCCTCGGTAACCAACCGGTCAGCGGCCGGTGTAAGGCCGTCGTCGCGGAACGACGTGACTTCGTCGTCGATGAAGTCCCGAACCTCCATACAACGGAGCGCCGCCAGACGGTTGACGATAGTGTAGCCGACGCCCGTGATATACTGCTCGTGAGCGGCCTCCCAATCGTGGCCATCGGCGGCTTCGAGTTCGATAGCCTCGACCAGGTTTTCCTGCGTCTCGCTCAGGGACGCGTCGCCGTCCTCGCGAGCGGCAGCGAGGGAGGACTCGTCGGCGCTTGCTCCGACGGTGTCCGGCTTCTCGTCGAGGCCGTACTCGTCTTCGAGCTGGTAGCGAACGTTCGCCTCGACCCGGTCGCGCATCTCGGTGACGACGGCTTCGAGATGCTCGCGTTCTTCCTTGTCGAGCTGGGCCTTGCGGGGGTGGGTAGATTGTCCGTCCATACGAGAATCCGTGATGTTTCAAGCAGAGCCATTGCGATGTCTTGAAGATTGTCCCTCGATCTCTCGGACGGCGGTTGGATTAGCACTCGGTGATAGGCCGACGGGGGTAACCCCCCACGAAGCATTTATGCCAAAATGTGGAAGCTGAGGTATGGTTGATGACTTCGCCGGTCCTCGAAAGCTTCGGTACTTCCTGTATCTACTGTTGATAGCCGTCTTCGGTGCCGTGATATCGAAGATACTTGCGGACTTCTACGGGATCGAGTTTCTCGAACCAATCTTCTGGTGGTTCGTAGAGAACCCGATGGCGCTCTTTGAGCTTGCAGGGTTCTTCTCGATCGTCGCGCTAATCCTTATTGTGCTGATGAAAGCTCTGGAAATGGCCGAGAATAGCGGATTCTAACTGCCACAGCACAGCATTCTAAGCGTCTTCCGTGAACAGAAAGCCGACACAGCGAAAGCCGACCCAGTGTTGGGTCAAGGTTCTAAAAGAATGGGAATGCAGCCTCTGCTGTCCCTATCTCACTCAGTAGTCTCGTCGAGTATCTCCCGACCCTGAGATTCAAGCGCGTCAAAATCGATCTTCTGATTCGGGTTACAGGTAATTCGCACTCCGCTCCGACCACTACCCCGCATATCCCCTTTGACTGCAACCGATTCAGCATCGATCCCGAGTGCATCCGCAATCTCCGCAGCGTCTAGCGACGCCGTATTGACGTCGTACAGGTCGATGTGGAACAGCGTCCGCTTCGTCCGGATCGCGATGCGACGTTTTCGGCCCTTGTTGAACGCGACGTAGTGCTTCTGCCCCCACTCCGGCCCGTTGAGGAACTCCAGTTCCTGCAGTGCAGATGTGACATCTTCCAGCAAACCGGCTGTTTCCTCGTTTGAACGCTCATTGAGGTGCCAACTCTGCCCGTCATCCTTCCACGGCTCGTCAGAGGTGTCTGGACTCACGTCCGTCACGGTGTGCTCCGGCGTCGGGATTGTCTGCTCTGCATCAAGATACAGCCGGTCGCCGTCCTTGAGGAGTTGGAACTCGATGACGGAGATGTCGATCGATCTGTCGCTGAGCCACCGGAGCACGATGTCCAGCCGCTCGCGGACGGACTCACCGACGAAGACGATTCGCTGATCCTGATTAAGCGTGTAGTCCTCGTTGCAGAACTCGTCGAGTACCTCGGTGAACGTGGTTTCCTCTTCGTAGAGCGTCCGACCCCATGACGTCGACTTGAACTTCTCGAACTGGTCGCGGAGTTTGGAGTAATCCCAGTGCGAGGTGTAGGCGGCGTACTTGAGCCCCTGAAAATCGACTTTTGGCTTCAACGCGCCTCGTTTGAGTTCGATGGCGACTACATTAGCGTCCCGGTCGATGGCGAGAAGATCGATGCCGTCCCCGATTTGCTTCACCGAGACCTCCCGACCGATGAGTCGAAAATCCTCTCCGAGGATGCTCTCGGGACTATTGATGATCCACTCTCGGAGGTCATCCTCACGAAACCCCTCGTCTTTCAGGGAGACTGTCTCTAATGTGGAAACGTCTTCTTCGTCTCCGACTTTAAGCATGATGTCGAGATAGTATCACAGACGCATGATAATCCTTTGGAGCCACCAGTAAACGATGAGTGCGATTTCGGACAAGCACGTCGTTTCAACCGTGATAACGTCTCTATGTTGCGTAATTACGAATTGAACATAAATGAGTTCGGTGTTTTGCAACGCCGGTGTGTCAGTCGAGCGACTCGATCAACACGACAGCGCCATCCGGTAGGTCATCCATCGTCTCCTGAATCCGCCGCAACTGCTCGTCCACGCCCGCAAGCACCTGTTCAGCTTCTTCGATCAATTCACCCACTCGTTCCTCACTCGGCGAGCGGGCACCCGCTGCTGCATCGACAATCTCGTCGGTGATGTCGTGGTCGGGGTGCTCGGACTGCAGGTCCGCGGCGAGTTCCGCGAGCCGCTCGTCGACCGTGAACGGGTTCTCCGCCGCATCGAGGAGTTGCTCTACATCGTCGACACTCGGCGGCTGCGACCGACTGAGCATCTCGCTCACGTCGGCCGTGACTGGGTGATTCGGATGGTCTTCGGCGAGTCGTTTCGACGCGTCGCGGAGTTGCGACCAGAGCGAGGCCTCGCCACCGGATGCTTCGAGGAGCCGCCGTGCCCGCTCGTACCGCTTGGCCTGCTGGACGACCGTCGGGTCGACGAGGGCTTCCTCGGAGAACGAGTCACCCCGCCACGCCGTCTCGAAGAGATCGTAGAGGTCGTCGATGGTTACGCCGTCGAATTCGACGGCGACGCGGTCGGCAATTTCCTTACTGCTCCCATCGTGAGCGTAGAGCCACGTCGCGAGACTGGACACCACGCTCTCGGGCTCCTCGTCCGTCGGCGGTCCGCCCGTGATGCGTTCGTACTGCGCACGGACGACGGTACGCCTGTGCGTGTCAGCTTCTTCGAGTAGTGCTCGAAGCCGGTCGGCATCTGGCACTTCGTCCCCGCCGATGACTGCTTGCATCTCCCCCGTAATGTCCGGACCGGGGTAGCGCCGCTTCATCTCCACTGTCCGCTGGCTGAACTGCTCCCAGAGGGACTGGCCGTCTTCGCTCGGCTGGAAGAGCCCGCTGGCCCGAGCGAACCGCTCGGACTGCCGTTCGACCGTCTCGGACGCGAACGCATCCGTTTCGAGCGATCCGCCCCCGAGTGCGGGCTGGAGCGCCGTTTCGAGTTCGTCCAGCGAAGCGCCGTCGCCGAACTCCCTGCTGACGCCTCGCAGGACGCGTTTCACCAGCACGCTGTTCTCGTCACCCCACTCGGCTAACGCGGAGAGCCACGCGTCGGGGTCGGTCCCGTCCGGCTCCTCGCCGATCAGCGTCTCGACGGTGTCCCGAATCTGCTCTGGATCGATCTTGCCTATCGACTCGAAGCGGATCTGTACCTCGGTCAGGTTCGTCTTGTTTCTGACCGCTCGGCCGATCTCCTCCGGTTCGGTAATGTACTCGTCGTCCCGCCGGAGTGCGATCTCGTTGGCCGTTGCGAGCGTGATCAGCAGTGCCGAGATCGACTCCTGGGGCGTCCCGCGATACGCGCCGCCACGCTGGACAGTCTGGGTAAGCACGTCTTCCGCACGAAGCGACTGGGTGTCCGCGTACTCGTCGAGGAATTCCTGACACCGGCCGTCGGCGAGTTCGGCGCGGTCTGTATCTACCCCGAGCGTGACAGCGTCCTCGCTCGTGAGCGGCCAGTCGGCGACACCGCGGAAGAACTGTGCCATCCGCTTGGCGTCGTCGACTTCCGTGATACCGTTCGTCAGGACGAACCGCGTTCCGCTGAACACGGACTGAACTTCCGTTTGAACGACCTGCTCGAATGCGTCCTCGTACCGCCCTCTCGTCCCGCCCGTCCGGACGTAGACGTCCGCTTCTTCGAGCTGCTCGCGAATCGTCGATTCGAGTGCCCGCTGTTCGTCGCGGTGATCGGACTCCAGGTCCGGATACGTGTCCGTCTCTTCCGAGAGCACTTCCTGCATCCCCATCACGTCCCGCAGGCGGTCGATTGTCGATTGCTGTAAACTGACGGCGACGAGGATATGCTCACCACCGTCACACCCCTCGTTTGTTGCCTGCCACGCAGCAACCTGGTCGCTGATCTCGGCGTCGCGGTTCGCGACCAGCCGAACACGAACAGCGTCGAACTCCGGCGTCGGTGCTTGCTCGATCGGATCCAGGACGGAGTAGCCGAACCGGAGCGGGACTTTGCGCTCTCCCTGGAAATCCACCTCGTGTCGACTGCCAGCAGAGAGCAGGCGATCGCTTCCCTCTCGGATGGAGTTCTCCAACTTGGCCGACAGCCGATGCGACGGAATCTGCTGTGCGCGAGTCTTCGCCCGCGTCAGGATGTCCTCCTGTTCCTCGGAGACCAGCAGGTACTCCTCGTCGCCGCGGTCGTTCGTCTCCGTCAGTACTTTCCGATCCTTGAGGAGGGCAGACAGCGCCGATTCGACATCGTCCCGGACGGACTCGAACGACTCGTCGGTCGACGTGACCATCAGTCGGGCGAGGTTCGCCGGCGTCGACGGCACCGCGGACCGAACCTGATTCAGCAGGTACAGCGCCTTTGCCACCCGAACTGAGAACGCGTTCTCGTCGCCGCCGGCCGAGGGAACGAGTTTGTTCTCGACCATCTCCTGTACCCATAGCGGGATGTAGGTCGTCTCTTCGACCAACAGGTCGTACAGCTCGTCCCATGTGACGAGGGCACCAACTTGCTTGTCGCCCCACTCGAACCGCGTGAACAGCGAGCGGACGAGGATGAGCAACGCCCGACCCTGCACGTACTCCTCTTCAGTCACGCGTCCACGCGGCATCAGTTGCTGAATCACCGTCCGGAGCAACCCGAGGTCGTACTCCCGGAACGGGTACGACTCGACCGCGTCCGGATCGGCCCCGGCGATATCTGTGTATGCGTCGAGTGTCAGGTCGGGCATCTCCCGGAGCGCGGTCTCGACGGCCTGTCCGCCCTCGACATCCTTCTGCAGCCACCGTTTCCGAACGATGATTTCGGTGTCGGCACCCTCCAACGGTTCCTGGGCACCGTACCACGGTTGCTCCGTGACTTCCGTATCGTCGAACTCGCCGTGGATACGCTCGATCGGATACTGTCCCGTCCCGATGACCGGGGGATTGGGCCCGACGCCGAGCTCGGTCAGCGCTTCCATCGTCTCCTGGAACTCCCTGTAGCGATGGCGGCCATCGCCGATGAACAGCGCCACCTCGTCGAGCCCGATCAGCAACTCCGTCTCGGTCTCCGGCGTGCTCAGCGACGCTTGCGCCGCTTCGACGCGGTCGACGAGCTCCTCGGGGTCGAACTCGTCGGGATCGACCTCCGCGATGGCGTCGTCGATCGACTGCTTGACCTCTGCCCGAGACGCGAACGGTGAGTCATCGAGCGTCGGAACGGCGTCGTAGAGCCAGCTCCGTAGCGACGCCCGCTCGTCGTACACATCCTCGAACGTCTGTCCGTCGTGCTCGACTTGCTGTAGCCGCTCCCAGCAGTCACCGTGGTTCATGTCGAGCTGCCACGCCCACTCGAGCAGCCAGTTCGGATCAGTCGGATAGCCGAGTTCGCGGCCGATCGCCTCGTAGATGAGATACGGGAGCGGCGGCTCCTGTGCTGCGTCCCGGTTGAGGAGGTTCAGGAACACGGGTTTCAGCCGGTCGACGTGCGAGTCAGCGACGCTCTGTCGGAACGACTGGAACCCCGGCCACCTGTTCGCCAGCTCTTCGCCGAGGTCGGTGAACTCCGATTCGGTATCGGCGGCGAACCCGATGAGTTTCAGGAGGTGTGTCTTCCCCGACCCGAACGTCGCGGAGATGTAGAGGAAACGCGGTTGCTCGTGTGGATACTTGTCGACGAGGTCCCCCAGCGTGGTGAGCACGTCGCGAGCGCTGTCGGTCTCGTAGAACTCGCGGACGTCGTTTTCGGCCTGCGCTCTGGCGTTTACCTTCTGGACCTCTTCAAGTTCGCGAGTCGGTGATTGCTGGAAGATGTCGTGAATATGTGTGTCGCTCATTGGAGATGCACCCCCTCAACCCGGCCTTCGATCTGGTGGGCCGGGTAGTAGTTACGCGATTCCTCGCCGAAGAAACTCAGCTTCCCACCGACGATATCTCCGGGGAACGGAATACCGATAGTGGACTGGACGTTGCGACGGTCGAGTTCGTCGAGGAGCTCCGACGCACGCGTGAACGGGTAGAGGCTGCCGAGATGCGTGAGGAGAACGACGTGTCGCTGCTCGCCCGGTGCCTCGATCCTATCGAGCATAATCCCGACCAGTTCTGCCGCTAGCCGGTCTTGCATCGTCTCGGTGATCGTCGCTGGTTGGCTGTGCTTCCCGAGGTCAACTGCGAGTTCGAAGACTTCTGTTTCGACGAACGCCTCGTCTAACCGGAGGATCTGGACGGTCCCGTCGTCCGGGAACTCCTCGGTTCGATGCGGGTTCGTCGCCCACTCGGTGAGCCGTTCGGCGACGCGTCGCTCGTACTTCGGCTGGACGGGAACGATGACGAACGGGTTTCGGATGCCCCGTCGCCCGTCGGCGAACTGTGCGACCCGGTCCGTGAAGTCCCGGAAGGGACGGTTGGTCGTCATCGGATGACCACCCCCGTCTCAGTCCGTTCGACACTGAGGTCGTGGTGTTCGACGAGCCGTTCCAGTTCGGAGTCAAGCGATCCGCGATCCGACGGGAGCACCCCGATCGCCGTGACGTCCGCGGGAGACTGCTCCCCAACGAGTGTCTGTAGCTCTTCGAACGTCGCTCGTAACTCGCCGATGTCGCTACCGGTAACCACGGCGAGAGGGTCGCTGTCGAGGAGTGTGTTCGTCGCTCGAATGAAGTCGTCAGCTTCGGCGTTGGTCGTTCCGCCAGTCACCGTCGACACTGCGTTCGAGACGTCAGCGTACCACGATGCGGCGCGGCGGAGCGGTGTGATGTATTCACTCTCGAAAGCCGGCCGAACGTTCGATTCGAACTCGCTCAGGGGCTGGATCCACGGATGCGCCTGTAACTCGTCGACGAACGCATCGACCCCGGTTTCTTCTCGGAACGAGTCCCACGCGGTCCCGATCGCGTCGTCGAGCGCTGGTGCGGTGGTTTGGGCGTCGTTGAACCGATCCCACCCATCGTGTGTCCACCACTCGCCCCCGTAGCCGTCGATACTCCCACGGAGCGTCTGGCTGGCCGTGTCACACTCCTCGGTCAGCCAGTCGTACGACTGCTGGGCGAGCGTTAGCTGCGCGTCGATTCGTGTGAGCGCGGGCAGGCGCAAACTCCACACCTCCTCGGCGTCGTCGTACCATCCCTGTGCGTCGTTGGTTGCTTCGACGACTGCCGCCCAGTCGGTATCGCGTGACTTGACGGCCTCTCTTCGGTCGATAGCGCTCTGCTGCTCGGCTTCGAGCGCCTCCGCGAACGACTCGATGAGGGTGCGAACGGCGCGCGTTTGGATGTCACTCTCGGCGACCAGTGTGACGTCTTCTACGAGACTCCCGAGTCGGCCCGCGAGCGTGTCGTTCGCGGACTGGAGCCTGACGATTCCGTCCGGTATGGTCTCCGTCGAGTCGATGAAGCCGCCCTCGCGGAGAATCCCTCGGACACCGCCACTCCCCGAAATCTTGAGACGCGTCGTCGTCAGTTTGTTCAGGTCGATGACGGCGTCGAGTTCGAGGGAGTCGCCCGTTTCGTCGACGGGCAGGAAGTCCCCCTTCCGGCAGAGCCCCCAGATAATCGCACACAGCGCGGGGCGAGCGTCCTCGTAGATCGGCTTCTTCTTCACGATGCCGTCGAGGATCGTCGCCATCGCGAGGTTCCCGCCGCGTTGCTTCAACTGTCGGCCGGTGAAGGCGCGTACGTTGTTCTGGATCGACCCGCCGTGCGTTTCGGGGTCTTCCGTCGCGACATCGATCTGCCGGGCCCACGCAGGGAGCGGGTCCTGGGCGGAGAGCCCCCGGAGCTCCTGTAAGTGTTCGTCGCCGACCTGCAACATTACGGGATGGAAGTCGTCGGGATAGGTGACGTCGAGATACTCCTCGACTCCCGAGCCCATTCCCCCGATCTGATCGCCGCGATCCTTGACGTCGAATGCCCCACTCTTGAGAGCCCCAACGAGCTTGCTCTGAACGCGAGCCGCGCGATCGGAGAGATCCCGTTCGACAGACTGTGGGAGCGTGTGGTCTCCGACGGCATCTCTGAGCGACCACCACTCGACGAGGCTATCTCGGAGGTCGTCGAGCCCGTCTTGACCGATCGTCCATTCGAGCGGGTCGCCGTCGTGGTCGACGTCTGTCGCCGCAGGTGAAATACCTCTGACGGCGACCTCGACATCGAGTGCGTCCGCAGCATCGACGGTCGTATCGAGTTCTATCCCGTCGATACTGAACCCGTAGCGAACGGGGTACTGCTCGCCAGTCTCTCCGTACTCGGCCGACGTCGGGAGCGAGAGGTCGCGCACGATGTCCTCCCAGAGATACCCGTCCACGGCTTCGATGATGGACTGCCAGTCCGGGTTGTCGAGGTTCCGCTCTGCGGCTTCGATGATCTCGCGCTCTTCCGGATGCGTGAACGCGTACTTCGGCCCGGTTTCGTCGTGCGTCGGACGGATGAACTTCCGAAGCCGCTGGAGCGAGTCCTCGACGCGGTTCTCCATCTGGAACTGAGTCGGGCCGTCGAGGTCGCTCAACACGGCGACTGCGAGATTCCGCTCGGACATCGGAATCGTGTCCGAGATGTGCTGGAGGAGCAACACGGCCTTCGCGACAGCCACGTCGATCTCCTCCAGTTCGCCTGCCTCGTGTTGTTCCTCGATCTCCTCGATGACTCCCACGTCCTGTGGCGTAATGTCATCGAGTTCCGGCTCGATGAGGTCGTAGAAGTCGACAAGCGAAATGACGTGAGTCTCGTCGCCGGCCTCTAGCCACTCTTGCAGGAGGCCGTGAACGAGGGCCAGAATCGCCCGTGCGGTTCCCGAGAAAATCGACTTCGCCGGATCGTGGGCCTCCTGCCGGAGGTTCGAGAGAATTTCGAGAAACAGCGGTGGCTGATACGGGAGGAACGGATAGAACTCGATGAGACGCTCGCGATCGATGTTGTCGAGCGGCGGTTCGGTGTTCTGTTCGATACCGGAGTACACGAGCAGTGTCTCGGGCTCGTTGCTGGTACGGTCGAGGACGCGCTCCGTGTCCTCCCTCCCGGCTTCCGACTTTTTGAGTAGCCGTTGCGTCGATATTTCGCCGACGTGTCGGCTCGGCAGGCCAAACCGATGCGGGAACCGGTCCTTGACGATGCTGAAGTCGGCCCCGCGAGCCGCGAACTGCGGCTGGACGTCCTCGATTTTGGCCTGTGCTGTCGCCACCAGTTGGATGTCGCCGTCGCCGGTCTCGTCGACGCTCTCCGCGAGCGTCTGCAACTCGGTGAGGCGGTCGAAATCCGTCCCGATGAAGAGACTGACCTCGTCGAGCAACAGCACGAGTTTGACCGGGCGGCCGAGTTCCGATTCGCGATCGCTCCGCAACTGTTCGAGGCGCTCGACCATCGCCTGCGGGTCGAGATCCGACGGCATCAGGTCGTCTAGACCATCCGCCGTGCCGGTCTCCTGCTCGAAGAGTGTCGGGAGAACGGCATCGGCTAGAGCGTTGTACTGCTGCACGTCCTCCCAGTTGTACTTCTCGGGGCTGTCAACCGTACCCCGGAGTGCCGTGTGGGTGTTGGCGGTCCGGTCGTCCCACGCGTCGGTCGTCCGGTACCAGTCCTCGAAGAAGGCAACGTCGAGTTGCGAGGAGAGCCCTCCCTCTGCACCAGTGAGTCGTTCCGACGTGTGGGCGCTTCGGAGGACGATCTCGCTGAAGCTCAGTTTCTTCTGGCCCTGATACTTCAGGAGGTTCACCGAGACCGGAATGACCTCGTATTCCTCGTGAATCGATGACCACGTTGACTCGAGCGTCTCTAGCGACCGACCGTCGGGTAGCCGTTCCCAGACATCGTCTCGCTGTCGCAGCCATTCGCTGTCAAGAAGTCCGCGGAGCACGCTGAGGAGGTGGCTCTTTCCGCTCCCGTAGTACCCGTAGAGCCAGTAGTTCGCGCCCGACCGCATATCCTCGGACCGACCGAGTAGCCGCGAGAAGAAGTCGGATATGAACTCCTCGGACTCCTCCGTTACGTGGTAGGTGTCGATCGATTCCAGCCGATGATCCCGACCGTCGTCTTCGCGGTCGATGCGCACGGACTCCTCGAAATCGCTCCCGACGTCGGCAGCGAACCAGCCCTCGTCCGTCACACTTCGCCCTCCCACGGTTCAGCCCAGCCGTACGTGTCATCGACCGGCTGGAGCCGCAACTCACCGTGAATCCCGCTCGCTTCCCAGTTCGGATCGTCGCTCACGCGTTCGGCCAGGGCGTCCCAGTACTGGTCCGACTGGAAGAGGTAGAGCCAGCCGGTCGGCTGGGAGAGCCAGTCGTCGCCGTGGATCTCCCACGAGTAGCCTGATGCGACGAGTAACGGCGTCGACCCGAGGTTTGGGATCTGTCCCTGCAAGGTCTGTTGTGTGTCGAGAACACCGATATCGCGCAGCACCGACCGGAGCCCCTCTCCCCACCGGCGCGTCGTCGATTCAGCATAGTCAAACTCGCTCCCGTCCTCGTAATGGAACTCGCTCAGGAGGCGCTCTATCGTCTCCTGCTCGAAGCCCAGCCCGTCGACACCGGACTCCTGCAGGCGGTCGACGTATCGATGCACCGTGTACTTCACGAGGGGGTCGTCTTCCAGCAAATAGAAATACAACACCTGCGCTTTGTCACGCACCGTCTCACACCGGTCGAGTACAGAGGGGAGCTGGACAATAGAGGGAAGTTCGCTGCCAGCGGTCTTGAACCGCGAACTGAGAGCTCGGTAAATGCCCTTCGAACTCCCACGCGTGCTGCGCTCGTCGAATCGCTCTTCGATCCACTTCTCTTCGACAACCGTCCAGTCCCGATGGTGGGCGTACAGTCGAGCGAGCGTCTCCGCTCTGTCAACGAGAAGCCCGCATCTAGTAAGAACCATCGTCACTTCGTCGTCAGAAAATGTCGAGTCGAGCGACGGTAGAGAAACACCCCTCCCGTCGGTGCGGAGAGTCATATATCATCTCGAACCGGCCACACCACTTAGTTGATAGGGAAAACCGAATCGGAGGCGTCCGGTAACCCGGGTGTTCGACCGTCGGTTAGCAGGGTACGTCTTCGGCTGGGTCAGGGGCGGTCTTGAATATCTGTAGCGCCCACACGCCGGACCGCTTCTGTTCTACGGCCACCCGTGGCGGTGCCGAGGTGAGATCTTCGAGGGCTCCGCTGACGTCGCCCGGACGGGTGTCCGTCACGAGATGGAGCGACTCGCCGGGAGCGAGCGCGCCGAACTCCGCGCGAACCTGTTCGATACGCGCCCGGTCGGGGACGCCGCGAAGGTCGAGCGCAGTCTCGGGAACCGTCACCGTCGTCCGGTCCGTAAGGGCTTCGCGTACGTCGTCGCCCAGGTCCCGGAAGGCTGCTGGGACGTCTCCCTCGGTCGAGCGAAGCGAGTCGTCGATGGGGAGCTCCGCGAGTACGTCCGTACTGAGGTCGGGGTCGCTGCCGAACGGCGCGTGGTCGTCGCCACAGGTGGGACAGGTGAACCCGGCCATGTTGACGACGGCTCCGAGTACCGGGACGCCCTCCTCGCGGAACAGCGCCGTCGAGCGCTCCGTATCACTGGCCGCGGTCGGAAACGGCGTCGTCACGAACACCGCGCCGTCGACGGGGAACGACTGCAGCGTCGTCAACACGATGTCGCCGGTCCCCGGCGGCAGATCGAGCACCAGCGTGTCGACGTCCCAGGCGGCGTCGGTCAGCAGTTCCTCGACGGCCTCGTGGGCCATCGCGCCGCGCCATGCCATCGGTTCGTCGTTGGCGATCAGGCCGACACTGACGACTTGCAGGCCGTCGACCTCGACCGGCTCGGCGCGGCCGTCCTCGGTCGAGCCGAGTGGCCCCCCGATGTCGAGTAACTCCGGCGTGTTCGGACCGTACACGTCGGCGTCGAACAGGCCGACCCGCTCGCCGGACGCGGCCAGTCCGCGCGCCAACTGGGTCGCCACGGTGGTCTTGCCGACGCCGCCTTTCGCACTGGCGACGGCGATGATTTGGTCCACGCCGGGCACGACGGTCCCGTGGTCCGGCTCTGCGATGTCCGTCTCTATGCGGACTGCCTCGACACCGCCACACTCTAGCACCGCCGCCCGCATCCGGTCGGCGAGCGCGTCCGCCGTGGCAGGGTCCATGCCGGACAGCGCCGTCTCCACGCTGACGGTCCCGTCAGTGGTAGCCACGGACGACACCAGCCCCGCGGCGATCACGTCCTCGTCACTCTCGGGCGTGGCCACAGTCCGAAGCGCGTCCCTGACAGCGTCTTCCGTTGGTTCGGGCTGCTCTCCGGACATGTTACCACGTCTCCCCGTGTTCGGTTTCCGGTTCGGGACCATCGTCGTCGTCCATCAACGTGCCGCCGTAGGGGCGGTAGTCGATTTCGAACACGCTGTCGATACGCTCTATGAGGTCCTCGCGCCTGGCGATGATCTCAGTATCGAACTCCGCGGCTTCCAGGGCGTCGACGAGGCCGTCGTCGTCGAGCCGCCCGCCGCCGTAGGCGGCGGCGACGCCGTCCCGGAACGTGTCGGCGTTGCGCCGACACCGCAGCCCCTCGTCGATGTCCGTCTCCGCTTCGCTCCGGTCCCCGTCCAGCGGGACAGATTCGAAGTACTCGATGGCCCGCCGGTCGAACTCGGCCGCCTTCGAGAGCACTTCGGTGGCCTGCTCGACCGGGCTCAGCGCCGCCCAGGCGTCCCGGGCGACGGGCGCGACCAGCGTGTCGACGACGTCGTCCCAGGTCGTCGCTCGCTCGGGGTCCTCCAGCGCCTCGGCGACGAACGCGCCGACGTGGTCCTCCGGGATGGTCATGCCCAGCGACGACTCAAGACCGCCGCTATCGTCGTTCTCTGACTTGTTTTCGCCCTGTTCCGCTGCCGGTCCGGTCGAGTCGAGTTCGTATGGCATCGTCAGGTCCTGTCCTCCGGGTCGGTGTTCAGGTCGCGCCGGGGCTCGAACCCGGGCGCGCCGCCGGGGGCCGGCGACCCGCTCCCGGATCGGGCCGAGCCAAAGGAGCCGGCGGGGTCGTACCCGTCGACGGACTGCTCTGCAGGCGTGTCCGGTCCGCTTCCGGGAGCCGACGGCGGCCCGATTTCGACATCTAGCGCCTCGGGGTCGGTCCCGCGAGCGCTCGCGAGCGCCTGTTTGGCCGCGCGGGCGACGTCCTCGCTCTGGTCGGTCACACCGTGGGCTTCGAGGGCCTGCTCCGCGCGGTCGGTCGCGAGTTCGCCGAGGCTCTCGGCGGCTTTCGCCCGGGCGAAGGCGTTTGGCTCCCGGGCCAGCATCGCGGCCAGAATGCGTTCGGCCTCCGGTACGTCCTCGGCGACGCCGCCGAGGAACTGCGCGGCGTACTCACGGACCGCCGGATGGGGATCGGTCTTGATACACTCGACCAGCAGCGGCTGGTCGGCGTCGCCGCGCTTGCCCATCGCGATGACGGCGTTCCGTCGGACCCAACCGCTGTCGTCGTCCAGTGCCCCCCTTAGCTGGTCGGCGTCGCCGCCGGTCCGCGAGAGGGCGACGACGGCTTCGGCCCGAACCCACGGTTCGGGGTCGTCAAGCGCCTGCCGGACGACGGCCGGCGCGGCCCCGGCGACTCCGAGCGCCTCGACGGCGAACTGTCGTACTTCGGGGTCGTCGTCTTCCAGTGCGCGCTCTCCCAGCGCGTCAACCGTCTCCCGGTCGAGGCCGGACTCGGCCGCATCCACAAGTGCGATGGCGGCGTCCTGCCGGGTTCGGACCCGTGAGGCGTCGAGTGCGCTGCGGACCTCTGTCTCGGTCTCGCCCGGCGTCCGACCGCGTGCGCTCCAGTTCTCGTAGCTCATCGCGCCAGCCTCCAGTAGAGGACCGTCCAGCCGGCGACCGTTGCCGCGATGAGCGTCCCGAGCGACGTGTACAGCGGGTTGCTACTGCCGCCCGAACCGCCGTCGCCGCTACTGGAGTCGCCGCCGCTGGCGGCGCTACCTGAACTCGAACTGTCCCCGCTGCCGCCGCTCTCGGGTGCCGTGAGTTCGCCCGATTCGGTGTCGAGCGTGCTGTACTGCATCGTCAGCGACTTCTTGCCGTTGACCTCGTCGCTACTCCCGTTCCAGACGGCAAAGGCGAGGTACATCGTCTCGTTCTGGCTGAACGTCGCGTCGTGTTTGCCCTCGCCGGTGTGCTCTCGAACGAAGACGACGGACCACTCGTCGCCGTTGCGAGTCCCCTGTGCGTCCACGTTCTGCTGTGGGGCATTGCTCAGCGACCCGTAGCCGGCCGCGTAGTAGTTCTGGCCGTAGTTTTCGTACTGGCCCTGTGACAGCGGGTTCCCGGCCGCACGCCCCGGTTTGGTCTCTTCGTCCGGGTGCGGGTAGGCGTACATGTCCCCGCTCCATTCGGCCTTCTGGTCGGTCCCGTACTGCCACTGCGACCGCCAGTACCAGATGTTGACCGGGTCGCCGCCGGCTCCCATCGTGATCGGCGGTTTCTCGCCGCTGTGGAGCATCACGGCCGCCGCGTCGCTGTAGTTCTTCGGCGACCGGATGTTCGTGTCTTTCGTCGGGTCCGTCCAAGTCAGCCGGAAAGCGACGTGGGTGTCGTTGGTCAGCGCCTGTACCTCCATCTCGTCGATGCTCCCGCCGCCGTAGGGGACGGCCATCTGCTGTTTCGACAGCGAGACGGTCCGTGACGGGGCCTCCGACCAGCGGTCGCTGTCGGCGGTCTGTGGGACCTCGTCGGTCGCGACAAGGGGTTGCTGGCCGCCGGTGACGGCCGCAGCGACGGCCATCTGTCCGGCCACCAGAAGCGCCATGACGACCGCCGTTGCTGTCGTCGCCCGGCGGGCCGCCTCGTAATCAAGCTTAACCATCGGCTCTCACCCCCGTTCCGGGCGAGACCGGGTCGGGATGGCTCGCCTCGTCGAACTCGATGAGGGCCGCCGCTAAGTCCGCGGCGGCGGCGTAGACGGCGCTCGCCTCGGGCACGTCTCGGTCGGAACTGCCGCCGCCGTTCACGGTCTCCCGGACCCGATGGGCGAACGCGGGGATGAAGTCGCCGAGATGCTCGTCCAGCACCGTCGCACCCGCTCGTGCGAGGCGAACGGCCGTCTCGTCGTCGCCGCCGTCGAGGGCGACTGCCCGCTGGGCGGCCAGCACCTGCAGTAGCTCCAGTTCCACGGTGACGTGGTCGTGGCGCTCGTCGAACTCGTCGCTGATTTCGAGGCCGAACTCCTCTAACAGGCCCACGACCGTGGCGATGCGGCGCTGGCTCTCGTTGACCTCGTCGCCGGTGGTGTAGTGGGCCTCGTAGGGGACGACTGGATAGGTTCCCCCGTCGCCGGGCAGCCCGAACAGTCGGTTGTACGCCGGTTCCAGCGAGTCGCGGTCGACACCGTCCAGCGCGTCCAGCAGCGCCTCGACCTCGCTGTCGAGACCGAGCGCGTCGCCGGCCTGTCGAACGGCGTCCTGTACCTCATCGTCCTGCAGATCGGCGATGACGGCCTCCTCGGGGTACTGGAAGGCCGTCGCGGCGAACCCGTACAGCGCGGCGCGTCGCGTGTGGTGTTGTGGCGTGTTCTTCATTGTACGCACCTCAGGGCTGATTGGTCCACTGTTCACCCTCGCGGACCTCCATGGGCTCCTCGATGGGCACGTCGACGACCTTCTCGCCGTTGCGGTCCCATCCCTTCACGCGGTTCTCCTTGACGTTGTAGGTCTCGATGAGCCGCGTCGTCGCGCCGAACAGCTGGAGGATGCCCAGCACCTCGTGGCTGGGGTTGCGAGCCCGCTCCTGGACGATGCGGACCGACTCCTCGTAGGTGTCGCCGGGCCACTCGTTTTCCTTGACCTCGGTGTTGGGCGTGAACATCTGGGTCAGGAACTCCGGCGGGACGTGGTAGGGGGGCATGTAGAACACCTGCGGCTGGGTCCCGAACTGCGGGTACAGCGGCAGGGCCACCTTCTCGTCGGAGTGGACGAGGTAGTTGATCGGCGAACGCCCCGACGCGGCGGAGGACTTGCCCCCCGCCGGCCCGGCGTCCGGCCCGCGGTTGATGTTGCCGTGGAGCCGCGTCTTCCCGATACAGGAGGAGACACACCGCGGGACGTTCCCCTCCTCGATGCGGGGGTAGCAGCCGACGGGCTTCTCGGTGACGCCCGTTTCGGGGTTGTACATCGGCTTGTGGTACGGACAGGCCTTCACGCAGCGGCGGTAGCCGCGACAGCGCTCCTGGTCCAGCAGGACGATGCCGTCCTCCTCGCGCTTGTAGATGGCCTTCCGCGGACAGGCCGCCAGACAGGCGGGGTTCTTGCAGTGGTTACAGAGCCGCGGGAGGTAGAACTGCCAGATGTCGTGGTACTCGTCGTTCTCCAGGTCGGACTCGACGACCTCGCCTTCGGGGTACTCCCCGTGGACCTGGTCGTCGCCCAGCGCGGGGTACTCCCAGGCCTGCTTCTCGGCGATGTAGCCGCGGACCTTTTCGCCGTTGTCGGCGGCGTCGAAGATGGTCTGATCGGCCTCCAGGTCGTCGAGCAACCGCATGTCCCAGCCCATCGGGTAGCCGCCGTAGGGCTCGGTCTCGACGTTCATCCACCACATGTACTCCTCGCCCTCGCCGCTGGTCCAGGTGGACTTGCAGGCGAAGGAGCAGGTGTTGCAGTTGATACACCGGTTCGTGTTGATGACCATCCCCCAGTGGTAGTCGCGCTCCTCCTCGCGGTGTTCGTAGGGGTAGCTGTGCTCGCGGCCGAGTTGTGGGTTGTACGTTTGTGCCATCAGTCGTCGCCTCCTGGGGTCGATGTCCCGGTACTACCAGAGCCGCTGCCGCTGGGCTGCAGTGACCCGCCGATGTAGTCCTCGACGAGGTCGTCCCGGCGGGCGTCGCCGGGCCACCAGTCCGCCTCCTCGTACTTCTCGACGTCCACGAGGTCGTCCCGGTTGGTCCCCGTCGGGGCCCACACCGTCTCCTCGTAACCGTGTTCCAGTTCCGCCCCGTGCCAGGCGATGTCCTCGTCGACGATGTCGGAGACGTTCGGGTCGCCGAACACCGCCTTGTGGACGAGGTCGTCGGTCTCCTGCAGCGGGTCGAGCCAGATGTTGGTAATCGTGTTGTACCCCTTGACGCCGTCCTCGTCGGCCTCGTCGTCGGGGAAGTGCTGGGGCCACCAGCCGTGCCACAGCGTCAACTGCCCCATGTCGCCGGCTGACCGCGGACGCTGGCGCTCGCTGACCATCGCTCGCACGACGAGGTCGCCGCGCTTCCCGGTGATGCGGACGTAGTCGCCGTTCTCCACGTCGATGTCTTTGGCGTCGCTGGGGTGCATCTCGACGAACGCTTCACCGAGGGGCGCGACGTCTTCGGACTCGCCGTCGCCGGTGGGGAACGAGAAGTCGTCGACCAGCCGGTCGGTCCCCTCCGGATCGCCGCTGACGCTGCCGAAGTCACGCGAGGCCCAGATGAGGTTCCAGTCGGTCATCCCCCACGAGGAGTGGGTCCGGTACTTCGGGTGTGGGGTGTTGTAGTAGAACTGGTTGCCCTCGTCGTGATACAGCGGGTTCTCCTCGTCCTTGGCCTCGTCCCACTTCTTGTTCACGCCGTAGGGAGTCCCCTCGACGCTCTCGACGTGGTCGATGTCGTCCCGGCCGAGTTCGATGAACCGGTCTTCCTCCTTGTGGAACTCCATCCGGCCGGTTTTCGTGTAGAACGGCCGGTCCTCGTGGACCTGCGAGTAGAACGGAATCCGCGGATAGGTCTTCAGGTCAAGCCGTTCGGGGCCGTCCTCCAGGTCCTCGACGTCGATGCTCTGGGTCGTCATCCCGCGGTCGAAGGTCTCCTGAATGTAGTTGGTCACGTCGCCGTCTTCCTCCAGGAACTCCTCGAAGTACGACCGGTAGGAGTCGACGTTTCGCTCCTCGGGCGGAATCTTCTCGTCCAGTTTCTCGGCCACCATCGCGACGGCTTCCCCGTCTTGTTTGGTGTCGTAGATGGGGTCCATCACGCCGTGGTCCATCTGGACGAAGGGGTTCTCCGGCCCGACTGTGATGTCGGGGTAGTCACACTCCAGCCAAGACGGCACGGGGAGCACGATGTCGGCGTGCCGGGCGGAGTAGGTCATATGCATGTCCGAGACGACGAACAGGTCGTTCTCGGTGTCGGGGTGCTTGACGAAGTTCTCAATGACGTGCTCCTGATGCTTGGTCTGGTTCAGGAGGTTGCAGTTCATCGTCCACAGGATGGACGGCTTGGACATCGTGTACGACCCCGCGTTCTCCGGCATCACCGGCTCCTCGGCGTCGCCCTGCGGGACGAGGTCCATCTCGCGGTCGAAGTCGCCGCGAATCTCGTGGGGATCGAGTTTTTCGCCGCCGAAGAAGGCGAAGGCGTAGCCCGGATACATCCCGTGGGCGGCGTTGCCGTCCGGGTTGACGTAGTGGGGGTAGCCGTCCAGCAGTTCGATCTTGTACTGGCCGGAGTAGTTGTAGTATCCCTGGCCGGCGTCGCCGATGTTGCCAAGCATCGCCTGGACGAGGAACACCGCCCGCTGGAGCGCGTCGTTGGAGTGGAACCAGTGGTTGATCCCTTCGCCGGTGAACCACTGACCCTTCTCGGCGTCGGCGAACTCGCGTGCCGTCTGGGCGAGCTTGTCCGCCGGAATCGTGGTGATCTCCTCGACCGTCTCCGGATCGTAGTTCTCGATGATGTTGTCCCGCTGGCGGGCGAAGTCGCTCCTGACGGCAACGGTCGAGCCGTCGGTCAGTGCCACCTCGCTGTCGACGTCTAGCTGCGGCGTGGTCGGCATCTCCTCGCCGACCTCCTCGCGGGTCATCGCTACGGGCTGGCCGTCCTCACCCAGCACCACGAAGTCGCCCCAGTCGTTGTGCTCGTGCTGCTCGTCGAGGTCCTCCGCGGGCGGTTCGACGTCCTCGAACACCTCGTGTGCGCGAAGGTATTTGCCCGTGTCCTCCCGGATGAGTAGGGGAAGACTCGTGAACTTCCGCATGAACTCGGCGTCGTACAGTTCCTCGGCCATGATGACGTGGGCCATGCCAAGGGCGAACGCCGGGTCGCTCCCGGGGCGGATCGGGAGCCACCGGTCGCACTTCTGGACCGTCGGCGAGTAGTCGGGGTAGACGCCGACCATCTTCCCACCGCGTTCGCGGGTCTCCTGCAAGAAGTGGTTGTCCGCGAGTTTGTTGTGGATGAGGTTCTTCCCTTGAATGATGGTGTAATCGGCCTTCCGCCAGGCGACGGCGTCGGAGTCGGAGGTCTGATACCCCGTTGTGATGACGTGGCCCGGCGGCAGGTCGGCGTACCAGTCGTACTCGGTCCATTCACAGCCGCCGAAGATGGACGCCAGTCGGCGGCCCGAGCCGTGCCGGGTGAACAGCCCGTCGCATTTGATGGCGTTGAAGATGTGGAACCGCTTGTTGTCTTCCAAGTTCGCCATCTTCTCGGCGATGAGGTCGATGGCCTCGTCCCAGGAGACGCGCTCGAACTCGTCCTCGCCGCGGCCCTCGGGGTTGGGGTCCTCGGGGTCCCACCCCTTGCGGACCATCGGGTACTTGATGCGCGATGGCTCGAACGTCCGGCGGTGCAGGGAGAGCCCCTTCATACAGCCACGGGGGTTCCAGTGCTGACTGACGCCGGCGTCCTCGTAGCCCGACGGGCCGACCGAGGGCTCCTCGTTGTGATACACCTGCTCGGCCCGTATCGGGACCCCGTTTTTCATGTAGAAGTTCAGCGCACACGACTGGGTGCAGTTGGGGTGACACACCGTCCAGTCCACCTCGTCGTACGCGTAGATATCGTGGTACACCTGCTCCCAGTCCCGGTTCGGATAGGACTTGAGCGGGTTGTCCACGCTCGTTATGGGTTCCGTGGACTGTGTCGCGCCCCATGCTCCTTCGGCGAGCGCGCCGACCGTCCCAGCGCCCGCTGCGGTCAGGAAGTCGCGCCGTGACAGCTTCACCGGACATCACTCCGTTGGACAGCGCGTATCTGCATGTCGGGTACCCACGGCTATTGCTAAATGAACAATACCACAGGTTCCCAATTGGTGAGACGGGGCACGAAGATATTCGGCGAAAAAGGGTCCAAGGACGGGCTTCTGTTTTCAATACTTTACTGTCGGCTGTAAGTCTGTAAAGAATTTCGCCACCCGGGGTGGCGAATATCTTAAAATAGTTACAGCCAACAGTATTGACTTGTCGAAGACTATCGGTACCTACTCCGGGAGATAAAAATCAGATTTCGATTGTCTGTGCGGAGACGTGTTCCTGAGTTGAGCGATCTTGGACGGGTTCCGATGGCGGACGATGACGACGTCGTAGGCGTCGTCCGAGGCGATCGACCCGCCGACACTGCTGATGCTCGTGACGAGATGGCCGGCGTTTTCGCTCCCGATGAATACCATTGATGCGTCTTCTCTCTTGGCCATCTTGCGGATGGCTTTCGCCACCGACCCGGCCGGCGCGTACCGATCCACGACTGTATGTCGGAAATCCGAACTCGGACACAGATCCGTCATCTGCTCGTGCAGCGAGGTGACGACTGTCTCCAGATCGAATTCTTCGTTCGGCCCGATCCAGCCGTGTTCCCGGGCGTACTCGGCATTCCCCTTTCGAATGACACTGACGGCCAACACGTCCTCTTCGAAGACAGTGCCGAACTCCGTCGCCCGAACGAGTGCTGCCTCGGCCAGTTCGGAGCCGTCGAACGGCACAACGAGTGTCATACGCTGATTACCGGAGCCGTAGACAAGTAACATACCGTCCGTTCTTACGACGCGAGAAGACAGCCCGCAATCGAAGAGCCAGTACTGCACCCAGACCCGAGACACGCAGAACGGTAGTCCATCAACTCCCGAGGGATAACCGTTCGTCGCCCATTCGCTTGCCTTGCGCAACGAGACGCTCTCCGTAGTCGGTCCGGGCGTCGTCCCATGACGCCAGCGCATCTCCGAGCGAACTGTGGCGGTCGAGAGCGGCTTTTAGTTCAACGGCGTCGCTGGCCGCCTTCGCAGTACCAGCGGCAGTGTGTGGACGGGCGACGAACGCCGCATCACCGAGCAGACAGACCCTATCGACTGTCATCTGGGGGGTCTTGAGGTCGTAAATCGCCTGCACGAAGGGGGCTGCTGTTGTTGCCACGAGGTCGGCAAACACGGGCGGCAGTATCTCGGTCGCCCGCTCACGCTGGCGCGTTTCGACCGGGTTTTGGAGGTGCCCCGGCGACACGCTGAACTGCTGGCTCGCTCCTGTCGTGTCAGTGAAAATAATATCACGCTCGCGCCCGCGGAGTGTGTCGTACCAGACCCAGTTGAGACGGCGGTCACCGGGAGCCGTGCTTCCGTCGCCGCCGGGGATACAGTACGCGAGGATGAGCGTCCGCTCCCCTTGATAAAACGTGAAACGGCCGTCGAACGCGTCGATGACTGCGTCCGAAACGTCAGTCTCCGGGACGACACCACGCCACGCGACGTAGTCGGCAAACTCCGGTTCGGTCTCGGGAAACAGTTGCGCACGGGCCGTCGACTGCCCGCCGTCGGCAGCGACAACCAGATCGGCCGCCGTCCGGTCCCCATCGGCGAACCGAACTGCGCCGTCTGTGGCCCTGAGACCGGTGACAGTCCGGCCGGTGTGGTACCGGTCGTCCGGGAACGCCGCCCGCAATTGACGGTAGACCGCGTCCCACGAGGTGAACACCATCGAATCCGATGTCGACGTCCGTACATCGCCGTCAGCAGTCAGAAACCGCCGCTCACTGGCTCGGGTGGTGATGGTCGCCGGGTCGACGATGTCGTGGCGTGAGAGGAACTGTCGGATCGACTGCTGGGCGACGATGCCGCCGCCGCGACTTCGGAGGTCGCCGGCCGATTGCTCGGCGACCGTCACGTCGTGGCCTGCATTGTCGAGAGCGATGCCGGTAAACAGGCCGCCCATCGACCCGCCGGAGATGGTGACGGACAGGGAATCGGATGGTTCGTTGGCGAGGTCCTGTGACACGGCCCCTCTCAGCGCTTGCCGTACGAAAGGCCTCTGGTCCACCGACCGATGACAGTATCGCTCCCGAACACCAGCCCCGAGAGGCGCTCCTGAAGTTCCCCTGTCGCTTCCGCTGTAACTCATCATACTACGAAGTCCCAGTGGTTGCCTCGCACCGAGTCGGACTATTAATGTCAGCCGACACTAAACACGACGTATGCGAGTCGCGGCAGTCGGAATCGGTGGTGCCGGGGGACGGATCGTCGAGCGGCTGTGGCAGGACAACGAACGCCGCGAGACGACGTATCTCGGCGCGGCCTGTGCCGTCGATACGGACACCGAAGCGCTCGACGAACTCGACGCACTTCCGGACGACCGGCGGCATGCCTTCGGACTCTCCGAAACAAACGGGGCCGGAACGAACGGGGACCGGACGAACGGTACTGCCGCCATCGAAGACGAACGGCTCGAAGTGCGCCGGCCGATAGACCAACTGGTAACGAGCGATATCGACGCTCTCGTCCTCGTGGCCGGACTTGCGGGCGGGACGGGCAGTGGCGCTACGGCCCACATTGCCGACGCACTCAGAGAGATTTACACGATCCCGGTCTACTGCCTGTCGGTGTTGCCTGCCGGCAGAGACGACGAAGCAGCCACCAACACCATCCAAGCACTTCGAGCGCTGGAAGCGACCGTCGACGGGCAGATACTGTTCGACAACGAAGCGTGGCTCGGAAGCGGACAGACGGTCGAGACGGCCGCCGAGACGCTGAACGAGACTGTCGTGACACGGCTGGGTGCCCTATTCGCAGCGGGTGAGGCGACGGCATCCGACGCAGTCGGCCAGAGCGTCGTCGACGCCAGCGAAATAATCAACACCCTCTCGGACTCGGGTTTCACTACGCTTGGCTACGCCAGTCAGGACCTGCAAGCGGACGATGGCGGCAGTGACGGGACAGTCATAGACCAGCTCAAGAACCGTTTTCTCGGCGACAACTCGGACAACGTCGACGAAATCGAGGCATACAACGCCGTCGAGACGACACTTCGCCGCGCTGTACGCGGCAAACTGACGGCCCAGTGCGAGCTGGATTCGGTTGATAGAGCCCTTGCCGTGTTTGCCGGACCGCCCGCGTGGTTGATCCGGGATGCCGTTACCGACGGGCGGCGATGGCTCACGGAGGAACTCCAGTCACCGGAGGTGCGGAGCGGCGATATGCCGACGCCAGACCGGGACACGTTGTCTGTCCTGGTCGTACTTAGCGGCGTCACAGAACTGCCGCGGCTGGTGGAACTCAAAACGCTGGTCGACGAATCGGAATGAGACGGCCCGTTAGATTCTCGTGGGACTGGAGCCAGACCGTCTGAAGTGCGGAAAAAACGAGACAAAGCGGATTATACTCAAATAGATTTATAAGTGACAGTTTTCAACGAAACCATACGATGACACGGACTGTCATATCATACGAAGACGGCCACGTCTACGAGTTCTCCCCGAATATGGAACCGCTGTATACGGCTTCCGACGGCGAGCCGATCACGTTTGAAACCATCGATAGCCTGAACAAAGCCGTTCAGTCAGACGCTGATCTGATGGATGCGATCCCTGAAGAAGTGAATGCGGCTACAGGGCCGGTTGCTGTCGAGGGAGCCACACCCGGCGATGTCCTCAAGGTTGAGATCGAAGACGTCCGAGTCACCGAGGATCTGGGTCGCGTAATTACGGCACCGGGGTTTGGACTCCTTCAAGATCACGAGGACATCGAACACCCAGCGACGCGCGTGACGGAGATAACCGACGGCGGGGAGTCACTCTCGTTCAAGGATATGGAGGTACCAGTTGACCCCGTCATCGGGACCATTGGCGTGGCAACGTCCGAGGAATCGATGTCGACCCTGACGCCACACGACCACGGCGGAAATCTCGATACCACGGATATGACCACTGGGACGACGGCCTACTTTCCGGTGTTCCAGGACGGTGCGATGTTAGCGATGGGTGACTCGAAGGCCGCGATGGCAGACGGCGAAATGTGTGGCACTGGTGCCGAAATCGGAACCGAGATCGACGTCACCGTCTCAGTAATCTCGGATGCCGCTGTCGACCTTGAGCGCCCACTCGTCGACACCGGTGACGCGTGGAAGACGATTGCAAGTGCCGAAACGATGGAAGATGCGGTCAAGACGGCAAACGAGGACCTCATCGGATTGCTCGCTGCCGAACACGAGTACACGCTGACCGACGCCTACCTCTTTTCGAGCCTCGTTGGTGGCCTCGAAATCAGCCAAGTCGTCGACCCACTCGTTACTGTGCGAAACTCCATTCCGCGCGAATACCTCCCAGATCCATTCTAACTATCGCGGCGAAGCTGTCAGTTCTGTTGGCACTTAGCGGGACGACAATTTCAACGGGGACACTCATCTGGATAGTGGATCTCTGCTCGTCCTGCTGCCGGCATTCCGCAAATTGGTGGCTCTGAATCTGGCGTACACCGCTGAACGAACGCACGACCTCCCAGAATCGACAGCTTCTGCTATCGGCCACCTGCCAAGAAGCCACAAACGGTATCCACTTCTATGCCCCGCTGGAATCGGCTCCGAAAGATGTCGATCCGGTTGCTCCACTACTCAGACATTGAGAACGCTTGCGACGACCCCGTGCGGATGGGTCGGCTTGCCGGAACGATCCAGTCAATCCGCGGGGAGGATACTGTAGTCGCTGGCACCGGCGACAACACTGCACCGGGTGTCCTCGCCCATTACTACGAGGGGCATCAAGCGATGCCGTTTTTCCGGGCAGTGAGTACCGACGTCGAGACGGTAGGGAACCACGATTTCGACTTCGGGACTGCTCCCATTCTGGACGTGGTCTCGAAGAGTCCACAGGAGTGGGTCGTCGCGAACGTTTACGAAGGCGAGAGTGAGGGCGCCCGTGGCGCTCCCTTCGCTGGATTAGACGGGACGACAGTCTTGCATCGAGATGGCCGGCGAGTCGGATTCGTCGGCGTAGTCGATCCCGCGACTCCCCGGATTGCTTCCGGCGCGTCAGAGCTGAACGTGACCAATCCTGTCGAGAGCGTGCGGAAAGCGGTCAGCGAACTCGGCAACAGTGTCGATCATTTCGTCGTCCTCGCACACTTGCGAGACGACGTAGAGACCGACGTTGCGGCCGTTCAGGGCGTCGACGCGGTCCTCGGCGGCCACGTCCACAGGGAGCGCCACGAGGCTGTCGACGGAACACTGGTTGTCCGCCCCGGAGCGAACGGGCAGGTGGTCTGGGAAGTCGAACTCTTCGACGGGGACCGCTCGCCGATTGCCACCCGTCATTCGACATCCGAGGGACCTATCGACGAGTCCGTGGCCGACATGACCCGCGAACGGCTGGCCGATGTCGGTCTGCTGGAGACTGTTGCCACTGTCGACGATCCGATCCATCGAGGCCTCGACGAGCGAACCCGCGGCGAGAGCCGCGTTGGCAACCTCGTGGCTGACGCCTATCGCTGGGCGGCCGATACTGACGTCAGCTTCGTCCACAATGGCGGCCTTCGAACGGGGCGACCCCTGTCCGGCGAGGTCACTGCTGGCGAGGTGGCCAGCGTACACCCCTTCGGCGGTACGGTAGAAGTCCTCGGCGTCTCCGGTGAACAACTACGAACCCTCTTGCAGGCGGCCTTCCGTCCCCACCGCGAGGACGGACGGCTCTGGCACGGCGACGTCAGCGGGATGACCGTCGAGTACGATTCCGAGGCTGGACGGCTAATCGGTGTGGCTGTCAACGGCCAGAGTCTCGAAGCCGGTCGAGAGTACAGACTTGCCACCAACTCCTACGTCGTCTACAGCGATGACTGGCCGATTCCACACGAGGCAACCATCGACTCGTTCGGTCTCCCGTTCGAGACCGTCGCAGACTACGCTCGCGAAGAGGGCATCACTGTCCGGGTGGGTGGCCGACTCCAGGACTGCTGACCGGGTCCCGCCACGGATGGCCTTCAGCAACTGTCTCCTTCAGGTACTGACCGTTCCAGAACTACCCTGTCGTAGTAACCAACAGTACTTGCTATCGACGGGCCTTGTTTCGACGCGGTGCAGGTCGGCCGAGCCGGTAGCTATCGGAAAAACGAAATCGACCAGAGACTCCCACAGACCGGTCCTGTTCAGTCGACACAGACACCACCCCACGTTATTGGAGACATCTAAACAGGGCCGTATATAGTATTACGAGTCACGGTGGACGGTTCATAGTAGTCAGTATACATATTATAAATGTTCAAACACGTCATCAGTATGCGTTCCAGTGTAGCATGAGCACACTCTCGGCTGATACGGAGAGTTGGTTATCGTTTGGTAAACAGGACATGATGGTGTTCATACTCGTTATGTCCCTTACCGGGTTGCAGAACGCGTTCACAGAAATCATGCCCGAGTTCACGGTCGGACCGCTAGAACTGGGGGTTGGTGGCTTCATCTTTATCCCGATCGTGCTGGTGCTACTTTTCAGGACCTACTGGGCTGCAGTAGCCGTTCCTGTTGGCGAAATCGTATTCGGAGAAATACTGCTCGGTGAGTTCGATGGACTGGGTGCCATGGAGGGATTGCTCCTCATCCCGGTCTGCTATTATTTCGCCGCGAAGCTGCTTCAGGACCCGGAAAACACCACACAGTTGGCAATTGTCGTGTTTCTGGCTGAGGCACTCGAAGAGTTCTTCGCTACGTTCATCGATATTGGGAAGGTGTATGTCGGGGTTGAAGAATTGGAAGCCGTACCCGGCCTCCCCGAGAGCATTATCGTGCTCGAAGGGGTCGACTTCCTCACACAGATGCTAATCACGGGGACTCTTTTCGGCGTAATCCCCGCACTGTATCTCTACCCCAAACTCCACGGTAAAGTCGAACCGCTGCTCGGTATGGAACCGTTTGAGGGTGAACGCGGCGGGTCGATGTGGCGTGGCTTTTCGCCGAAGGCGCTGTTGGCGGTGCTTATCGCCTTCCCGCTCGCCTTCGTTGCCGAAGCTGCCAGCGAAGTCGGTGGGGCGGTCAACGTAGTCTGGGAGCCGGAATTCCTCGCGACGTTCGGCCAGAGTTACATCGCAGTTCCGATCGTCGTCTCCGCTATCGTCGCCACCATCGTCTGGTACCGCGCAACGCAAACGGCGTAAGATGATGACAGCGACACACGACTCTCAAATTGCCGTTGACGAACTGCAGTTCCGGTATCCCGGTGCTGACGAAGCTGTGTTGACCGGGGCGGAGCTGACGATAGAGCCCGGCGAGTTCGTCGCCATCATCGGTGGGAACGGTTCCGGCAAGACGACGCTGTGTAAGTCGTTTAACGGAATCATCCCGCATTTTTACGAGGGTGATATGCGAGGGCAAGTTACCGTCGCTGGACACGATGTCTCCGAGAGCTCTGTTGCAGAGCTCTCACAGCACGTCGGCTACGTGTTCCAGGAGTTCGATAACCAGCTCGTCAGTCCGACTGTATTCGAGGAAGTCGCTTTCGCCCCGATGAACTATGGACACGAGGACTACCGCGAACGAGTCCACCGGACACTAGATCTGCTCGATTTGAGCGGACTGGGAGACCGCTTCGTCTGGGAACTCTCCGGCGGACAAAAACACTTGGTTGCGCTGGCGGCAGCGTTATCGCTAGACCCAGACATCCTAGTCGTCGACGAACCGGCGGCACAACTGGACCCAGTCAACGCTCGGGAGACCTACGACCGTCTCGCCACGCTCAACGAAACCCACGGGAAAACCGTGGTCACTATCGAACATCAGACAGAGTTCATCGCCGAATACTGCGATAGCGTCGTCCTCGTCGAGGACGGTATTGTCCGTTGGAAATTACCGGTCGAGACGGCCCTCAATCAGCTGGAAGACCTCAGAGGACAGGATGTCCATCCCCCACAGGTCACGCGGATCGCCGAGCGCGTCCTCGATGATGCTCGCCCGCTCCCGGTGACGCTCGCGGACGGCCTCGATCTATTCACCGATTACGGCGACACCACTGTGGCTCGAACTGACGGACCACCGGAGGTGAACCGGAAAGGGAAGCCTGTCATCTCCTTCAATAACGTCTCGCAGTCGTACGATACACTCCGAAGCGGGACAAAAGACGTTCTCGATACCCTCTCACTGGAGGTCTACCCAGACGAGCGGGTCGTCCTCGTCGGCAGCAACGGCGCTGGGAAATCCACGCTCATGCAACTGGTGACTGGCTTGGAGACGCCCGACGAAGGGACGGTCACCGTCGGCGGAACAGACACTGGAGATGTGCTCCCGGAGCAACTGGCCGAGGAGGTCGTCTACGTCAAGCAGAACCCCGAAGAGATGTTTATCGACGATACTGTCCGGGCTGATGTCGCTCACTACCTCGATGATAGGGGCTACCCGAACGTCGAGCAGCGAGTCGACGAGGTGATCGAATTCCTCGACTTGGAAGATCTGCAGTCCCGGGACGGCCGCCTGCTCAGCGTCGGCCAACAGCGCCGGGCGTCACTGGCTATCGGGCTTGCGACGAACCCGTCGATTATCCTGCTCGACGAACCAACCGGCAGTCTCGACCTCGCGAGTCGCGAGGAGGTCGGTCGAACCATCGACCGGGCGGGCGACCGTGTCGAGACGGTCGTGATTGCGACACACGACCTCGAGCTCGCGGCATCGTGGGCGACTCGTGTCGTCGTGCTCGACGACGGTGACATCATCGCTGACGGCCCGCCGAGTGACGTGTTTGCTGACCTTGCCGCTCTCGAACGAGCGAACCTTCACCCACCGCAAGTGGTCCGCCTGGGGACAGAACTCGGCCTCAGTCCCGCACCGCTCACGGTCGAGGCGTTCACGGACCGACTGAACACGGCAAGTCCGCCGGACGAGACATCGAAACCGACCGTGGAGGAGCAGTGATGACGACACTCGATGCGCTTCGTGATGCCACGTCTGTCGAGGCGATCAAGGCTGACTTGCTTCGGACGGCCTACGAGAACGAGGGTTCGTTCCTCCACCGCTTGGACCCCAGAGTCCTGTTACTCTGGTACGTC
This sequence comes from Haloarcula sp. CGMCC 1.6347, assembly GCF_037078395.1. Lineage (NCBI taxonomy): Archaea > Methanobacteriati > Methanobacteriota > Halobacteria > Halobacteriales > Haloarculaceae > Haloarcula > Haloarcula sp. CGMCC 1.6347. Next base: position 178,326 of record NZ_JAYMGX010000004.1, read on the forward strand.
GTCTTCCTGTTCGTCCCGTGGCTGTTCTACGACACGACCATCCTTCTCGGACTGCTAGCGTTCGTGTCGGTGCTCGCAGTACTTTCACGGGTCAGCCTGTTCCTCGTCGGACTGATGGCGTTTACCGTGGCAACGACGTTAGGATCGTACGCTGTCGTGACTGTCTTCACGGGTGATCCCGTTGCGGCAATTCGAGCGTTAGTTCCGTACACGCTGAAGTTAACGATCATCTCCGTGTCGAGTTTGGCGGTGTTCTCGAGCATGGGTCCGAAGACCCTCTCTCAGGGTCTCAGAAGTCTCGGGATTCCACGACAGTTCACGTTCCTCATCACGTACGGCTACCGGATGCTCCCAGTGTTGTTTGAGGAGTACCACGATCTGGTGAACTCGTTCCGGTTACGGAGTACGGCTCCCGACTCACCCGGGCGATTCCGCTGGCGGCACTACGTCTACCTGCTGAAGCTATCGGTGCGTGCGTTCTATCCGATGATCTTCAACGTGGCAAAGCGAAGTCGCGTCACCGTCGAGGCCATGGAAGCCCGGGGATTCTCGCACTCACTAGCCGACGAGGCGAGTACGGAGCTTCGGCTTGCGGACATGCAGATTCGACCCGTCGATGTCGGGTTCTTCGCCGGTTCTCTGCTCGTCGTTACCGGACTCGCGCTTCTTCTGTGATGTCCTCCGCGCCGTTGACTGTTGCCTTACCGCGTTCTCATTCTCTTACTAGCGTATCAAAAGGGACTCCAGTGTACCCTTTGACAGTCTGGCACTGTCTACAGTATATTGAGGGATACATATCGGGTGTAACTGCTCCATAGGGCTCTTAGCGGTCTTTTTGACATGACGGACTGAGTGAGTGATATGAGCCTGATTACGGGGAACTCGCTCGAATCGAAACTGCTGGAGACGATTATTCTCGGCCGAGCAAAGATTCCGGACGACCCCGATCCAGGGAACTATGTCGTCGTCGACGTCGCGCAGTTCTCGACGACGGTCCCGGAACTGTTTGCGAATGGCGCGGAGTACATCTACATTACCGAGGAACGGGGGAACGAACCAGCATTCAAGGCTGAACATCCAGACGCGAAAATCGGCGGGAGTTCCGGCCCGGACTATCGGGGCGAGGAAGGATACGACTTCTTCAATTCACCGAGCTTCGTTCAGGATATTGACGTCGCCGGTCGGCCGACTGCGATGACCTCGACCAACGGTGGGAACGCGGTCACGGATATCCGCTTAGCAGGCGGTGACGACGTCGATATCTACGTTGGTGGGTTGACTAACGGGAAAGCGGTCGCCGACTATCTCGCAGACAGCGACCGCGAGACCTATTTCGTTGCCGCCGGCTCGAGAGGGAAACCCTCGCCTGAGGACCTCGTTGGCGCGCTGTATATTGCTCGGCAACTGCACGGGAAGCCACTGACACCGGAGCAACGCGATATCTATCGGGAAGTCGTTCAGTTCGCGAAGGGGCCGAAGTACGAGGAGAAACCACAGATCAAGCGTACGGACCTCTACGAGTACACACTCGCGTTCGACAGCCGTGACGTCGTTCCGAAACTGGACGGGCAACGACTCTATGACGTGAGTGGCGAGAGCGAGATCTGATGCGGACCGATATCCACACGCACACCACGTACTCGGATGGGTCGGATCTCGACGCAATGATTACCGCGGCCGAACAGGCTGGCTTGTCTGCACTCGGGCTGACTGATCACTGTATCGTCACTGAAGACGACTTCGGGCGACGTGCGAGATACGACCTCGTCGAAACGTATCAACAACGCCGGGAGGACATTCGTGCTGCCAGAGACACGACTGCCCTCCAACTGTACGATGCTGCCGAAGTAAGCTACGTCGAAGGCACCGAGTCGCGTATTGCGTCGTTTCTCGACACCGCCGACTTCGCATACACTATCGGGAGCGTCCACTTCGCCGACCAGTACGACTACACCAGTGGGACACAGTACGTTACTGCGTCCGCAACGCAACGCCGGAGGGCCGTCGAGCGGTACTACGATGCGGTCGTTGCGCTCATCGAATCTGAACTCTTCGACGTAGTCGGGCACCTCGACCTCCCAGAGCGCATTCCAACGTTGCGACGGCACACAATTCGAGCGGATTACGACCGGGTCGCACGAGCGCTTGCTGACTCCGAGACAGTCCCTGAGGTAAACGCCGGTCGCGTCCATCGCTCGCTCGGCCGGGTACATCCCGACCCAGCGATGCTAGATCTGTTTACCGAGTATGGAATCCAGTTCGTCCTCGGATCGGACAGCCACACGCCTGCAGAACTCTCGCAGCGAGTCCCCGAACTACGAACACTGACTGAAACACTAGACCGGTCACCTGTTGCTGCTGTACTACGCGATAATCAACAGTACCGTGATTTTTGAGCAACCTATAGTAGCCATTGAAAATCAATGCACACCTGCTCGCACGACGGCAGTGCGATCAGTGTGTACATCGTTTCAATTGTTACTATAGCGACTGTTCGAATGCTGTGAACACAGCGAATATCTCACTGCGATAGTGGCTATATATAGGTTTTAGTGGCCAGCCCCTATGATGATATCTTGTGTATTCCGCCCTCCAGGAGTACCATCGCACACTCCCACGACATAGCGCCCGAACTGTGGCTATGACCTGCTCGCCCCGTCACATTCATCTGAATAAACAGTTCAGTCCCCAATTACTTGAGCTTCTCACAGACACTTGGCTGCCGTTAGCCATCAAATTTTCCGGAGGAGACTGGTAGCATGGCCAACGATTCAGGGCTTCGTGTTACTGGTCCAGATACTCTGGGTGGCGCAGTACTGTACCTCGTTGTCGGTATCGCTATCGCTAGCTACGGGGGATTCGATTACGTTCAGCAGACTGAAGCAGTTCGAAACTCGGTTGAAGTGGACGCGAACATTACGGAACTCGGTATCGAAACGGATAGCGGAACATCGTCAAATCCGGGCGTAAAGTACGAACCGAACGTCGAATTTGAATACACCTATAATGGAACTACATACACCGGGACAAAACTATACCCAGCGAATATTGAGCGGAACTATGAGAGACGGTCAGCAGCCGAATCAGCGATCGACTCTTACGAACAGGGGACACAGACAACTGCATACGTGTCTCCAGACGAGCCAGGAGATGCGTTTTTGAAAAACAAAACGTCGAACGCACCGATCATCGCTATTGGACTTGGCGGATTATTCACCCTCTTTGCAGCCTTCTCTGTCGTGAAGAAGCTCTGAGTCCCCTTCCGTTGTTCGGCTGTCCGTGTCGTTACTGGACATCATGCGTGATCTGCCCGAATACGTTTAACTAAACACGACTGTTCTATTCGCGCACAGCTTAAAGTGTAAATAGAACTATATCTAACCAGTATGGTGGAAGAGTCCGGCCCGAAAGGAAAAGAGGAGGGTCAGTCGGCAGCACAGTCGACGTTCACGCTAAATCGGCGGACGCTACTTCAGTCAACCCTTGTTGGAAGTGCGATATTGGGGGGAGTCGGTCTGGCCACACCAGTTGCCAGACAGGTGCAGTCCGACGAGAAGGGTTCTGGAGATAGCAACAATCGCTCAGCGGGCTTTCCGCCGAGTGGCATCACTGAGTATGGACGGAAAGTCACCCTCGGAAACGGGGAGGTGCGAACATTCACGAGTGAAACACCGTCAGGAGAGCCGAGGTATCACGGAGTCGAGTTCGACCACACGGCACTCAAGGGGCTTCCAAGCGAGACAGAGATAAGTGAGGTAAACGATCCTGTGGAGACTGATAAGTATCGGTTTAGTGGACAGGCGGCAACGATCCATTTCAAACAGTCACTCCAGTTCTTTGTGCCGTTCCCAGATGCGGCTGGCACGCCGTTTACCTTCTTGGGACTCAACTGGAATCCGGACGGCCATTTCGGTGGCAAAGGAGCGTGGGAGAAGCCACACTTCGATATCCACTTTCATACGCGTGACCCTGCAACAGTGGATAACGTCGAGGGGCCTCAGCTTCCGCCGTACGATATCAAAACAGCGGACGGAATCGAGACAAATTTCGACTTCGCTCAACTTCCAGAAGGGTATGCGCGATCACCTCCGCCCGTCGCTGACGAGCGGTATATCACAGACATGGGTGAACACGTAGCTCCCAACGATGCGCCTGAACTCCCAAGTGGCCCCGACGACCGAGGTGATCCTACTAGCTTCAGCAACACACTCATTCAAGGGTTTATCGGTGACACAAAGGGGTCACAGTTGGCGTTCGTGGAACCGATGCTCACCCGAGAGTTCCTGAGCGATTTCCGAGGCAGCAAAACGTATGACGTCCCACAACCGGCCGAATATCCACACGAACAGCAGCACCCACACGAGTACAGTGTCCGGGATATCCCGTCGCAAAACAAGACCGTAGTCGCTATTCAGAGTTTCAAACAGGTATCTGACTGAGCAGCAGGATCGTCTTAGTTGAGCACACTCGCTCAAATTGAATTCTCCACGCAGTGCGGCTCATTGCGCCACGCAGTTTGACAGAATACGCAAATACGGTGGCCACGAGGCGCACCGTGATATTAGCACTATCTGACAAGTCGTTTAGTAACTATTCTGTATGCAACACGTCCCCTCGGCAACCGTCGATGTGACTGAACACGCGACGCTCACAAACATAGAGTTGAACTTTCAGTATAGTAGCCATTGGAAATCAATGCACACCTGATCGCATGGCGGCAGTGCGATCAGTGTGTACATCAGTTCAATTGGTACTATAGAACCACTACAGCGAGTGTTCATCCCACTGGGAGAGCGAATCGCTCTCGTTTCGTCGGGCGACCGAGTCTATCCCTCCACAGGCAAGATTAGAGTTGAGCGTGGGGTGACTGAGGATGCGCCGCCCTGACGGCGCAGACAAGCGACCCGAAGCAGAGCCGACAGGGACGGTCTGCCAACGACGAAGACACCGGGGGCTAATCGTCAGGTGATGTCGGGGGAGTGGTGGCTGGATCGGCTTCGGGGATATCTACCCCAACAGCAAACAGTTATATTCTCCAGCAAGCGTACTGAACAGATATACTCGGCAGGGTCTGCCATCCGGACGCGGTCGTCGGCGGGGTCCGTCGTGGGGAATTACATGGAAGGAACGGTTCGAGAAGTCACGCCTGGCGAATTGTGCGACGCGGTCGACCCGTGTGAGGTTACACTCGTCCTCGGGGCACCCAGTGTCGGAAAGTCACATCACCTGCGGCGGGTCGGTCCGTCCGTCGAGCGGCTCGCAGAAACAACAGCTATCGACGACGACGAACTCGTGGTCGTCGACGATTTTGTCTCGGCGGTTTTGCACCTCGGCGGCGACCGGGACAGGCTGAATGGCCTGTTCGATCGTTCCGGGGGTGCAGTAATCGTGACGCGGCCACGGAGCCTCGACTGGCTCTGCCGACACGGTCACCTCGCGCCCGTTTCGTTCCACGACCGAGTCGATTCCGTGCTCGTGGTTCGGACGCCCTCCGAAGAGAGCCACGATGCAATCACCGAAATCCGCGAACTCACCAGCCAGCGACGTCCACCAAAACTGGGTGACGGGGAGCGCACGTCCCTCGTCGAACGCGTCACCTATCCAGGCTATGACTTCGAGGACGAGCGGCTTCAGCAACAGATCGGGACCGTCGAGGAGACAATCACGCCCGCAGCTTTCCTCTCGCTCTCGCAGTATGGGTCCGAAACGGTTCTGGCCGGTCCCGATGTCAGGGCGGTGGTTACCGACCGCGACATCACGGTCGAACCGTTTGACGAGGGCGCCCTCGACCTCATCGCGTCCCTTTATCCCTATGCCGAGGATGGCAGTTGTAGCTCGGTCGAAATGTCGCCTGCGGTCGCCACCGCACTCGCTCTCGTCGCGAGGTCGCTGGCAGATGACGACACGGAGTGGCTCGAACCGTTCGTTCGACATCGGCCGCTGGCCGGGGCTGCCGAAGCCCTCGAAATCGCCGTCGATCTCCCGCCGGGGACGGTCGAGCGGCTTCGGGTGTTCGGGTCCGAACCGATGCGAGCGAGGATCAGTCAGCGCCTGACGGCTCAGTCCGAAACGGAGACAGCCATCGCCGACGCGAGTGCCCCAATCGATGCGGCTCTGACAGCCATGCGAGCAATCGGGTCGTCGCTGGACCACGCCGCGATGGGGCCCGACGAGTACGGAACCGATCCCCTCGTCGGTTCCTGGCACTGGAACGGACTAACAGCGTTAGACGCGACCGAGGCGGACCGAGAGTTCCCGAACTCGGGCCAGAACTCTGCAACGGACGAGGGTGTGGCTGGGGTCGACGTCGACGAGGTCGTCGACGCACTCGATGGCGGGCTCGTTATCCTCTCGGGACCGAACGCCAGCGGGAAGCGACGGCTCACAGCGAGCGTTGCGACGGAACTGACGACGTGTGGAGCGACAGTCAGACTCCCCGACCTCCGTCAGCCAGACCACAGCAGGGTGGGAATCGACGCCACGCCGAACGCAGTCGTCGTCGCGACCTACGGGGCCGAGCCAGCACGGATCGTGAGCGACGCGGGCGTTCGGGCGCTCGCCGACTGGGTCGAGGCAGGGGTCTGTTCCGGTGCAGTGCTGCTCTGTGACGACGACCGCCGGGAGCAACTGGACGCCATCGCCGACCGGGCTGGCTGTGACGACGTCGGGGCCTGGTGCGACCGCACCGAGTTCGACCTGGGAGATGCGGACGAGGCGGCCGATCGGACGCCAGAGGCGGTCGCCGAGGATCTGCTGTCCGCGCTGGAGTGGCCCGAAAATCGAACCCCTTCCCGTCGGTCACTCGCGGTCGATTCGGTCGCGGGCCAGAGTACGCTGGCAGCGATCGCTGGCATGCCCGACAGTGCTCTCGATGCGGCCTTCGTCGGGCAGGCCGTTGCCGAGGCCGTCGCTGTCGTCGCACGGACCGCCCAGCCGAGCGCCGCACGGGAGTGGCTGCTCTTGGTCGACAACCTCGTCGGAGACGTCGCAGGGAACCGCTGTGACACGGACGCGGCGATCAGGTACCGGGGAACGGTCGCGGGCACTGCTATGGCGACTGTGGCGAGCGAGCACCCGACAGCCGACGCGTGGGTCGAGGCCATTGCAGTTCGTGCGCTGGCACTGACCAACGAGACCGCGACTCCCCACGGTCGGGACTCGGTCGGTGGCGACGTCGAACCTATCGTGACCGCCGTCACGACGGCCCTGTCGACGCTTGCCCGACCAGAAGCCGGAGGAGAGCCGAATCAGGGGGCACTCGCGACGGTCGACCATCTGCTCCACGAGATGGTGGACGGGAACGCCATCGATCCCGAACCCGGCCTGTATCCGCTCTGTTGGATCTACGGGAAGACTGTCGGACGGCTCGTAGAACGAGCCGAGGAGTCGGCGAGTGCCGAGGCGGTGCTCGCACCGGTGATCGCGCTCGTCGACCAGACAGCGTCCGAGTACGAGGACGGTCACGCGTCCGTCCTCCTCGGCAACGTGTTCGGATCGATGCTCGGGGCCCTCGGGAGTGTGGAGATGCCGACCGACGACCTCCCCGTCTGGATTGACGCGGTCGACGCTGCTGCGAGAGACGTGGCCACGTCGCTCCAGCACGACGAGAACCGGGCCGAGCTGTTACACGTCGCGTCCGTGAGCGCAATCGGCTTCTGGGTGTTCGACCACAACTGTCCGGCGGACCGATTCGAGCCGTGGCTGGTGGCGACCGGCGAACAACTCTGTCGGAGCACGGCCGAGTCGTCGTTCGTCGAGCACCCCGAATCCTTCGTGGTCGACACGTACAGCTGGGCAATCTGGCACGTCGTTCACTACCGCGACCTCGACCGTGCCGAGCGACTGTTCGAGAAGTGTCACCGGCTGGTCGATACGATCGCTGACTCGGAGGTCCCCGACGACGAGTGGGAGTGCCGTGCGTCACTCCACGCCGGCGCGCTCGCGACCCTAGCCATCGTGGAACAGGGAGACGTGGCCAAGTCGGGCCCCTACGGCAAAGGAGCCCTCAGACTCCCGAATTCGCCAGGGTTCGCGGACTGGATCGACCGCTACGACGCGACCGTGACCCGCGGAGTAGCGGGCGATGCACCGACAGCAGTGGTCGAGCCGTACCTTCGGGCGGTCTACCGTGGGGCGCTCTCGACGCAGGTCCGGGGATACGACACCGAGCCTGACGACGGGATTTCGCCACACAGCGAGAGTATGTGGTTCGACAGCCTGACAGAGCGCATTGAGGACCTGGCAGCCACGGGTGACCTAGTCTCGGATCCGGTCGCGTTCCTGCGTTCGGTCTACGGCGACGCAGCTACAGGGTGGGCCGCAGAGGGCGAGGCGAACCTGGCCGGAGAGTGGCTTGGGTCGCTCGTCCGGGCGTTCCGCGGAGCGCGAGAAGGGATCGAGGGACCGAGCAAGACGGAGTGGTTCGACGCGTTCGCGGAAGCGGACGCGGCCGTTCTCCTGGCAGTGCTGACTCGGACTGACGCCGGCGGGCGAACGCACGATCGCCTGGTGGAGTCGGTACTCTCCCAGATCGAAACCACCGCAACGGCGACGGAGTACCCACTGCAGCCCGTACACTACGTCGCTTCGGTCTTCGGGACCGCACTGGCGCTGGCAGTCGAGGCCGACCCTGCGGAAGTTCGCTTCGGCGTGACCGAAGTCGTCGCCGCCGAACAGCGAACTGACTTCGCGTGGGTCGGGATGGCGCGGGCGAGTGTCCTCGAACGGGTGTATGCGGCGGCTCTCGCCGAAGTCGGGCAGACGAATGCCGACCACGACAACACCGAGGCGTGGCTGGCCGTCTGCTCGGAGCGGATGGAAGCAACTGCGACGCGGGAACTCCCCGACGATCCCGCCGGTTTCGTTGCGGGAGTCTACACCCGGGCGTACGTCGAGGCAGTCGAAGCCGAGACGCCAGCGTGGCGTCGGCGTCTCGATGCCGCCCTCCGGGCGTTCGCCTTGGAGAGCCACGTCGAGGACCCGGCGACGTTTCTCGAAGGAGTCTACGCCGACGTCGTAGTCGCGGGAACGACGCAGAGCCAACTAGCCGCCGAGGTCGAGGCGTGTGTCGAGGCCGTGTCTCAGTCCGTCGAGCGTGCGAGTGAGGAGAACGTCTTCCGGGCCGACGATGCCGTGGTACGAACCTTCTCGCGGGCCGTCGACAGGCTCTCGACGGGTAATCCCCGAGCACAGGCAGACTGTACCCACTTGCTCGGTCGGGCACTCCGGGCGACCGGGGGCGAGACCCTCGAAGCGGCCGTCTTCGGCGGCGACCGTCCGACCGGGGACTACTCGGAGTGACCCACTGGCAGAATCCACCGTATGGCAACCTACTACGTCCTCTCGAGTCCAGACCACAATCCCGACAGCAACCACAGTTCCGAGTGGCCGAAGGAACTCGGACTGTCATTCGACGACCGTGAGATCTGACTCTTTCAGGGAAAAGGGCACGGTCTCGGCGGTGCCGTCTACGACTTCGAGGACTTCCGCCTCGACGAGTGGGCCGAGTTCGTCGACGCCTGCGCCGGCGACTGGCTCCGCGAGGAACTATCCAGACACGAGTCGCTGACTGCTATCGACGAGGCGGACTTCGTCCGGACGCTAAACCGACACGCCACGTTCGCAACGGAAGAGCACTGACGAAACTGGTGGGACCGCTATGCTCATTCGTCGTCCGTTTTCCCTGGCCAGACCGTCGGCCTGACCCGTCTGTCATCGTACGCTGAGAGGTCGGCGCGGACGGTCTCGACCAAGTCCGTGGCCGAGGACTCGCCGTCTTCGATTGCAGTGACCTCCGCGAGCGTCAAGCGCACGGAGACATCGCGCTCTACCGGTCCGCCGAGGAGGAAGGTGAGAATCCACTCGCCGTCGCGGGCCAGCAGGACGTAGGAGTAGGGCTGCCGATCGAGGACTCGCATTGGTCGGTCGAGGAGCAACGCGGGCTAAACAGTTCCGACAGGGCGAAGCCTCTTGCGGCCGTTCGTCCCCCGTATCGGTATGTCTCTCCTCGAATTCGACGTGACTGCTCGCGGCGGTGCGCGATGACTGACGGTCCGACGGTGACCAACGCTGGGAGCAGGCGTACCAGTCCGGTGTCGGAGATTCCTTCGAAGCAGTAATCACTCCTCCGGAGCGAGATCTACCGCCCGCATATACGCGTCAAGCTGCTCGGCCAGTGCCCGGGCGAACGCTTCGTCATTGATGTCGGTCTCCATCTCGACCAATTCGACCGACTCAGCCAGATTTGTTTTGAGTGCCTCGAACAGGGCTGTGTCGGCGTCGGGATCATGGAAATCCGCTCCCTCGACGTCGAGCATCGAAACACCTCCAAGTGGAATATATAGGGCGGTTGGTCCGTTCGCTGCTGAGAGCTTCTTCGCGATGACCTCGCCCAGATCAGCGTTCTCCTCGGCCGTTGTCCGCATCAGCGTTACCTGTGGGTTGTGGATGTGGAAGTGCCGCCCCTCGAACTCCTCGGGGACGGAGTCTCGTGGCCCGAAGTTGACCATGTCCAGCGCGCCCGTCGAGACGACCTGTGGCGTGCCCGTCTCCGCGGCGGCGTCCAGCCTGTCGGGGCCAGCAGCAAGCACACCCCCTACAAGCTCGTCGGCCCACTCCGTCGTCGTCACGTCCAACACGCCGTCGATGACGCCTTGTCTCACGAGGGCCTCCATCGCCTTCCCACCGGTCCCAGTCGCATGGAAGATGATCGTCTCGTAGCCTCGTTCTTCGAGATACTCCCGAGCCGTCTGGACGCACTGTGTGGTGACACCGAACATCGAGATCCCGATAGTGGGGCGGTCTTCAACTTCGATGTCTGGCTGGTTCGTGACCATCCCGACCATCGCGAGGGCAGCATTAGCAATTACCTTCCGGGAGAGTTGGTTGAGTCCCTCAATATCAGCCACCGAATACAACATCATCACGTCAGTGGCACCGACATACGGTTCAATGTCGCCGGAGGCCATCGTCGAGACCATCACTTTCGGGACACCAACCGGCAGCGCCCGCATCGCCGTGGTCGCGATCGAGGTGTTACCCGAACCGCCGAGTCCGAGCACACCGTCGAGGTCGCCAGCATCGTGTAGCTGCTGGACGATCGCCGCTGCGCCCTTGCCCATCGCTTCGATCGCCTCACCGCGGTCGGCATCGTCCCGGAGGTGCCCCAGCGTGGTGCCGCCCGCTTCGGCGACCGCACTCGCAGTAGTGTCCGGATCGATCTCCGGGTCGCCCACCACGCCCGTGTCGATGATGTGTACGTCAACGCCTTGCGCGCGAAGGACATCTCGGGCGAAACCTATCTCTTCGCCTTTCGTATCGAGCGTCCCAACGATTGTGACGGCCATACTCACTCCTCCACGTTCTCGGGTGTCGGCAGTTCGCCCGGCGGGACGATCTCACACTCAGGAAGATCCCGGAGTACCTCTTCAGGACCCGGTGGTGCGTAGACCGCGAGCAGTAACAACGGTTCCCAGCTGGTGTTGACGGTTCCGTGTTCGACGCCTTCAGGAACGAACACCATCTCGCCGGCCGAGATATCGCGTGTCTGATCGGCGACCTCTTGTTCACCCTCGCCCTGGATGACGAAGAGGATCTCGTCGCTGTCAGGGTGCGCGTGGCGCTCATGGCCCTTTCCGGGTTCGAGTTTGACGACGCCAGCGCTGAAGCGCTCGCCACCCGTCACGTCAGGCGTGCTCAGCCACTTCAGGACGCCCCAATCGAAGAGCTGACTTTCGACGTCATCAGGAGTGATGAAGTATTCGCTATCAGTCATCTTAGAGACTAATCTCCTTGAATTCGCGGGCCTGTGCTTCGATTGCCTCCTCAGTTGGGAGGCGTTCGATGCTCGACGCACCGAAGAATCCGACGACACCCTCGGTGTGTTCCAGTACGTACTGGGCATCGTCGGGCCATGCGATCGGGCCGCCGTGACAGATCACCAGTACGTCCTCGTTTACCTCTTTTGCGGCGTCGTGATGAGCTTGAACGCGCTCGGCTGCGGCATCGAGATCTAGTGCCGTCTCGGCACCAATATCCCCAGATGTAGTCAGTCCCATATGTGAGACGACCACGTCCGCTCCGGCCTCGGTCATCTCGCGAGCCTGCTCCTCGCTGAAGACGTATGGGCAGGTGAGCATTCCTTGCTCGGCCGCTTCTTGGATCATGTCGACTTCTTTGTCGTAGCCCATCCCCGTTTCCTCGAGATTCTGTCTGAACCCGCTGTCCTCGTCGATGAGACCCACCGTCGGGAAGTTCTGGACGCCCGAGAACCCACGTCGTTTCAGGTTCTCGATGAACACATCCATCTGTCGGAACGGGTCGGTCCCGTTGACGCCGGCGAGAACTGGCGTGTCCTCGACGACTGGAAGCACTTCGTGGCCCATCTCGACGACGATCTCGTTGGCGTCACCGTAAGGAAGGAGGCCAGCCAGCGACCCCCGACCGTTCATCCGATAGCGACCGGAATTGTAGATGATCAGTAGATCGACGCCACCGCGCTCGGCGAACTTCGCCGAGATACCGGTCCCTGCACCTGCGCCGACGATTGGATCGCCGCCCGATACTGTTTCCTGAAGTCGATCAAGGGACTCCTGCCGTGTGAATTCCATACGTCAGATACAACCATTTCATAATATAGTAATTAATTTTTTGATGATTGTGAGGAGTTGCCACGACACATAATATTACCAATGCTCATAGTCCACCCTCGTCAAACCCAATCGTGGACGGCTTTGCGACTGCGTTGGACACCCCGATCTTCGAGTACTTCGATGGTATTCGACAACAAAAGTCCCGCAACGTGGGATTGTATACCCGATTCCATCGCCGAACGCCCCTGATGGAGCGGAATATGGTGTCCACACGGGGTATGGCGACTGCTTTCACGATTGTATCTGGGATGGGCGTTCCTCTGGCCGAAACGGGCGTGGGGGCCCCCACTAATCGGCCGATTAGTGCGTCTCGATCTCCAGATCAAAGTCGTCGGGAGTTGCCGTTTCGATGGCGGGGAGTCGACGGAGCCGTGGCCGTAGGAGGACGTAGACGGCAGTAAAGCCGAAACCGCTCGCGGCCAGCGCCATCGTCGTCGTGGTCCCCAACGCTTCAGCAACTCCTCCACCAACGAGTGAGCCAAGCGGGAGCGTCGCTCCCGAGGCGGTTCCCTTCGTCGCAGAGACGCGTCCAAGTAGGTCAGTCGGGAACACGCGCTGGTTCAGCGTTGCGGTGAGCACGCCCGATACGCCAGCAGGAATCCAGGCGAGACCGAACAGCGTGATAGTCAGTGCAGTCGTTGGCGCAAACACCGCCACGATCCAGCATACTGCACCAAGCCCCTGGGAGACGAGTACCGTGCCGTAGGACTCCCCCCAAACTCTGTGTGAACCCTATTCTTATCTACTGATGGTCCAGCACAAGCTTACGGAGATCCCCCTTCGATAGCGGTTCAACTGACACCAGCTCCCCAATAGCAGAATAAAATAGGCTTGTGGTTACCTCTCGCTCCGGATACTCACTGGCGAGTACGTGATAATACACGCTCAGTTGCTTGCGATACTCGTCTTGTGCCCGTCGGCTTCGGTCAGTCTTGTAGTCGATTATCTCGACTCGATCGGGCGTGATGTGGACCAGGTCGACGATACCGGTAATCGACACTCGCCGGCCATCGATCTCAAGCGGCAGGATAGCGTCTGCTTCGACATGCAACTCCCCACCCAGCCCATCCAGCAGCGACTGGATGCGCTCTTCGTGCGGATTCGATGGCGAGACCGACTCGCCCAGCACGTAGGCCTCGGCGAAGTCGTGTACCTGTGAGCCAAAGTCTACACCACTTGCTTCATCAGCGTCGGCCTCACCGGCATTGGCCTCCGATTCAGTAAACACGGAGTCATCCATCAGTGAATGTGGACTGTAGCCAACCGGACCATCGGGTGTGGCAATGCTGAACGGCAGCTGTGTCTGGACTGACTCGTCGGGCTGGCTCGCTTCAATCTCTGTCGCCCCCTCGGTAAGTTCGACTGGCAGCTCAGAGAGGAACGTATTTGGATCGGCCCCACTGGCAAAAACGACGTGGCTCTCGGCTCGGGTGATGGCCACATACAGGAGCCGGCGTTCTTCGTCGTAGTCATCGGGGAGACACTGCCGCAGGACATCGTAGCGCCAGTTATCGTAGACGTGTGGATACCGGCCTTCGTCAGCGAATGTTTTGCGCTGTCGGAGCCCCGTCGCCTCGTCGTACTGCAGCACACCACTGGTCCGACCACGCGGCGGGAACCGCCCGTCGTTCATATTGGCCAGGATGACGATCGGATACTCCAGACCCTTGGCGCCGTGGATCGTCTGGACCGTCACCGAATCCGTATCAGTAGTGGTGTTGATCGCGTGGGTACTTCCCTGGTCTATTGCGCGTTCGATAAACTGGATCAGGTCCCCGCGAGTGAGCGTTGTGGCGTCGTGGACGGACTGGATATGCGCGAGCAATTCCCGTGCATAATCATCAGCAAGCCCGTAGCGATCGAAGACGCGTCGGGCCAGCGAACTTACCGCCTCAAGCTCTCGAAGCGCTTCGCGAAACTCGGTCATCGCTGGCGGGTAGCTCTCCCGATCCAGCTGGGCATTGATCTCATCAAGCGTGTAGCCGGCCCGCTCTAGAACAACGGCCCAGCCACGGTCGCCATCGGATTCGACGATCCGCAGCCACGCCAGCAGTAGCTTCGCGGGGTCACTGCGGTACAGTTCGACCTCCCCGTCGTAGGCCATCGGGAGCCCGTGCTCCTCGGCTGCAGTCAGTAGCTCCCGTCCGTAATCGCGTGTCCTGGTCAGGACTGCAATATCACCGTGGCTCGGGGTTGTGGGATTACCGTTCTCGTCCTCAATCCGGTAGTCGTCGCTATCGACAATCGACTGGATCCTGGCCAGTACCGCCTCGTGTTCGTCCTCATGGTGAACAGCCTCAATGTTGGTCTCGTCGAAGGTGGCATTCGAGGACAGCGGGTCGACGTCGACGGGCTCGTCGATGGCTTCAGAGCTCGTCGCTGGCGTGGTCAGTGCATTGGTCGAGAAGTCCAGCAGTGTCTGTGTCGACCGGTAGTTCTCCGTCAGCTCGATGTACGTGATCCCATCCGTCCCGAATTCGACCCGCTCGGAATCGGCGTTCAACTCGCTCCGGAATCGTTCCAGCCGGGTGTCGAACTCCGCGATGTTCTCGACGGCGGCGTACTGGAACGAGTAGATGCTCTGTTTCCAGTCGCCCACGACACAGAGATTGTCCGTCTCAGCGAGCAGCAGCGCCAGCTTGAACTGAATCTCACTGGAGTCCTGGAACTCATCGACCATCACGTACTCGAACCCGACGCGGTCACGCAGCGCTGGCTCCTCGCACAGTGCCACGAAAGCAAACAGCTGGAGGAACCCGAAGTTCAGGTAGTTCCGTTCCAGAGCGAACTCCAGATACTCGAAGTAACAGTCGTGAACGAATGCCAGTAGCTCATTCCGATCCTCTTCAAAGACCTCGCGAGCGACGCTCTCGTCGAGTTCCTTGGTCCCCCGGCCACCCCGAAGCTCCGATTTGGAAGGGGCGGACTGCCGGTAGGTTTTGTTCGTCCCGAACCGCGAGAGATCGTCCCGGAGCGGGGATTGCTTGCGTCCGTCGTTGCGGGCCTGATTTTGGGCATCGAAATACTGCTTGAACAGCTCGTAGTCACCCTGCAAGTGTTGTGCCCCATCTCGATACCAGCCGTCCGCGGTCGGGAAGATACCCTTCGCAGCGAGTTCGTTAATGAGCGAGAGCGGCTCGGTAGGCTCCGAGAGTACCCGAAAGATGTCGTTGTACTCAGGATGGCGATCCCGGAACTGCCCGAAGAACTCACGGAATAGCTCGTCCTCGAGTTGGCTATCCTCAAGGATCTGGGTTCCTCCAGTGATCCGGTCATCAATTCCCAAATGTGTCGGGGCGCGATAGCCGTGCTCGTCGAGCAGGTCGTGACAGTACGAGTGGAACGTCTGGATCGGTGCGTCGGCCAGCTCACGCATTCCGTACGAACAGTGTTCGACGATGCGCTCACGCATCTCGGTGGCCGCACTGCGGGTGAAGGTAACCAGCAGGATGTCCTCGGGCTCGACGTCGGGCTGGTCGACGATGTTCGCATACCGGCGTGTGATGGCGAAGGTCTTGCCGGTGCCAGCACCGGCGTCGACATGGTAGATCCCCTCGGTCTCATCGATCAGTTGTTGCTGAGCCTCGTTCGGGGTGCGGTCGTCACTCATCGGTTTTCCTCCAGGAACATGTCGCGATGGTCGATCCGTCGATAGTTGGGTTCGCCACCCAGTCCCTCAATCGGGAATCGCTCCTCACCAGCGCGGTACCGATTAATCTCGGTCAGTCGGTCGGCGACGAATTCCTCGAACTGGTCGATATCGTCTTTGAAGAAGTTGCGCTTCCGGACGCCGTTGAGTTCCCGAACCGCCTGATCGGCCCCCTTCTCGGCATCGACGTCGTCGCTGGTTTCCTGCCGGACGGCCTCGGCAAATCGGTCGGCGAAGTCAGACTCCCGTAACGCCGACCGATCCGTCGTGTCCGGGAACGTGAGGTCTGTCATGATCTCGCTGTAGGTCCCGAAACCAAGCTCCTCGAAGGTCGCCACACAGTCCTTGTAGCCATCCAGGAGGACCTCATACGCTGGGTGCGTCCCGACGAACTCGTCGAACGACTGCGGATAGTAGGAGACTGTCGTCAGCGTCTCATCTATATCCGCGTCGCCGGTGATCGCATCGTCGAGCGTTTCGAGGAAGTGGAAAAAGGAAAAGGAGAGCGCCTCGCCGGGCTGGTGTGTACGGAACTGTGCCAGGTAGGCGATTGCCTGATAGTTGACTGTCTCGTTGGGTGGGTCCATCGCAGCCTGTTTACAGACGTCGTAGGCTGACTTCTTCGACCCGCTCTTGTAATCGAGCAGGGCTGTGGGTCCCTCCACGAGGTCGATTTTCCCGTTGATACCGAGGTCCGGATTGGTGAACTGGCGTTCGGTCAGTGGTGAGTCAACGGGGCGGTCGAAATACGATGCGAAGAAGTTCTCATCGGGCTCCCCGGCCGGGGGCAGATCGGCAGGTGCCGTCGGTGGATTGGCATCCAGATATTCGACGATGGTTTCCAGCCCGATCCGATACTGGCGTCGGCGTAACACCCGGTCCGTCTCAGGGTAGAAGGGTTTGGCTTCTTCGAGCATGACATCGACCACCTCCGAGAGCGTGTCTGCGTCGATGACCTCGGGATAGTTGACGTAGAACTCCGCGAAGTCATGGAACAAATTCCCCTCGCGGAAATAGTCCTTGTCGGGGGAATCGACCAGCCGGCTGAAAAGATACTCCCGTGGGCTGTTGACGAAATTGTTGAGACTGGTCTGGCTGATCGTTTCGATGGGTGCCGACTCGACCGGGGGCTCGACGGACGTTTTCGCAAAGCCATCACGGTCACCATCGACCGTCCGTTCATACCTGACTGATTCGAGGTCGCTGAACCGCTCGAATGGCTCTTCGAGGAGTTCCTCGAAGTAGAGACACGGCGTCACCGGTTGGCCCCCAGCGGTATCCTCGACCAGATAGTACTGGTCGCTGCCGCTCTGGATTAGTCGCTGAAAGCGGCGGATATACCGATCGAACTGTGCCTCCGTGTCGACCCAGGGGCGCTGTGGAGCGCTATTGGTCCAGCCCTCGTCAAGTCCGAGAAAGAACACGGCCTGTCGGTCGACGTAGCCGGCAGATTTGGCATCTGCGAGTAACACGCCCTCGTTTTCTCTGTCCACTGGAACCTCGTAGAAATCCAGATAGAAGGCGAGATCACTAACCCGCGATTCGGTGATCACAGTGTCGTGGAGCCCGAGTGACTCGAGTTCGTCCCGAAGACGGTCCAGTGTTCGGCTGGCTTTCGATTCGTAGGCCGTGAGGAGCGAGCCAAAGGTCCGGTCCCCGATCGACTCACACACCTCCGTAATCCACGCGGTTGCTGGCAGGTCGGTCGCTGCCAGGCGTTTCTCACTGTGCTCGATATCGACATCGGTCCCAAGTCGTGACAGTATCGGGGCGACATCGCTGACAGTCGTCTCGGAGCCACGATAGGCGACGCGCAAGAGCCGCAGTACCGCTCGCACATCGAGGTCATCGATGAATCCCGGTCCTCCATAGTAGGGAATATCTGCAGCTTCGAGCGCAGATTCGACCAGTGGAGAGTACTGGCTCGAACTATCCAGCACCACTGCGACATTATCAGCCGACTCCTCGTCGATGGTATCCACGACCGCGTCGACGATCGCCGATGGGGACCTGAAGATGTTGAACGCCGGGTAGTCGAAGGCGTCGTCAGTCAACAGGGGATACGTGTCATACTCCGCTGGTAGGATCGATCGTTCGAGCTCAGTGAACTCCGGGAGCCCAACGACGGCAACCGACTGGTCCGCGTCAACCGTGAACTCTGTCAGCTGTTGTGACGTCGACTGGCGTGCGGCGAGCCTGTCTACCACAGTGCGCGTAACGGGATCGTCGTAGGTTGGATACTCCAGGATCCCCGCGGCCTGTCCGTGGTGCTCCCAGCACTGGAGGACGTTCCCGATAGTGTAGGACAGCGCTTTCCACGAGTCGTCGACAGTGTCGGCGAGTTCCAGAAACGCCGTCCGGTCCTCGGCCTGCTCGCGACGCCCAGCGGCCAGTCGGCGTGGAGTGGTTGCAAACGTCCCGAACTGTGGCCGGTCGAGTCGGCGGTTGAGGGCGCTCGCAAGCGGGGCGTCAGGAACTAGGACGAGATCATAGTCGGCGACCGAGGTATACAGATCCGCAAGTGATCTTGCACGCTGAATAGGCACACTGGTAGGAGTATAACCAGTGGCAAAAAGATGGCTCCATTTCAGCGGTTATTCAGCGTCCACGTTCCTGGTTCGCCAGTCCGAAAAGGGCGCAAAAATATCAGTTTCGTCAAAGCGTTCGATACACGGGACCTCGTAGGGGTGCAACTCGACAACCCGGTCGCGAAGATCGGGATACCGGTCGGCTGTCGTCTTCGCCAGGAGGATTGTCTCAGCATCGGTATGGACTTCGCCTTCCCACCGATATATCGAGTCACAGGCCACGCGGTTCACACACGCAGCAAGTCGTTCCTCAACGAGTGTCTGCGCGATCTCCGTTGCAGCGTCTTGTGGAGCTGTGATATAGATCGTCGGCATCAGTTACTGCATTGGGATACACGTCTATCAGAACTCCCGCTGCTCGACTTGCGACAGAGTTAGACCGACAGAGGAAGCGTCGCCACGCGGACAGCAAATACCCTCTGACGCTCGCAGCAGTTGAACCACTACGCTCGGTCTTGCCAGTGCGGCATCCCCACAGACGCTTCTGAATTGGGACGGTGTACCGTCCACAGAATCGTAGATGTGATAGCACCGGAACATCGGTGTTCCTTGACCTCCTCCCACGCCTTCAGGCGTGGGATTCCCGCGGCACCGCACCGCTAGGTTGGGAGTTTCAGGTTTGTAGCCAGGTCGGCATGACCGGACTCCTGGCGGGGCCAAGCCGCCGTTACTCCTATCCCCGGTATGGGGATTCAGAGTTACCGTGTGTCGGAATCCACAGCCAGCGGCCCGAAAGGGATTCTTTTGGACGTAGCGTGGCCCGAATCCCGATATTATCCGTTTATCTGGGCGGCTGATCCGCCTCGGTGTGGTCATGCATACAGTGTCACTGGTTATAAAACTCCGGCTGAGTGAGGCTACAGGCGAAGCTGCCGGGTTGTCGGCTTCATCCACACCCCTGAAGGGGTGGGCTTTCGCCTTGCTCCCGCTGTAAGAACGGCAAGGTTCTCACCGTGTCAGGATTGGCATGGCTCGCTGGTCGATCCCACTACTCTTCACTGCTGGGGGCGATACCGAGCCAGACCGCGATATATCGATACGCAAAGACAATGACGAGGATAATCACCATTTCAATCCAGAATGAAATCTCACCCACAGCCGCTTGAAGCACTTCAAGGATGAAAAACACCAGAAGTAATAACGCAATATAGTACAGCGCGAGTTCCGGCAGTTGGTCTTTGTCCATGCATTCCATACAACGGGACCCCTCTCAAACTCTTTCCTCTACGCCGACAGGGTCAGCTACAATCGAACACAGTCCGGTCGGAAGGATCGAAAACCGGCGATGAGGGTCGATCGCCTTCCGTGCGTCACCGTGACTTTGTACAGCGAACGCCGCCACGAGCGGAATCACATCGGCTTCGAGAGCATCTCGGTGGAACGCATCGCGTCGATTTTCGGGAATTTCGCGCAACTGGTTCGCATCGCAGTTGCGAGTTCTCGACGGACACTAGAACCTGGGAGTGGTCCGCACAGTCGACCAGTGGTTCTCTAAACCGCTGACCCGAACGGTCGTCCCCTCGATAGATGTCGGCTCAAAGCCGAAGAATTTCTGCTCTATGACCGTCGTGACGCGAAACAAGGCGCTGTGAATCACCCGGCTTTGTGTCCGGGTCGTGTGACGACGTACCCCGTCCGGGAGACCTGTTCGGTCAGCCTGTGGTAGCTGAGAGCGCTGTAGTAGCTATTGTTGATACTCGCTGACGCAGAATCCGTTACCCTCGGGATCTGACATCACTGTCCAAGTGGCGGTGTGCGTTTCGTATTCTTCGGTCTTGGTTTCGCGGACAGACCCGCCTATGTTACAGAGTTGTTCGACTGTCTCCCTTCGATTCTCGGTTGAGACATCAAGATGAATGGGGAGATCTCGCTCCGTTCCTTTCGGTTGTTCTTTGAACAGCAAATCCGGACCATCTCCAGGCAGGTCAACGATTTCAGGTTCAAGCGATTCTGGTAGCTCTCGTCGTGTACCACCGAGAGCGACTGACCAGAACTCTGCCAGTTGTTCCACTTCATCACAAGCAAAGGTAATAAATCGTATACCTGGCATGCATTTAGGTTATATTTCGGAGGGTAAAAACACCTATTGGATACGGAAAGTACTACCACGACTATCATCGGGAAATCTTCTGGGAGATCGATAACCTCGTTTATCTTAATGAGGTGAAAGTGGACAGATTGTGTGGTCTTATTGACGATCCGAATAGTCCGCTGAATGAATGGTTGACTGACGCAGGAATAGAGTATAGATAAGGGTGAAGGCATTCCCCTCGGGTAACAAGATACCGTAATCTGCCGTGTTGAATAGATGCTGAGTCACGGTTAGAGTGGTTCACAGAGCGGTTCTATGTTCGAGATGGCGAACATCAGGACAATCTCACGGAACTGTCGATACCAGCCGAGCGCTCGCACGGCGTCGCCGAGCGAGCGCTTCGTTGTCGAGTACGATGTTTCGGCCATCCCGCACTGAGAGTAGCCTTTTGCCCGGATGAGCGCGTTATGCCCTAGCGTCAACGGTCTCGATTGGAAGCCGGTATCCGAGGAGTCGTTACTTCGTCGAACGGTTTGGCGAGTCCTGAATCCGGAGAGTGCCACTTCACCAGCACACGTCGAGATTCCTGCCGGTGAAGACCGAGAAGAGGTACTGGAGGCGTTCCGTCAGCTACGTGAGAAACTTGGATATGAATATCGCGTTGGGACTGTTTCGGATTAGCACTCTTGATCAGTTAGCGTCAATAATTGGTTCGTCTGTACTGACTAGCTCACGCCACGAGTAGTTGTCCCGGAGTGGCGCCCTCCGACAGACGGATTTTGTGGCTCTCTGCTGGCCGAGCGAGTATGGTTTCGCCACAGATCGACGTCGGCGTGATTGTTGAAACGCTGGCGTAAATCCGTCAACGCGGACCCAGCGCTCACACGGTCTTCCGAGACTGGGTCAATCTTTCCTGCATGACAAATATATAATGGTTTTAACTCCTTCTGGATGCTTGAAAGTGACATTATGAAAGTATATATGAGAAGGTAATAGTTCCTCCTGTAACCAGCGGAACCACCGATCAGCAGTTCTACCTGTAGATCGTCCTCAGAGCGGCTATCCCATTCTGATGGGGTGGACAAAAGCGGGCTCTCATAAACGCTACGAGTCCGAAAAGATGCAATGTTCTCCATAGCGACTTTCTTGGGCCATGCCAACAAATCTCACAGAAATCCTTCTCAAAGGACTACAGCAAAACACGATGCTGAGCCTCTGTGTTTCTCGTAGGGAATACGAAACATCCCTGAGTTGTACTTCAACGAGTTGGGACCGATCTCTGATAGAACACTATGGAAATCGGACTGCTGTCGAATATATAAGCCAAAGTATAAGACAAAGAAACTCTCCGTTTTCATATGTTTGTGACACGACGAACCGAGCACCGCTGGAAATTGGCTTTAGAATTTCGCTTGCTGACACAACCCTCTAAACTAAACACTACCGGTTGACCGTCCACAGCAAGCTTACACTGCTTGCCGTTGAACTCAGTACTTCGGATATAGTAACAATTGGCAGTGTATCGCTACGAGTGCGTAGAGGTCGTGACAGTCACTGTTCGCACCCAGCGACCGACGGACGCGGCGATCGAAGCACTGGTCCTTCGTGCAGTGGCCAGGCAGTCGGATGAGTTGGATACCCTGATGTGCTGGAACTTCGAGTAACACTGGACGTCGACGTTGACAGGAAAGCACCGCTGGTGGGCAGATCGCGACAACCGTTTCGGTAATCGATTTTGACACCATGCTGGCTGGATATCGATAGTTTCAGCCGTCATGGAACCGCTCCCGTTGCTGTGTTTTTGCACCGGCTCACCGAGATACACAATTGCATCCGGGAGTCGGTCAGCTAAGCATGAGCGGTCCCACCGAAAGCGTCTGTTTAGCGAGCGTCGCGAGCCGGAGGATGAAGGAGATGAACAGGAGAAATGGCAGCGTAGAGATAGCGAACGCGGCGCTAACGACCCAAAGAACGGTCTCGATGCCGAAGACCGTCCCGAGGAACGTTGTCGGGTCAACGAAGATGACCATCCCTCCAGCGGTGGTGAGTGCAACCAGGGCGGCATACAGGATCGCTCGTGAGAGTTTCACCAGCGCCCACTGGATGTAGAGGTTCTTGATGTACTCGCGGACTGGTCCGTACATTGTAAGCACCTCTAGCAGATCTCGGAACGCGCTTCGCTCCTCGTTGGTGAGGGAGTCTCGGTTCTCCATCCCGAGCCGGCGGACATGGTGTATCTTCCGGTCATAGTTGTAATCGAGTGCGGGCGATACGACGTCGAAGGTGCCAAAATCTGCGTCTTCGAGGAGGCTGTGTGCGTGATTGGCGTTCTCCAGTAGATCGGCGACGTACTCGTCCACTTGTTCGTGGAGCTCCTGATTTTCAGTTTCGGAGAGTGTATTTCGCAGTGTCTTCGCTCGCTGTTCGCTTGTCTCGATAAGCTCATAGAGGTAGTCTGCAGGGTCGGCGGGTGTCGTCATCCCGAGGAGGCTGTCCGTATTCTGGCGGAAATCCATCGTCAGGTCCATCCGACTGCGCTGGCTCCCAAGCGAGCTGATCTCCTGGGAGAGGACGAGCTGATTGATCGTGACGACCAACGTCGTTCCCGTGATGATAGCCCCGATAAGACCGGAGAATAGCGTCTCGACCATGTCGCTCGACTCCATCGTCGAGTGCAGCGACACCGGTTTCAGCACGCCCCAAGTCATGAATACGAAGAAGATCACGAAAGCGAGTCCGACGGCGAGGAGCCATCGGTTGGCCTGGAGCAGTAACCAGAACCAGTACTTGTTGATGTCCGTTCGCTCACGTAAGGTATCCCCCGTAGAGAACTCACTCATGTGAGACTGGACGTTTGAACAGCAGTAGTTTCGTCCCGCCACCGTCGTAGCTGATGGTCTCGACGAGTTCCCAGCCCTCTGTACCGAGACGGTTGAGTTCCTCTGTTGGATCGACCGTCTCTCGCTTGGTCAATCCCTTCGGCGGTTCGAGCGTCTTGTACTCCCATTGCTGGTGCATTGTGATGTCTATGAAATGGTAATGGCTTTCACGTTGATTACTCTGTTGACAGGTAGTTCCTGTCGCGTAATGACCGAGAATAGTGTACTCATGCATCGGCGTCTGTCGCGGTTACGAGTCTCCCGTAGCGAACGTACTCATCGCTGGTAGCGCCGAGTCCGGATCTCGACATTGTCGGGTGTCGAAACACACCATTATTGTCGCTCAGTTGTCGGCGGAAGACGCAGTGGCGTCTTCCGGATGGGAGGGCATCGAACCAGGCGGCGTTGTCCAGCTAAGTTCGACCGTCCAGCGATTCGCCCCTTCCTCGTCCGTCGCCTGTTCGACGAGGTGGACAGTGCCTTCCGGCTGTGGAACCAACTCTTCGCCGTCGGTCCCTTCCACAGCAGATTTCCTCGTAAGTCGCTCGTTCAGCGCCCGGAGATAGGCTTCGACCGCAGCCGAGTCGAGCTATGCCTCGCGACGTGTCAGGTACGGTCCGGCTTTCCCGTCGACACCAACAACACGGGTCGAGTATCCTCCCAGTACCGCGTTGATAATCTGTTCCGCGAGCGCACGTCCGTCGGAAACCGAAACCATACGTACCGTTATAGTTCAGAGGGGAAAACACATCTGCTGGCCCCTGCGTGAGCCTGGCCGATATAGAGGTCCGTTACTCGGGACCCAGAACGGACGCACACTCCACGCCACTCGAAGGCCGAACTCACCTACACTGCGATTGCTTTGATGTCCTGCCGGAGTTTGCTGGCCTGCTGGAGGCGTATCTTCCGTGCTGACAATTCGCCGAGCACCGGCGGGCCGCTAAATTCCGGTGCGATCGGGTCGTACTCCGACGGGTCGAATCCCATCTTCCGCAGGTAGGTTACCACCGCTGTCGATTCCAGTCCCGAGTGGATCGCCTCTTGACTCAGTTCCCGAAGCGAGGGAAACTCCGGTACTCCGATCCGATCCGAGTACACACCGTGATGGCCATGAGCGAGTGGCTTCTCGCCGGTCTGTGAAACCAGCTCCCCGACATCCACTGCCAGTTGGATCACTTCGCTTGGCAGTGCAGCGTCGGGCGCTCGCCACTCGACGGTCGGCTGGCACCGCCGGAGTCGGACGGGATTGAGCACGGTATTCTCCGCTTCGAACAACTCATCGACTTTCGCTGCGCTCACACCGCGGCTGCTCGCTAAGTCCTTGAAGTGGTTGTACGCCTGATCGACTCGGTCCGTCCATTCCTGTAGACTGCCTGCGTAGGGCCAGAGCTCGCAGAACTGCTGGAACTCTTGCCCACACTTCGTCCGATAGGCTCGTGCTCGCGAGGAACTATCACCGGCTTCGCTACAGTAATACGGGGAAGAGTTCAGCAACGCCAGTGCCGGGTCGAGTGCAGTCAGCAGGTTCAACTGGTCTATCACACTCCCTTTCTGGAAGTGAATGTGTGTGCCGGCACAGTTCTTTGCGCTCTGTACCCCGTCACCGTAGATCTCCTCGAACAACTCCCCCCGTTTGCAGTTCGCCTGCGTATTCGATGAGGTGAGTGGTGTTCCCAGTGGGACGAGCTGTTTGTCGTGCTTTTCAGCCACCCGGACGCCGGTCCGGAGTGTCGTCTCCAGGTCACGTCGCAATCCAAACTCGTCCTCGTGGGGTTCTGTTTGGACTTCAACGAGCGGGTCGATGAACTCCGGTTTTATCTGTTCGTGCGCAGCAACGATCTCTGAGCCGTCGGCCAGTCGCCCATTGTCGTCTACGACCCACAGTTCGAGCTCTACCCCGGTTTTGATATCGCACATGGCTATGCACCACCTCGTTTGATCTTGTCGTCGACGGATTCCTCGGTCGTCTCGCTGTCACTGTCGGACTGGATTGACATATTGGCCGAATGAGATCGGAGGGAAAGAGCGTTTGGGTCACTGTAGCGTGCGTTCTCAATCCAGTTAATTTCGCACCGATTAAATGGCATCTGATTGAACGTACGGTGAGAATGAGTGGTATCAGCTCAATCAAGGGGGATAGACGATCGTAGACATCTCTGGGCATCTCGCGTTCGGCCTGTTGTTCGCGCTGCCGGCCTGGCTCCGGTGGAACGACAGGCGCAGTGTCGGGTTCGTCATTCTCGCCGTAGTCGCATCACTGGTACCTGACATCGACTTGTGGCTCGTTGCGGCTTTCCCGAACCAAGTTCATCATCACGGTGTAACGCACACGGTTCTGTTTGTCACGTCTGCGAGCGTCGTCGGTGCGGCGATAGTGGCGGGTGTGTTCACCGATCAACTCGACGAGTGGGTCGGAACCGAGCGACTCAACCGTAGACAGGTGTTTTTGTCGTCGTTTCTCGCGTTCTTCGCCGGGGGGCTCAGTCACGTTTTCGCCGATATGCTCTCAGCGCCCGATATCTCCACGCCCGATATCTCCACGCCCATCGAGCCGCTGTGGCCTCTCGTCGACGGGTCCTGGGGTATCGACCTCGTCTGGTACAACAATTGGTGGATCAATTTCGGCTTCTTCGCAGCGATGGTGGTCGCACACGTCGTCGCGGCGTACGCGCTGACGCCACCTGAACGCCGGCGTCGACTGAGTCCGTTTTGAGACTGAGCGGGTGAACCAGCCTGTAGGGTGGTACACGATAGTCCGCAGAACTCAGAGGCCATACCCGAGTGGGTACCCGCAGATCCAACTCGCCGTCAACGGCCCTTCGCGTCATCGGCTGCTTTGGTCAATCCGTCGAAAAACGCCGAACAAGCTTCGTTGAACCCGCCCGACTGGTCCTGGTTGACGAGGTGTCCGGAGTCAGGTATCGATTGCGCGGTCCCCGTCTGGACAGTTCGGGCGATTCGCTCACCCTGTCGCTTGACGAGTGGTATCTCGTGGTCGCCGTACAGGACGAGTGTCGGCGTCGAAACGTGTGAGAGCGTCGGAGCCACGCGTTCGTAGAGCGCTCGGAATATCTTCTGGAACTCGGTTGCAGAAATCGAATCGACGGCATTCAGCGATTGCTTGCGCACCGTTTCGTCGAGCGAGAGCCAGTGGCCGCCGTTCGTCATCCGGATCGAATCCAGCAGTGTTTTGAACGTCAATTTCGGCCCAACGGCGGAAAGCGACCCCGAAAGTAGCGGAAGGGGTGAAAACAGCTGTTTCATTCCGTGAGGAAGTTCTATCGGCGGCAGCGTCTGCAACGGTCCTCCAATGACCGCGCCACGGGCACTATCCGGGTGTCGGTCGAGATAGGTCTGAATGACCATCCCACCGGCGGAGATGCCGGCCAAAACCGGGCGGTCCACGTCCAACGTCGCCACCAGCTTCTCCAGATCATCTGCGAATAGGTCGACAGAGTACCGCCGTGACCCAGTCGGGCCGGTCCGACCGTGCCCTCGAAGGTCGACGGTTATAACTCTGTACTCGTCAGCGAAGTAGTCGACCTGTGCCTGCCACGACCGGTGGTCCTGCCAGCCCCCGTGGAGGCAAATGAGCGGCGGCCCGGTCCCCGTCTCTTCGTACCAGAGGGAGCCGTCTTCGATCTGAATTGTTGGCATCGATGAAAACCAGTGCCCCCAACTAATGAATCTTGGTCTTGCAGCGTCACGGTCATGAGTGGCGAAGTCACTACGTCGTTTACTGAAATGATGATACAGATGAAAGTACCTTGGTATGATATGTACTCGTCTCGGAGAGTGGAGTATGGTACTCGCACAGTTAGCCGCGGAAAGTATAATTCCAGTACAGAACGTCGTGCTTCAGTTTGGCGGTGATCTCATTGGTCTCGCGATACTGTTCCTCGTGCTCGCGCTCATCACAGGGGTGCTGGGGGCGAGCGGCGTCGCCGGCCTCAGCATGGATATCGCGAAGTGGCTCGTCATCATCTTCGTGGTGCTCGCCGTCCTCACCTTCATATTCTAATCCGAGACGGGCTATAGCCGGAGCCAAGCCCGTATCAAGCCGGATAGCGAATCATCGGACGAGCAGTCTTGCGCTGGATGGTTATCAGAGGACAACTGAACGAATGAACCGAAACGAGACCAAGACAGGACAGCACACGACGAAGCGCTATCAGCGTCCGCTTCAGCAAGACAGCCGTGGTTTAAGGGCTGCTGATCCGAGGGGTCCCGCTCGCTGTCGGGGCGTAAATACCCGGTTCGACGACCGAACGGAGCCGTTTGTGTATTACAGGGCCATGCTGGAGTGGGCAGTTGCAACGAACAGCGATGAGTTACTGTCAACGTCGACGTGCGGGGTTCTCCGATGGATTTAAAACGCCTCGGATGGCTGCGAAGTTGGTTTCCCATCCCGGTGGGACGACGCGGGTTCAAATTCAGCCGGTGGATACTGCTTGAAGGACACCGGATCGCGGTCACTGGGGCATTGCTTTCTGTGACGTTCGCGAGCATCGTGTTCATGGGTTCGATCTGGACCTTTGAGATGAAGATGCTCCTCACCGAGACTGCGGCCGTCCAGACGATTCTCAACTCGTTTCTCAGCGGGATCATCCTGCTCGTGTCCATCGTCGTCTCCATCAATTCTATCGTCCTCTCCCACGATATCACCTCTATCGGCGCGCAGGAGAAACGCATCGAAAGCATGATCGAGTTCCGGCGTGACATCGGCGGTCTCACTGGTAATGACGCTGCACCGAAAGATCCGGATTCGTTCCTCAAGGTGATGGCGACGGTAATCAAAGAGCGCGCACACTCGCTTGAAGGTGCCAGTGAGGACCTCGAAGACGATATCGGTGACGAGTTCACCGAAGATATCACGACGTACGTAGACTCAGTTGCTGCGACGGCGGAAGAATTGGAGATTGCGGTTCAGCAGGTCCACGGTGGTGACCTCTATGCCCTGTGGTTGGGACTGGAGACCGATTACGGGCCGTTGATGAACAGTACGCACAATATGACCTCCACGTACCGGAGCCAACTGAACGACGACAAGATAGAGGAATTCACAGACCTGATGGAAATGTTCGAGATGTTCGCGACCGGTCGCGAGTACTTCAAAACGCTGTACTACGGCAAGGAGATCTCAGAACTCTCGCGAACGCTGCTGGTTTTCTCCCTTCCATCGATCATCGTTACCATCTGGGCGATACTGGCTATCGACGCTGGCCTCCTGCCCGATGTCGGGGTTTTCGGCCTGTCACCGTTGCTTCTGTTCGTTGCCCTGACGTTCACAGTCGCGTTAGTGCCGTTCATCATCCTGACATCGTATATGCTCCGCGTAGCGACAGTGAGTTCGCGCGCTTCGACGTCGGGGCCGTTTAGATTACGGTCCTGACCGGCGGGCTGTCCTGACACCCTACCGATATCGGTGTATGTACCGATATGCGGTCTGGATAGCCTCGTCGAACGCTGTACTGCGAAGTTGCGGCTCTACTCGACCCGCCTGAATAGCCTCGACGACGGTTTCGGGGGTGAGCCGTGACGCCTCGATTCGGGTGAATGCGCGGCCGACTTCGAAGGGATAGTGTGCGTCGCTCCCGCCGACAATGGGAACCGATAGTGTGTCCGCGAGCTTTCGGACACGTTCTATGTTCCCCGGGTGCTTACCGTTCACTTCGACGGCATCGAACTCCGCGCCGCTCTTGCGGACATCACTTCGGCGGAACGGATGGGCGATAATCGCGGCACACCCTCGTTCGTGTGCCAGCGAGACGACCTCGGTCGGGGTGAGCGTCCCCGGTGTCGTCCGTCGAGGCGGGTCGGGACCGACGACCAGAACGTGCCCGGCCGTCGTCGAGATTTCGATACCGGGAACGAACAGCGTCTCGGTCGTCCCACTTTCGTACCCGGGCGAGTAGTCGTGATTAGTCAGGGCCACACCGTCCAGAGAGTGCCACCGGCTGGCGAGCCGCACCAGTTGGGCCCCGAGTGGGTCGTAGGCTGTCGGCCTGCTCTCGAACCCGTGGAAGAACCGCGTGTGCGTGTGGAGATCTACGGTGTACATGAAACCATTGGCAGACAGTGGATAATCACGACAGTCTGTTCTGTCGGGTTCATTCCGGATCCGGATCGTATCCGTCGCCCACTGCGACGGACAACGTATCCGGGCGAACGTCGATTGTAAGCTCCCGGTGGCTGATTATTTCGCCGTCTAAACTGAAGCTGACAGTGGAGGGGTCGTGGTTCGTGATCGTGAGCGACGACGCCTTCGACCGTATGATGTGTTCGGAATCACTGCCCAGGAGTCGCTCGGTGATCCGGTCGCTCATCAGGTCCAACGTCGAGACGTCTTTGATCACCACGATGTCGAGGAGACCGTCCTCCATGTCTGCCTGCTCGCCGCCCGTTGTGGTAAACCGACGACCGTTGCCGATGAGCACACAGATCGCCTCGCCGGCCCACGCTGCGGACTGGTCATCGTCGGCGGGGTCGATAGTAAGCCGGAGCGAATCGAAGTCCGACATCGACCGGAGGCCCGTGACGACGTACGCCAGCACACCGAGTCGGTCTTTCATCGCGGGGGACGTCTCGCTGCTGGATTCGGCGGTCAGTCCCGCGACACAGGAGTTGACGAAGGGGCGGTCGCTGGCCTGCCCGAGGTCGATTCGACGTCGCTCGCCGTCGGTCAAGACATCGAACGCCGTATCGATGTCAGTGATTCCCAACTGCTGTGCGAAGTTGTTTCCCGTGCCGAGTGGGAGAACCCCGAGGGTCACACTGTCCAGTGCGTCCGCTTGGTCGATCCCTCGGATGACCTCGTTGATAGTTCCATCACCCCCAGCGGCGACAATCGTTTCGTACCCCGTCTCGGCGGCCGCTTCCGCCAGCGAAACGGCGTCGCCAGCCGCTTCGGTCTCTTCGATATCGTACTCGTGTGCCGCTGCCCGCTCCCGGACGGCGTCACCGTGGTCACCACTTCCGCTCCGGGGGTTATAGATCAGAACTGTTCCGGACATCCCTACATTGCTCCTTCCACAACGGTGTTTTGCGGCGTCCGCTGGCCAGTGTCCTGGCGCTTTCTGTCTCCTACGAGTCTCTGCATACCATAGACATGCTCTTGTAGCATTTTGTTAGGAACACTATATCTCTCCCCGACGATATGCTGGTGCTTTCAGGGCAAAATAATGTTATATTACTGGCGTTCTGATCGACACGGCCTGTTATGTCAGGCTCGCGGGCGTGTCATCAGCGGTCGGTCACTGCCGCACTACTGTGAACCGCTTCAGCGGCGATGCTGTGAGAAGCGACGCGTTTCGTCGTCACAGAAATCGTGGTTCTCTGTATGATTCCTGGCAGTTGTCTCGACTCACACACTGATCAACTCCCTTTCCCTGTGCCAACATCACTGTGGTGCGACGAGTCAGTCGTTTTCTCAGCGGCGACTATCGTCACTCGGTCCGCTGTGTAGCTCATACTGTCGGCTGTAAGTCTGTGAAGAATTTCGCCACCCGAGGTGGCGAATATCTTAAAATAGTTACAGCCAACAGTATCAGTCCAGCCCAGCAGTCCACCCGATGCCAGGCAAACGACGCTCGATCAGTCTTCGCGGACTTCCGAAAGCGCTTCTCTGGGGGCATCACAGCTCGGGCACGCGGACGGAAAGCTGTCTTCGAGTTCGCCCATCTCTCCGCACTCCTCGCACTGCCACATCAGATACCCCTCGCCGAACTCTTGCCCGGGGATCTCCTCCTGATCGACACCGTCACTGGCCCCCGTTTCGACTGTTTCGACTTCGAATCCATCGTCTGTGAAGCCACTGACGCGGCCCACTAGTTGTCCGGCTTTCGTGTAAACGGGTTCGCCCGGCTCGATAGACTCGTCGGTGGTCGCTAGGTTGTCGCTCATTGTCAACTAGTTACCCGTCCAACATATCAAACTGTCGACTGCCGCCACGCAGACCGAAAACAGGTCACTGGCCGGCAAGACACGTCGCAAGCTCGAAGGAGAGACGGAGAGGATAGTAAACGGAGGCAGTGCCGACCGGCCCCGGTTGATGCTCCCGACAGAAGTGTGTGATCCGCTCCGACCGCGTACTCTCGATCACTGCGTACCGCATAGATGAACCGCTACATACACTCTATCCTAGCAAACAACGGGCGTAAAAACCGTCTTGCTTCGGCTACGAGTGCTACTGCGTACAAGACGCGCTCGTTGTATCCCGAGGCGTAGCGTCGGCAAGGCTACGGGGAATGCCGACTCAACGCAGGCGACGACCGAGTCGAAGCAGTATCGAGACGGCCACCCCGATACCCGGGACACGCTGGGAGAGCGCCGCCGAGGCGATCAGCAGGAGTCCACTTTTCGACCGGCCGCGGGAGAACGCGACCGCGGCATCGACCAGTGTGGAAACGATTCCGATCCGTGAAAGCGTATCCGACGCTTTTGCTGTCTGTACCATCGCCTCGAACAACACGGCCGTCACACAAGTAAACTCGCCCTATTAAATTAGGAGTCCGGGTAGATTACTCGGTTACGCGTTCGCCCTCCTCGCTGAACAGCACGGCCGCGACAAGAGGTCGGAGCAGATGCCACAGCGATAGCGACGGCTTCCGCTTGTCGTGTAAACCGGTGGAACACGGCTCCCAACCCTGAGATGCCTACAGGACTACTCTGCCCGTGATTTTGCCAGAAATTGTAAAATCCACAACACCTATCCGGCTGGTCGCTGAAGGGAGTGTATGGCAAACGACCAGTCCAGCAGTGAGGAGACAGCCGACTCGCGGGAGTTGGGCGTCGACTTCGGCAGCCTCGGCGACGAACTGGCGTCTGAAACGTATCCAATCGAGCGGGAGATGCTACTTTCGAAGTACGGAGACGCCGAAATAGAAACGAATCGTGGTTCCCAGACGTTACAGTCGATACTCGGGGGCCAAGAGATAGAGACTGATAGTCACGAGTACGACTCAGCGGACGCGGTTCACCAGGCCGTACTCAACATGATCGGTTCCGAAGCGATCGGACGGGAGGAATATTCGGACCGTGGCGGGTCGAACAGGGATCAGGGCGACGAGGGGGAAAACCAGGACGAACAATCTCTCTGAGACATCGAATCCATCGTCTTTCCCCATAGTTACTGGCCGACTGGCCCAGTCTCGAAGATCCGACCGTCAGTATGATCGACCGCATTCGAACTACAACGTTCATCAGTACACTCGGGATGCTCTCAGGGGTACTTGCCGGCGGGTTGGAAACTCATGCGGGACTCCGCCACCTCGCTCTGTTCCACAGAACGTAGCCGCGTCCGTTGCGTAGCGACTGACCTGAACACTGTCTGGGCCAAGCGAACCTTTTCGGGCTCTGTCGCGTTTCTCAGCAACTGCTGTATCTCGCCCCAGCTTCAGTCACGACAGGGCACCACCTGAGCGCTGCTGAGGTCAGTAGAGCCGTCGAGTAACGAAGATGAAGAGACCGAGGATAAGGAGACCGATGCCCCAATAAACCGACGGGTACGGAAGATACGCAAGCAGGAGCGTTACCATACCGGAAGTGATGAGTGACCACCCGACTGTCGTTTGAATCGCCATATCACCCAAACAGTAGTGACTAATATGATTAGTCGCCCGTTTCGGTCAGTAGGAACACCTACTGAGCGATCGGTACAACCTATATTGTGTCTCTCAAGTGGAGGATTTCGAGAGCGGACCTTTCCAGATAGCTGAAACAGTTCTAAAAGCGTACTCTCGCCACGCCCCCGACACGCGGCGATACGTGTCCACGATGGGCATACCACTGAGCCTCGATACCATGCTAGGCATATCAGTCAAAATGTGAACGACTACAATGACAACAGACCCAATCTATGGATACAACGAATCGAGTATCAGCACTCGTTGGCCCCTCGGAATTCTATCTGGTGCCATCGGTGTTTGAAGGGTTTCAAGCGATGGTAACTGCGTCGACGTTGTGTGAACGGGACATCCGTCCCTTACAGGGTCGCTAATTCGTGCAGCCCTGGCAACGTATATGATTGATAGTCCCGCTTATTAACAAATTAATTTGCTGATTTGACGTGTGATATTATCATATTTACCTATCTCAGAGTATGTTATATATCAGTTGAAAACGTTCAGCCGAAACAGTATCCGAAGCGAACGCAGCCTGAGATGGGTGGGCTTAACAATAGTACACCTGTTATGAAAATAAATGCTAAATTTTATCACAGAGTCTGTGTTGATTACCCATACCACCCACTCCGCAGAACTGAATCGACTCGCTCTCTCGGCATGAGTCCCCGGCAACAATCAGTGGTCTAGCGCCTGAGAACGGACCAAAGCGTCGCAAGGCTCGCGACCGTCCGCACTTCGATGGAGTTCAGCCTATTTTGCTACAAAGAATGAGACTCTAGAAGCGGTGGGCTCCAAGGCAACGATAAACGGTTTTCCGGGATAGGTAACTAGAACGTAACCTACGGCTGGAACCGTGAGATCTGAGTTGCCATGCGTGATGACAAAGGGAACACGGAGTTGTGACAGCCCTTCCATAGCAGGGACAGAGCAGCCGGTGAGAGAGCTAGTAACCCCGGATTTCGCTGGCCAAGCCCAGGCACCCACAGCTTTGGTACCTTGTACTATTGAGTGCGGAGAGCGATACCCACATATCATATGGCCACGATGATGCGAGCCGGCATTCCGACCGAGCAGTTCGCACTGTCCGGAACGTTCCAGGCTGTGCCCGAAGTGGAGTTCGACGCTGTCAGGTTTGCTACACACGGAACTGACCGGGTTGTTCCCCTGCTCTGGGCGACGAACGCAGACACTGATTCCGTAGGTACGGCGATTACCGAAGACGAGACGGTGCGGAGCGCACAGGTCATCACCAGCCAGGATCAAAACACGTTACTCCGAATGGACTGGACGGATCAGGTCCGGTTTCTCACCCGTGTACTGGTAGGAGAGCACGGGACTGTCGTCAGTGCTCGCGGGAGTACTGAGGGGTGGACGTTCCGTATCCTGTTTCCGGAACGAGACGCGGTTTCCTCGACATGTGACG
Organism: Haloarcula sp. CGMCC 1.6347; assembly: GCF_037078395.1. Taxonomy (NCBI): domain Archaea; kingdom Methanobacteriati; phylum Methanobacteriota; class Halobacteria; order Halobacteriales; family Haloarculaceae; genus Haloarcula; species Haloarcula sp. CGMCC 1.6347. The sequence continues at coordinate 213,170 of NZ_JAYMGX010000004.1, forward strand.
CGTTCGAGGAATACGATATCGACATCGAACGGATAACTGCGCTGAAAGACGCGCCGTCGATAGAGGGGTCCCAGCTCACTGACGGACAGTTTTCGATACTCAAAGCCGCAGTCGACGAGGGCTACTACGAGGTCCCTCGCCGAACGAATCTACAGGAGCTGGCATCGGAACTCGGGGTCTCACATCAGGCCCTCTCGGAACGATCTCGTCGTGGGCACCGAGCCCTCATCGAGTCAGTCGTCATGCCGTGACAGTGAACTACCCCACCCTACCGCTCGCCTGACGGCTCGCGCTTGAGGGTGGGGCTTCCTGCTTCTATGACGCACTTTGCAGATACAGGCGTATCCACAGGGAGCGCAGTCTCCACAGGCGTTAATTCGGAGCGTCCCGCTCCTAACCGCTTCTTGATGCCGCGAGAAAGAATATTCCACGCCGCGTTCGCATCTCTATCTGCCTCAAACCCACACGCCGGACACGAATGCTCGCGCACCCACAACGGCTTCTCCGTCGAAACGCCGCAGGAGGCACACTCCTTCGTTGTTCCGCGCGGATTCACAGCGACGAAGTGCGTTCCTTCGCGTTCACACTTGTATTCGAGCATCCGTAGGAATGTTCCCCACGCCGCGCCTGCTCGGTCCTGGGAGTTACCCGGTAGTTCGACCAAGCCCTTCGCGTCCAAGTCCTCTACAGCCACGAAATCGTATTCGCGGGCGTAGTGATTCGACAGTTTGTGGAGGAAGTCACGGCGCTTGTGCTTGAGGTCGGCGTGGTGTTCGGCCACGACACGGCGCTGTCTCTCCCAGTTGTTCGAGCCGTGTTCCTTCCGCGAGAGGTCGCGTTGGGCACGTTCTAACCGTTCACGTTCGTCGGACAGGTCGAGAGATCCCACGGCGGTTCCGTCGGTATCGTGGGCGTACTTGAGAATTCCTACGTCGATGCCGACGCACTGCTCGGGATTCTCGGGCTTCGCAGGCGGGTCGTCCGGGGATTCGACGCCGAGGATGGCGTACCACTTGCCGGTTGGTTCTCGTTTGACTGTGACAGTCTTGATTTCGGCGTCGTCGGGCAGGTCGCGGTGGAAGGTGAGGGGGATGTCTCCGAGTTTCGAGAGCCACAGTCGCGTCCGACCGCTCGTGTTCTTGAGCTTGAAGCCGGATTGACTATAGGTGAAACTGCGGTACTCGCCCGGAGCCTTCCAGTTGAGAGTGCCGACGTGGTAGCCGTTCTCTTTGCGACCGCGAAGCGTTGAGAGGTTGTCGTACAACCGCTGAACGACTTTCTGAAGGACCTTCGAGTGAACGCTTTTCAGGTCGTTCCACCACTTCTTAAGATTCGGAAGGAGTTTCTGTTCGCTGTATGCCGAAGTGTCGTCGGTTCGGTTGAGTCGGTGGAGGAAGTGGTTGTAGACCTGTCTACAGGTATCGACAGTCCACGCTAACTGTTCTTCGAGAGCGTCGGACGGTCGAAGTTGATACCTGTAGTTGTAGTTCATCTACGAGCGTTCTTCGATGAGTTCGTCAAGTTTCTCTTGGACGAACGAGGACAGACTCAGGTGATTCTCCTGAATCCAATCCTCTTGGTCGTCGCGGATAGAGATGGTCTTGCGCGTTGCCACACCATAAGTTATGCAAAACACGTACTAAATGGTTGCGATTGCGTGGGCCTGTGGGCCAAGCGACGAACGTGTTTGAGAACCGTGCGGCGCTGTATCCCCTCCCTACTCAACCGCTTCGCTTGTTCGTTGAGGAAGGGGCCTTAGCGCCTCAATTCAGGTAAAAATGAACGGCACCAAGAACCACAAGAGGCCCGAAGTCGACAGGCACGACGGCCTACACATATAGACCGGAGATGTATCCGCTGCCAGAATGAACTAATTCATAATGAGCACTATCGTCGAAGCGACTGTCCCTGCAAACCAGTTCGCTCTCGGGCAGACGTTCGTCCGAGAACCGAGCGCGGAGTTTCGCACAGTCAGCCTCGTGGCAGACGGACCTGGCCGCGTCATGCCGTTTCTGTGGGCCGACCACAACGAAGCAGACCGGCTGATCGGCGTCATCGAACACGACGACAGCGTCCGTTCGGTCGATCTGCTCTCGGAGCGCGGTGGGGCGTGTTTGCTCCGGATCGAGTGGGGGCCGCGCATCCGCACACTCGTGTCGACTCTGACAGAAGCGAACGTCTCGATTCTGTCGGCATCAGGATACGACGGGTCCTGGCAGTTACAGCTGTTTTTGCCGAACTATGACCGAATAGCGGCTATTCACGAGTTCGGCGACGATAGCGGCGTTGACCTTTCTATCGACCACATCAACCGTCTCTCCGAATCCCCCACGTATGGCTCACTGGGCCTGACGGAGCACCAGTACGAGACTGTGATGACGGCGTATAACGCTGGATACTACGACGTTCCGCGCACGGTCACCCTCGTTGAGCTCGCAGAGGAGTTCGATGTCACACACCAGGCCCTTTCCGAGCGGTTGCGCCGGGCCCACGGGGCGCTCGTGACAACTGAACTCTACCACAGAACGCACCAGTGTGAGTCTGCCGTCTCCCCCAGATGTGCAGCAAAGACGATATCTAAGGTAAACCAATGATTCACTGCACCAGCCGTACCGATCTCTCACTGTCAGTATAACCGCTGTCGATCAGCTTTGGAACTCCGAAGTCACCCCATGGTGGATTCCCTCTCAGTACAGCGGTGCCGGGAAGTAACCTTGAGTACCGCCATTCACAGCGGAGCCGCCATACTGACGTGGACCGCTGCGTCCACATCCATCTCCCCAAAAGCGGTATCGAGACACATTGTGGTCACCGGCTGGGCCCTGCTTCGAGACCGAGGATTCAGGGGTTCAGTCACGTCGGGCAGACCACTGCCGTGCTCACCGGTCCCGGACTCAGGTGTCTATCTGCGATCTCTCACAGATACGAGTCGTCCCACTCATCGGCGAGATGGAGGTTGCCACACTCGCTGCATTCGAGACGGTCGAGCCCGTCGCCTGATACGTCAGTACTGCCACAGTTCGAGCAGAAGTAGCCGTACTGGTCTGTGCGGTCCTCGCCCATATAGGTGGAAAAGAACGGAGCTTCTCGACCGGGGACAGTCTCGTCCCGTTCGATGGGACGGGCGGTCCCATCAACCGTGACAGACTCAGGGACTGGAACTGAGGGCTCGTTTGCGTCTTCCGTCCCCTCTCCCTCAGTGAATACCGCTACTGCGAACTCCTCGTTACCGAACGTCACATGCGCGTTGTCGTCGCTCTCGAGGTCGAAGTCTTCGAGGAATTCGCCACCCTCGACGGCGTCTTCGAGAATCCTCGCAACGAGCGGTGTCCCGTCGTCGTCCTCTTGGACACCCTCCAGCAGCGCGGTGGCGATCCCCTCGCCACGCGCCTCGGGGTCGACGTGAAGCCAGCGAATCGTTCTCTCAGTTCCTCCTGCCACGTCGATGAACCCCTGCACTTGCTCGGTGTCGCCGGCTGCGTGTTCGGCGACTAGCACCGTTGTGTCAGGGTCTGCAAGCCGATCAGCCAGCGTTTCGTCATCGAATTCGTTTTCGACTATCGTCTCAATCTGCTGCGGACTGAGTGCGTACGAGGTTCGGAACGAATCCCGTGCGAGCGTCTCGACTCGCTGACGGTCTTCGGAGTCAGCAGGACGAATCTCCATACACACTGTTCTCGGCGGACGGTAATAAGTCACCGCACTGATCTGTAAACGTCGGAGCTTATGTGCCACGGTGACGCGTCGTTTAGCTGTACCGGCGAGTCATCCACTCGATCTGCGACCCATTGCTTTGTGCGAGCAGCGTATTCGATAGTGTCTGGTCTCGTTCACTTGAGGTGCTCGTAGCCCCAACTCTCCAGTATTGAAGCCACAGTGTCGGGATTCTCTGCAGCCAGTTCAACGAACGCCTCGCGCAGATCCGTCACCGAGACATCCTTTGAGCGCATGCCGAGTTCATCGGCCACGTCGGCCCTCACTTGGTCCTCTAATTCGGCGTATTCGTCACGGAGGAACGCGACGTGTTCGTTATCGCGGTCTTCTTTGACCGTCTGTCGGCGAATGACGTACGGGATTTCGTCTGTACTCATGCTGTCGGTGGTGTCGCTTTCGGATTCGGACGGAGATCCGGCTGTCGTTTCAGGTGTTGGGTCCGGCGCCGGGTCGTCTTGCTCGTCGGTCGTCTCGTCGGCGAACGGGTCCTCTCCGGGGCCTTCTTTCATCCCGGCCATTTACGCCACCTCCTCGATAGCGCCGGGTTCCGGTGGATTCGGGGCTTCGATCCCGGCTTGCGCTTCGAGGTAGCGAGCCAATCGGTCGTACTGTGCCAGCGTTTCGAGCTCGTAGTCACGTCGACGGTCGCGATGGTCTCGGACATACGTGAACGCCGAGCACTGCTGTGCCCACGACCCTTCCATTAGCGAAGTACGGTCGCCGAAGATTTCTGGTGTCGAGTACGGGATCTCGCTAAGGACGCGCTTCTGGTCGTTCGTCCCTTTCACGCCGACTGGGACGGCGGCAAGGACGCCCACATCGATTTCAAGCGTGTCTTCAAGGCCGGAAACGAGCTGTTCCAACCCCTCAACAGCGGCTTGACCCTTCGCGCTCGGTTCGACTGGGATAACCAACGACCGTGTGGCGTTGATAGCGTTGTGTAGGTGTGGGCCTTCCGTCGCCGGCGGGTCACAAATCAGCACATCGTACTCGTCACGAACGCCAGCATCGGCGAGCGTGCTGAGTAACGCGGCGTGAATATTGAACGCATCCCCGACAGCGGCGGCCTGGTCCTGTTCGCGGCGGAGCCAGTCCCCGAGATCGGCGAGTTGGTTGTGTTCAGGGATGACATCGACGCCGTGTTCAGCGGTGACGATGAGATCCTCAAAGTCACCTTTGGGCCGGTTGATCATATGCCGGGCGAGATGATCGATGTTCTTCGAGCGGTCCTTGTCGACGCCAAACAGCCGCGAGAGATTGCCTTCTTGCGGATCTAGTGGGACGACCAGTGGTTTGAGACCGGCGCGGGCGTGTGCGACGGCGAGGTTCGCGGCGGTCGTCGTCTTGCCGACGCCGCCGGCCTCGCTGTAAGTGCTGTATGAGAGCATAGCTGGTTGTTATAGCCCCCAGTTCAAATAACCTATTGATTGAACCTCCTGATTCAAACAACTGGTTCAAACAACTGGTTCAACTAACCGATTCAATCAGCTGGTTCAATCGATTGATTCAATTTTCCAGTTCAAGAGCTAACGCAAATCGACAAAATGCGGTCAGGGAACCACTGGCTGGCCGGGTCTGGTCATCCTGATCGCTGTCACAAGATAGTACCATGGCTTAAGTACACAACCGCACTACAGAGGAGTCGAATGGGTTCGGAGCCGGAGCCGACGCACACGTCGCTGGAGACACTGCAGGAAGCACTCCAAACGGAGCGAATCACCTACGTCGATACGCTGAACGAGGATATCGGCGCAGTCGTCGAGAGCGCAGACCAGCTCGCCTTCGATTACGTCGTCGGTGATGTCTCCGACTATGGTGTGTCCTCGAACGACCACGTCCACCTCGATCTGGTCCACGAGGGTTCGACAGTTCACTGCGTGCTCTTTGGGTACAAACGATCGACAATCGACACCACAATCGAGGATGGGATGCAGGTAGCTGTCAAAGGCTCGCTGTCGTACTACGAAGACGGGGGCAACGTCTCCGTCATCGTCGAAGACATCGTGGCGGTCGGTGAGGGCACGTACCAGCAGATCTACGAGCAAAACAGGGAACTGCTGGACTCGGATGGATTGCTCGATCCGGAGCACAAGCAAGCCCTGCCGGACTTTCCAGAACGGATCGGGATCGCCACCAGTGCGACAAGCGATGCCCGGATGGATGCGATCACCAGCGTCCACGAGCGGTATCCCGACGTGGATATCGTCATCCAGAACACGAGCGTTCAGGGCGACGATGCGATGATGTCGATCATGGGTGCGATCAGTGAACTCGATGACGACCCGCTGATCGACGTTATCGTGCTTACTCGCGGTGGTGGGTCCGACAAGCACCTCCGGGTGTTCAACGAAACGCCGCTCTGCCGTGTTATCCACAAAACCGAGACGCCAATCGTAGTTGGGGTCGGCCACGAGAACGACCGAACACTGGCCGACGAAGTGGCCGACAGACGGGTGATGACGCCGACCGAGGTAGGCAACATCGTTCCGGATCGGACAACCCTCGACGCGGAGCTGGACACGCTCGAAGAGCGTCTCAACACGGCCTACACAGCGACCGTCGAGACGACGCTGGAGACGATGGATAACCGACTCACCCACGCCTACAGACGGACCGCCGAATCGGACCTGTCCTCGTTCGAAGGCGAACTCGACCGCGCATACGACACGCACGTTCGCGATGTACTGACCGATCTTGAGAACCGGCTAGAGCAAGCACGTACCCAGTACGATCAGGAGCGGAAACGGAAACAGGAGGCCACAGCCTATCGCCGCCAGCGTCGACGGCTGCTGCTCGTCCTGCTCGCTCTGGGCCTGCTCGTTGTAGCCCTGCTCCTGTACATCCTGCTTCCACTATGAAAGATGAGACAATCGCCGACAAGACCGACCGGCTCGAACAGATTATCGAACAGCTCGAAAACGGAGACGTCTCGCTGGAACGGGCGAACGAACTCCATGCCGAGGGAACGGAACTGATCGCCGAACTCGAATCCGAACTAGCTGTTGGGGACGGCGAGGTTATCGACCGCTGAAGCCCGGTTGAATCCGTTTTGTGCTGTGGTATCCTCTCTCGTGAAAGCGTCCGAGAAGTACACGTCAGGCACAGTCTTCGCTCCGATTAATTCGTCACCCAACCGAGAGAGTCATTGTGCTGCCGGAGATACGTTGGTGCGACGTTGCCGTCCAGCTGGGGGACTGACTCACCAGCTCGGTCGACGATTGTCTGTTTCAGCAGGTCACTGTCGGTCTCGAAGTCGGGATTGACGTGCAGCCGATAGTTTCGGTCGATAGTGAATAGTTCGCGGTCGAAAGCTGCGTGGTGAATCTTGCTGAGTGGGAGGACATTAGTGGGATCCGCCCGGCGCTGTGGGTAGTCGCTCCAGGGCAGGACATGAGCGACATCCAACAGCCCACGGTGGTCAACGCCGGATATCGGGCAGGTCTCATCATACTGGACGAGGACCGTCTCTCGGAACTCCGGATCAACTGCACGGGCCTGAACCGTCGTTTCGTAGGTCGTTACCGTCGGAGTATCTGTGGTAGGTGCATCGGCCTGTGGGTTAGACCCAGCCCACTGCTCGACGGCGGTCTCAACGAACTGGCGGCCCTCATCTGTGAGGGCATACTGCTGGCCGTCCTTGTGGACGAGTCCGAGGCTTCGGAGCCAGTTTGCCCGCTGTTTGGCCATGTCCGTGTTGGCCGGATCCCAGCCCAAGCTTGTATGCGTCTTGAGTTGCTGGTGCCCGATTTCTTCGATTGTCATCGGAGCTGGCACAAGTGAGTACAGCAGGCTCCGGAGGCCGACGTTCCGGCGACACATGATTTCGAGGAGCGTTTCGGTCGTTTGCTCAGCGACGTAGGTGGTTCCCTCCGGCCCGAGTCGCCAGTGGTGGCCGTCTCGTTCGATAAAGCCGACATCTTCGAGATAGTCGATCCGGCGCTGTATCGAGTCCCGGCTCGAAACTCGGTCGAAGTGCCCCCGGTGCCAGCCGATGAGTTCATCGGGAGTGGGCTGTTGGTCGTCGACGTACTCGAGGATTGCATTGAGTGTCTTGACGTAGTTCGTTGCGCCGCCGAACATCGGGACGATACTCCGGAGCCGGTCAGGTGGCATCTCTGGCTGGTATTTTGGAGGTCAGTACATGGTCTTTGGGACTACGCGGTCGGGTCAGTAGTCAATAGCTGGACCGAGATCGAGTGCACTCCGAGTCTTCAGCGTAGTATTTTTGATAACTGTACTGGAGGGTAGACTCAGCTATAGGCTCGAAAGCGGTTACAGTACACCCAGACAATCGTGGGAACTCTGTGGATAAACTGTCCCACACTGGGTTCACATCCAGAACAAAACGCTGTATCCAGAGTACTGTGGAACTACCGGGGGTGTTCAGTCACCGTTTGGATCGACGCCTGGTATTCGAGCAGATTTTCGTTACCTGAAGAGCGCTTATCATCGAAACTCAGCCGCTTGTGAGCCCGGTAAAAAGACCGACAGCGATAATTTTGCTTGTGATAAACCAGCGGGTAGATGCCCTCCTCACGACGTCGCTTTCTGGGATTAGCCGCCTTGGGAATTACCGGTTCAGCTGGCTTCACGTCTCTCGATACGCAGGAACGTATTGGTAGTCAATCACTTTCCGACTGGCCGATGGGCCGGTACGATCCTCCCGGAACCGGGCACAACCCCGAAGTATCAGGTCCAAAAGACAATGTAGCGGTTGCGTGGACACATCAGGCCCCGGATTGGTTTCGGGGGAGTACCCAACCGATCCGCCGTGGGAAGACGCTATACGTCGGTGGCAACGGACTGCTTGCGCTCGATACCGAGACTGGGAAGCGGCGGTTCAGCTTCCAAGGGCCGTATCACTCAGCCCCAGCGATCGCCCCAGCCTCGATCTATCAGACGAAGACACTCGGTATAACCGGGTCAGGTGGGGTTTACGGGCTTAACGCCAGTGGCGGACGGGAACTTCCCTTCACAGATATGAGCGTCGGCGGCGAGCGATGGACAGGACCGCAATCGCCGACGCCCGGTTTCTTCGGGCCGGCCGAGTCAACAACGCCGGTCACTGCGAACGGGACGATATACACGGCACTACCTGGGACGAACTCAATCGTAGCACTGAATCCGAACAGTGGGGAAATTCTGTGGCAACAAACCCATCACAAAGACGAGGCGGTCAGTGGGACGTACAACAGACCCGCGGTGGACGACGGCCTCGTGTTCGTCACCGCGTGGCCACAAGAGGCCACTGCGTATCGTGCTGATACTGGTGAGCAACACTGGCACCGTGAACTCGAAGAGATGACAGTTCTGCCGCCAGTGGCGACAGACGAGGGCGTCGTCATTCAGACGCGTGAGTCAGTTCAGTTGCGTACCAGATCCGACGGCGCACTCCTGTGGGAACGCAACCTCGACGGGAATGTGACCGACAGCACGCCAGCGGTAGCCAACGGGACGATATTCGTTGCCGATGAGCGGGAGTCACTGCATGCGCTTTCGCTGGCAACCGGCGAGACACGGTGGACAGTTCCGTTCGACGGAAAAACGACGCCGGTTGTCGCTGACGGTCGCGTCTACGCTGTGGACTCACTCTGGGCACTGGAAGCGTTCGACGTCGCCACGGGTGAGAAACAGTTCGAGTACCATCCTTCGGAAGTACCCCTCTCGCCACCGATGGTCGGGGATGGTATGTTGTATCTGGCGAATCGTGGCCGAGTTCTCGCACTGGAGGAAGCATAATGCCCGGAACAGAGGGAGATGGAAGCGAGGCGGTGTCTTCGCCTGGACACCCATCCCCGACGACTCGACTGTCTACCCTGGACGTGCTCAAGTCCGCGCTCAGGTGCATTCGTCGCGACCCTGTGCTCGCTGTCCCATTCGCCGTCGTTGGTGTGCTGGTTTCACTCGTCGACTGGCTTCGCCAGCACGATTCAGTTCCGATGGTGCCAACCGACGCACTCAGTCAATCGGTCAGTGTCAACTACGCAGTGTTCCCGCAAGGGACTGCACGAACGGCCCGACACATTGGTGCGTTGGTCGACCTCGAAACACGGTATCTCCTCTGGGCTGTCGGGCTTGAAGTCCTCGTTCCACTCGCAGTCGGGATCGCCGGTTGGGTGACGATTACACGAGTCCTCGATACCCACTCTGGTCCCCGTGCGTTGAGCAGGTATCTTGTCGCGCTGGCTGCGGTCATCTCCATCCCGCAGCTGTTGGGCGGTTTCTCGGTGGATATCACTGGTTTCCTGTTCGGACTGCTGCTGTTGGCGGTTGCTCTGTTCGTTCTGACCCGTCTGTTCCTGCTTCCTGCGTTGCTAGTCACTGGCAGTGGCTTTGTGACGGCACTCAGGCAGAGCTACCGTCGATCACGAGGGCAGGGCATGACCATCGCCGGCCTCATCATCGTCATTGGTCTCGCCTACTGGGGCCTCGCGACCGTACCGGTCGCCGGCGGCTTTCTGAGTACCGCGGTAGTGGCACCGGTCCACGCCGTTGCGGTCGGAACCGTCTTTTCGACGGACTCTCGTGAGACAGCGCCGAGCCCAGCCGACCATATCGAATCGAGAGACGCACGCTCAGACGAGAGCCAGTAACGACGTCCGTGCGTGCTCTCTCTTGTGAATCGCCACCAGCACATCATCAGGCACAGATTGAGCCACCACTGATTCCGCCATCTTCCTCGAAGGTCAAACTGTGTTCCTGACCAGTTCTGGGACACGTCCGTACTCTAGTGTAGACATGCGTCTCGTTATCGGCGACCTTCTCGCCGAGGTACACCGTCACGTCCCCACGCGTCCACCCATCAATCGTGGTCGTCACCGTCTCGCCGGGAGCGACGGTGATCTGTTCCGTGGGGACCCCATCGTCAGCGAGTGTGACGTTTCGATCCCCATCCGGCCAGACCAACTGTGAGAGCGTCTTGAGCCTGTGTTCGCTATCTCTGGTCGTGACCTCGAAATTCATGTACATCGCCTGCTCTCTGCTTTCGACAGTGTACGCTGATAGGTGATACGCTGTCGTGTCGTTGTTTTCCACAGTCAGTGTGGGTTGGAAGGGTCCAGAGACGGTATCATACTGGACATAACCAATCACAAGCGCCGATCCGAGAAGGAGTGCGATCGTTCGACGGGAGACCATCCGTAGGACCGTGTTCCAACAGGAAACAGAATATCATTCCGATTGTCTCATCCGAGTGTCACGGCCAGAGTTGATAAACCGAGATCGAATCAGCGATTCAGGTTGAGATTGCTGATGAGGGGCCAGAAGACTCATGCAGAAAACGGGACGTAGTACCGCTGAGGAAGATACGGTCTTCGGACACAGTACTGGTAGTGGATTGTGCTGATGTACTGGCCCGTCTTCACACTCGATGGGACAGTCGAACGAACAGATACCGTCTCACTCCCAGTGCTGAATCAGGAACGCAGCCGATCATATCCGTTCTGCCTGCTCCCGTAATGTCGAAAAACTCATATGGATTTAATACACTTCAGTGACAATTACTCAGTATGGTTGCTCAAACGACACAACGACAAGACTCGTTTTTTACGCTCCCATCGCATCCAGTGGGGTACCTCGCAATCGTAGCTACGCTTACCACTGCTGGCATCCACTTATTGCTCGGTCCACAGGTCATGGGATTCAGTCAGACATTGGGGACGCTGTTTATTCTGAATGGGCTTGGATTTCTTGGCGGGGTCCTCCTGTACAGTAGCCGGTACTGGCGACCCGAGCTGTACCTTGTCGCTGCGGGATACGCCATTGTCACCATTCTCGCACTGTTTGCGTTCCAGGGTTTCAGCTTTGACGCGTTCTATATGCAGGGGAACCTGAATCCGCTAGCTGTCGCAGCGAAGGTAGCTGAGGCCGTCCTCGCCCTCTGTGCCATCTACTTGTACAGAACATCGGCTCCGTGAGAAGGCCATACTGACCGTCCATAGAAGAGGGACACGTCAACGAGACACTGTTTTTCAAGGCAATCCAAGAATTTGTCAGTTAGTCCCAAATGATGGACCGGTTCAAGTCTGGGGTGACGTTCGTGGTCCTCGACCGAGTCAGACTGTTGTCTCACCGATTCGGGGAGAGAGCACGCAGCAAATGAGCAGAACATCCATCAGCAGGTGCAGAGACAGGTGCCCCTTCTATTGGCTCTGGCGTTGGATGCGCTCCGTCAATCAGCTTTCTCGCTCTCAAACTCATCGTCGACTCCGAGAGTAACAACAAATAAGTGGCGCGACTGGTCCGGACAGGTATGGAGATTGTGGAACTCTCAGCAAAAGAGCCTGCTGTCCGGCGCTTTATCGAGGAGCTCTGGCTACCGTACTACCGCGAACTCGAAGGGACTGTCGATGCCTTCTCACTCGCCGACGACGTCGACCTCGTCGCGGAGGAACTCCCGTTCCGCGTCGATCGACTCGATTCGGAGGAGTATCGAACGTGGATCGCCGTCGATGGATTCACCGACGAGACTCCACTCGCCGATGCTGACGGTGAGCTTGCCGGGTATATCGCGGCCGAAGTCGACGAAGCGCCGAGTGTCTTCGACCGCCCCGACCGACTGTTCATCTGTGACATCTACGTTGGCGAACCGTATCGTGGAACCGGACTGGCTGCGGACCTGTTCGACCGTCTCAGAGACTGGGCACGCGAAGCCGGATGTGAGGAGTTCAGTCTCGATCCGCACGTAGACAACGAGCGAGCCATCGCCTTCTACGAAAAGCTCGGGTTCGAAAAGACGCAGTCTCACATGGTGGCTAGCGTCGACGACTGTGAGGAGAGATAGGAACTGATATTTGCCCGTTCGTTTGGAGGGAAATGGTGGGCTGCAATGGGCACCTTGCGTAGCGCCCACCATTCTGCTATGTCAGAGGCACGGCTGGGTTCTGGACCCGGGAAACCCAGTCAGACGACCAGCAGTCAGGGGAACTCGAAGCGGGGACCAGAACCCACTCGGTTGTGACAGACGCCACATAAATAGCCTTTGTGGAACCACGGTAGCAAATACCACGCTTCAACCCACTCACAATAGTGGCCAGCTCTACCACCCTACCGATGTTTCCAGTGGCGTACGCACTTGGACGTACACAATACCCCGTGGCTCCGCTGTGTACACCAGCAGCATGGTGGATAGGGGTGGGAGAAGCGGTCTGCAACGCACCATCCGAAGTCGTCTACTTCGACGACGGGCTCTAGCCCTGAAACAATCGATGGGATGGGTGAATCCAATGGAATTGGACAGGGCACGGAACCCACTTGCTCTTGATACGAGTGGCCACGAAAACGCTTGTAATATCCCCACGCTGTCTGTCGATTTTCCGATTACACAACTCACTCAACGATAAACTTCAATGAGACACGCTTGCACGACTCCGACGGTCCAAGCAGCAAAGGCTTGGGAGATGATGTGCAGCTGGGGGGGAGCGGCGTGCTACACACCATTGGAAGCCGTCATCCACGACAACGGGTTCTGGATCCGGGCCGATCGGTGAATCGGATACGATTCAGGGGGGGAAGTGGAGTGGGGACCAGAACCCAACTATTCAGTACGTGCTTGGTATCAAAAATACTTGTGATTCAGAGTTACAGTCTATCCATCCGACAACTGCAGAGGCTCCACCGTCCCGCCACCAGAAGGTGGCTCGATGACTACCCCACCGAGCGTTGGCGAGATCGGTACTCGTCGCCTGTACTACCGTTCAAAATGCTCAAATCTGATTTTGATACTACGCTCGACCTAATACCCGACGACAGTAATTCGTGAACACAATGGTGACAGTCTCCGCATTCAAAGATGGATCCGCTGCCCTCCGAGAAAACCCGAGCCTGTTCGTTGCCGGCCTCCTCATCGGGGCCGTAAGTCAACTCCAGTACGTGGATCATCTGATCGAATCACCACTACTGTCAGCGGGTGTCTCTCTCGTATGGCTCATTGTGTTCCCGTTCGTTCTCGGTGGATTCATCGGCACCGCACAGACCGCAATCGAAGGAGTAGACGCGTCGTTCACCCAGTTTTTCATTGAAGGGCGAACACATTACTTCCCACTTCTCCTCGCAACTGTGTTGTTCATACTTATCGTGTTCGGGACCGCTGTCGGACTCGGATTTATCGGGTTCATCCTCGGTATCGGATCGATGGCACTCACCCCAATTAACGAGATGGCTGCCTTCGTCGCCGGCGTCGGATCTATACTCATCTGGCTGCTGTCCATCCTCGTTGTCATTATGTTCGTGCAGTTTTACGACACTGCGATTGTCATCGAGAACGAGAGTGTTACTGATGCGTTCCGAAAAAGTGTTGCACTCGTCCGCTCAAATCTCAGAAGCGTCGTTGGATTCTCACTGGCGTGGAGTGTCCTGCTGAACGCCTTCTTCATTCCCGAATATCTCGTCCGGTTGACGCTGACGAACGCTGGACCGGCTGACGTATTACCGATTGAGATAGGAATTCCGATGATCGTCTTGCTCCCTCTCGGAATCGCTCTGTCTTCAGTCGGCTTCGCGTACTTTTATACGGTCTACACGGCCTATTACTTGCGATTAACTGCTGTCCCGGAATCAACATAAACACCGACCAACAATTACAAACGATAGTTTCGAACAGCAACCAGCCGGGTCAGATCCCGCGCTCCAGCCACAGCAGCTACTCACACACATGGCACGACTTCTTCCAACACAAACTGACGCCGCCGTCGAACGAAGTGATAACCCCGCTATCTTGAGTCTCGATGACGACACGACACGGGAGGTAATCGAAGCGTTGTCCTCCGAGACTGCGTACGAGATCTTCCAACTGCTCAACGAAACGCCAGCGACACCGGCACGGATCGCCGAGCAACTCGGCCAGAGCCTGCAGAACGTTCACTATCATTTGGAGAATCTCGAATCGGCTGGCGTAATCGAAGTGACTGACACCTGCTATTCGGAAAAAGGCCGTGAGATGAGTGTATACGTCGTATCAGAGGACCCGACACTCCTCTTCCTCGGCACTGAGGACGACCGCCCGAGTCTCAAACGTGCGTTCAAATCGTTCGCTTCGCTGCTTGGTCCCCCCTCGGTTTTACTCGCTATCGGCGAATCCATCTCACAGTTCATCACTGCCGAATGAGCGAACACACAGACCCCCCAGTCCGAAGCGCTTCTACCGGTGACGACACAAGCGAGTGTGACGTGGCACCAACGATCAAGTCACGGGAAGATATCGATGGCTGTGGTTGTCTCGAATGCCGAAACATCGAGACGACGACCACCAATCGGACCGTCCTTGATGCGTTGGTCTGGTCCGTTCGCCTGTTTCGCTCCTACCCGTCGATCATCGCCTTCGCGGGTGTGACTATCTTGGCCAACCGACTTCTCGAGACAGACATCATCAACGGGCTCCCGATGCCTGTAATCGGCGTACTCGATGCTCTGACGGCGTTTGTGTTTATAATCTTGATTCGAGCTTATGTGGGAACGATTGTCGCCGGAGAACTGACTGATAACTCTGTAACGATGCGCGAAGGAGTCCATCGGAGTATCACCCGAACACCGGCGTTGATTGGCGTAACACTGCTTATCGTTTGTTCTGTAATGACGGTTCCGTTCTTTCTGTTTCTGCCACTACTCCTCCTTGCTGGCGCTATTCCGGGAAACCCCGCAGATATAGTTGGCTTTCCCGTCGTTGCGGCGGTGGGTGGGCTCGTTTTTGCCGTGCCGTTTCTCGGCTTGTTGTTCAAGTTTTGGTTCGCACCGGAGGCCTGCGTTATCGGCCAATATAGCCCTCTCAAATCACTTCGGATTAGCTGGCAGATTACGACGAACTACCGTCGGAAGTTCGTGCTCATCGCAGTAATCGCTATCGGAAGTGTAAGCAACCTTTATCTACCCGAAATAGGGACGAGCGTCGCTTCGGTGACGCCTGTTTTGCGTGTGTTCTCTACAAGCGTTGGAGACCTACTTTCAATCGTGTGGGCGAGCGCGTACGCCCACCTCTACATCCAAGAGATTGTATCGTAAACGCAGTTCCCCCAGACAGAAACAGGAGGAAGAGTTAAAGAGACCGGACAGCACAGCGACTTCATTTGTTTTAGACAGGTTCCGCTGAATCGATTTCAGCGTGTGTTCGGCGTGATTACTCGATTTCTAACTGACCACTTCCGCCGCCCTCCTCGCCATCATTTTCGTCCCATTCGAGTTCGAACTCGACACTTAGCTCCGTCATATTGTCTGCCGGCCCTTCACGTTCGGCTTTGACCTCGAAGGTCGGTCGGGCGGGGGGATCCAGCGTTACGGACTCGGAGCCTGCTTTCAGGTTGATAGCGTTTCCGCTGTCGAGATTATCCGCGACTTTCCGGAGGTACGATGCGATCTCTTCTCGGCTCTGATCACTTTCTGACTTGAACAGGACTTCTTCGGGCATACAGGAGTCGATACACAGCCTGCACCAATAAAGCCGCCTGCCGTGTGGGTGCGACGTGATCACGTCACCGTCGAACTACCCGATACAGTCGGTACACTGAGCAGGACACGTTTCGAAGAACATCTCATCTATTCCCAGCGATGTGCAATCGTCTCAGCGTTGAAGTGTACTGTATCCGACAATCAACTGATGACAGAACGTTCCACGGACTTGATATCGGGTGCGTCGAGCCGAACCCCGACCTCGTCGCAGACGAACTCACCGCCGGGTCGGCGTTGCTGTTCGGACAGGCGGACGAACAGATCCCCGTTACGGTCGTCCGGGGAGTGGAGTACGAAGACGGCGTGCCGAATTCGGACGGTGTCGTCCGCCGCGGACTCCGAAAGAGTGTCCAGCTAACGGCTCGCCTGAAGGCCCGCGAATGGTTCTGATAGCGACGCTATAAGCTATAGTAGCCATTGAAAATCAATGCACACCGGATCGCACAACTGCAGTGCGAGCAGTGTGTAAATCGTTTCAATTGTTACTATAGAGTCGGGATACTGGAGAGGTCATCGAACCATTGGTACACATTGACGATGGTGTGCCTGTGCTGATAGTCACTCGGCGGCGCGATCCATCGGGTCTTCGAGTTCACCGGTGATTGCCTCGAAGGCGTCTGTCGCGGTGAGGAGACCAACGACGACGTCGTCTGCAACCACGAGGGCGAGTTCCTGACTTTCGGCCTGACACCGGTCGATGAAGTCACTGATAGTCGTCTCAGCAGCGACGGTTAGCGGCGAGGTTGCCAGTTCTTCGAGTGTGATCGTCCCCGAATCCAGCGCTTCGTAGTTGTGCAGCACCGTCGGCGCGTAGACAACACCCACGAACGAGTCCAGTGAGCCTTCGATCAACGGAAAGCGGACGTATGGCATTCCGTCGATCCGTTCCATGTTCGTCTCGAAGTCGTCAGTCGTCGAGAGCGCAACGATGTCACTGCGGTCAACCATGATCTCACTGACCGTCGTCGCGCCGATGTCGAGAGCGTTGATAACTTCAGTCCGTCGCTCTTCGAGGATATCGAGTCGGCTGAGCGACTCGCCCATTTCGCTACGCAGTTCGGCCCGGGTAGTTGCGAAATCGCTTTCGGCCTCCGATTCGGTCCACGAACGGGAGATCTCGACCCCGAAGAGGCCCAGCAACGTTTTCGCTACCCAGTCCGCCGAGATGATTACCGGATACATGAGCTTTGTCCAGGCGTACAGCGGGCCCGAACCGTACCTAGCGACGAACTTGGCGCGCTCGATCCCCAGATACGTCGGTGCCTGCTCGCCGACGATAACGTGCATGAGATTGACAACGACCAACGCGAGGAGGACAGACAGTGTCGTGTGTCCGCCGCCGGTGACGCCAACTGCACCCAGTAGCGGTCCCAGGACTGCTGTGACGGCCGGTTCAGCGACCACTCCCAGGCCGACACTGCAGATACTGATATCAACGTTCCTGAAGATCCAGCGCTGGTAAATCCGTGGCCAAGAAAAGACAAGATCCATGTTTCAATTGAGAATGCAGAAAATTGGTCCTTAGCAAAGTCACAGGTTGCAACAGCAATCGACTACTGGGAGACAGGGCCTGGGGCAGCCTACCGAAACTACTCGCAAGAGATGGCGGTTGCTGCAAACGACACAAACGCTGAGCTCACGGTCACATACAAAGAAGACATCGGGGTCTGCGGATTAACATACTCTGGAAAAACTGGCGGTTGTGCCCCTATCTATGACGGCGATGCCCGCGCCGGTGAGAATCCGACCATCGAAATTAGTACGCAGTATACACCAGAAAGCCAGCAACCAATTCTAAAGCATGAGTTTGGGCACGTTTACGGACGGATACATGGACAGGAACCAATGCCACTCATGTCTGCTCGCCGAAATCTCACGCTCAAACAAAGCCCGAATGCAACCGAGCGAGCAAATCCATGGCAATACAACACGGTAACAGTCTATATTGACAGGCAATCAATTCGTGAGCGGGATCAACAAACAGCTGAAAGCGAGTTTGAAGCGGCTGTCAAATATCTCCAGAACAGTGGTGATAGAAACGTTCCCGCGAACGTAACGTTTGATCGGGTGACTGATCGGGATGATGCCGATATTGTAATTGAATCAGCCAGTCTTGACGACTTTACCTCAACAGGGTCACCGTATGGCCATGATACAGATAATGATGGAGAACTTGAATATTATACTAGCCAGACGATTCGAGTTGATGACGACACGCCTGTAGACCACTATGCTTACCACATCGCCTACTGGATGTTAACCCCATTTGTCAGCGATGGATATATGCCAGAGCATTTAGACGCTGAAGACGACAACAGAGAACACTGGGAACAGAATCGGTGATGGAACAATCGATTGTACTGACCAGTACTGAAACCCCACGATCACCAGCAACTGCCCCGACTAACCAACATTAATTCTCTACAGTCACCGAGTGTTGGTTAGCGAGCCGCCACCCCCGGTAGTGCAAGGGGGCTCACATACCAGTCACCCATCAGCTGCGGGTATATACCCACGCCGTCGTGGAACCTAGACCGACAGGTCCCAACGCGGGGTCGCGGTTAGTCAGCAGTAGGTTGGATTCAGGAACCACCGCAACCCATGCAAAATAGGCACCCAAGTCAGCAAAAATAGAGGTATCGCTACCTAGGTCGGGCCGTCACCACGACGTGTTAGTCCCCGGCCTGCGAGGGCGTCAGCTGGAGCGTTAGGCCGGCCAGCGTCAGTTCCCGGTGTACCTCGGCTGGGACGCCGTCGGTGTCTCGCGGCACGGCGTCGAGAAACAGCGGGCACTGAGTCAATTGCTTGTAATGATCAAGTCAGTCCAGTTAATTGACTGCTCAGAGTCCGTCAGCGTCTTTCAGCAACCGAAGTAGCAGACCGAGAGTCAGAGTCATCACCACAAAGACTGTGAGAATTATAAGTAGCGTCCCCAGCCCAATCATATGTGAGTTCGAGTGGTCGGTCATAAGAGGGTACCGCCATGGCTTCCTCTACCCAGTATAGCGGACTCATATATAGGCGAACCCGATCACTCGCTTAGAATCTGTCAGTAGCGGCGTGACCGATACGGCAGATCTCCCCCGGGAATCGTCAGCGGTCGTGGCGGTTCCTCTTCAAGAACACACTCGGTCAGCAGCAGTGAGTTCGAATCGATCACCGCTCTTAGTTGATAAGGAGGTCGGGTGTGACAAACAAAATTACGAGCATGCTCACCAGCACGACGAGTGCTGTGACCCGCAAGATGCCAGCTGCCCGTCGTCGAGGGTTCGGCAGGGACTCGGCAATGCCGGAGAGGGCCATCCCGGCGCTCAGAAACAGTCCAGCATAGAACGGTGCCGCCCCTTCTACAATGATGTAGTACCCTTGTTGCCCGGCCAGCAGAAGTGCGCCACAGAGGTACACCACTGCAAGCCCTCTAGAGGGCTCGCCGAACACGGTTTCATCGATGATAGAGGGCATCAAGCGTGCCGTCTCCCGCGATGTTCAAATGTTGCGGGGATTCGCGCTCAGTGCAACCACATCAACGCACTCAGTCGGCACTTCCTCCTGAATCGCCCTCGCGGCTCGCCGCACCCGCTTGCGCTCTCCGACGGTACAACTCATGCCTCAATACTCCGGACAAGATCACCGACGACAGCAAGGGGCAGGTGTATGGGTGGTCTCTACTTGACCAGGACTATGAAGTCATGGTGTGGGATCAGCAGTTGGCGGTTCCAATGGGGAGTGTAATCAGCACAAATACATATATAATTGATACTTCTTCGTCCTATACCATGTTGAAGTCTCTTTTAAGCGTCTGTAGTGGTGCATGTCGGTAGATTTATTCTCTTCGTAAAGTGACAACGTAGCATGGATTCGGGCCAAGTGATCGCAATTGTGTTGGCAATCCTTATGTTGCTTTCTGGGTGCTCGGGCCTTGGCGGAATAGACCAGACTGAGCCAACCCAGTCAGCAGAGACTGAAGTAAACGAGAGTCCGGCTAAAGAACCGACACCCGATACCGAAATCAATGCTGCCACATCTACAGTCACACCAACATCGGTAGACTCCGATGATGATGGGCTGAATGACCGGCGTGAAGCCGAACTCGGAACGGACCCAAACCAGGCTGATACAGACGGTGACGGTCTCAATGATCATCGTGAGGTGACTGAACTCAAAACAGACCCAACCTCGGCTGATACCGATAATGATGGGCTTGCTGATGCCGCCGAACTGAAGCGTGACACAGACCCACGGAACCGCGATACGGACAACGATGGACTCGCTGATGGTGCTGAGATCGAGCACGGTACTAACCCAACCGTTCGGGATACCGATGGTGACAATCTCCTTGATGGCTGGGAGGTCCACAGCGACGTCTATCCAGACGCGAATCCACTGCACAAGGATGTTTACGTCGAGATTGACTACATGAAGAGCTACTCGCTCCCTGACGAGGAGCGAGCGCTAATCAAGTCCAAGTTCGCCAACGCGCCGGTCTCGAATCCGAACGGAACGAAGGGAATTGACCTCCATCTCATTAGGAGTGAGCAGGTTCCCTACACTCGTACGCTTGGAGGTATGCAGACAGACGAATACGAAGAGAAGTATTTTGACCACAACGGGCAAGCATACCATTACGCGATTTTGGTTGACCGGAGTTCACTCTCAGGGTCTGTCGATGGTGGTGGCGCTGTGGGTATAATGCACGTTTCGGGGACCGTCGACGACACACGCATGGGGACCACGTTCATACACGAACTTGGGCACTCGTTAGGCCTGAATCCCGATACGTACCATGGCATCGACAGCACCGACGTTCCGTTCGGCGAATACCCGAGTGTACTGAACTACAACGCTCCTTCGGACCACTATAGCTACTCCTCAGAAGCCGCCTCCGACGCTGGCTTCGACGACTGGGAGTATATCGAGAAGAAAATGTACACTCCACCAACTCGGCTCATGCCGGGCCCTAATGCGCTGGATCAATGCGTTGCCGTTTCGTTCGCAGGCGGGGATGGATCCACCAGCAATCCGTACCGGATCGAGACACTCCACCAGCTTGAGTGCATCGGCGTCGACTCTGATGCTAATTATGAACTCGTCTCGGATATTGACGCAACGTGGCGGACTGGGTTCGACCCGACACCACGCTTCTCCGGAACTCTCGACGGAAACGGCCACACAGTTCGTGGACTTACTGTCCATCGGTCGGGCAGCGCCGGTGGGGTCGTCAAGACACTCAACGGCGGAACGATCAAGCGACTCCACCTCCGCAATGTCTCCGTCCGTGGACAGGACAATGTCGGGGGCGTAGCCAGCACCTCAAGTGGTACGATCACGCAGGTCACTGTTACAGGGAGTGTTCGCGGAGAGCGGCGTGTTGGCGGTGTCGCTGGCGTCGTTGCCGAGCCGAATGCCAACTACCGGGTTGGCGAGATATCCGCCGTCAAAGTGAATGCCACAGTTGTTGGTGAATACAACGTTGGCGGTCTCGCCGGCAACAGTATTGGAAACCTGACAAACTCAGCAGTCTTCGGCAGCATCCGGGGCGAATCGGAAGTCGGCGGACTGGTCGGAACGAACTATGCACCCGGTCGGGTCGCTTCCTCGTTTAGTGCCGCGACTGTTAGCGGCGAAGAGCGTGTGGGTGGCGCTGTCGGTCAAAAATACGAGAATGGCCCGGTTGAGGATGTCTACTGGAACGCTGACACCGCTGGCCAGTCATCGTCGGCCGGCAGCCCCACGTCAAACGGGCTTTCCGCAGACGAGATGACTGGAGAAGCCGCCACAGAGAATATGTCTGGATTTGATTTTGGCGGACCATGGGTTACAACCGACGGCTATCCCGTACTTGACTGGCTCTCTGAGCGTGTCACACGCGAGATGCGTACATAGCCAGTCTTGAGCTTACTCGCGCCATTGTGGGGTCTGCCTCACTAGGTCCCGGCGCGGGGTCGTAAACTGTCAGGAGTAGTCTCGAAACCACCGCGACCCATGCGAAGAACACACACGATTCAGCAAAAAGTAGAGGTGTCGCTGTCTCGCTCAGGCTGTCGCCACGACGTGTTGATGCTCGTTCTGGGCGGGCGTCGGCTGTAACGTCAACCCGGCCAAACCCTGACGCGGTGCCTGATAGACACGTTAGATGAGATGCTCTATGGACTCGCTGTCTCGGGCTAACTCGGACTGCTCAGGCGAGGCGTCCGTGTCATGTGTAGAGAACGACTCCGGTGAGACGGCCTGTTGCATTGCCTTGAGCTTTGACCGCAGCTGCCCGCTCGTCAAGCGGACCAGTTCATCGTCTGGCCAGGAATGCACTTCGAGCCCGTCGAAGCGTGTTGCGACTTGCTGGACTGTATTCAGTTGATTGAGAGCATACTCGACCCAGTACTGGTGGCTGTCTTGCATCTGCTGGAGTTCCTCGACAACATCGTCGTAGCCGACTTGCTTGGCGACGTTGAGACACTGCTGGAAGTTCTGTGCGCGGGGATTGATTGGCTCGTGGAAGACAACGACTTCACCGAGCACTCTGTAGTAGCTGAGTAGCTCGTGGAAGTGGTCTTCGAAGACTACCCGACCGACGAGCGAAAACGAGAACTCAAGCGGGAGTTCATGCGACAGAAACTGAGCGCGGCGTTCGAAAGTGACGGTGGTGTGTAAGTTGCTATGGCTTTAGCGTCGTCTCAGCCGTCTCCCTGAAGCCGTTGTAATAGATTGTACCCCACAACGGTGTTGACTCGTTATAAGCAACGGTGCCTTCGGAAAGGTCAACGACGACAGGAAATTCAAAGGATGACCAGTGTTTGGGGGCGTACCCCTCGACCCACTCAGCCAGATCGCTCTCGGTTACCACGACCGGGTAGACGACAAGGTTGCCGCCCAGCCCCCGCGGGAGTTTCGATTTCACTGAGAGACCGTACTCGAAAGCGGCCTCACTGAACGACTTTGCGTCAGCGGCTGTTTCCGCGGTGCCGACTACGAACACGGTGTCGACGAATCCGAACTTAGAGAGCTCAAGTGAGCGATCATGAAACACCGTCACCTGCTGGTCATTCACTGTCGTCGACGATTGTTCGAATCGGTCGAGCGGATCCGCGATCGTCTCGATATATCCTTCGATAGCTCCGTTGTACTCCATGTGTTCGGCATGTCAACAAGCGGCCAAAAGCCTGTTTGCGAACTTCCCACCCACGAGCGCCGGCGATGTGGTACACGCTTCCGTTCCTCCACGGTGCAGCTCATACGTCCATCACCCGGACAGCCTGGTCGACCAGCGACTCACCCAGCCGAACCTCGGACCAGCCACAGCACGCAGACGCCCACGCGGCGACCCATGCCCACGGCGTCGTCGCACCATACAGCCCATCGTCGTGAGTCGCAAGCGTGAGAACGCCCTTGTCAGCCAGCTCCGCGAGATCGTGAACCTCCAAGACCTCATCAGCGTTGCAGATGAACACGCGATGGTCGGTCACTGCACCGGCAAAGCGGTGTTCGTGACCGTTGGTATCTGTCCCGATGAGAGTCGTCCCATACGAGAGGCCGGTACGTTCTTGTGGATTGGATTGCGTAGTTGCCATTGGTTCTTGTGGGAACCACGCGCCTCGGTGCTACTACACCGGGGCGATTTCATACAAAATCGACCAGTGGCGCGTGTGTTCCTATACTTAGCTTATGTTACGCCACCACCATAAATCATTTCCATGCGGAAACTAACTTAGTAATGTAGCATGAGTACGGCACACGGGAATCAGAGAGTCACTGATCAAGAACTACTGGAAACGTTTGAGAAAATAGAGGGGCCATTCGTGACTGCTGGTGAACTCTCCGAACACCTTCCAATCAGCCGGACAGCAATTAACAAGCGGCTCAATCAGCTGTGGGCTGAAGATAGGATCAACCGCAAGAAACCGACTTCAACGATGGTCGGTTGGTGGCTCCCAGAGGATCAAGACTGCTCAGAAAGGTAGTTTCGCCCGTCATCAGTGAGCCACCAATTTCGAGTTCCGCCCGTCATTTTACTATCCAGATATCCTTTCTCCTGCAATTTCTCAAGCCGATTATGAACGCCTTGTCGAGATAAATCAAGGGTCTCAGTCAATTCAGTCGCATGCATGAACGGGTCCGGGCAGAGGGCAAACTCTCGGAGTATTTCGACATCGGAAACTGTCGGCTTACGGCCCGGATCTGGCATTGTAGTTGGGATGGATGCCTACTTAGAAAATATCAGCGGTCTGCCTTTAATATACGCACGGTAATTAGTTGTCGTGCGGAAAAGATTAAGTGCGGGCAGCATAACAGTCTGAGATAGGCGACGCCACCAACACTAGCGGCGTCCCGTTGAATCCATGACCACCGGCAGGCCCACCCACGAAGAGTCGCATCGCTCGCCACCGACCAGCACTTCCGTTCATTCGGAAACCACCAGACAGCGGTACGTCCGCTCACTTCCGGTCATCTTCCGGTCATCGCCTGAGCGGCCCACAAACACGCCACAGCGGGACAGAGACGAAAATCGACCCGCGAAAATGCACTTCCGGTCACGCGCGCTCCAGACTCTTACCAAGTCACGTCCCAGTCCCGTCCAGACGCATACCACCGGAGGCGACCGATGACGACCTACCACGACCTGACGGGCTTCCAGCGCGATCTGCTGGAAGCAATCGCCGCCGTCAAGGACGACCCCTACGGCCTCGCACTCAAGGCCTATCTCGACGAGCGCTACGCCGAGCCGATTAACCACAGCCGGCTCTACCAGAATCTCAACCGGCTTGTTGAGCAGAACCTCATCAACCGCGACGAACTCGACGCCCGCACCAACGTGTATACGTTGACTGACGCTGGGAGACAGCTCCTTCAGCGCCACGCCGAGACGCTCGCAGGGCTCTGTGACCAGCTCCGTCTGACCAGAGGTGCCCAACAGTGACGGTACCTGTACACTCCCGGGACCCTGATATCACGCGGCTTTTATACAGCTACTCGAAGGCGAGTGTGGGGTGGCAACGGGCACAGAATTTGCCACCCGTCTGTCAGAGGCACGGGCGGGTTCTGGACCCTGCTCACGGCATGGCCCAACTGAAACCATCCTGGGATCCAGCCTGTAGCGGGGATCAGAACCCGTGTCTACGCTATGCACTCCTCCCAATTAATTTTAATTTGCCCCTGTCATGCAGTATCAAGCCTCCAACTGCCCGATTCGCTGCCCACTCAGACTCCGGTGGAGTCCGTACTCAGAGACGTAATTCCGCATATCGGAACCAGACTACACACTGGTACCAGTCATCTCAGGTGAAGAATGGGGGACAGCCACGGGGAAATGGCGTATCACAGTCCATTCAGCGTCGCCTGAATCGGCGACGGGTTCTGGACCCAGTCTACTCGATGAATCAGATGGGTCCTATGGGGATGCTGAGCGGGGACCAGAACCCAACGGAAGATAGCATGATTCGGAATAAAATCGCTTGCGGTTTCCGTCGAATCGCAAGCAAGCGCCGGTATCATCCTCGTACCAGTCGGCTCCGATGCCAGCAACCAACAGTCTCACTGCCACGTAGACAGCCGACTCACCGGGAGAGTGGGTCGCTGTATGAAAGTGGTGGGCTGCTGGGGGGTGTAGGAAGTGGTGTGCAACGCACCACCGGAAGTCGTCATCCACGACGACGGGTTCTGGTCTCGGGCAAATCGATGATTCGGGGTGGATCCATGGGGGGATGGAATAGAGACCGGTACCCAACCGACCGGTATGGACTTGGTATCAAAAACAGTTGTGACTCAGACTCACAGTTTGTCCACTCATGGAGTACGACACAGCCGCAAGCGTACCGGCGACAGAATGGTGGCCAGCCGGGGGACAGCCGTACTGAAGCTAGCGCTTCCGCCACCATTCGAGATCATCGTCCCCGACACCGAGTTCCGGATCCGGACCAGCTACTACCTTCGATTAGGCCCACTGACAGCCACTCCGGCCTCGGGAACTCATCCGATTCATTGGTAAGTTCCCATGAAAGTCGTTTTGGCCGTCATTTATCTAGTACTGCGTTTCTGTGTGGGTATCAACACCCCATCAATTGCTCACTCTACAGGGAGGTGGGCCGATGACTACCCACCCGACCGTCGGCGAGATCGTCGCCATTACGACCACCAATAGTAACCCGCTGTTGCTGGTCCGTGCTGTCGACGACGAGCACGTCACAGGAACATTACTTGCCGACCTCACGACAGAACCGCTCCGTCGGTTGCGGGCGTCTGAACCAGACACGACCACGCGCCGACAGCTGGCCGACGCAATCGGTCACACTGGCAAGGTCATGTCATTCACCGTTTCCCTCACAGATTGTGCGCTGGTTGAACGCGGGAGCAGCCATCCTGGGCCATTCGCAGGAGGGGATGACTGATGGCCCACGCGGATCCATCACCGGAACCTGCGACCGAGGCAGCGTCATCAGAGACAACCCAGTGGCGACTCCGCTACCACGTCGGTGATCTCACCCACTACACCGAATGGACGACCGAGTTCCCCACTATCGAGAACTACTACGACCAGTACCGTCACGGGGACCACGCCCATGATGTCGCCATTGAGCGCCGAGCAGTGATCGAAACGTGACCGACCATAGCGCTCGCCCCAGTGTCGACCACGACTGTACCCCTGCCACCAGTGGAGGAGTCCCGCAACCGGTGAACCCAGTGCCACGCCGGTTCGGGCGACGACAGCACACACAGACTGCTAATCGCCGGCGCGGTGCCACGACACAAATCCACTAGACGGAGCGGGGTTGCCACGAGCCAACCGCCGCGTCTAGAGAGCGACAGCTACGTCACCGAGAGCCCGTGCTGTGGTCAGCACTGCTCGGTTCGATTCCGAGCACGGGTCCTGTGGTCACAATGCCACGACAAACAAACCTCAACGACGACACAGCCACCGATCAAGCCCTCGCCGACCACCTCGACATGGACATCGAACAGGCTGAGACGGATACCGACGAACTCCAGACGCTCATCAACGACCTCGACGGCGACGTGTCACCCCTCGTTTCGAGTGTTCTTGAGACGCTGGTCGCGACTATCGATGACCTCCACGAACGCGTCACCGAACTAGAGGCCAACCTCGAACGGACCCACGAGGTTGCCACCACGGCAGTCGGTGACGCCGCCACGAATGACCAGCGCCTCGACGACCTCGAAGCAAAGCAGGAGACTACCCGCGACGTCGCCAAGAGTGCTATCGCCAAAGCCCAGCAACTCGAAGCCGACACCGACCAGCAGGAAGACGCCGAACAACTGCCCGAGGGCATCGAACCCAGTAGCTCCCCGCTGGATTTCTTCGCGAACTGCCGGCAGTCGAAAGTCAAGACGATGTTCGTCGAGCGCTCGAACCGCCAGAACACCTATCGCGCCATCAGCATCGCCAAGCGCTGGCCGGAATTTGCCACGAAGCGAACCGACGGCAGCGGCGTCTTCATGACGAAAAACGATATAGCAACAGCCCTCACCGCCGAACTCGGGAAGGAACCTCATCGCCAGACGATCAAGCGCGTCTGGGAGAAGCTCATCGAGATCGGCGGCGGCGACATCGTCGAGAAAACTCGGCAGGTCGGACGGGACCAGACACAGACAGAGATCCTCGCGATGGATATCGAGACCGCTGAGGGACTGCTTGAAAAACGCTACGTCGGTCTCGATCTGTTGGAGAACAGCGACCACAAAGCCGCGACAGGTGGCGTCACACCCGTTGTGGTGGAGTCCACGCCCTGACCCTGTGACACACACCGGATAGGACACGAACCGACACTGAACCAACGCTACTGGACGCGGTGGTACGTGCCCTGCCGCCGTCGACGCCGCTGTTTGCTAGCTGCAGCAACCGGGAGCGACCCCCTGTTGTCAGGAGTGTAGTGAGTACTCGTAACACGAACGGAGCGACTACAGCGATTCCAGTGGTCACAACAGGTGTGACGCCAAGTCCAGTCACAAGACCTTCCTGTAGCTTGCATCCCCGGTTTGGGTTAGCGACGGTGTCCGGTTTTCCGCATATATAGAGATATCGGATACTCACTGTGCTAACCAAAATATACCACAGATATTTTTGCCTTAGCCCGAATACGATGACCGCAAGCAAAATGGCGGGCAACAGTCTTCCCGATGAAGCGCCTGGCGAGTATGTTCCCTTCGGACGCCGGCCATACTATCTTCCAGATCCACTGCCACCGGCACATGCCCTCGAATTCGACGCCGACTTCCAG
This sequence comes from Haloarcula sp. CGMCC 1.6347, assembly GCF_037078395.1. NCBI lineage: Archaea > Methanobacteriati > Methanobacteriota > Halobacteria > Halobacteriales > Haloarculaceae > Haloarcula > Haloarcula sp. CGMCC 1.6347. The sequence continues at coordinate 241,549 of NZ_JAYMGX010000004.1, forward strand.
CAGTTGCTGCAGGACGCCATCTATCAGCTCGGACGGCTGGAAGGGATCGGCGACGAGACGGAAGCCAATCCGTTGCTATACACGACAATGGTCCGTCGCGAAGCCGTCGAATCGGTCGTGCTTGAGGGTGCAGATATCGATATTGAGGACGTATTCCGGTCCCAGGAGCTCGCCGATAGCGGCACCACTCGGAAGGATGTCCAAGAAGCACTCAATTACGAGCGGACGATCACTGAAGGTGCGACTCGGATTTCCGAGGGCGACCAGATCACACTTGGACTGTTACAGAACCTGCACGAGTTGCTGATGGCGGACGTGCGTGGTCACTGTGAATACCCTGGGGAGTTCCGTGCGAAGCCGATCAATCTCCCGGCAGCCTCGTCGTTCCAGGAACCATTCGTCCCGCCAGCACCGGACCGGATTCCGGAGCTGATGACGAATCTAATCGAGTACTGCAACACGACCAGCGAGTACCACGACCTTGTCCAGCTTGGGCTCGTCCACTATCAGTTCGAGACCATTCACCCCTTCGAGGATGGGAACGGCCGCCTGGGACGTATCCTCATCACGTTACAGCTGATTCAGAACGGCTACCTCACACAACCGTATCTGTATCCAAGCGCGTATTTCAACCGCAACAAAATCGAGTATGCCGACCGGATGCGAACAGTCAGCGAAACGGGTGCCTGGGAGCCTTGGCTAGAGTTCTTCGTCGAGGGGATTCGCTCACAAGCTGCCGAGGCAGTCACACGAACGAACAATCTTCGGAATCTCCGTCGAGAGTACGAGCGAACCTATGGACACGAGAAAACAGCCGCCGACCGGCTGGCGATGCGCCTGTTCAAGCAGCCATACCTGACCACGAACGACGTCGCTGAGCTACTGGATGTGACCGCACAGACAGCACGGAACGCAATTCAAGAACTTGAAGCACAGGACGTCCTGACCGAAACAACGGGGAAAGAGCGGTATCAGGAGTTCAAGGCTGTCGATATCTTTGACATTCTCGACCAGCCCCTAGAGTGAGAGCGGGGCCAAAACGAACTAGCTTGGTCTGTACTGTGTGCTTTTCCGACATAGCTGGTAGTCAAGACGCTCTCTCTGGAACGCCTCTCACCCGGCGGAGGCTCACAAAATACGGGCGAGTTCCCTTGCTGTCGGACTAGGATTGCTCTAGCGGTTCGACCCACTCGGGAGCGCAATCATGGGTCCCGCCGTAGATCGAGTGCTCGGGGTACTGGTCGTCGTCAGCCTCGACAGCGACGATCACGTTGCCGCCGGAACACGAAATCTCTGTAACGGTTCCGACGACTGCATCCAGTGGGCCGTCTCCGTCGGTCCAGTCGGCTCGGACGTGGTCACCGCGGTCGAAGTCATACTCCTCGAAGGAAGGTGCTGTGGGACTCATGATCTCTTCCGGCCCAAAGGGAGACACAAAACCTCAGCTGTTCACCGGTTGGTCATGCACGTCGAACACGAATCGTATCGTAGTCAAATTGCACTCCAATCTACCAAAACAGAGGTTTTCGACCGCACAGGTGAGACTACACGACGTCACATTCGGATAGCGCAGCCAAACACTCAATAATCGGGTTATCCAACAGACGAGTATGGCTACTATCGAAATTGACGAAGAGGTGTATGAGGCGCTCCAAATTCCTGAGGGAGAGCGGCCGCAGGCAATGAAGCAAGAATTAGCTGTCTCGCTTTACGCACGTGATATCCTTTCGTTCGGGAAAGCGCGTGCATTGGCAGAACTGTCCCACCGAGAGTTCCAAGCGTTACTCGGAGACCGCGAAATCCCACGCCATTACACCGACACTGAACTTGCCGAAGACCTCGACTATGCCGAATAGCGAGCTTGTAGTCTCGGACACGTCACCGCTGCTGAATCTTGCACTTATCGACCAACTCACCCTTCTCAAATCGCAGTTTTCGAGCATCACCATTCCACGTCAGGTTTGGGACGAACTCACTGATGGAGAGGCAGGTGTAGACGCGCTTCGCTCGTTGCGTGACGATGAGTTCCTGACGATCACCGAGGTCGAACAGTCGCACCTCTTCACTGAAATCTTCCACGAACTGGATCTCGGGGAAACAGCTGCTATTTGTCATGCCATCGAGCACGATGCTGACCTCATCCTTTTGGATGAAAAAGACGGTCGACAGGTCGCTCGGAGACACAACCTGACGGTAACGGGAGTCATCGGGATACTACTCCGCGGAGCCAATGCTGGAGACATTGAATTAAAATACGAACTTGACGCCCTTCGTGACGCTGGCTTCTGGATCTCCGATGAGCTTTACTCAAAAGTCCTTTCTGAAGCAACGGAATAGTTACCGCTCCCACGGAAAGAAGCCATTCCGCTCGCGATAGGCACTGATCTGGTCCTGAAACGCTTGTTCCTGGAAGTCTGGCTCGTCGCCGTGGATATCCTCCGGTGAGACGCCGTCGGGAAGATGCTCATAGCCCGTGACATCCTCCGTGTCATCCTCCTGCTCAGGTTCGTGTCGGTGCTGCCCACACTCTCTGCAGGTCCAGATCATGCGGTCAAGATGTGGGTGACACTCGAAGCCATCGAGCCCGTGAGATTCGTGTCCCGTCACGGCGCCACACTGGCGACAGTAGAACCCAATTCCGACTATCTCCGGTTCGGCTCTTGCCTGATGGCGCTGCACGACGCCGGGAACAAGCCAGTACGTGCTGTCGTCCTGTCGGAACTCATCCGTGAGCTGCTGGAACTCAGAGCGGTCGGTGACTGGCGACCCGTCCTCGAGATAGATCCGTGGCTGGACGTCGTCTCCATCCCCGTCCCAGTTGGTCTGTTCGTCGGCCGTCTCTAGAAGCGCCTGTCCGGGTTCCTCGTCGATCGTGGTTTCGGTCGGCAGGTCGGGCCAGCCCTTCGTGAGAGTGGCGGCTGGCTCGGTCCCGAAGGCTGCTCGACACTTCACGGTTCCATGAGAGACACCCTCACCGCTCGCGATGCTATCAGACACGGAGAAGGCCGCAGCGCCGAGGGCTCGTGCATGGAAGTCAGTGTTCGCTTCGACGAGTGCAAGTACTACCTGACCGAACGTCCACTCCCCAAGTGGACTACTACCTTGATTGTCGGAAGGTATCTCTGAGACGCCGGTTTGAGCGCAGAACGGACACTGGCGTTCATCCCGTGGGATATCCTGGCCACAGGTCCGACAGGTGCGAGCATCATCCTCTGTACGGTCGGGATACTTGGTGGATTCGAGGACTTGTTCCCGTCCGTTCCCTCTCGTGTCAGGATCGGAACTCGCTGCGCCGCGGATATCAGCGGGATCGTACTCAGGATTCCGGTCAGTCACACGCTTGGTTGCGTTCGTCATCGTATTTAAACTCCAGCCCCGAGGGAAGCACAAACCGACAGAGACCAAGACAGGACGAGTTGGCTACTCGCCGTCCGTGTTGTCCACCACTGCGTGGCGTCATCACGCTGATCGGCGGCAATATTTATACAGACGACACGGAAGAGGTTGTGAGCATGACCTGCCCGGTTACTCGTTGATTATCTTGATGAGGACATCTTCTGTGACGAGAGTGAAGTCAGTGATGACTGGTGAAAGCACCCACAAAAACGTTGACTTTGAGTAGAATAATCGGTTTTCATGGGCTCAGAATCGACTCATCTCAGAGTCCATTTTCAGTATGGGACTCATTTATGTCTGTTTCGCCTGTCGCTTCCGGAGCATGAAGACACCGAACGTGTGTCTCCCGAACCTCTTCGAGTGACGGATGGTGTTCCTGACAGGATTGTGTCACGGCCGGACAACGTGGATGGAATGGGCAGCCTTCCGGTCTATCTGCTGGGTCAGGAGGAGCACCGTGAAGCGGCACTGGCGGGGGATCTCGTGGGTCATCACTCGGAATCGCACGGATTAACGCTTCAGTATAGGGATGGGTTGGTGACTGGAACAGGTCGCCTGCTTGCCCGACTTCGACGAGTTCGCCAGCATACATTACCGCGACCCTATCAGCGAGGAACCTGACGACATTGAGGTCATGGGAGATAAACACGTAGCCGACACCGAACTGCTGTTGTATGTCTGCGAGAAGTGAAAGAACTCTCGCCTGTGTGGCCATGTCGAGTCCGGAGACTGGCTCATCGAGTACGATTATATCGGGGTCGTGTGCAATCGCTCGGGCGAGAGCGACGCGCTGTATTTCGCCGCCGGAGAGTTCCCGGGGATACCGGTCAGCGATTGCTGGCGCGAGATCAACACTGCACAACAGCTCAGCGACCTCGTCTGGACCGGTGTCATGTAGGGAAGCCGAGGTGGCGTCGCTACTGGCTTCAGCAATTGATCGACCGATGGGCCACCGGGGGTCAAAGCTTCCCCGGGCGTGTTGAAACACGACGCCGACTCGCCGCCGTTGCGCGGTGGAACGCTCTGAGAGCTCACCGACGCGCGTTCCATCGAGACGAACTTGCCCATCGTCCGGGGTGAGCTGCCCGGTGATGAGTTTCGCGAGTGTTGATTTCCCGCAGCCACTCTCACCAACAAGTCCCAGTGTTTCGCCTCGTTGGACGGCTAAGGATACATCACAGACCGCTTTCGCCGGTGAGTCGCTGCTACGCAACCGACCGAGGACGGATCGTGTCGATGAAAACGCTTTCGAGACGTTTTGTACTTCGACCACAGGAGTACCAGACTGCACATCATCTGGAGTTTGGTTACGCTGTGTCATTCTGTTGTCCTCCGTTAGCTGCCGGAATCTCCTGCTGTTCGGACACGAACTTGGCTTCAGAGAACGGTGCTTCGACGCAGGCGAGTCGGTGGTCCGACGCGGCCTCAGTCGTCGGAATCGGCCCAGAGCGACACGTTTCGGTCACATACTGGCAGCGGTCGGCAAACGGACAGCCCTCGTGGCTGCTGCTGGGGTCTCGTGGACGTGCCATGGCGGACTGGACTTGCTTGTCAGCGTCGCTGTTTCGGACCGAACACGAAAGGAGTGCTCTCGTGTACGGATGTTCCGGTGCGGTCAGTATTCGCTCGACGGGACCGGCCTCCATTACCTGTCCGTCATAGAGTACCACGACACGGTCACATGTCTGTGCAATCACACCGATATCATGGGAGATAAGCAGTATGCCGATATTCTGCTCGTCACGTAACGAGCGCAATCGACTGAGAATATCTGCCTGTGTGGTTGTGTCAAGTGCTGTTGTTGGCTCGTCGGCAACCAGCAACGCGGGTTCACTGGCCAGTGCAATGGCGAGGACTGCTCGTTGCCGGAGGCCACCAGAAAATTCGTGTGGGAATGACGATACATTTGCTTCCGGGTTCGGGATGCCTACTTGGTCCAGCAACTCGATAGCGCGCTCCCGTGCGTTCTCCCACGCTGACCGGTCACGGAACGGTGACACACCGAGGAAATCTAGCAGACGTTGTGTCTCGCTCGATTCGTGTACCCGAACCGATTCTGCGATCTGCTCGCCGACCGAAAACACAGGGTTCAAGCTTTCCGTCGGGTCCTGAAAGACCATCGAGAGCTTATTTCCACGTAGTCGACGCAGTGTCGCTTCAGTGGCAGTTGTTAGCTCTCTTTCAGCAAAGGTAATGGATCCGCCAACGATGTTTCCCGGGTCTTCAAGTCGGCAAATTGATCTGGCAGTAACAGACTTGCCGCTCCCACTTTCACCGAGTATACCGACAATTTCGCCCCGGTCGACGGTGAACGACACCCCGTTGACCGCGTCGACAGTCCCGTGATCAGTGTCGAAACGAGTCTGTAAGTTCTCGACGCGAAGCAGTGGTTCACTCATTGCTACAGTTCCTCCATCTGGGCTGTCTGCGTAGGTGAAAGCATATCTCGAAGGCTGTCTCCGAGAAGATTGAAGCCGAGCACGGTGAGCATGATACAAAGGCCCGGAGCGTTGACAAGCCACCACGCCTGTCTGAGATAGCTGCGTCCGGATGCAAGCATTGTCCCCCATTCAGGTGTAGGTGGCTGTGCGCCCAGCCCAAGGAATGAAAGTCCCGCTGTGCCGAGAATGACGCTGCCGATGTCAAGCGTTGCCAGAACGACAACTGGTGCAACGACGTTCGGGAGTAAGTGGCGGGTTGCGATGTGCGTTCGTGACCGGCCGAGCAATCGTGCGGCGCTTACAAACTCACGCTCTCGAAGCGAGAGTACGTTACTCCGAACTAACCGTGCGTACGATGCCCAACCAACGACCGACAGTGCAAGCATCACGTTCACCAGACTCGGCCCCAGAATCCCGGCGATGACAAGTGCGAGGACGATTCCAGGGAACGCAAGCAGTGTATCGACAAGTCGCATCAGCGTCTCATCAATCCAGCCACCGGCGTAGCCGGCGAGGAGGCCGACTGCCGTCCCCATAATAAGTCGTACAGTGGTTACAGCGACGGCGATACCGAGCGAGAATCGCGCACCATGAAGGAGTCTTGTCAGTACGTCTCTACCCAGCTGGTCGGTCCCGAACGGATGAGACAGTGACGGAGATTCAAGCCTGTTCGAAAGGTCCTGTTCGACTGGATCGTAGGGCGAAACAACTGGTCCAAGTGCCGCAAGGACGAGCAACGTGAGCACAACTCCGATTCCGAATTGTCCGAGGCGGTCCGTTGCGAGTCCGTCAGTTCCCCTCGGTTGCTTGGTGGCTTCCTGCTGCTTTCTTCTGTCGGCTGTTCGGTCGCTCATGTGTGCTCACCTCCGAGGTCGATTCGTGGGTCAAGTCGGCTATACGTCAGGTCGACTGCAAAGTTCACCAAGACAAAGATGACGCCGATTAGCAGTGTTACGCCCTGTACGACCGGGTAGTCACGAGCAAAGATTGCATCAACGAGTAACGTCCCCAAGCCCGGCCGTTGAAACACTACTTCGATAACAACTGCGCCGTTAAGGACGTAACTCAACTGCAAACCTATAATCGTCACGACGGGCACAAGCGCGTTCCGGAGCGCGTGTTTATAGACGAGAATCCGTTCGCGCAACCCTTTCGATCTGGCGGCCTGGATGTACGCGTCATCCAGAACATCAAGCATCGCTGTTCGAACCAGTCGCGCGATAACCGCAGCCATTCCAGAGCCAAGCGTCAGTGAGGGGAGAACCAGATATTTCGGTCCAGCCGCGCCGGCCACCGGAAGGAGGTTGAGACGGAGCGCACAGACGATAATAAGCAGATACCCAAGCCAGAAGTTCGGCATTGAGACTCCAATTAGCGAGCCGATCTGTGCGGCGTAGTCAATCCGGCTCCCCGGATTACTCGCGCTGGCAATTCCGGCCGGGAGAGCTATTACAAGCGCGACGAGCATCGATGCAACAGCGAGTGCGATTGTATTCGGCAACCGTTGGACAATCATATCAGAGACAGACCGGTCGCTGTAGTACGATTGACCGAGGTCGCCTTGCAGTGCGTTCCCCATCCAGCGGGCATACTGGACTATGAATGGGTCGTCAAGCCCATTTTCAGCTCGAAACTGATCGACTGCATCCTGAGATGGTGCCTGTCCACCCATCTGTTGGGTCAGAATCGTTCGCGCCGGATCCCCCGGTGTGACGAAGACCAGCCCGTACGTGAGCAGCGACACGCCCAGCAGAACGATTGCCATCGTCAGCAGTCGTTTGCAGAGTCCCGCCCCAGTCATCGCCGCTGTGTGACCTCCTCCAGATGATAACAGGATTCGATGGGATGGGGCTGGTATCCCTCGACGTCGGCACGAGTCCCGATGACGTTTGCGTAGTAGGTGAGCCAGCCGAGAGGGAGGTCACGTTGCATACGCCGCTGGACCGCTGCGTATCGCTCGAACCGCTCGTCACGGTCGGCTGTCCGCCTAGCTGCTTCGAGGTGCCGATCGACCGCTTCGCTCTCGTAGCCACTGAACATCGTCGCCGTCTCCGAATGAACGAGGTCAGACAGTCGGTCCGGGTCAGGATACCATAACACTGAACTCGACCACAGAACGGTATCGAACTCCCCGTTTGTTGCTTGCTCTTTGATTGTCGAGGACTCCATGACTGAAATATCGACATCGAAGCCAACCGCCTGAAGCTGTGTCTGTATCACTTCGGCAATCGTGGGCAGCAGTGGACGGGTATTGTACGTCCAGATCGACACCGAGAGTGTGTCACCGTCACGGGTACGGGTGTCCCCATCCGGTTCCCATCCCGCTTCAGTGAGGAGCCTCCGTGCCTTATCAGGCGAGTATTCATACGGTTCGAGCTCTGCGGCCCACTCCGTTACATCCGCTGGGAACGGACCGATCGCTTTCGACCCCAGCCCATTCAGCAACGAATCAACGATGTGGTCCCGGTCGATAGCATACATTACCGCGCGACGGACTTTTCTGTCCGCAAACGGTGCAGAGTCGAGGTCGAACACAAGGTATCGGGCTCGCGGAATCTTGTACGTGTGAGCAGTGAGATCGGGACTGGATGCAAGTGTATCCGCTGCCTTGTTCGGAAGAATACGTGCCATATCCAGTTCCCCGTTTTCGAGCTTTAGCCGCCGAGTCTGGTCGTCAGTGATGCCTTCGTAGATTAGTGTCTCGATGTGTGCGGTCGACCCGTGGTAGTCCGGGGTAGCGGTCGTTGTGATTGTCGAGCTTGGCTCCCAGTTTTCGAATTGAAACGGACCAGTACCGATCGGCTCAGTGATTGACCCATCGTTGGCGATTGCAGACGGTGAAACAGGGCAGGTAATCCCACGGGTACAGTGTGCTGGCAGTGGTGAGAACGGAACTGTAGTTTGAATTATAATCGTCCGGTCAGCAGCGGCTTCGACTGATTCGACCGGGACTGCAGCCATCGAACTTGATTCGAATGCTCGTGTGAGCGACGGGAGCACAGTTTCTGCGGTCACCTCAGTCCCGTCGTGGAATGTGACTCCTTCACGGAGTGTGAACTCCCACGTCCTGTCGTTGACCATGTGCCAGTCAGTGGCCAAGCCCGGTGACACAGTCGCGTCGTAATCGACGGTAAGCAGTGGCTCAAGCACATTGAGGCGTCGCCAGAGCCAGCCGTTTGCCACGGGATCTATCGCATCCGGCGTCCACGGTGAGCCAACCCTGAACGTGTCATCGTCTACGCTTTCGCCGCTTTGTAGCCAATACCCACTGAGGCCTGAAATACCGGCTGCAGCTGCAAACAATGTCTGTCGTCGCGTGAATTTATACATACGATATCACACACTGTATCCATCTCATTCGATTTCTCGTCGATACCATCTGGCCTATTACCGCAGAATCACTGGCTGGTGGCGGTTGGCATATCGGCCCCAGATGGCGAATCCAGCCAGTACCAGACCGGGAACGCAGGAACCCTACGCTCACGCCATCCCTGTTCATTGTTCTCGCGTGAGTCCGGACCATTCGATCATGTTGTCTACCGGGTGGCTGTCGATACCGGAGACATCCGCCCGCCGGCCGAAGACAGACTCATTGTAGTACAGTGGGATGACCGCTCCGGTATCGACCACGCGCCGCTGGACTTCACCGTAGTAGTCCCGTTTTGCCTCCAGATTTTCTGCCCGGTATCCCTGCTCGATGAGGCGGTCGACTTCTGGGCCAGGATTGTAGATGCCGGTGCCGTCTTGTTTGTAGCGTTTCCGATTGTCACTGCCTTCGGAGTGGAACATTGCCCGAATAAGATAGTCACAGGCAGCGCTCTTCGATCCGAAACCGACGAGCGTCAGGTTCGCTTCGCCCGCGGTGAACCTATCGTTGAACGATGCCGGATCGATCTGTCGAATCTCGCTTGTGACGCCTATCTCTTTGAACCAACCGGAAAGCGTCTGTGCGATCGTTCTATCGTCGGCATTTTTGCTATTGATCAGAACCGATAGCGTTTCGCCGTCGTATCTGGACGCCTCAACGAGGTCCCGTGCCCGATCTAGGTCTGGCCCGTAGGTCGGGAGTTCATCGTGAATTGACCATGGAATAGTAGACGAAATCGGTCCATGTGCTGGCTTGCCAATATCGTTGAGAACATTCTCGACGATCTGGCTCTGGTCGACAGCCCAGTTGAGTGCCTTTCGAAGTTGCTCGTCATCGGTCGGCGACCGATACAGATTGACTGCGACGAGCCCAGCCTCAGGTGTGAGATACGTGTTTATCCCCATCTCCGAAGCCTCGACAAGCGCCGTAGCCCGGCTTTTCGGGATTTGTTGTGCGATATCGACTGAACCTTTTTCAAGAGACAGCACGCGCGTGTTGGGATCCTTGATCCACTCAAAAGTGAGTTCTGTGGGAGTAGCTGTCCCGTCTCGATAGTCAGCAAACGGCGTAAGCGTGATTGACTGTCCTGCCGTGACTTCATCGACCTCAAACGGGCCTGTCCCAGTCGGCGTCTCGTTTTCATCAGGGTGTTGAATGCCGAAATACTGGTGTGAGATTGTGCCAGGAAACGCGGGGAAGGGGTCCGTTGTCTCGAACCGAACAGTGGTGTCATCTACTGCCGTGACGCCGTCAGACGTGACACCAATCCAGCCCGGGACCCACGACCACTGCTCAAAAACACGGTCAAAGGAGCGGACAACCGCGTCGGCTGTCAGCGGGTCTCCGTTGTGGAATGTGACATTATTGCGTAAGGAAAACTCCCACGTCGTCTCGTCGACGGCCTCCCATTCTGTGGCAAGCAGCGGCGCGGTTTCCATCTCCGCTGTGGTGTCAACGAGCGGTTCAAACACATGCGTATAATACGGTGTGATACCGTTGTAGACATCCCACTTTTGCCGTGTTGGATCTCGCGCCAACGCAACAGTAAATGAATCCTCAGAATCGGCCTTTGAGGAACTACAGCCTGCAATCAGGCCAGCAGCTCCAGCCACAGCACCGCCCAGCAGTTCCCGTCTCGAACAGTGTTTAGGCATTAGCACTCACCTCACTGCCGACAGAAGAATATGACCTCACGGAGCTGCTTGCCGGAAGGTATTGTATAAATCTCGACATCATGTGAGATACGGTAGGGACGCTAATAAAACAATTATGGTTTAGTTAACTAAAACAAAGTTTCACAAGAAACGCTCCTGTCCCGAAATACTCCATAGTATGCAACTTCAGGAGATCTTTTGCAGTTTCTGGGGGAACTAACTACAACCGATCGCCGATTCACACTCTTCCATTGATGATATCAGCAACCCGCTGTCGGTCGAATAACTGGTGCTCGGTGGGAACGTCGCCGACAGACCCAGGCCACTCGCCAAACTCATCCGGGTACAACTGCATCGCAACTGCCTCCGCCGAAAATAGGTCAATGATCGGTCCCATATTCGTCCCAGCCGACCGAACGAAGTTCTCGTTTTGGACTGCAGTCAACTCACTCAACGTTTCGTGATTCTTGGCTGCCTGAAGGGTTTGCTGGAAGGACTCGTTATTTTCCGTCGTCAGATTATCGATGAGTGCAATGTATTCCGGGTCGACATCGAGGAGTTTCTCGTAACCGATCTCTTTGTATCGGACGTAGGTGTCCCCTTTGAACGCACTGTTGACGCCCAGTTTACGAAAGGTTCTGGTGTCGTTTCGGAATGCATCGATCTCTGCCGCCCGCAGGCTTTTGCCTTCAATATCGAAATCGATGATAAATGCGCCGACAGTCGGTTTGTCATCAGGCAGACGAGACTGTATCTCGGCAAACACCTCGTCTTTGAGATCGACCCATGCATCGTACCGTTCTTGCCGCTGGAAGATTTTTGCTGCTTTCTCGACAGCTTCGTACAGTGTGTAGTACGGATGGCGTTCGTATGGGAAGCGGATCATCGATCCCAGTATCGGACCGACATTGTGCTCTATCTCTTCAAGATCGTCATCGTTCCACCCCGAGTACCGCTTGAGAATCCGCGGGTCCATCAGGTGTACGTCAGCATCAACCTCGTAGAACACTTCCTTGTCGAATTCCGAATCATTGGAATCCAAAAGAGTCTCTACGGAACCCAGATCGACAGCAACGTCAGGAAGTGCTTTGTAGTATTTCAGCTGCTCTTCCTCAAGAGACATCATTGCAGATGGCTTGATACCCAATGCCATCGCAATATCCATCCAAGCTCCGGGAAAACTTGCATAGGTTTCGGGCACTGAGTCAAACGTATGGGTCCCGGCTGGTTTGACTGTCACTTCGTACGGTGTTGGATCGTCAGCTTCTGTCATTGACTCTTCACCAGATGGGGACGTAGGAGTGGTGTCATCCGACGACGAGTCGTCGGTGGTACCGAGACAACCGGCAACTATCCCGCCGCCAACGATACTACAGCCAGCTTTCAGAATTTCCCTCCGACGTTGACAGCAGTCCAAGATATCTTTATTCTGCATACTTTAGGCTGGCCTAAAAACTACTTATATATTATGATTTGCGGACAGTCCCGCTGGAATCAAGCCAACCAGTTGATTATGTGTAATAAATGAATCTAAATATCATGGTGAATGCTCCCTTGGCGACGGCATTTATAATCACGCTTTCAAGTTTTCAGCCGCCACTTATCGGCTTAACCTCAATTGTTTCGAGGGAATCGGCTTTCGCGGTTTCATTCACGCGCCGAAGTCGATCTGCGGTCCCCTCGGCGTGGGCTGTGAGGTTTGGGAACTGCGCTTCGCTGGATACTGGGTGCTGTTCTCCGGTCTGCTTGCCGTTGGTAGTCTTCGGTGCCATGGGTACTGTCGGGACGCTCTCACTGGACCGCCCCGCACCCGACTGGGGGCCAAAAAATGGGTCTTGGTCTATGATATCAGCCACTGAATATAGTTTCTTCACCTGTGGAGACGAGTGAAACAGCTGCAAGGTAGACCTGCGAATTTAGCACGTCACCCACTGGCTATTTACTCTTCTAACCCAACCTTCCGAACACGATGTATCCCGCCTTACAAATTGGTCTTGAGGGGTCGGGAAGTCCCACCGATTTCCTTCTAGCGGTGGTGATTTTGTTCGGTGCATTCGTCGTTGTCTTCCTGATTGGCAGGCTATTTGATAGCGTTTTTTGACGCTGCGAATATTGGCATTTCGCAAACAGCTAGCTGGTCGCTGTCTCCCCTGTACTGACCACTCCTGTCCGAGAAGAGAATTACGCTTGCACAGACTCTAGTCCCCGAATTTTCTGCGCCCCAGCGGGGTGAGGGGCGTCCCAGAGAGGGCGTGCCGCCTGTCATTCATGGCTACCACAGAATCCCGTAGCGACGCCGGCAGCATCGATGAGAGCGAACTGGAGGAGGCTGACCCGAACAACCGGACCGTTCGGGCGCTGACCGAAGTCATGACCGTGTTAGACTCGATTGGTCGGGCACGAAACGCTGCCGACCTCTTCTTGGTCAACTCCGGGTCTGGCTCAGAGTACCTTGTCGACACTCGAACAGGGAGTTGTGAGTGCAAGTGGAAGCAGTACAACCCCGACAAGGAGTGCAAGCACCAGAAACGAGTCGCCTTCGCGACCGGCAAGAGACCGATCCCGCAGTGGGTTGACGACGACGCTCTGGACGACCAGTTCGGGTTGCACGTCGACGGCGAACCCCGCAAGGCAGTCGCTGACGGCGGAGTCATGCAAGTTCGGTTCGACGACGGCGGTGTCACAGACCCCAACGAGGACCCCTTGGCCGTCACCTCCGAGGACGAACCACGCACGAAGCGAGCGAAGCAGGAAGATATCGACGTTTCCTTCCTCGCAAAGCCCGGTCGCTACGAGGTTCATTCGGCGTCGGATAGCCGGTACGAGGTGGATGTGCTTGAGGAGACGTGCAGCTGTCCCGATATCGCCGAGCGATGCAAGCACCGTCGCCGGGTCGAGATCGAGATTGAAGCCAAGCGAGTCCCTCGCCCGGATGGAAAACTGCCAGACGCCTAACCGGGGGCCGCAGTGTGTTTTCTGCCCCTCCGGTCAGGTGAGAGGATGTCTCGAAATATGTCTTCACAAACTGTCCAGACAGCGTTGTCTGCAGCTACGCCGGGTTGTCCCGATGTGGCGGCACGCTCGATACCAGCGGGCGAGAAACGAACTGCGAGGACTGTGGCCTCGTGACCGAGCAAGACCAGATCGACCGCAGGCCAGCGTGGCGGACGTACGACAAGGAGGAACAGAAGCGGACGGGCGCACCCCGGACTGCCACTCGGCATGACCAAGGCCTGTCGACGAACATCGGCTCGGTTGAGAGTGCAGACATCTCTCCGAGACGGCGTCGACGGCTTGCTCGCCAGCGGCGGCTCCATGGCCGGTCGAAGTTCACGAGTAAGCGCGACCGGAATCTCGCTCACGGGCTTGGCGAAATCCGACGCATTGCGAGTGCGCTGTCTGAGAGCAACGCGGTGAAAGAGCAGGCAGCCACGCTCTTCCGGGAGGCACAGGAAAAAGACTCCTGATCGGACGGTCGATTGAGGGCGGTGCAGCGGCCGCTGTGTACGCTGCCTGCCGATGCAATGGCCTCGTGACGATGGAGACGGTAGCCGATGTCGCACGGTGTTCAGACTCACATATATGGAACTGCTACCGGACGTTCTTGGTGGAACTTGACCTTCCGATCCCAGTATCGCTCCCGGTGGACTGGGTGGCGCGGATTTGTTCGGACCTTCCATTCGACGTTGCCCCGGACATTCGCCAGCGGGCGCTCGAACTCGCAGAGCAGGCGACCGAGTCAACAGCGGTTAACGGGCGACCAGACGGTGTCGCAGCCGGCGCTCTGTACCTCGCCGGGAAAGAGTCAGATATCCGGCTCACGCAGGCGACGATCTGCGAGCCGCTGGATGTGCATATTACGACGGCCCGGCAGTGGTTCCAGGAGATCGAGGAGTATATCGTTGCGTGACCGCTCGCGACCGTTGTTTTGCGTACCCCGGCGAGGGTGCAGGGCGAGCCAGCAAGCACGTCCTGAGAGAGACATATGTCAGTTACTGATACTCCCGAATCGGCAGCACAGCACGACTCGTCAAGTGTTTTTGTGTCGGTACCAGCGCTACGGTCGCCAACGAAGGTCGCATCGTTTGTCGAACGAGTCCTCGTCGAACTTCGCCACGAAGCCGTGGCTGCTCGGTATGTGACTGATCTAGACCGGGCCGGAGCGACGACAATATGGTGCCGGGTCGAGCACACGCCGCTGGACGTCGACGCAGAGTACGTCCAGATTCGAGACGACCCCCGGCTAGGGGTTGGCGTCGAGCCGTGTTCGCAGGCGACGGTTCGAGAACGATTGTGCCAGTGTCTTGACCACGACCGGACTGGGCGCGTCGACGTTCGACCGCTGGCCGGTGTCTCGATGGGCGACGACTGATGAGGCGATACCACTACTCGACAGAGCAGCCGTAGGTCTCAGAATAGGTGAAGAATTATACTACACGAGCGTATAGCATTTGTATATGTCTGATGCAGACAGCGATACCGGAAACGGCGGTCCAGAGATGGTACAAATAAACCTCCGATTGAGCAAATCGTTTCTTGAAGACATCGATGCAACGTGGCAGGAGGAGGGATTCAATTCGCGGAGTGAGTTCCTTCGCCATATCGCTCGGGATGCAGTGAAGCACCCCGCATTTAGTCGGAGTGGGTGGAAACAGATTGCCGCGAGCGAGCACGATCTTCGGGCGGGTAATGCTGAACTGGTTTCGCGTGAGGAAGTCCGTGCAATGATGGATCAAGACGGTAATGACGAGTGACGCTGAGTGGACGTGGAAGTTCACTGAGCGTGCGACTGAGCAGTTTGGTGATCTCGATACGCACGTTCAGGATCGAATCGTTTCGAAACTAGACGAAGTTGTCGACTCAACATGGCGCGAGCCCAAGGACTTCCTAGAACCACTGACTGGCGGGCCGTTCTGGAAACTCCGAGTTGGAACGTACCGTCTTGCATGTGTGCTTGCACATGATGCCTCAGTGCTTGAAATTCACAGGATCGAACACCGGAGCGGTGCTTACACGGCTGACGACGACTGACTGTCGCTTGTTCGTTCTGGAAGGTCGAGATCACCGAGGGCAGCGTGCTGGCGGAGAACACAGAGATGTGGTCGGACATAGCGATCCCAATGCGTGGGATTCCACGGAGTACTGAATGACCGCACTGTTACGACCGTTAGTCTCGGTGAATGGCCTGAGTGGCATGTGGGCCATCGACTGTCGTGATAGCTCACACAGCACGGCCCGTACAAAGCATTCGAACTGTTTCATGAAAACCAAACAAGAACCTCAGCAGTTCGGAAGGTCGCCACACTTGGCCGAACAAATGGATGATAATAAAGTTAGAGACTTCAAGAAGGTCATATCGGGAGTCGAGAATGTCTAAATACCCCGGTATGTGACGAACGCAGATATAATTCCTACTGTCAGAGATAGAACCAAACCAAATATACTCTTGATGAACATGTCCAATATGAGGGTAGCGGCAACCGTAACAAACGCCCATACCACAAGCGCCAACTTGATACGTAGATATTCGCCTCCTAGCTTATCGAAACTGTTGGTCATGTTCATGTCATTTTCTCTAGGTATTAAAGCATAACTCATCATGCACTAATTTTGCCTCAGTCTCAATTCCACTGAAACGACTGAACCACCTGATTTCCCACACATCAGATGCCTATCTTCATCTCCTAATACAGAGATGTGGGCAGACGGTCGTCGCCTGGAAGACTTCGCAACTGCACCACCCGGCGTGGATCCCGTTGGGATGCTCGACCAGCGAGCAGTTCACAGGACAGTCGCCGTCGACGGAGACGAGAAACAGGTCCGGGCGGCCGCTCTTTGTTACGTCGACACTGGCATCGAGAGCGGCGTTCCACGTTGCTGACCGGTCGTCACGAATCCGCTGGAAGTCGAGATCGCGCGTGCCACTGGGCTGGCGGGATATCCACTGGTTTGGTGGCGAACACTCGCTAGTCGTAGTGGGGGACTCGGCTGTTTTCATGATGAGTCCGCGTACTAACACATATACCCTCAAACAGCAAAAAAGTTGCTATAGAGGCGATACAGAGCGGATTTTGTGTTTCTCTAGTGGCTGAGAGAATCCAACAATGAGTAGTAAATACCAACGTGGGAATACGGGTCCGAAAAAGTTGAAGTGGCGATGGAAAGATGCAACTGACAATCGGTCGCTGCCCCAATCGTGGGCCGACAACGGTCGCACAGAATCTCCCGCGGAAGATGAGGTGCAACTGTACGCAATCCAGTGCCGGGCTGGGCTCTTACTTGAGTGGCTGGTGAATACACGAACAGGAAAGCTACTCAGAGGGCCACTGAGTGAGAAGCCGGGGATTCGTGTTCTGTACGTCACTGCTGACGGTGAGCATGCGGTCATGAAACAGTTGGAGGCCCGCGAAATTGATGACAGTTGGAAGCCGCCCAAGCAGTTCGCCAGCATCATCGCGAAGCACCCGGAGGAAGCTGATCCAGTTCCAGACTCCAGCCAGAACTACTACCGGCGCTCGGTCGAAGACCTGTACGACTCGTCGTAGCTGTTGTGAATACGGGCTCTTCATCCGTGAAAGCAATTGAAACGACCGCTCAGTATGCGTGTAGACGTATCGATGTGTTCAGTATGAACCCGGCAAAATCATTAATAGTACTACCAACGTATTACAGACGTATGTCTGAAGCAACCACAGGAGGAGACGAGGAGGATAAAATCGTCACAGTGAATTTCAAAGCCACAGAGTCATTCCTCGACGAAATCGACAAGACGTGGCAAGGACGCGGTTTCAACAGCCGGAGCGAGTTTATTCGTTACACACTCCGAGATGCTGTCGAGTTCCCGACGTTCGACCGCGACGAACTTATCGCACTCCTCGCTGCTGAGGAAGAAAGTCGTGAAGGAAAAACGATGGACGCCGAAGAAGCGCGTGAGAGGTTCGGAACAAGCGATGAGTGATGACGAGTGGACGTGGGAACTCTCTTCCACGGCACAGGATGATCTTAATTCGCTCTCACCAGAGGTACAGGACCGAATCCTCGATAAACTCACTGAGATCGTCACCTCGCCGTGGCGCGACCCGCCAGAGTACGGCGAACCACTTCAGAACAGCCCACACAAGAAAATTCGAATCGGACAGTTCCGCCTCTCCGTGACGTTTCGGCAAGAAGAACAGTTGCTTGTTGTCGCCCGGATCAAACGCCGTGGTGGCGCATATACGGCTGACGACGACTGAACAGGCTCTATATTCACTCGGTCCCTATCCTGACCCGATCACTTGGCAAGTAGAACTCTCAGGGTGACGCTCTCCAGCAGGCCAGATTTTGTGACTCTCTGGTGGCTGAGAGAGTATGGCTTCGCCACAGATCGACGTCGACGAGATTGTTGCAACGCTTGAGCAAATTCGCCAGCGGGGACACAGCGCGCACACGGTCTTCCGAGACTGGGTCAACCTCATGCTGTTCGCACTGCAGGACCGAGACGATCCATATCTGGAGATTGTCGACGACTATCGCGAGCGCGGTGACATGGCCCATCCAGACGGACAGCGCTCGGTCGACCTCTTCGCCAAGGCGTTCGGCCAGCTCCAAGAACGGATGGCGGCTACCGACGCCGACGTTCTGGGTGCTGTCTACGAGGAATACGGGATGTCCAGCGATGCGTTCGGCCAGCACTTCACGCCCCACTCTGTTTGCGAGACGATAGCCGAGATCGCCGGCGTCGGAGACGAGAGCGATACCGAGGACCGACAGACGGTCCTTGACCCGGCCTGTGGGAGCGGTCGGACGCTATTGGTCGCCGGTCGAAAGCAGCCAGACGCGCTGTTTGTCGGGCAAGACAAGGCCCCACTGTGTGCCCGAATGACGGCGCTGAACTGCTGTTTCCTGAATCTGGACGCCTACGTTATTCAGGGCGACTCGCTGACTGTCGAGTTCCAGCGAGCGTGGCAGACCTTGTACTCTTCGCTGGGTGGGAGCGTTCGCGAACTCGACGACGAGGAGGTCGAGGAGCTTCACGAGTGGGTGACCGATGCCTTCGAGAACACGGTCGAAGGAGACAACCAGCCCAGTCCAGCGCAGGGGACAGACACGGGCGCGGAAGAGCGAACACCACGCGTCGGGATGTCTGTTCCGAGTGAGCAGGCCAGTCTGGGTGCGTTCGAGGGCAGCGATTGACGGCTGTTTTGTGTGCCCCAGTCAGGTGCGGGGCGGTCCAGTGAGAGCGTCCCGAGAAGACCCATGTCAAGTGAACCAGATGTAGAGCCAGAGACGGCTCCAGACTCAGTTGAAAAGGTCGAACGAACGGACTTTGGGTGCAGTATGGAAGCACGGTTGGATCGAGGCACTGACACTCGCGATCAAGACAGAGTGACGATCAAATCGAAGGGTGAGACTGCTGCGGAGACGATTGCGGAGTTCTACAAGCTCCTAGAAGAGTACGACCAGGAGATCAGTGGTCGGCTTCGAGATATCCAGCCAAGAGAAGACGCGGCAGGCGAGTAAGACGACGAGTAGGACTCCCTATTATACTGCCCAGCGGTTGGGTGGGTGTGACCGTGAGGGCGGAACACACGGTTCTGTTAATTAGCGCGAGGCAGTGGCTAAACGCTTATATCCGAGGGTAGGCAATTTTTGCGTGGACAGAACACTGTCACACGCTCCTTCCATCCCCTTTCCATGCCTGATGACACGCAGAGTCTCGGTCGCTGTCCAAACTGTGACGAGCGTATCACAACTCCGTGGCTGCTGGTTGAATACGAGAAAGACGATGGCACGGAGGGTATCTGGGCCGAGTGTCCAATGTGTGAAGATGTCGTTGCGCCGGAGTAACGCAACATTCTCTCCGCGCATTCCACTGAGTGTACGGGCTGACAGTACGGTGTTTTAGCCATCCGCATTGAGAGTTTCAGACAACGCTCTCATACCGGGTTTTCGCGTCTTCGACTTGATCAGTACAGGGGAAGTACCTACTGTTCGTCTAAGAGAAAGCTCTCCCAACAGCTCAATGATCCTTACTCGGCTTGGTTATTTGGGTCAAGTATGTAATAAACCACAGCTATTGTGACAGACATCGACACCGCCTCAAAAGGGACCCAATCACCCAGTAACAGGGTGAATACAAGGACAGCAATGCCGGTTAGACTACCTGTCAGAACTGCGTATCTTCCGCGCGACAGAGTCCGTATCCGCGCATCTATACGCCGATAGAGATGTTTCACAGTACCAGTACAATATCAATATTCCTCTATAAGTCTGGTCAATCCGCAGACATACTAAGCAGATAGCTTCTCGCAAAGGTCATGAAACACACCACCTCTCGAACTGATTTATACCCTCATAGTCCGAGTCAATTAGCTTACTCACCGCCGATGATATCGTTCGCCGTGAACTCAGGTAAATTCCGGTGAGACAGTTACCTCTATAGTAACAATTGAAACGGTTTACACACTGATCGCACTGCCGTCGTGCGATCAGGTGTGCATTGATTTTCAATGGCTACTATAGTCTACAGTCGCCCCCCTCATTGCCGCTGTAAGAGGATAGGTAAAGCAGCCACAGAGTGTTTGTATCAAAGCGATAACCCCGCGCTGTCACTGACTCAGGAAAGGCATCATCGCTGGAGAGTCCATATCGCATTCTAAGTCTGCAGGATTACACTACGTCGAACCCTCGCTAAGGACACTGTCACTCGCGGCCTTCGTCACTACTTACAGCAGCTTCGCTTCGATGTACTGGTCGATATTCTCGGTGTCATCGAGTTCGTTCAGCGTATCCAGCGCTCCTTCCATCGAGTCGAGGTCCTCGGCCGTGAAATCGTCCTGCTGGGCGACGCGGCCGAGACTAAGCAAGAGTTCGAACTTACTCACGGTGGTGTCGAGATTCATGACCCTCGTGACGACGTTTTCATCGTCCGCGTCATCGAGTCGCACGAACGACGGCGGAATCCGTTCGTCGAGCAGCGCACTCACCATCGGGTCGCGCTCGGTCGCGTCGGCCGGAATATCCGCGAGCATCGCTTTGATGAACGCCATATCGTCACCGGGATCCTCGTCAACGATATTTCGGACAAACCTGTCCGAGTCGAACCGCCGAAGATCACGGTTCTCGTCGATTCGAACGCGGACAAGTTCGATATCTTCGTTCGGGAACGACCGGGAAATGTCCTCGCGGTGAACACACACATCGGCGCCGGTAGCACCTACCTCAAGCGAAGCGAACGGGTCAGAGAGCCCTCGCCGCTCTGTCTCCGGCGTGTCCGCATTGTCGTTGAACGTTGCACTCTTGATGAACTCGGCGTCCGTCGGTGGCTGCCAGCCACCCCAGGGTTCCTCGGATTCGACGACGACAGTCTTCCCACTGGAGAGTTCCGCCGTGTACCACGGCGGCGAGTCGTACAGTGCATCGAGACCGCCGAACTGGGTCAGGACATCGTCCGAATACACGCCCAGTATCGGCGGGGACTCGACAGCCTCACCGATTGGACGGTCGCGAGGAATGACAGCCATAGCACGCCCCTCCGAATCGAAGACCGGTGTGTACGCGGCATCGAGTCCCGTCGCAAGTCGGCAGACGAGTTCGAATATCCCACTCATAGCCTGCCGATAGGTATCGGCATCGTCCCACCTGTACGGATAGATCATCTCACCGAGACCGAGATGGACTGCCGGTTCGTCCATCCCGTACTCCCCGTCCGTATTCACGTGGACACGGATGTTCCAGTGGCCATACGGCATCTTGAACGTCACGTGTCCGTCAGACTGCTTCTCGTTCAGTTCTGCGTCATCGAACCCTGCCCGTTCAAACGCGGCGCGAGTTTCGGCGACGAACTGTGTGGTCGGGTCGGGGTCGTACACCCCGACGGTCACTACTCCATCTGACATGTTAATTTTAAAGCTCACTATAGGTGGTAAACTCTACGGTCACGTCGGAACTGGAGCTATGACTCTGGACATCGTTCCGTATCTCTGATAGCAGACCCATGTCATCAAGTCGGTCCCGATACTCGTCAGTGGTCACGACGACGAGCGTATCTTCGTCATCTGCCACCTGTGTTTTGAGTTTGTCTGTCAGTTTCGGAACCTCTCTGTTCTCGATAAGCCAGTCACTTTTCCCCGCGGCGCTGAGATGTTTAGATTCGATAGCCGGCGACTCCAGGTTTCTTCCGTTGACTGTCAGCTCACCATCTACCTTCACGTCAATTTCGGTGTTACTGTTGGGGCCGCCGCTGACACCGCGGCTCGTCTTCTGCATGTGGAGCTTACTCGCTTCGATACCATTGTCTTCGTCACGGATTTTCTTCACGATGTCGGTTTCACCGGCAATCTCCTTGAACGACTTCGTGTTTCCTTGCGCGTGCTCCAGCATGTCCTGAACCCCTTCCACGTTATCGTTCGCGAGTGAATCGACTCGCTCCTGAGCGGCCCCAGGGCCTTGGCGCCCCGGACCGACGTCCACCTCGTCGGCTGCATCGTAGGATTGGAGGACGTCCTTCGCTTGGGAGTCGCTCAGCCCATCAGCCTCGTCAGTGTACTCGTAGACCGCTCGTATTGTCCCGTGGCACGGGCTATTGCAGACATCGGTCGACATCAGGTCCGGCCCGTCAGTGCCGGTCCGCTCGATGGCATCGTCGGCGAATCGCTTCCCGTCGGCATCTAAACTGTCGTAGCGGGTGAGTGCCGTCGTGAGTTCATCGCTGTCGACCTCGCCGCTCTCGTAGGCCTCAGTAAAGCGCCGCTGGGTAGCGGCGTCGTCCATCTCAGGAGTGCGTCGGCGGCGTCCTGATCGCTTTCCGCCAGATCGTTGAGCGCGCGACGCCCACTGGGCCCGGTGTTCTCGAAGAGGTCGGTCGCTTCGCTGGCGGGATTATAATTCCCGTCGACGGCCTCGAAGTGGTGTGCGTGGTCGAGCTATCGAGTTCGTCGAACTGGTTTGAGACGCGTTGTCGGCGCGCACCGGGCATCTCGTCGAGTTTCTCCGCAACTCGGCCGGACGGACGTTGGTGTCGGGGAGTCCGCGCTCGGTTTTCCCGGCCCGACGGGACTCAGAATAATATCTTTTCAGACGGGTATCCTTGAGAAGACAGAATCATATTTTCGTCTGTTGTCGACGGTCAGTTTCGGCCAATAATATCGATTCGGCCGCTCTCGATCTGAACTATCGACCCGATATTGATATTCCCGTCGACTACCGACTCTTTGAGCTCTTCTTGCCCTGAAACAAGTATTGTTCCGATTCCGACATCCAGCAGGATCGTAGAATCATCTGCCCTGCTATCAAGCTCGTTGCTATCTGCACAGACTACCTCACCTCGCAGGGTGCCGTGCCACTGTGACCGGTCGTCGTCCGCTTCATTATCTTGGAAGATTCCCTTCTCAGTCGTTTCCGAGACCAATGCACCGGTACTCCGCTGCGCGAGTAGCATTACGTCAATGACTTTTCCACAATCCTCCTCTGTGACGTGGGCTTTCCCTTCGAAACAGTCGATGGCAGTCTGACCAGTATCAATCCTCACAGTTCGCTCGTACACTGATCCACCGTAGGCCGACTCCACATCGACCGCAACTACCTCTCCACTTAGCGATGTTTTCATGTATATTCTCCAGGTCGGGCGGTGACAATATATCCGTTGTCTCCCACAACGACGGTGACATCGTCGCCACTACTGAGAGTATACTCAAAGGCAGCTCCGCCCCCCTCGGAGTCGGGGATACGCTGCGAATCTCCCTTTCTAATCGTATTCATCACGATTTCTTCGACATCGTCCGGGTTGTCTACACCAGAGAAGTCATAGAACTCATCTGAATTTGCGTGACGGTCCAAGATGTGCTCGAAGCCGCTTGCGCTATCACCCTCTTCCAGCCAAATAGTATCACTTTCAACGCCGGCAACATCCCCATCAGCTTCGGCAGCCCGGCGGGCGCTACTCAGATCACCACCGCTTTCAGTGACATCTAACAGCGTGTCTGGTTCCGCCTCAACGGAACTGTCCTCAATGAGTTCGCCGAAGTTTTCTACATCATTACTGTCGATAGATCCGTCCCCGTACTTGTCAGCAACACGCTGACGCATACCTCTCGCACCAGCGCCATCACTATCGAGTATCGGTCTTAGCGTCGACTCATCAGTTTCATCGATAAGTCCCACACCATCAGCACCGGAGTCATCGATCAGGTCCGTAGCTGCGTCTTGCCCATTGCGGTCGATCCCTCTAATCGAGTCCCGGACCACATCGACATCAACATCGTCCAGTTCGTCCCCGTCGATGCCAGCCATCGCATCCTCGAAGTCGTCTTGGACATCATCAGGGAGACAACCCCCGGTACTCTGTGCAAGAGTCGATGGTGGTGCTTCGACCGAGTGATACCGGTCAGTGCGAAGCGACCCCGCACGACCGAGCGACGGCGCACCTCTGGCCCCACACGGCGAGACAACAGCATCGAACGTATCCGAGTCCGTGCGCCCGGCGAAGTCGGCCGCGTCGTCGCCGTTGCGCGCCAGTAGGTCGTCGAACTCCGCCTTTCCATCCGCATCTAAACTGTCGTAGCGGGTGAGTGCCGTCGTGAGTTCGTCGCTATCAACCGAATCGCTCTCGTAGGCCTCAGTAAAGCGCCGTTAGGTGGTGGCGTCTATCTGGAGGAGTACACCAAGCGGCATCGGGGCCGCTATCGGTCAGGTCGTGGGGCGGTCGCCGGCCGCTTAGGCTGGCGTTGGTGAGACATCGGTGTAAGGAAAGAAATTAGGCTAGGTCGGTCATGCGGACGTAAATTAGGGAAACGAAAATCTGCCCGTTCAGAGGAAGTTCTCGCGGACGTACTGGGTCGCGGCGTCAGCAACGAGTTGCGCTGCGGTGTCCATCGCACCCTCCATCGAATCGAGGTTCTCCTGAGTGAAGTCGTCGTGCTGGGCAACGCGGCCGAGCGTGATCAGCAACTCAACCTTGCTGATGTTCAGGTCGAGGCTCATCACCTTCGTGACGAGGTTCTCGTCGTCAGGGTTGTCGAGGCGGATAAACGCCGGCGGAACCGCCGCGTGTAGGAGTGCGGAGACCCTCGTCGGCCGGGATATCGCTGAGCATCCGCCCAACCAGGTCGGCGTCGTCCCCAGGATCGGCGTCCACGACATTACGGACGAATGCCCACGTATTGATCCGCCGGAGGTCGCGTTCCTCGTCAACTTGACGCGGATCAGGCGCAAGTCCTCGTTGGGGAACGAGCAGGCAATGTCGTCGCGGTGGAGACAGACGTCGGCGCCGTATTCGCCTACGTCAAGGGCCGCAAACGGGTTCGCGAAGTCGAGGTTGTCAACCGCTTCCTGTTCGAGGTTTTTTCGCGTCGAGAAGATACGCGTCGGGCGATCCTGTTGGTTCCACTGTGAGATCGTATGGATGATCTCGAAGCACGAGCATGATTTGCCCGGTGTCGTGTGACGCGCCATGCTGGCGTCCGACGCACGCGGTCGGGCCCGCCGAACTGTTCGGCGACCGACTCGGAGACAACTGTTGTCCACGAGAGTCCCTCGGTATGGGCCGGAATCGGGCGACCATCCGGCACGACGCCCTCGTAGCCGCTGTGTCCGTCGGTTATAGTACTCCAGACGTACTCTGGATTGACAAGGGGAACGAGTGCGCCGGTCAGATCCACGAGTTCCTCGATTCTGGCGCGATACACAGTGTCTTCGTGTAGATTCCCATCTATCTCGGTCGTCTGAAAACTAAGACTCGCACGCCCTCACTGGGCTTTGATTCGTTCTTTGGGGTGGTGAATCCAACGCGAAGTATCATCCCGGCCTCGGTCCAGAAGGCTCGCTGCCCGCTCTCCGCCTGGTTGAGAGTCTCCAACACGTTCTCCGTGGTGTCGTTCGTCCGTGACTCGGTGCCAACTTTGTATCTCGCGACCTAGTCTGTCTGACCGTCGTGCGTGGTCGTCAGACCCTGTTCGAGACATTGTTCGTGGAGTGCTCGGAATCGGGCGTCTCGTCGGTCACGAACCCGATGTAGTATGGTACATCCATGTCTCCAGACTCGTCTGCAGGGCCCACTCAGTCAAGGAGGTGGTCCTCGGAAGCGGATGCGGGCTCAAACTCCGGATCCGTCGGATTGTCTGTGGCGATAACGACTATATGGCCGTTTTCTGGCGTTTCGACGCGCCACGCCGGCGTCTCCAGAACGTGATCGCGGCCGCCCAACTCTTCGACGAGTTCTTCGGAGAACACAGTCAGCCACGACATCCGCGAGATGTCGTCGACGATCGGCCGTTCCATCGGACGGAGTCCGCGGTCAGGGTCAGGGCCGACGGCGAGCATCGACCAGGCGTACGCTGGGTCAGCCAGTTTGACGATGTCAAGTAGCAATCTGACGATTGCGTCGACTCGTTGCTGAACCTTCGACCGTCTGTGCTGGTCGGGATTGACGTTCACATTCGTCTGGAGTGGCATCGTCCAGAACGAAACGATGACTCTGGGATCGTTCCAGGCCCACGTTTCACCCCAGTTGAGGTGGATTGTGACGGTGGTAATTTCGTCATATTCGAGCGTGATTTGGTCTGCAGTTGCCTCCGCTACACTGAAGCCGTGGTCCGGTGCACGGTCACAGACTTGATCGGTGAACCCTGACGGGAGGCTGTCTACCAGATAGCATACGTTGAAAGGATCGTCTGACATGAGTGGATCTCAAACCTCGTCTACATTGTCGATGTGTTTTAGCTGCACGTTCGTATCAGGGTAGGCAGTTTCGATGTTGTTCTTGACGTTCTTGAGGACATCAGCGTTCGAAGGGTCGCCTCTGGCGGCGATGACGAGCTCGTCCCGTTCTTCGGCGAACTTCTCCATTTTCTTGGTCAATTCACTCTCTCGACTCGATCTGGCATATTCTGGAACCTCGTTGTAGTTTTTGTTCTTGACTTCTATCGCGGTTCCGTCACTGAGATCAACGTCGATGTCAGTCTCGCCTTTTGATGTGTCAATATCTGTTTCGAGTTTGTCGATCTTTCGACCATCGTCAAGCAAATTAGTCGCAGCATCTACTTCCCCATCCAGCCCTTTCGTATTCGTATCACTGCCGGTTCCTGATTTGATCGCGCTTTTCAGTCCCTCTACATCCGACTCTGCAATCTGGTCGATGTCCTTCTGTACGTCGGCGACGTCACGCGTGGCGATGTCGGACTTACGGTAACTATCGTAGGATGTCAGGAGGTCGTCGACCTCGCTGTCGGTGAGGACACTGTGTTTCCGACTGCCGAGGTCTGTTGCACCGTTTGTGACTCTGACGCCGTCGGCGCCGAGGTCGTTGACCATGTCGACCGCCGCCCGTTGGCCGTCACCGTCCAGTGCTTCGACCGCGTCGACGACGTCACTGAAGTCGTCCTCAACGTCGACGTCGTGATCGTTACTCGCTTTCGCGAGTCCGGCCCGGAAATCATCCTTCGCGTCAGCTGAGAGACAACTCCTACTCGCGAGTGCCGCCGAGGTGCGGGACGGTGCCGTCACCGAATAGTAGGCATCGTCAGTAAGGGAGCTGACACTACCAAGACTTGCTTGCCCGGGGCCACACCCGAGGGACATGATGTCGTCGAAGGTGTCACTGTCCGTCCGCGCCGCGAGTTTGGCTGCGTCGTCGCCGTTGCGCGCCAGTAGGTCGTCGAACTCCGCCTTTCCATCCGCATCTAAACTGTCGTAGCGGGTGAGTGCCGTCGTGAGTTCGTCACTGTCGACCTCGCCGCTATCGTAAGCCCGAACGAACCGGCGTTGGGTCGCAGCGTCGTCCATCTGCAGGAGCGCGTCGGCGGCGTCCTGATCGCTTTCCGCCAGATCGTTGAGCGCGCGACGCCCACTGGGTCCGGTGTGCTCGAAGAGATCAGTGACCCCGCTCGCGTGCCTCCCCGGTCGTGGTTATGATAGTGAGTCCAGGACCGACGGCGCCATCGCCACCCCTTCAGCGGGCACACGAAATACAGACTTTCCGACGATCTACGCTACTCAAGTGGTTTGACAGAATTAAGACTGCACATTGGCGAGTGCTGCTCCACCCGTCCTTCGTCGATCACGCGTCGCCGGACCGATTGTACCGCACGTCGTCAATCGCGTTCTCGAGTTTGTCTTCATAACCCGGTGCAAATATATCGGGGTGGGATGCTTCTAGTATACACTCGACATCAGCGCGCACACTCAACACAGCCGCTTCGAACGGTTCCAGATTCTCCCTATCTTCTGGCTTATCCATTCGCTCTAACCACTCCAGCATAACCATCGCTTCGTTCCGAGTCAGTTCGAGGGTAATCGAGTTGTCATCGCTCGTTTCGTCCATATGTATCTCTGTCAGTCGGTGGCCTCATGTGAGTATCGTTACCGTCGAAGTAGTTCTTCATTGACCAATCGAACTGGTCGTTATTCGTTCCGCCAATTATTCGTTGGAACCACTTTCTTCCATTTCGTTCAGCATCTCCTCCAGTCTCCTTCGGGCATAGGCTGCTTCTTTGAAAAATTGGCGCTCCCCAATATCATGTTTCCCTCGTAGCTCTGGGTCATCGCAGTAAACATCACATGCAAAGAATAACTGTTCGAGTACTTCGTATGGCTCGTCTGGAGCAACATCTTGGTAATCCTCCTTGAACTCAGTCAGATACGTATGCATGAATTCTGATGCTTCTATTTCTCCATCTGTGTAGGAGCGTATAAGATCTAAATACTTGTTGGCTCTCTGAACAGCTTTCATGCTCAT
This sequence comes from Haloarcula sp. CGMCC 1.6347, assembly GCF_037078395.1. Classification (NCBI taxonomy): domain Archaea; kingdom Methanobacteriati; phylum Methanobacteriota; class Halobacteria; order Halobacteriales; family Haloarculaceae; genus Haloarcula; species Haloarcula sp. CGMCC 1.6347. The sequence goes on from NZ_JAYMGX010000004.1 coordinate 270,121, forward strand.
CCCCCTCCAATGACTCCCGTGTTTCGCATATTCGTCCTTTGTCCCTGAGTCAATTTGAATCCAGTGAGGAACTCTCCGTCGTCAATGATGATATTATTTCCAGTGTTTGGATTGTAGAGGTGCGTGACGCTTTGGTCGCCTTCTAATCGAGTGTATCGACCTTCGATTCGTTCCGTATTTGGATTAACCGTATGCTCAGCGATTGCCTCTCTGAACGCTTCCTGATTTTCTGGGTTGTTGTTACCGGTCACGCCGAAGTCATCAGCATGTTTGTATTTGCGCTCAATTTGGCCGTCTGGGAGGTCTATCTCCCCGACTTGATCCATCCTCCGCAACGTGTCCGTCCCGACAGAATCTGACTCCTCGTATTGTCTGATGAGCGCTCGTGAGAAGCGATCGTCTCTGTTGATGACATCAGTGACATCACGACCCTCGTCGGTGGCGAGCTGTTTCGTGTCTCCGAGGAGGTCGGCTGCCCGGTCATCGCTTATTTCGCCTCGCTGGACGCCTCCCAGTAGATTGTTTCGGAAGGTGGTGGCGTCATTGGAACTGACTGAATCAGTTTGTTTGAGTCCATGCCAGGCCTCAGTGAAACTATCACAGGGACTGTTACAGACCTGCTCATCGAGGAGTGAGACGCCATCGTCACCGCCACGCATCACCATCGCATCGGCGGTTCGTTTTTCGTTCGCGTCCAACTCGTCGTACCGTCGCAGCGCCGTCGTGAGTTCATCGCTGTCGACCTCGCCGCTCTCGTAGGCTCGAACGAACCGGCGTTGGGTCGCAGCGTCGTCCATCTGCAGGAGCGCGTCGGCGGCGTCCTGATCGCTTTCCGCCAGATCGTTGAGCGCGACGCCCACTGGGTCCGGTGTTCTCGAAGAGGTCGGTAGCCTTCAGCGTCGGGTCGTCGATGTCAGTGTCGCCGAGGTAGTCCTTGCCATCGCTGTCGAGTTGGTCGAACTGCTAGCTACCCGCTGCGAGAGAGACCCCCTCAGTCCGGTGCAATAGAGTCTAATACAGACTGGGCGCTTTCCCGGACCGTTTCGTCGTCGTCAGTCTCGGCAGTTTTTTCCAAAGCATTGAGCGCCTCATTGTCCGAGTATGGTTGAAGCAGTTCCACCGCTGTCTTGCGGACCTCCGGATGTGACGAGAAGCTAATCGTTTCTATCAGGGCGTCTCGTACCCCATCATTTGGAAACTCGGCGGCTGCTTCGAGACTTGGAACAACCACTGCAGGAATATCTGTCCACCGCCGCGATAGCAGCCACTCGTTTGCACGTTCGTCAGGATTGTTTCGAAGAGCGAGTGCAGTTGCCCGCTGTACCGGTTTCGATTCATGCGACAAGAGCGTCTGGTATCGCGTTCCGACTTCGTCTGGATCAGCCGCATCGCTCTGGAGACGCTGGATCTCCGCCTCAATTATTCCATTGTACTGCAATAAGTACGAAAACGAATCGTCCGGGTACAGACAGTCATAAAGATAGGTATGAATCATAGAACCCGGTATATCCGCAGCGGAGTGGGTGAGCGATTTATCCCGCTCACCTTGTGGCCATCGCTCCTCAATCTCGTCTATCAATAGCGATACAAATCTGTCTATCCCCGAATCTGGATCGCTGTGGCGTCTTCGATACTCTCTGGCACCACTGAGAAGCTGCTGTGCGAACTCTTCAGTATCTACCGTCATTAGGCCGCTTGACGCTTCCGGACGCCAGTCGACCGGCGTGACATCCCACCCATCGATATATGTCACCACTGCGAGTTTGAGCCGGCCCTGCTCGGCAGTTGCAACCAATGAATGTGATCGGTCGTATCGTTCTTTACTCCCATCGGACTCGATATAGAACCAGTCGGGCCGATAGATTTGGACCGGCGACTTGCTTGCGAGCCCGTAAAGTGCGACGAGCATCTTCCAGTAGAATGTTCCGGGCGTCGCTGACTCGTACTTTAGACTGAGTTTATCCGGTTTTTTTCCTGTGTCGTTCGTGAACTTGACGACATCTGGGACGCTCGCTTGTGGAGCATCAGATTCTGTATCGTGATATTCGAACTGGACAGTTTTCATTGGCAAAACTATCGTCTGCTACGGTGAATAATTGTTCCACTCGACCCAGTTACTACCGTCCCACTTTTCCCACCGTCTGGCTTCGTTGTTCCATCGGCGCACTGAGGTGCCACGAGTCGGATACACACTGTCGACTTTCGGCCCGTCAACGTTTATCGTAACTTCCTCGATACCGTCTCTGGAGATACCGTCGTAGCTTGCGTCACCGCCATTGTGGTTTTCGTTCCGAATTGTCCGGAACGCTAGGTCTTTGATTTCGTTTCGTAGCTCCCGGTTGGAGAGTGACATCGAGTTTGGAAGTTCCGCTGGGCTGTCCACTCCGGAGTCCCTGATAACGGTTCCTGTCGGGAACAGGCTCGTCTGTCCTTTTGTGGATATTTCGTCAGCAAGTACATGTCGTTCAAATGCATGATCAACACTTTGCTTTGGTACGAACATCCCATTTCCGTTCGGCTGCTCCCCGATGACTCTGACATCATCGAAATCGAGCGTCTGACCGTCGGGACCCTCGTATCTCCCCCGCTCGAAGTTTCTGGCGATCCGAACAACTTCGTCACCGTCAACGGAGCTATCGACGAATCGCGATTTTCCATTTATCTCACCATCGATGAGTATATTTTTCGCTAACCGCTGGTTGCTTCCCCTGAGCCGTAGTAGGTCAGTATACCGACCAGGAGAGACTTCGTCAAGGATTTCTGCCGCTGCTCCGTCAGTGGAACGGACGAGACGTATGACATCACCACTACCCAGATCAGACTCAGAATTTATCTGACCGAAAAGGGCTCGAAGGTCAGAATCAGCCGTTTCATCGATGAATTTGACACCTGCCTCGTCAGTCTTCGCAACCAGATCTTTCGCGATTTCCTTTTTCTGGCCGCCGAGATCATCAATGGTATCTTCGACTCGACTAAGTCGGGCCGAATCAACACTGTCATCGCCGTAAAGCCGAGCAAGCGAGCGGTCATACTCGTCGACTCCGCCATCGGCGATTACTTCATCTACAGTGTCACTGTCGGCTCGGGCCAAGAATTCTGAACCGTCGTCGCCTGTCTGGGCAATCAGATCGTTAGCCGTATCGCGTCCGTCACTGTCCCGTCCGTTGTACCTGTTCAGCGCCGTTGCCAGTTCGTCGCTATCAACCGAATCGCTCTCGTAGGCCTCAGTAAAGCGCCGCTGGGTAGCGGCGTCGTCCATCTGCAGGAGCGCGTCGGCGGCGTCCTGATCGCTTTCCGCCAGATCGTTGAGCGCGCGACGCCCACTGGGCCCGGTGTTCTCGAAGAGGTCGGTGGCCTTCAGCGTCGGGTCGTTGATGTCGGTGTTGCCCAGGTAATCGCTCCCATCGCTGTCGAGTTGGTCGAACTGCTCGGTGGTCCGTTGGCGCTTCGGCCCGGGCATGTCGTTGAGCTTCGCGCTCATGCGCCCGGTCGGCACGTCCGCGTCGGGGACCGAGTCGTCGACTTTCCCAGCCCGCCGTAGTGCCGTCGGCTTGACGCCGTTTGGCACTCTGTCGGGGACCGCCGAGTCGGCGGCGTCGACCAGCCGTCTGAGCTTCGATGATCTACTCAGCCGAGTTCACGGTACGACGGTAGCCCAATGTGTTGGGCAACAGTTCGACAATCTTTGTCCCAGTCTACGATGTCGTTGTGGCAGACCAGTAGAACCGAGCCGTCGTCTAACTCATCAACGTGCCAGGCGGGAGTCGATAACACAGTTTCTCGACCGTACTCCTCAACCATCGCCGGTGGAAGGATGGTTAACCACGGAAGATACGTAAACCGGCTATTGGCGACTGATTCAGCCGTAATAGGTGGCTTCCGCAAGTCGAGCGGTGTATCGGGAGTAGTGCTATAGACGGCTATAGGGCGTTCCTCGGTGGTCGTGTAACAGAACTTGAGAATATCGAGCAGTTCCCGAAGCGGTTCATCGGACCCAACGTCCAGGGGGTGATCGGCACCGCCTTTCAGATATTGGAGATCCTTAACGGTGAATTGAATTGTCGGAAAGTCGTCAAAGTCGACACTTCTACGTGTAGTCTCGTGAGCAATTTCACTCTCTTCAAGTGGCCAATGCTCTAGTATATCATTGTACTTTTCAATCCCGACCGCTCCGAATTTTTGAGGTTTTATCACTAGGTGTCCCAACTCAATAGCGTCCCATTCATTCAACGCTTCCCGAAGTTTGTCCAAGATCACTTGGGCTTGCCCTGTGGGATAGACGAATTCGATATATAGATACTCCACAGTCACTAGTTAGCTCGAACTGAGGAACGTTTCAAGAGAGGTGGAATTTTGCTCCCACTCCCCGGGGACAGTTTGATAATTGCGGAGTTCGACTAGATCGGCCCCTCCTGACCGCTGGCTCACTGGGCCGAGAGTCCCGATCCGGATGTCAACATCAGCTGGGACTTCAATGACTCGAACGGTGATAGCGCTATCCGTTGGCAAGGCATACTCATCGCGGATATCTGGCTCCGAAACTGTCGAATCGAACTGGTCCCGTCGGTGGAGCCAGCAGTCGCCAGGTAGATTGTTGGGCTGGAACTGGAGGTACTCTGTCGCGTCGCTGGTCGTCCCCTCCATGACGATTGAGTCATCGGCGTATGGATTTGGCATTGGAGTATAGCTGTTTACGGGATGCGTGCCGTCACCACAAGCCAGTGTCGATGACTTCCCGGTCGAAGCGCTCACCAGTCACGGGATCGAGTCGATAGCGATGGTCGGTGGTGCGGTTCTCCGCTGTTCGCTCATACAGCTCGCCGTCTTCGACGAAGATGATCCCGCGGCGTTCGTCGGCGTCCGACCGCCAGCGTTCGGTTCCGTCAGTCTCGAAGGCATAGAGGTCGTGGGTGGCCTGTTTACACCGCAGAAAGATGGCATCTTCGAATTCAACAACCCGGGAGACCTCACCGCTGAGTTCGACAATTTCGTCTCCGATAGGGAAGTGATTTCGCGACCAGTGATCCCTGATCGTCCCGGTTCCGGGGTCAAACTCGATGTTTCCGCTCGTATGTCCAGTCAAAAAGCGATCCTGAACAGTCCACAAGTAGCCATGATAGCCGTCTTCATCGCTGGCGTCTACCGGTTCAATTACCCACTTGAGCTCACCAGTAGGAGTCAGCGCGACCACGTTTCGTCCCGGGTCGTCGATTTTGAAATCGTACTCCTTTAGAGGCTTGTTTTGATTGACCAGGCGTAGGATAACCTCTTCTTCGGACACGATCGAATCATCGATGGGATATTGAAAGCGAATTTCTTTCCCATTGATCGAGACACGGTCCCATTCAATATCGAGGTTCATAGCGTCTCACCGCTCAAGAACTCATCAGTATCCCACTGTCCGTCCTTGTTGGCAGGGAGATCGTCGAGTTTGAGTTCACTACTTTCGTCCATCATATCGTCTCCACGGATCTCGTACTGAATCCCTCCACCATCGTTGCCGAAGTTCTCACCGGCTTCACTGATACGTACGTTGGTTCCTTCATCGACATCAAGCCTGGTAACCTTGTCGGCGTCGCCGGGAAGCGCGTATCGGTCGACAATGTCCGCCGGCGCGACACTGTCGTCGCTGCGCAACCGATCGATATCGTCGGCGTCGGTCACCCAGGGTCCGGCCTCGTGGTTGTTTCTTTCCGGATCCCAGAACCGATACACTGTGAGTGAATCGTCGGCTTTCCCGTCGATGACGATGGTGTCGTCATCATACGGGTCGCGCGGGTTGTCGTACCACGACGAATAGTATGGATCTGAATCCACGTCGATGTCGGAAGCGGGTTTGAATTCGCTGATCGAGACGTCATCGCTGACAGAGTCAGACTGCTTGAGAGCTGTTCTAACCGCACTCGTGGAGATGTCCGGGTGGCCTGCAGCGCGGACCCAGGATTTCCGAAGATCATCGTCATCGAGGATGCGGCGGAACTGCCGGGCGTCGTCTTCATCAAGCCCGCCGTATTTCCGAGTTGCGCGGGATAGCTCGTCGATTTCAACATCGCTGTCACGGAGTGTCCTTCTGAGTGTGTTGTCGTCGAGTTCGTCAACGAGCTTGACACCAGCACCGTCAGTCTCAGCGATGAGTTGCTTGGCCCGGCGCTGCCTGGTAGCGTCGAGGTCGTCGACTTTCCGGACAGCCCGGTCGAGCTGTTTGTAGGAATCAATACTATCGCTGTTGGCTGCCCGAATGACTGCCCGATCATATGCGTCGTCTACGTCTCCGGAACCATCCGCGATGAGCCGCACTGTCTGCGGGTCAGCGCTGGAAGCTTCTGCAACATCGCTGGCACGTACATTGTCGCCGTTTTTCCAAGCCTTATATAAGTCCGCCCGCGCCGCTTCGTCGATATCATCGCTCAAGAACGCCGCCTGTTGGCCGTCGTCCATCCGACGCAGCATCCGTGAGACCTGCTTGGGATTGTTCTCGGCCATCAGCTTCCCGGCGGTCTCCAGTTCCGACGGTGAGCGACCGCCAAGGTCGGCATCTCGGAAGTATCGGGCTGAGAGCTTCCGTTGCTTGGTATTCAGATCGTATACCTTCTGAGGTGTCCGAGCGTGCGCCTGATAGTTGAAAAGACGGTTTCACACATCGCTCGTTGGGGTATCGAGGCCCATTGATCCGCGCGTTGTGAGCGTGATCGATGGGTCGGAACTCACGATGTCTGATAAGTGGTCTTACACCTTCCCGCCGAGGTTGTTCGGTTCAGGGCAATGGCTTGACGAACGAAAAGAGGGAGCCATATACGAGCCGTCTGAATGTATGTGTTTACCCTCAGCAAATCACAAGACAGCACGGGATTTCGATCACGGCCAGATTCGGTGGTTCAGCGGTGTAATCTCGGTGATACCAACGCCGTCTGTCGATTCTTGAGATCACCGCGGAAGAGCTTCACTTATAAATACCATTTTCCCCCTGATTTCAACCGTCTCAGACACCTGAAACCGCTCTTTGTGGGGGTGAACACGCACGTCTGAATTATCGTGTATAGCCAGTTTCGGTAACTTCCCCAGTATCCACATCGACCCGGTATCCGTATCCGTTCCAGTTGGTCACTCGCAAGTTTCCGTCCACGACGTTCAAACTTTTGTAAGATCGCTGTTCCCGCTCCTCAGGAGGTGATTCAATCTCCCAGACCTTGTTCCCGTCCTTGTCGAATGCAAGCACGTTCGTTGGGTGCTGTTCATTTGGTGAGACATACAGTAGAACGACGACTATTTCTCCGTACCCAAGAACATCGACGATCTCTCTCCCGACCTCGATTTCCTTCCCTTCAAAAACAACAGTACCATCATCATATTGAGCCATATTGTTTCGTTACGATCTTGTGGACAAAATTCTTGCTACAGATGATTAGCAACCTCTAAATTATAAATGGGTATACAATAAAAAGGAGTGTCCGCATAGGAGTCTGCTACGGCAACCAGACTTCTCAGTCGACGAAGTCACCAAGGTCGTCAACTGGTTCCCAATTCACACCTTGATCAGTAGGCTGCAGATCGTCTTGCAAGAGGTACTGAGTACCCCCGCCCGGCCGGACTTCGTCACTGACATCACTCGCCTGGCGGCGGGTTGTGCTCACTTGGACCCGGATCTGATTGTTTTCGACAAACTCGTCGGTTAGCTCTACTTTTCCCACGTAATTGTACTCCTGCCATTCAGACCGAAGTAATGCTAACCGATCGAGAACCTGCTCTGGCGTTTCTGCCGACTGAAGCGTAGATCTCCGCGCCACAAACCCACCGGCAAGGTTCTCGTCAGGGTTCGAAGTCTGTGACTTACGTTCATACACGCGCCAGAACTCATCGCCTTCTTCGAGTTTCATCTCAACGACGATTGAATCAGGGTCATGCGGTGGATGTGCGGCATCCTCCGGGTTCGCGTTCCGACCAATCTTGAAGTTGGAGACTGAATGCTGACTGTTGGTCTCGACCCGACCGATTGTGATTTCGATATCGGCGGTGGTAATCTCGCGGTCCGCTGTGACACTGACCCACGAATCACGCAAGTCATCGTCTGCCAGCAACTCTCGGAACTGCGACCGCTTTGTCGAGTCCAGATCGCCGTACTTCCGTGCACTTGCGACAGCATCGTCAGCTTGGACGGCGTCGTCACCGAGTGTGCGGATCCAGGCACTACGCGCGTCCGGGTCAGTAAGTACGTCATCCAGAACACGCCGACCATTCGCGTCCACGTCTTTGTATTTCCGCGCCGACGCCGCCGCATCCTCCGCCGACACCAGGCGGTCTGCCTTCCACCCGTCGTACAAATTCCGCCGCACCGCCGGGTCCATGTCAGGGCCGAGGAACGCCTGCTGCCCCGAATCGTCCATCCGACGTAGCATCCGTGAGACCTGCTTGGGATTGTTCTCGGCCATCAGCTTCCCGGCGGCCTCCAGTTCCGACGGGGAGCGACCGCCAAGGTCGGCATCTCGGAAGTATCGGGCTGAGAGCTTCCGTTGTTTGGTATTCAGATCGTATACCTTCTGAGGTGTCTTATCGGCCACGTAGCGACGTGTCCGGACTACTTTTCCGACCGTCCGTGAGTTACGTAGTGAGTATCGCGCGAACGGGCGCTTTGCTTGATCAACGCCAAATGATGCCACACGCCCGACACCCCGTGCCGGGAGTTCGCTCGCATATTTCACTTGTCTGGCTGCGGTGACCGACTTCCCTAAGTAGCGAGTGTTTTCGATTTTATCAATCTCGCGTGCAACTCTGCTTAATTAACAGAAATTTAAAACGGATGAAAACTTCGGTTAGCAGTTGTAGGTTCAGTACCTCACAAAGCCCGTTAGTTGAGAAGTCTACTTGATGAAGTGTGACCAAACACCAATGGCGACGCCCCGCCGTGGCGGGCGTCGCCTCTGGTCCTGGTCGTTCGAGGAGTTCATCAATATGCTGTGTCGGGCAGCGTGGACGGCCCTCGCAGTGCGTCGGGCCGTCCCCGCGAACCGGCCACCGGATGACCGGTTCCACCGATAATCACCAGGCGGGACGCCGTCTTGTGAGTGGCAACGCTGCCGCGTCGGTGGCTGATCGCCGCCGACAGCGGCCCCTCCCCTTCTATTAGCGTCCCTCGACCACTATCGACGACTCATCTCGACAGAACAGGTGACTCAGATCAGGTTAACTGGCGATGCTTTGTGAGGTACTGAGACTCTCCCTTTGGCCGAACCGTTTGTCGGGTCTTTTCGAAAGCACTATTCAGATTTCGCTAAATTGTATCTGATTTCCAATTATCCTTGGTAATTATTGCTTCAATCACCTCGGGAAATTGCTCTTGTTTGAATTTGGCTCGTGCATCAAGAGATGTCCGCCTGATACGTTCCCGGTCACCGTTTTCGGGACCTAATCCGGCGGAGTCAGCCAGTTCGACGGCGATGAGAGAAAAGTCATCGAACCCGTCCTCCATCTGCCATCCAAGATCGTTGTCGATGGTCGCATATTGTTCGGCGGCAAGGGAATAGGATTCATTATAGTTATTAAAACCAGCCACGAGCTGGAAGTCACCAATAATCTCGTGGCCCAATCCAATCTCAGCGGGATCGCGAAAAAGAGTATCTCTGACATCGGTCATGATAGCAACTCCTTGTTCACAGTGACGTTGGCATCGGTCGCCACAGTCAGCTAACCGGAAACAGAGACTGCCAAGAAGGAACTCTCTCAATGCCTGTGTAAAAAATAATTTATTTGCGGTTGACGCATCTGGTGGACGATTATCATCGGGTAACGGAAACGACTCTGCCATTCCAATCCGAGATGCTGCTACATAAAAGGAGCCTGCTGTTTCAAGGTAATCTACTTCTCGGGCTCGACGTGCTGCTCGGCGATACTCTCCGTAAGCTGAAGACAAGTCCGTATTTGTATTGTCACCATCGCCTTCTTTTTTATCAATACCAGTCATGTGTAGTGGGTAGGATCTCGTTAGTCATCTGAATAAATAGGTTTACTCAGCTTTGCACGTTAGCTTCAGCAGTTGAGTGAACAAAGAGATGATCGATCTCTTCCATGAGGTCATCAACGCCTCGGTCATCGTTGTCCCGAACCCACGAGAGGAGGTTGTAGACGGCTTCTTTCAGGGAGTGTTCGAGGTTCGCTCGAAGCGATGACGCTTTCGAGCGAACTGTTCCCAAGGCGCTCGAGTCAGGATCAAGACGAACGAGACTGTAGGCAGCCATGAGAAGGTGCCAGTGCCGACTGGCACCTTCGTCTGTCTGCATCTCGCAGTCTCCCAGGCCGAGATCCTGCTTCGAGTCCTCGAAGAATGTCTCGATGCGCCACCGCATCCCGTAGGAGCGAATCACGTGCTCGGTCGGTGCGTCGATTTTGTTCGTGGCGAGGTACTTGACCGGATTCTCTTCGTCTTCATCGGTTTCCTTCTCGGCGATGACCAGCTTCACGTCTCCCAGTTGGGAGACGGGAAGCTTCTTCGTCCAGATATGATAGGTGTCGTCCTCGATGTCACGCTCAACCATGTCGATGCGCTCTGCCAGCGCATCGACGCGGAGCTCTTCACCGGTGTAAGTTACCTTGCGATTGCTCCGGAGCGGGCCGATCCAGTCCTTGCCGTAGGATTCGATGTGGTCAGGAAGGCCAGAATCGTGAGCGAACCACGAGTCGAAGAGGTAGGTGTGCCTGCGGACACCTACCTCTTCTTCGAGTTCCGTGACGATCTCTCGGGCGAGATCGTACTTCGTATCGTGGTCGTCGTCTTCGTCGTCTTGTTTTTCGTAGAGGCGGAAGGTGAGGGGGTAGGCGGTTTTGTCGTCAGCGTAGAAGGCGTAGATGAGGTCTTGGCCCCAGACAGTGTCATTTTCGGCGTGATCGTAGAACCGACCGACGCCGGGGACTTCGTCCCCGGCTTTCTCGGTGATCGTGTCGTCAAGGATGATGTAGCCATCCTTCGACCAGCGCGTTTCACCGTGTTTCTGAAGTTCTTCGAGACGTTCGTGGTTGAACTGCTGTTCGTCCCAGTCGTACTTGGTGAGGAACTTGTTGAGAGCACGTTTACCGCTGGCTGGAAGCACTTCGCGTGCGATGCCCGCCACGGTCTTGTTGCTGGCCGCAACAAGACCTGTGGCGTAGGTTTTCGCGTGACGTCGTTGTGCCGGTGACAGCGAGTCGAACTCGTCGAACACGCGCGTACACGAAAGGAAGTCCGTGATCGGCATCATCCTTCTTTGTCAACGCCTACGTCACGCTACCACTTCAACGTGCAAAGCTGAGTAGGTTTATCTAGCTCTGGTGAATTGCAAGACTGCAACGACTTGGTCCGTCACAACTAGAGAGTTGAAGCGGGAACGGCGGATGCTTCATGTCTAAAATATCCCGCTACACTGGGAAGGTAGTGACGTTGGCTAAAAGTGCTGTTGGTGGTCGAGGCGAATCCGCCGCCCCACAGGGTGGCGGCGGATTCGCCGACTACGCCGTCGTTTCGCTGCATTGTCTGCGGATTTACTTAGAGAAGTCTATCGCGAAGCGCTTGCTCTTCTGAGCGAGATGCCACAAATACTGGCGGAGATCGGCCTTCAGAAGGCCGATCCCCCTGATCACTTGACGCTAGTGAAGGTGTTTAACAGGATCAAGACGGCGGTCTGGCGAGTGATGCTGCGCCTGTCGGCGCAGCTCCACGAGCTATCTGGTCATGCAGCGATTGATGCGACGTTTTTCGACCGCGAAAACGCCAGCAAACACTACTGACGACAGACGAATTATCGTGTTCAAACGCTCAAAACCACCGCACTCGTCGATTCTGAGTCACAAGCTATTCTCGATGTTCACTGTACAACTGAGAAACGTCACGACACGCAGATCGGCTGGCAACTCGCCCGTCGCAACGCAGGCGAGTTGCACAGCTTCGCCGCAGACAAAGGCTACGACTGGCAACGGTTACGTGATAAACTCCGGGAAGAGGACGTAAGACCGCTGATCAAGTATCGGGAGTTCCGTCCCATCGATCCGCGCGTTATGCGCGTGATCGATGGGACTCTCTACGGCCAGAGAGCGTTGTCTGAGACCGTTTTCTCGGTGATCAAGCGCACGCTCGGTGACGCCGTGCGTGCGCGAAGCTGGTACCGTGTGCTTCGTGAAATCACCCTGACGTGTGCCGTCTACAACATCAACCGTGCTGTGAGCTAGGGAAATCCAACGCCGTATGGCGATTCACCACGGCAGTTTCAATCGAATCATTGGGTTAACAGGGCTACGGTTGCAGGCGAGTTGCGGCGTCGCCGTTCGCGGTCTCTCGAGGCCGGCGGCTCGTCGAGGTAGACGAGGACGTCAATCGTGAAGAGACCATGATTGACTGTACAGTACTTCACAAAGCTACTTGCTGAGATCTGAGTTGAGTGCGAGAGCCACAACTAACTAGTAAGATCGTATGAAGGATGTCTGCTTGCGGATGGTGTGTCTAAAACCAACAATCAGACGGTTCCATACACGAAGACCAGTTTCTTAATTTCCTCATCAATCAGCTTAACAAGGAAGCTGCACTCCGTCTCGGTGAGAACGCCCAATACGATGCTGAAGACATCTATGAGGTTTCGTCGGTCTCGGCATTCTATGCGAACAGCGAAGACGCACCCGAAACCTGAGAACGGATTCTTGAGGAACTCTATTCTCGGCTGTAGCTTCCTCGCGGTCAATCTTGCGTCCGGGCTTCTTCTGCGATGTCCGCAAACCGTTGGGTGAACTGTGGAACATCGTCATCCGCTACAATTTCATCATACGTCTTCCAATGTACCGCGGCGACTTCGTCTTCGTCTCTGACGTGCGCATTTCCTCCAGCATAGCTACATAGCATCACGACGTTAAGACAGAGCGTATCGTCATTTATTTCGAATGTATTACTATGGATGAAATTGATATCGGTTATTGTTATTCCAACTTCTTCGAGGACTTCTCGACGAACTGTGTCTGTAAGGACTTCTTGTTCGAATGGCTCCGCTTCGACTGTTCCACCAGGAAATGCTAATTCTCCGCTCGCATGTTCTTCATCACTGCCACGCTCAATCAGCAAATACTGATCGTCTTTATGGACAACACCATCCGTATTAATAACATAAGCCGGTTTATCCATATTTTATTTTTGAGATTAGTATCACATAAACCAAATGGTTTCTTGTTAGCTCTTATTTACATTTTATTAATTTATAACGAGTGGGGTGGATTCTAAAAACCTGAACGAATTCACATGGTCCCCGGATATTGTGTGGATTGTGTTCGGTAGAGTGGGGGAGATTGACATCGAACAGGGTAATGTGGTTTAGTATTTGGTCTGTTTCACTGAGGTATCTGTAAATCAGAACCGTTCGGTGTCGAACCTGTACGTTGACCAGTGTAGTTGGGCGTGTTTAGAACTTCGAAATCTTGCAGGTTAGCGCTTGAGTGTGGATTCGATGTTTTTGACGGCGGCTTTGAGCGCGTTCGCGGAATTGACCGAACCAGATTCGCGCTCGCAGCGTGTCGCCATAGCGTCGTTACAGCGAGTGGGTGACTGACTCGACGAGCGACCTGCGGTGGTACGTCTCGTCGTCAAATCGTTCTTCAATCCGGTTCGATTTTCTCTTCAACTTCCGATGGCAATCCGTCTCCGTCATCTGACACTGCCATGCACCCATTTGTAGCATGAGCATTCGTCTTTAGCTAACACCTGCAGTAATTCTTGGAGGTAAAATTATAACTATGAGCATTAGCAGAATCAATTCCGTCGGTCGAGGTGCTGTTCCCTGTGAAATCCTGCGATAAACAATGATAACATCGGTAGTTTTCGGCGTTTTGGTGTGGTGTATGGTCGAAATTCGACCGAAAATCACGGTCTAACAGTATTACTGTGAGTATTAGCTAAAGACGAATGGTAGCATGAGTTGATATATAGCATAGTTCAGAGTCGGCGTTCGACAGTTACCGAATCGCGTTCGGCAACCACCGAATAGGTATTTGTTGAATAAACAACTCTTTGGTTGTTAAGTCTAATCCCACCGATGGGTAACTTAATGCTCGAACCAACTGAAAGCGTCGGCGAGCTCCTCCCATATCGACTCACGCCGCAACTGCCGGGCGCGGTCCTCGGAGAGGTAGTTCTGGAGCACGACCTCGGGTCGCTGCTGCCCTGCTCGGCCGCTTGTCCTCCAGGCCGGCGATCACCACCTCCAGTGTCTCGGAGTAACGGTCGTACCAGAACCGTCGGCACAGCTGTGGTGACGGCCGCTCTCCCTCGATGCGTTCCGGCAGATCCGCATCGTCGGAGACCTCCTAGAACCGCCACCAGATAGTCTGTCGGGAGATGTGCTCGCTGTTCGACTGCGTCGACGGGACAGATACCCCGACCACTCGTCCTGCCCCCTCATCTGGACGAGACGCTCCTCAAGGATGTCGATTCCGTAGAGGATACTCACCAACCACGGCCGTTCTTGCGCTCATCGAACTCGACACGTGGCGTGTCCTCGGTCGTGCCCTCAATCTGGTTGATGTGGAGGGCGGCGACCTCGTTCGCACGCAGGCTCCAGCCAGCAGCGCGACCACGAGCAACTCCTGCTCGAGACCGTCAGCCGGGAAAGTATCCCTCGATTTCACTGACTACCAGCCGGGGACCTACCGATTCGCCGCGATCAACTCTGATGATGACAGCGTCACCAACGAAATAGAGCAGGATTTTACCCCGAACCTCCAGCTCGTTGAGTGGAAAACAGCAACCGAGACAGGCGCTTACACGCCTGAAAACGAAGTGGGTATCGCCAGCCCGGTATTGACGGTCGAAAACACTGGAACTGCGCCAGATCAACTCAACTGGGTTGGGTACGAATCCGAAACGTACACTGCAGAGTGGTATTCACCTGCCGTGGAGAATAAGACCACCAGTATATCTATGCACTGGTTGCCAAAAAACCAGAAGAAGTTCCTGAACAGGCCCCCCTCATTCAATAGTGGCGCAGAGGTGCCAGTTGTACTCCAGCCAGGGGAAAGCAAGCAATTTGTTGAGACACAGGCAGTACTTGCCAGTGGGTTAGACGCTCCAAACTCCTATGATTTTCAAGATGAGGAAACGGCAGGTTGGTCAGTTCAGCAGGGGCTTGAGTATACCGTCACCGCAACAATTGCAACCGAATACAGCGGTCTGAACTCAAAGACAAAGACTGTCGTTTGGGAGCAAGTTGCTGAAGTAGAATCGCTAGAAAAGCAACCAGAAAATGCATCAATCGTCACAAAAGAATCGAACAATAGCAGTTCGTAACTTCTCCAAGGCTTTGGTATTTTCAAGCATACGCTGATAGAAACTGTGGGTGTTTCTTATTAGAGGGGCTAAACCTACGGAATTGGGCTAGACAGCGGGCGTCGATAAGGATAGCGAATTGGGGCTAGATTTCATCGCCGACGGGAATCCCGCTGACGAGGCTCCTAACTGAGCTAACCAACATTTGGGGTTCTTTGCCGTTTTGTTGGTTAGTCTACTCACTGGAGATGATATCGTTTGCTTCGTCACGAGTACGTTTCGCAGCCTCCTGAGCGTAGCCTTCGTGGGTTATCTCGATGGATTTGTGACGCAGCACGTCCTGTGCCAGCTGTGGATTCTCGCGATAGATCTCCCGCCCGAGGCCACGGCGGGCACCGTGTGGCTTCAGTGGCTCCTCGAAGTCGTACTCAGACTACTCGCACAAGTCTGCGAGGATGTTCCGGGCCGACTGCGTGGTGATCGACGGCGTGGGATCAAGCGCTTTCGCAGCGTTGTCGAGTCTGGGGAAGACGGCCTCATTCTCGTCAGGTTCTCGAAGTTGCTTCCAGCGCCGGAGCGGGCGAAGCGCGTCGTCAAGGATCGGCGCAGATTCTCGGGTGCGGTTCTTTCCGAACACCTGCATTGTGCCAGCCTCTAGATCGGCATGACGCCACCGGAGGCCGTTGCGTTCCTCATCATCAGAAACAGCGACGAGCTCCGCGCTGCGAGCACCGGAGTAGGCGAGCAGGAAGACGAGTGCCTGGTCACGGTAGGCCGCCGTGCGATCGACGTCATCACTTTCGCCGGCCTTGTCGACGCGGGCGGTCGCAGTAGCGTAGATAGCATCGCGGTCGCGTGTCGTCCAGTACTGCTGGTCTGTTTCAGTCTCGTCTTCGAGAGCGGGCACGCGAGATCCGTCGCGATGAATTATTGTAGACTTTAGATCTAAAATCGCGGTCAGTGATAGCGTTCCGTTTTCGCTAGCGAGAGACCGAGCTGGTCGGCGACTTCCTCACACTGCTGGCCCTCGTGTCCGCACTGCTTGGGTGGTTCCGTGACAGCCATGAAAACGCCACCTGAGTCGAGTTCTTCGACGTAGTAGGCCGGTGCCGACAGGACTTGCTCGCGACCGATTGCCTCAACCGTTTCCGGACGGAAGACGTTGTACTCGTACAGCGGTGGTTTGGTCCTCGTCGCAAGGTCTTCGACCGTCTCATCTTCGCCGATAGCGAGGCCACCGCGGCGGCCAAAGCCCCATTTTGGTTCGAGAATGTTTGCGGCTTGAGCAAGTACTTCGACAAACTCTTTCCGCATTTTCTTCACTTCGGGAGGAGAGCCATGATCATCTGAATCTTTCATCGCGTAAATCCAGGTTGAAAATTGCAAATTGGGCTTTGATAAGTCTGACAGTAGACCCAATTCGCTCTTGCTCCGTGCAATTGTCAGATCATCGTGGCTCAGCAGCACCTCAACTGACCACTCTGGATACGTAGATATTGTTTGGAGTATCTCTTCACGCCCTCCGACTATATCTACTTCATTGGTGTATTCATCTATTTTACTGGCACGTATCCCATATTCTCGAGGTCCGCGATCTCGCCTACCGTACTCCGGGAACGCGTTAATGAGCGTCTCGAAGATATCACTAGACGGTTCCTCATCGAGGACATAGGTAAGTTCAATCAGATCGTAATCTTCCATTAGTAGCCTCCAATTTAATCCGTGATAATTGATCCAGAGCCTTCATCGACCACTTTGATCGTAATGTCTGCAGACCCCCATTTGCTCTTCTGCTCCCATTCCGTAATCTTTGAACTGACCAAGTTTTGATCCCCAACGCGATTCGCCCGGATCTCCAGTGTGTTGCCATCGAAAGCAACATCCTCATGTTCCTTCATAGTTCTAAGCTTTCTGTCGAATTGTTGGTCAATCTTGCCTTTCGTATATCCGAACGATCCTTTCGATTCGACAATCTTGCCAGATTCGACTTGGATATCCAGTTCCCCGTCATACTCATTCGAATCGGGGAGTTCAATACTCATCCGCTCGATATTCTCTGCACCGATTTCATCGGCCCGACGCACTTCATCAAGTGCACCACCAACGTTTCCAGGGTCTCTTGAATTGATGAAATCATCGACGGGACCGCTATTCAGACCATCGACACCTTCCAGATTGTCGGCATGTGTGGCGAATTTCTCGATCTCATCGGTGTCGGCATTGCCTCGTTCGAGATTGCGAGCTGCAGCCGTGCGGAACTCGTCAGCACGGTCGATATCCAAGTCGAGTACCCGTTGGAGCCCGTCGCCGTCTAACTCGTCAACGAGCTTGACGCCAGCACCGTCAGTCTCAGCGATGAGTTGCTTGGCCCGACGCTGCCGAGTACCGTCAAGGTCGTCGACTTTCCGGACAGCCCGGTCAAGCTGTTTGTAGGAAGCAACACTATCGCTGTTGGCTGCTCGAATGACTGCCCGATCATAGGCGTCGTCTACATCACCGGAGCCATCTGCGATGAGCCGCACTGTCTGCGGGTCAGCGCTGGTAGCTTCTGCAACATCGCTGGCACGTACATTGTCGCCGTTTTTCCAATCCTTATATAAGTCCGCCCGCGCCGCTTCGTCGAGATCATCGCTCAAGAACGCCGCCTGCTGGCCGTCGTCCATCCGACGCAGCATCTGTGAGACCTGCTTGGGATTGTTCTCGGCCATCAGCTTCCCGGCGGCCTCCAGTTCCGACGGGGAGCGACCGCCAAGGTCGGCATCTCGGAAGTATCGGGCTGAGAGCTTCCGTTGTTTGGTATTCAGATCGTATACCTTCTGAGGTGTCTTATCGGCCACGTAGCGACGTGTCCGGACTACTTTTCCGACCGTCCGTGAGTTACGTAGTGAGTATCGCGCGAACGGGCGCTTTGCTTGATCAACGCCAAATGAAACTACACGGCCAGCGCTCCGTGCCGGGAGTTCGCTCGCGTATTTCATTTTGCGAGCCGCAGTGACGGATTTCCCTAAATAGCGAGTATTATCGACTTTATTTATTGCGCGTGCAACTCGGCCAGAATCTTTCGCTACTTTCGCGACACCCGCTCCAGTGACTTCCTCAAGAATGAAGAATCCGATATAACCATCAAAGTACCCGCGCGCAAAGCTCTCGTTTTCTGGTGTATTCGGAGGGAAAGGATTATTTACACGTTGACGCTCTTTGAATTGTTCCTCCATTGACTCATACGTCCTGTCATAATTTTTCGCCGCATTCGGAACCTGAGATAGTCCCGCTGCTGTCTCCACCGGATTCGAGACGGTGTATCCAAGCTCCCCCGCGCCATGCATCAGACCGGCCGCGCGCCCAAATGCGCTGACTGTTAACCTTCCGGCTGCGGTTTTATCATAACGGCCCTGCAGAGCTCTGAGTGTGTCATAACGACCTTGGAGATTGTTGACTGCATTGTTAGATCTCGTCAGTGCGGGGACACGTCGCTTGTTGCCGTGGCTGTCGTAGGCATGAATATATACTTTAGTTCCGCCTGCGAAGGTCCCTGCACTCTGGAGTGCGTTTCCAGTTAGATCCTGACTGTAGTGATATTGCGTATGTCCGGTGAAGTTCGTGCGGTCGAGAGTTTCGTTTCCGCGCAGAGCAATACGAACAGTGCCAAGCCCGCTTCTATCGCGCACAAGAAAGTCAATCACGTAGTGGGGACCGGACCAGCCGGGATTATACGAGTCAGTACGTAGGTATTTGATGGCTGGACCCCGAATATCGTGTAGTGTTGGGTCCTGACCGTTGCGGAGTTCAGTCGTATCCGAGACTCCGTCTTTGTCGGTGTCTACTTGCCGTGGATTCGTTCGATACCGCCACTCATCTGCGTCCGAGATTTTATCTCCATCAGTGTCCGGGTTCAGGGGCGACGAGGTGACATTCAGTACTGTCCCTGCGGCTTGAAGATTGAGACTCTGGTTCTCTGTGACCATCGCCTCGCGCAAGGCGTTGGCCTCGGTTTTAGAATCGAAAACGACAATTGTCGTGTTCCTGACTTCCCGGGCATCGCTGAGGCCATCGCCGTCAGTGTCAACTGTTGTTGGATTACTCTTGGCAATTCTGTAGGTTCGCGTCATCGTAACCGTCTGCGGACCAGCCTGGAACGAATCAACCCGTGTTATTAGATTTCCAAGCTCTTGCCCATCGGAGAGACCATCTCCGTCGGTATCGGCATCGGTCGGATCTGTTTGGATCGTCTTCCCGCTACCAATCCGTGTCTCAGCCCGCTCGACAGTATCTGGCAGTCCATCGCTATCGCTATCCCGCTTGACGCGTACTTGGTCGACTGAAACGGTTCCGTTCTCCGCCGTTACTGCCAGTTCGAGTCGGCCGTTCGTTTCGGTACTCGACGCATTGAGTCGGTAAACATCCCGCTCGGTAATGGACGCATTGTCGAGGACACTGCCATTCGCGGTCTGGAGTGCAACCCGACCGCTGCCGGTCGATGTGGCATTGATCTGTACGGTGAAGTTCTTGATCCGGTTAAGCGATCCAAAGGTGCGCGTCACCTGACCATGCTCAGATGTCTCGTTGGACGAATCATCGTCAGGAGACATAGCAGAGCCGTTGATGATTGCCGACTCTCCGAAGTATGATGGATCATCATGGTTGTCAGAAACATGATACTCAATTCCGCCGGATTTGAGGGTCGTATCGACGCCAGAGATGTTGGCATACTGGTTGCCCTTGGCGTCCGTCACGGTGAGTGATACCTGGCCGTCCTTTCCCCACTCGATGCGGCTACGGAGCCAGCGGTCTTTGGGGAGTTGCGTATCTGCTTCCGCGAAAACATACTTGCTAGAACCGTGTTCCCTTCTGAGTTGAATCGGACTGTCACCCTGCCCGAGATAAGCGGTGTAGAAGTGATCAGCTTCATCCGTGACACCGAATCTGAAGCCCAGATCCCGTTCTTGTCCGTATTCGACGCCGTTGAAATGGACCCAGAAATCGAACGTATCACCTGCCGACGGGTACCGGTCAAGGCCGCTCCTTGACTGGAGTTTGACACCAGATGCGACTTCGAGCAAGTTGCTCCCGTTCCGCGGTGTCACTTGGGGCGAGTCGGTTACTCCCACGTGATCGGACGGACCCTCGCGGAGATAATATTCGGACAAATCACCGTCTTCGAAGGTATCGATCGATTTCAGGCCGGTAGTCGAATCGTCTCCTGGACTCGTCACCTGCAGGCTGCTGTTCGTTACGCGAGCTTGTGCTGCCATCCCTTGTGTCTGAGTCCACAATGAGAGATTCTCGATGGTCGCATTGGTAAAATTCTGATCAACACTCCAAGGAGAGGTGCGATTCCCGTCGAACTGTTTGGCCCATTCCGTATAATCCATCGCCGCGTACCGCGAGAAATGCGGCGTCTGTGTCCGTACAGTATCGTTCGCCGTATCGACCGTTGTATTCAGCGGGACGTAGGTTTGGGCCGACCGGTTGTAGCGGAATATCGCCAGCGTGGATTCATTGTTCGGCACCGCCGACTCATTGTAGGAGAACGCAATGGTCGCGTTATCGAACTCGCGTTCACTTTCGAATTCGACGACAGGTGAAACGCTTGCATTCTGTAAGGGTTCAGTGACAACAGGTCTGTCGGTTACTGCCGAAGTACTCACGCCGGACGCGACATCGCCGGAGCCGTTGACTCGGACAGTCAAACCCAAGTCTTCGTCCGCTGTCGTTGTCGTGAACGTCTCGTTGCCGTCGCGGACACCATCGCTGTCCGAGTCCGGATTCGTCGGATCGGTACCCAGTGCGATCTCTTCGCCATCGGATAAGCCGTCATCGTCGGTGTCCGGATTCGACGCGTTCGTTCCATGTTCGATTTCGCGTCCATCGGTGAGGTCATCGCCGTCGGAATCAGCTACGAGCGGGTTAGTCCCAGCCTCGAGTTCTTCGCCGGTAGTCAAATTATCCTGATCTGGATTCCATTCGGAGTCTGAGACACCGTCCCCGTTTGTGTCAGGGTCGGTCGGATCAACGCCCTGGAGCCGTGATTCGACGTCATCAGTGAGTCCGTCACCGTCTGTATCATTGCTTCGAGGGTCAGTACCGAGTCGGTATTCGCGATATGCCGGTAACGTATCATTGTCCCAGTCTTCTGCGCCGTCAATCACAGCATCCCCGTCAGAGTCTGCTACCTTGGGGTCGGTCTTCGTGACGTTTCGCTCGTAGGCATCCGGAAGTCCATCGCCATCAGTGTCATTCGAGGGCGTCGAGCGCGTGGCGACGAAGAGCCACTGGATATCTCCGACATCGGTTCGGTTGTCACCCGTGTAATCATACGCGCTCCAGTTGGCACCGGCTGCTGTGGATCCCAAGTGACGTGATAGGGCGTCAACGTCGACGATGTTGACAGCGCCATCGCCGTTGACGTCTTCGTAGAGTCCGTCGCCATCTGGATCAGTAGGCTGGTTATCGCCAACGAGCGGGTACGGGTGGGAGTCGTTTTCCCGTGGCGCTAACTCCGCGATGGCACTCGCATTCGGCTCGGTTGAGCCATTCCAGCTGGTCGAAAGTGGTCCGGTCGCCTGGTTCCCGGCCGTTGCGGCGGGTGTTTGTGTCGATTGTGTCCGTGTCGGCTCGTTTCCGGCCGTGGTGACAGCCTGGTTTCCGGTACTTGTGCCAAGAGTGTCGTTGCCAGCCGTTTGCAACGGGCCAGCCCCGGTACCGGTCATCATCCCCGAGACCGGACCGACAGTCACTAATAGTAATACACCAAATAACGCTTGTAATTTTGTCGTTGAACTTGCCATATAAACCCCCACCAGAGGTAGTATTGTGAATTTAAATCAGTAACCAGAATACTTAATCCTACTTATTGAGACAGTATATTTAATGAGGAAGATTGCGACAGTATTCGGCCTTTGTATAGCAGTATCCCTCTGGGCGGGGATCGCGATGGGGGCGGGAACGACCAGTGTCGTAGTCCAGCCGTCGACTGACACTGTTACGGTTGGAAACACAACCACTGTTGATATCGTAGTCACGTCGACCACAGACGGGGTTGGTTCACTGGATCTCGATATTGCAAGCACCAACGATTCGGTTGCAACAGTCTCGAACACGTCTGTTGCTGGAAATCCAGAAACAGTCCAGTCTGCCGAGGAGGCGAACGGCGTCCGCATTGCGGCGACTGGAATGGATACCGCCGACAGTGGCTCGACATCTGTTGTCTCTGTCACGCTCACCGGCAAGGCTGTCGGGACGAGCGATGTGGGTCTGACCGTTGCAGCCGTCGGTGACGAATCCGGGACCGCATACAATGTCACCAGCGCCCGCGATGGAACACTGACAGTCGAGTCCGGAGAGAACACAACGGAGACACCAACACCGACTCCGACTGCAACAGAGACACCAACAGAAACGCCTACCGAAGAAGACTCGTCGAGTTCCGGCGGTAGTAATGATGACGGTGATAATGATGGCGGTGATGACGATGATGGTAGCGACTCCAGCGGCAGTGACTCTGGTGATACAGTAACAGCGACGGACACACCGACAGTAACGGAACCGACGCCCAGTGACACCCCAACAACGGCCACGGAAACTGAACACTCGACCGAGACAGACACCAAGCAGTCAACCTCGACCCAGACCAGCAGTGGTGGGCCAGCAATCACACCGTCTCAGACCGCGGCCACAGACAATGCCGAGCCGTCTGGCGGTTCACCCACGAATCTGCTTATTGCCGGGAGCATGATCGTCGCTGTTCTCGGTGGGATCACCATCTACCGTCGCTTGTAGAAGCGAGTCCAAGACACACCACACGTTCTCACCTCGCTGACCGGCTCAATTGGCTGGCGTCTGTCGCTTCCATGTGAAGAGCTGTCGGCAACCTACTCACCGCCGATGATATCGTTCGCTTCGTCACGCGTGCGTTTTGCGGCCTCCTGTGCGTAGCCTTCGTGGGTCGTCTCGATGGACTTGTGGCGTAGCACATCCTGCGCCAGCTGTGGGTTCTCGCGATAGATTTCTCGTCCGAGCCCACGGCGGGCACCGTGTGGCTTCAGTGGCTCCTCGAACTCGTAGTCGGACCACTCACAGAGTTTGGCCAGAATATCTCGAGCCGACTGGGTTGTGATCGACGGCGTCGGGTCCAGTGCCTTCGCCGCGTTGTCGAGTCTGGGGAAGACAGCTTCATTCTCGTCGGGCTCTCGGAGTTGCTTCCAGCGCCGGAGCGGGCGAAGCGCGTCGTCAAGGATCGGCGCAGATTCTCGGGTGCGGTTCTTGCCGAACACCTGCATTGTGCCTCCCTCTAAATCGACGTGCCGCCACCGCAGGCCGTTCCGCTCTTCGTCATCAGAAACAGCGACCAGTTCTGCACTCCGGGCTCCTGAGTATGCGAGGAGGAAGACGAGTGCTTGGTCGCGGTAGGCCGCCGTGCGGTCGACGTCGTCGCCCTCGCCGGCGTCGTCGACGCGGGCGGTCGCAGTGGCACAGATGGCGTCGCGGTCCCGTGCAGTCCAGTACTGCTGGTCTGTTTCGGTCTCATCGGTCGGGAGCGGACCTTCGGCGTGGTTGGTCTTGGCCGGGTTCGTCGGAATTAGACCCTCGTAGACAGCCCATGTGAGAAACGAGCGGACGTATGCGAAGTAGCGGCGGGCAGTCTCGGGTGAGATATCGTCTCTGCCGTCAGCCCGGGCGAGGTCACGAGCGTATTGCCGACAGAGATCATCGTCGATATCCTCTGGATTGGAGATGGTATGCTGGTCCCGAGCCCACGTTGCGAACTTTCGCAGCACGCTGGCGACGTTTGTTCGGTAGCGCCCGGAGTCGATATCGACGAGTCGTTTCTCGATGGCGGCTTCGAGGGCGTCATCCCCAGGAGTAGCGTCGTATGCAGGCGGAAGACGATCCATGCTTCCCGTACAGCGGCCTCCCGCCTAAAACTGGTGGTGCTTATTACTATAATACAAACCTATCTACAAAACCAGAATATCGACGTTTCAGGCACTCTGTGTGAGAATATTCGGGCTTTCTGTGTCTTATAAAGTCTATGTAGCTATATCAATCTCGCTCAATGTTGGAAGTTGAGACTGCACCGGGCTTAGCGGGGCTATAATGCGTGGATTCAGCCGATTCAGTGAACGGGAATTGACTTAGATTGCTCTCCAAACGCCCGATCTTGTTGCACTGCCACTCATGTTCGCGAATTTAGACGACTTCCGACAGCGTTGCCACTCAGACACCGCGCTATTACGGGTGGAGAACCTCACTATCCGATTCCGGTTTCTTTCTTCAACAGCGTCAGCGTGTTGTCGGCTGTCACAATTGGCGAGTGTTCGTATTCACCGGTCAATTCGACCTGTACGAGTAGATCCACCGCACGCCAAATCGAGTACAACAGACACGCGAATGCGAAGTAGAAGAATCGGAGTCCGAAGTCCTTCGAGGTCGTGGCGGCCATGAATCGCTTAATCGACCTGTAGCCACTCTCGATCTCCCAGCGATACCCATACTCAGTGAGGAAGCTACTACTGCGATTGGACATGAACACTGAGTACTGCCGGTGATCATCGTGTTCAGCGTCCTCTTCCGTCGATAGATCAGCGTTGTCTCTTGCCAATCGTTCTTCCCGAGATACAACTTCCGGTCAGTTTCGTAGCAGTCCTGGCCGCGCTGAAGTAACCGCTTAGCCTAGGCTTTTTCACTTGTCTGCATCCGCTTCGGGACAACGTAGGAGAGCCCACGTCGGCTAAGCATCTCTAAAATATGCTGACTATCGAACTCCCGTTCCATCAACACGCTATCGACGTGGATCATCTCCTCAGCCGAATCCAAGAGGTCCTCAACGATTGCTAAGCGGGTCTCACCCTTCTGAACTGGCGTGCGTCCAGCACTATCGGAACTGCATTGCCGACTAATTGGACGGTGGCCCACTGATAGGCGTATTCATCGGTTTTCTCTTTCGTACCGATGCTCTCGTCCTCATGGCCCGTTCTATCGCCCGTGAAGCGATCCGCTTCGGTGATGTCTACGCCGACGATTCCAGCTCAGAATAATTCCTCGGTCTCAGAACCCTCGTTCAGAAGTCTTTGGATAGTATGAGGACATATCTCTCGAAGTTGTTCAATCGAGAGTCCCATTCGGCGGTTTCCTCTTCCGAGATGCCTACGAATCTTTTGAGAAAATCTTCCACTATCTCACGGCGAATACGCTGTTTCTGGGTCCTTCCGTCGGGAGCCGACGGTTCGTCGGCTTCCGACACGTCCTCGGTTGTTCCACCGTCAGGTAACATCTTATCGCCTCTCACATTTGCTCGTGGAACCCAGAAACGCTTTCGCGGCGGCCGTTGGCCGGCCGCCGCTTCGGATTCAATGAGGATCGTGGTATCTTCACGGGCTACCTGCTTTGCTGTGAGGTTTTCCACACGGTACATTTCGACGCGTTCAGGTAGTAAACGCCGTGCTTTTCGCAAACGTTCTGACGAACTCAAGATAGTTGCCCGAGACAACGTGATAATTTCACGGATTCACACTGTGTCAGTTGTTGAAAATCCGGGTAAACACGCACCGGCCGTGGTGAATCGCCAGACGTAGCTTGATTTCATGGTTTCAGAGACTGCTTGATGTTGTGAACCACACACATCAGGACGAGTTCACGAAATTCACCGTACCAGGTTCGCGCACGCA
>NZ_JAYMGX010000005.1:0-42090 GCF_037078395.1 Haloarcula sp. CGMCC 1.6347
ATGGATCCAGCAGGCCAGCCGCACGTCACTCAGCGAGCGGCAGGCTGAAGCGCTGTATCGGCGACAGAATGGCGAGAGTCGGAAAGAGGCCGCCGAGGCGATGGACATCTCGCCGTCGAATCTCGACAACGCAGAACGGGAGGCCCGAAGCAACATCGTCCGCGCCCACAACCTGCTTGCGCTGGCATCGGGCATCGATGCGGACCCGGAAGAATACGGCGCTGCTATCGGGACCTGCGCCGTCTGCGACACGCCGACTTCGTCCATGACGCCTCATCCAGACGACGACGGCCCGCTCGAAGAGCGCCGACTAGTCTGTTCCAGCTGCGGCGAGGACCTCCGGGGATCCGAAACCGACGAATAGCTGACTGGTTCTGCTGTTGATGGTCGTCCTCTTGATTTGTATAGCGCTATATGCTATATCGAACCCAGAACACCCCACGTTTCGAGTGTTCTCCCGGGATAGGCACACCACCGTTTCCGGAGAAAACCGCCAGACTGCGCCGGGAAACACTCGCAGGATGGTGCTAGATTCACAAATACTGATTGTTATTTGTGAGACTGAATACTGCCGCTGCTGGCCAGAGGTAACCTTCGATCCGAGAACGCGAGCAACGGGAACAACTCTCGGCAATCCTCCCGTCCAGAAACGGCACTATATTTGTTCTAGTATTCTGATATATGCCCTATCTGCTATTCTGCCGTTTATAAGTAATATGGCCCTTCTAGATACGAAGTTCGCGGACTTCTTCGCAATTTGTCCTCACCTTTATAAGCGAAGCTAAACTGAATACAAGTATGAAAAAGAGACAGCTTTCTGATGGGTATCGGCTGTACCTTGCACCAGCCGAGTACGAAACGCTGCTTGACTTAGTCCCTGAAGTCGGGACGTACTCTATCCCGGAGGAGGTCGAACTGTTCCTCCGGCTTGGCGCCGAGAGCGGGCTGCGTGGCGATGAGACTCACACAGTCTCTCCAAAAAATGTCGTGGAATCATCGGACCCGGACTCAGATGTCACCTTCGTTGAGGTTTGGGGCAAGGACACTTCCGGAAAATCAGAGAACGGGAAATACCGAAAATCAATCACAACGAAGGCAACCGCCGCTTGCATGGACGCAATCCAGCGAAAGCGCGATCTTGCTGATGACGAGCCGTTCATCAGTGTCGGCCGCTCTGCCCTCGATGACTGGGCCGAAGCACTGAGCGAGCTCGCTGTGAAGGCCACTGGGAAAGCCGACTTCGACTACTTCACAGTCCACGACTTGCGCGCCTACTTCGCGACGAACTGTCTTGTCCGCCACGGTATGTCGATGGAGACTGTGATGACGGTCGGTGGCTGGCAAGACTACGATACGATGAAACGCTACCTCTCGCTCACCTCTGACGAAACGATCATCGAAGACTTCCGCGCTGCTGGCCTGCTCGAAGGGACCGGCTGGTGTGAGTACGCCGACTCCATCCCCGATGACGATAGTGTGTACTCGAACCTCACCGCGGCGACGCCGATGGGTGCAGCTGCGCAACTGTCAGCGCTCGGGGCCGACCAGATGGCAACTCGCGTCGAACACCTCGCGCATCGCACTCAGCAGGATGGGTGGACACTTGGCCGATTCAGCCCAGCCGAGACCGAGGTCGCGCTTCGGGCCGGCAAGTACGGCTCCGTAGTCGGCCTCGCAGCCGCCGGCATCGCCGGATCCGTTCCCGCGATCGGGACCAGCACGATGCTGCCGGTCGCAACGCTGGCGCTTCTTGCTCCGCTTGCTCGGGGCTGGCATCGCAGCGAGTCCGCAAATACTCTGTAAAGAGGGGCTCCGCAGGGTAGTTTATAGCTCTCGATTGGAGTGAGAGGTTGATCTAGAGAAGGCAGCGACGCAGTGTCGCGTGTCTGTCTCAGGACCTCTCAGCTACTATGGATCGAAACGACACACCACCAGAGAGTGGTATCGCTGGCGGCCCGTGGACGCCGGGATCGGCTCCCGACAGCCACGACCTGACTGAACAGCATCTCCTGCAGTACCTCGAGTGGTACGACCAACCGATAAGCATCGACCGGCTAGCGACGCGGCTGCAGATCACACGCGACCGGTTGCGCGCGCTGCTCGAGCCGCTTGTAGAGCGCAATGCCGTCTCCATTGTGCCTGGCTTCGATTACGTCCTCGTCGAGGCGGCCACCAGCGAGACAGACGCGATCGCCGACGGCGGCGGACCGCCACAGGAACCAGAGAACACGCTCGCCGTTGGGATGACGCTCGGTGAGTTGCTGACTATCCTGAAGGCTCGCCGGCGACGCGACGCCATCCGCGTCCTCAGAACGGTCCGCACTGACGACGCACTCCGAGGGTACGTAACAGTGCCAGAGCTGGCCGACGCTGTCATAACGGGGCAGCTGGACCAAGACGGATTACAGGTAGACACGTCTGTCGACAGCGCAGCCTACAGCACCAACCGGAAAGCGCTGTACGTCAGCTTCCAGAGCCAGCACGTCCCCTGTCTTGCCGCCGCTGGGCTCGTCGAGGTCCGCTCCCACGGGCGGCCGGCGACTGTCCGGCCACAGCCTGAACTTGATGACGTCGCTACGGCGCTTGATTACCTCTGCACGATCGCACCGGAGACTCCGTCGGGCAATGACGACTGAGAGCAAGGAGCTCGCGCTGACCGACCGCGAGTTCGAGCTCTTCGTCCGCGGTGCCCAGTCGATCAAGTGCGACCTGCGGAGCCAGGAGACAGAGTTTATCGCGTTCGTCCTTGGACGTCTGGGACTCCGACCGGGAGAGCTCTGTCACATCCACGAAGACTGGATCAACTGGCGCCGCCGGATGATCGAGATTCCTCAGCACGACCCCTGCACCAAGGGCAAGGACGGCGGCCTCTGCGGGTCGTGCAAGCAGGCTGTCCGCCAGAAAGTAGAGTACGCCGAGCTGTCGCTGGAGGAAGCGCGGATGGAGGTCCTCCAGGACGCGATCGGGGAGAAGTTGCCGCGCCACGTCCGGTCGCAGATCCAGGGGCTCCATTTCGCGGCCGTCGAGGGCGACCTCGACCACGAGGACGTCGAACGTCAGCTGGAGTTGATCCTCGACGATGCCGAAGCCGTCGGCAACCACGAGGCGATCGTCGACGCGCTCGACAGCGCCGCGAGGGAGCACATGGAAGAGGCGACGATCACGACGGAGGAAGCGGCCGCGATGGAGTGGAGTCCCAAGAACCCGAACGCCTCTCGCGAGGTCCCGTTCGACTTCGACCCACGCGCCGAGATCGTGGTCGAGGAGTTCTTCGATCGCTTCGAAAAATGGCCTGAGTCGCAGACGACTATCAACCGCCGCGTCGACACCGTCCTGGAGCGCGTCGACGAGTTCGACGTCGACAAAACAACTCCACATGGACTCCGGGCAACGGCGGCCACGTTCGCTTCATCTCATGGACTTGGCACTTTAGCTCTCCAAGCCATGTTTGGATGGAGCGATATATCAACCGCCAGAAACTACGTCGCGACCAGTTCTGAAAACGCACAACGAGAGCTTCACCAGATCTTCTCGCAGTAGCGCTGCCGCTGGTCGCTGCTTCAATTTTTTAACCAACGCGAACCGGCAGTAGCCCTGGAGTGTAGGTTAAGACTGAGAAACAGCGGGGCTACTGCGGTCGGATGTCGTCGACGCTCGCCGCGGGATCGATATCGAGGAGATCCCGGGCCTTCGCGACGCCGGGCTGGGGCTGCCAGTCGACGCCGGCGTAGTGATCACGCGGACGCCGCCACGGGTTGAGCTCGTAGTGCGCACTGATCCCGACGCCGTCGACGTGGCCCCAGAGTCTGAAGTGGAACTGATACTCGTCGAGGAAGCCGTCGGGCCGCAGCGCGTAGCTGCCACACTCGTACGCACGGCCGTGGTTGCCCTCGTGGTACTTCATCGTCGCCGTGTTGACTGGATACACGTTGTCGATATCGAGCAACTGCTCGCGAACGTCGTCGGGATCCGCGCCCTGGACGACGCCGGCCCAGCCCCGAGTCTGCAGCGCCTTCGAGAACATGATATCTCGACCGAACAGGCGGCGCTCGTTGCGCTCCAGTGGTGGGAGAACGATGCGTCTGGTCGTGATGAGGTCTGGCCAAATCATGAGTCTACTACTGCGAAGGAATCATCACCCAGCACAGCCGAGTGCTGGATATGGAATTGCGGGTGCGGAAGCCGGACGGCTGGACGACCGTCGAGTTCCCCGAGGAGGTTGAGGCGATCGCCGCTGTCGGCGGGCAGGTCGACGGCCAACTGTGTCTGACACTGACCGGCGAACGTGAAGACGGTCCTCGCGTGGTCCGAACTGGGATTCTCGACGTCGACGAAGATGACGAGAGTCTGTTAGAGGGTGCAGTGCCTCGGACCGACGACGGGACTAGCGTCGTTTTGAAGCAGCTTCTGTCAGATTGTTTTCAGCAGAGAATCAGTGAACGACCGGTTCGGTCTCACTCAGGATTAAGAAACATCCCCGACTATGTTATTGGTCCCATTATCAGTGACCGAGGACCGGGTTAACCCATCCACTATACAACCAGAGGTATTGGATGTGAGCGTGACAGACACATTGTCGCAAAATCGAATTTGATTGCCGCTGGCTTGGGCTTCAATCGACCCGCCGCCAGAATTGGAGTGTGAGACGGATGATATGTTCTCTGCCAATGTGATTTGGCCGGTCCCTGACACTCTAAAGTGAGACAGGAACGTCCCGAACCCATTTAAGGTCCAGTTGGCATCAATCACTGACGCCCCGCCGTAGGTTGGCCCGATGAGCTTGGACGTCGAGCCGATGGACCGGTCTTTGGTGTATGTGGCACTCTCAAGATAGAGCCTACTATTTGAGCCTATTGCAGACAGGGCATTGTCAAGACGAGCATCTGGGTCGGAGCCAGCAAATGCTCCAGCGTTATATCGGTTGCTTGCTATCTGCTTTGTACTGACCGAATCGCTGTCGAACGCACCCACCCCTGTGATGTCCTGTCCGTTCGCGTCCAGCGCTGCGACCAGGCGCTGGATATCCGTGTCCCCGAGCTGGACATCCGGCCGTGGGTTTAGCGGCGTCGACGTCCCCGCATCGCCGTCGGCCGTCGCGATCTTCAACGACGGGTTCGCCGGCGGCGTGTCGTCATCGTCGACGTGGTACGCGATATCGTCGTCGACGGTCTCGTCGATGACGAGGTAGACGTGGTTCACTCCGTTCGGCGCGGGGAGGGAGATGTCCGTGATCTGATTGGGGAAGACGTCGTAGGCGTGGACGCCGTCCTGGACGATGCAGTGTCCCGAGTCGATATCGATGGTCCCAGCTGCTGCGTCGACGATGACAGCCAGCCCACGCTCGACGTAGTCAGTTGCGTTGCTCCTCGCTGCGGATCTCGTGAGGTTCGCCTCCGAGAGGTCGTCCCCAGATTGATAGAGGACGTCACCAGAGACTGTGGTCTCGTTGCTTGCCATGTGAAAAACTCACTCCGGAGTGTACTGCAGGATGCTCGCCGGGCCGTCGCCGCGGGTCATCGCCGACAAAAGCCGTTATTCGAACTGTTTCTCGCGCTGTTCCTGGCGGTCGGGCAGGTCGACTGACTCATCATCTTCGAACGCGGCCTCGACCGACCGCTCGCGCGCTTTGATCCGGGCGATTTCTCGCTTGTTCTGATTCAGTTGGCGGTTGAACACCAGAATCGTCACACAGCCCATCGCGAAGATGAGGGTCAGCATCGCCACAGTCAGTGGATCGGCCATATGGTAACTTTGTGGTGAGTAGTTGTAAGTAAAACCCCATGCTGACAGGTTTCACGTCCGTTCGGCGTTCTGCGAGACACGGTCGCGGATGTCCTCGATGATCTCCTCAAGGGGCTGGCGGGACCCGATCCGGGCCTTTGTCCCGAAGGCCGACGGCTGGGCGTCGTGAATTTCGACCTGGTCCGGCGTCGGCAGTGCGTCGAACGCACGCGACTCGACGAGCGACCAGTCTGTCCGGTTCGCCGACAGCGTCACCGTCCCCTCGGTCACGGGCGTGTCGAGCTCGCTGGCGAGTTGCCTCGCGACGAGCGTGCACTCTCGGTCGCTGGTCAGGCCGGTGATCGAGCGGACGATGGTGTGCGGGTCCGACATATCGGTCGTGGACTCGCCGACAGGCCGATACCCGTAGTCGATGGCGACCTCCTGGCCGTCGCCGATGTCGCCCGAGGACAGCGAAACCAGTTCACCAGCTTGGGCGTTGAGTCGGTAGTCCTGGCCGGCGGCGTACTCGGTCGATGTGCTGGGATCGTAGACGGTCTCACGACCGTGCACGAGTTCGTTCTCGTCCAGCGCGACAGCAGTATCGTGCTGGACGGTCAAGCGTTCGTCGCGACGCCGCAGGACTGAGCCCTTGATGACGACCTTGTCGACGGCCTGCTCGACGCGGCGCTCGTACTCCCAGCTGGAGACGTCATCCTCGGCGTCGGTCGTCCGCTGGCCGGCTTCGGTCCAGATGACGCGGTAGGAGTCGCCGTCGCGGACGGCCTGCCAGACGGTCCCTGGGGGCGCGACCCGGTTCAGGACCGCTGAGATATCGTCGTCGAACGTCTGGTTGATGATCAGCGGCGTGTCGTTGAGGTCCGCGTACAGCTCGTACAGGTCGACCGACTGAGCGTTGTAGCCCGACGACGGCGACTGCTGCCGACCGCTTCCGTACCGGCCTAGGCCAAAGCGAGCCCGAAGGGTCCCGGACGCATCGGCGAACGAGACGTCAATCGACTCCGTGTTCGTCTCGCTCCCGTCGGATGGGACGTACGTCCCGCCCTGGTCGTTCGAGACCTGGATCTGCTGGCCGTTACTCACGTCGTTGAACGCGGCCTCCAGCCGTGCGCCCTCGACGGCAAGCGCCGTGACGACGTCGACCGTCTCCTGCAGTAACTGCTGTGGGTGGGGCTGCGGGCCGATCAGGTAGCCATCGCTGTTGACGGAGCTGGGCCAGGAGTACGTAAAGCGGTCGTCGGTCAGCCCGAGCGTGTCCACCTCGAGGAGATTGCCGTTGTCCTCGGTGATGGTGAGCGTGACAGTCACCGAGTCGCCGGCCGACACCGCCGGTGCGTTGCTGGCGCCGGACTGCTGGAGGAAGGTGAACGAGTCGTTGCCGAAGCCGCCTGCAGAGATTGAGTAGACGGTGTTGCCGCCGATGCCGACCTCGAAGCCGGGCCCGGCCCCACTCGGCGCTCGGAGTCGGATCGACGCCGCGAGTGCCTCCGCTGGGACGTCGTACTGCGGCGTCCACGAGTACGAAAATTCGTGCGACGTGCTGCTCATCTGGACCATCTCGCCGGCGCTGGCGTCAGCGTCAGCCGTCGTGCCACCCCAGAACTCCTCTTCCTCAGCCTCGCGCAGCCACGACGTCTGCTGGACTGTCAGGAAGCCGTTCGACGTGGTCAGTGGCGTCGAACTCGATATTGACTGAAGGACGTCATCCCACCCACTCTGCGTGTCGGCCTCCTGAACCAACTCCTCGCTAGTCGTGTTCGCCGGCGCGTCGACATCAGCCGTATACGCCGTCTGTGCGATGACATCCTCGGCAACGAGATGAGCCTCTTTAGTATCAACCTCGAGGCGGACCCGCTCGTCCAGTTCCACGGCGCCGCGGCCCTCCAGGACCCAGCCCCGCTCGGTTGCACGCGGCGTGTCCACCTGGTCGACGGGCAAGCGGACGCCGTTGTACCAGGCTCGCATCGGCTGGCCATCAAAGTCTCCCCGGGCGTACCGGTCGCTCGACCGGACGGGCACTGACAGCCGCGGCAGGCCGTTGACCGTCGGCTGCGGCGTGGGTTCACCGACGATGTCCGGCCGCCAGACGTTGCCGTTGGGGTGGTCGACCTCGACGTACCAGCCGCGGCCGGGCACTGTCGTCGTCACTCTCGCACCTCCGATTTGGCGACGATGTCCAGCGTCGCTGCGGCGTCCTGGCCGGCGTCGCTAGCGACGGGATCAAGGCGGTCGACCAGGCCCTGTGGCGGGGATGATCCGTTGTCGGGGACCGTCCAGAGCAGGTCGTCGTGGCCGCGCTTGAGCGTCAGGTCCAGCCGATGCCTGTCGCCGCTGCTGGTGTCGACCCACTCGGTCTGGGCTTCGATGCGCTCGATGCCGATGCGGGCCAGGTCCACTCCCCGGAGCCGCCACGGACTGCTGCCCAGCTGGACGCGCTCGTACTGCGCGCCCGTCCATCGCGATGCTTCCAGTCGGTCCCGATCGGGATCGGACCGGAGTCGGAGCCGGTCGGTCTCCAGGATGGCTGCCCCGCGGAACTGGTGGCTAGTGACGTAGCACCGCTGCCACGTGACCGGGACGACGCGCTCCTCGCCGACCTGGGCGTCGCCGACCTGGGCGTCGCCGACAGTAGGGCCGCTGTAGCCCGTCCGGTCGACCTTCTCACGGCCGTAGTCGTCCCATACCCGGACGTCCGTCGGCCACTCAGCGTCGTAGGCGATGTCGTGCAGGAGGACCGGGTTGTCCATGCCGGGCTCGGTCGAGTCGTAGATCTCGATATCGTCGTGCTCGCCCGAGACCGTGCGCTGGACTGTCGCCGACGTTTTCGCACCCGTGACATGGTCCCACCATTCGACGTTGTCGGCCCGTATCGAGAGCCCGACCTCCGCCGTCGACGACGAGCCCCACGGGTTGTCGACGGACTGCGGGTTGCAGTACAGCGCCCGGTAGTGCGAGTCTGCCGTCCCAGCCTGCGAGAGTTGCCCATCGAAGCGCTGGAGTCTCTGTTCGCGGGCGGTGGCCTGGTCGATGGTGACATCCTCGAGGGCGACGTAGGCGTCTCGCTGGTTGTTGGTGTCGCCGAACCACGGCACGACCTCGATGCCCGTCGCCGAGAACAGTTCCTCGAATTCGCGGGCGATGATATCGGCGTACTGGCCAGCTACAACTCCGACCAGAGGGCGCGACCCCGGCTCGGCAGCGAGCGAGTCGACCGCCGGCGAGTCACTGTTGAGTGGTGAGTTGGTCGCAACCTGCAGCGACTGCGTCGAACTGGGCTGTTCGAGCGCTGCATCCGGGACTTTCAGTGCGTAGAGTGTCCTAGTCATGAGCTTATCCCGTCCGCTCCGTTGCACTCACTGGTTGACTCAGGTCTTGCGTCCGCACACACGTCAGACTGCCAGGGACGATAGTACTCTCGTCTCGGCGCACTTCCCCGCCCGGGTCCTCGATGTAGACGTTGGCGTGATCTGCTTTGAAGATGCCGCCCGGGGCGTAGCCGCCGTAGATGAGACGCGCCGGCGTCATCGAGTCCGGTTGCCCCTTTTCGAGATAGTTGAGGAGGACTTCTGTCTTCTGCTGTCGATCACCACCGGTTGCACTGGCAGCGTTCAAAACCGAGTCATCATCCGTGTATCCCCACTGGCCGTCGGGCCCGGTGTTAATCTCTAACTCGATGTCCCAGATGCGCTCGCCAGCTCCGTTATTTACGGTGATACCATCGAGTTGGACGTCGTCGACGACTTGGGAGATAGCAGATAGCACCTGACTGAAGCCGTTGTCGACGAGCGGTCCCGTCCGGATGGCTTCGTCGACGGACGCCTTGCGCATCTCGAACCGGCCGGTGCGCTGGGTTCCCTCGATCGTCGCATCAATCTCAAGAATCGGATATGGCTGGGCCGGCATGGGTTAGATGGTCCTTTCGAGGTTGTTGCGGACCTCATCGACGGTCTGATCGATGATGTCCTGCTTTTCCCGACGGTCGAGGCTGGCATCCTGCTGGACCGTGACAGAGGTCTCACTGTTGATGTTCGTCTCACGTTGGACCGTGCCCTGATTTTGCTGTCCCGCGCCGAACCCGGGCAGGTCGTTACTGGTGAAGTCGTTCGCCGTCTGCAGCAGCTTCGGGATGATATTCGTCGGAACGATGCCGCCTGGCGTGCCGGCCGATAGCCCGCCACCTCCGCCGAGTCCTATCGACTTAGCGGCGGCTGCACCTCCGGCAGCAGCTCCGCCGAGTCCGAGTGCTTTGAGCACATCAGAGGCAGAGATGCCTGTCACCGGATCGATGATATCGCCGATGCTTGGCGACGCCGGCGAGCTGATCACATCGCCCGCAGCGATGGCGGCCTTCGTCCCGACCACAGCTGCCGGGCTCAGCGTGGCTGCTTGAGCGACGACCGTCGAAGCAGAGACATCTGCCGGCGAGTTGACAACGTCCTCGGACAGGATTGATGCGGGGTCCGTGATGAGATCGGTCGCCGAGACAGTCGCCGGCTGCTCGACGACGTCCGACGACGTGACCGTTGCTGGATCCGGCGCTGGCTGTGGTGTGGGCGATGGCGACGGGGCGGGAGACGGCGATGGCGCTGCGCCAGGACTTTGCGGAGGTGATCCTCCGTCTTCTTGCCCGCTACCAGGCAGGCTGTCAAGCAGGCCGGTTAGCGCGCCGGAGAGGCCAGCAATCGCCCCGCCGACAGCGCCGAACCCGGCCCCGAGTAGCCCCAGTGTCCGACCGCTTCCCTTGGCCCGCGAGAATCGTTGTGACTCGGATGACTCCAGGAGCTCGCGCAGGAGGTCGTTACGTGTCTCGTTGAGGTCGATATTGCGGTCCAGGTGATCCACAGCCTGCTGGACAGCCCGGCCACCAGCACGACTAGAGCCGTTCGCCGCTGAGGACGCACTGACCTCGAACGCATCCTCGATTTCGGACTGTGCGCCTTCGATGCTGTCGATGACGAGCGTGCCTGTCGCGTCGAACCCGGTCATAAGTTAGTCTCCCGTCCACCCCAGCGTCCCGCGGACGTCGAGGATATCGTGGATCGCAAGCCAGTCCAGCACCGCAGTCCAGTCCATCTCATCAAACGTCGATGGGTCCCCGCCCCTATCGATGTAGACCGCACGAGCGTACCGATAGACAGTCTGCTGGTCCAGCTCATCGTCGGTCAGGTCTCCTCGGGCGAGTCGCTGGAGCCGATCACGTTTCCCTCGGGATCCATCAACTCATCTATCCGGGAACTGGCCCAGTCGCGGTAGTACGGGTGCAGTTGGCCGACGGCCGCAGCGGTCATGTCGTCGCCATCCTCGTCGACGTACGGTGCGTCGACCGTGCCATCGGCGATGAGCAGGAGGTCCGTCCCCTCGCCATCACGTTGGGCAGACTCCTTCTCGATGCCTGCGAACGCGCCGGCCCGGACACCGCTGAGAGTGACGCCGTCGACGTCTTCATCCCACATCGGGAAGTCGTCGCTTTCGTGAGCCCGGTCTCGGGCCCAAATCGCGCCCTTTCGCTGCGTCGCGAGCTGTGACCGCTGCCTCTGCAGGCCGGGCACGACCGGGTTGTCGTCGTCCAGGTCGTCCAGTTGCTCGGCGATCTCTTCGATCTGCTCTTCGAGCGCTTCGATAGAGTCATCGAAGCTGATGAACGTCTCGTTGAACGTCATGCGATGCTCACCGCCGGCTCGCCGTCCGCGTTCCACGTCAGCGATTCAGTGGTGTCGTCCTCAGAGATGACGTTGTTCCAGGCCTCGGTCGCCACCTTGAGCGTCGAGAAGTTGTACGTCGAGACTTGCGTCCCGTCGATGGTGACGTCGATGGTCCCGGGCACGGAGACGAGCCGGTCCTGTGGCGAGGTTGCGTCGGCAGCTCCGAGCGCGTACTCCAGCCGCGAGGGGCCGGTGAAGATACCCTCCGTCGTCACCTCTGTCTCCGGCCGCTCGATGACTGCGTCGATGGGTGCCGGGCTCTGGCTCCCGTACTGGAAGCGAGAGATGTTGCTGATGGAGATCTCGGCCGACTGGAGCTTCGTGATCGTCGTGCCATCGATGTCAACACGGATCGCATGCGACGCCGCGGATGTCCCGCCCGTGACCGCCGTCACGTTCGACGGCGTGATTGTCGTGTCGAGGTTTTCGGTCGCGTACAAGAACGAAATCGAGAACGTCGTCATCCCACCCTGCTCGTAGCTGACGGGTGTGAAGTCCACTGGGATGCAGCCAACCAGTTCGCGCTCAGCGACGCCGTCCAGGTAGTCGACGCCGGCGTAGATCTTCGCCGAGTTGGGGCGGCCGTTCGTGAACTGCGTGCCGCCGTCGTTGAACACGAGGTCCTCAACGTCGTTGAACGTGTCCGACGAGATGGCCGCCTCGACGCCGACTGCGCCCTCAAAGTTTTGCTTCACGCTCTCGACGCTCTCGACAGCGCCGGCTTCGTCGAGGCGCTGAAGCTGGTTATCCAGCGAGAGATCCGTTATTGTATCGTTGCGACCGAACTGCCAGTACTGCGGGTCGTCGTTGGCGTCAGTCTCTAGCGCGCCTTTGAACGACTGCTCTTTCCCGAACGCCAGGCTCCCAGAGCCCGCGCCCGTCATGCTGTACCTCCGCGTCGGACGGGTTCGGCCCCGTCACTATGGGTATCGTATGTCATTTTCGTTACTCAAAAAGAAGGGGGTTAGGAGAGGTCCTCGAAGCCGTCAAAGACGACGTCGACATCCCACCGAAAGTAGTGCTGCCAGTCGTCGGACTGCGGGGCCGGGTTCGTCAGCTGGAGATGAGTAAACGACACGTTCGACCGGCCGGCGCTGGGGTACTCGCGCCCGTCGTACAGCGCCATCCGGATGCGATGCTTGAGCTCGTCGAACGGAACGCCGTCCTCGCCGGCAGGATCGACGTGACCGAACTGGCTCTCATGCAGGCCTTCGACGCGCAGGCCGACAACGTGCTCGATATCGAGGTCGTACTCCGTGCCGATGGGTTCCTCGGCCCCGGCTGCCTGCGTCGCGCCGATGAAACAGCCCGTGCGCAACTCTCCGGTGCGCTCGGTGATCGGCGTCGTCATGTCGACCGACTGCGAGCCCTCGTACGTCTGGGCGTCATCGCGGTCGACGCGCTTGATGACCACGTCGGAGGTCGTGCCGTCCTGGTTGGTGATGGAGTAGTCCGTCGCGACGCTGTCGACGACGCTGGCCAGCTGGTCCAGGACCCAGTCAACGTCAGTGCTCACTGTCCGACCTCCCGGCGGAGCCAGTTGAGCGAGTCACGCACGGCACGGGCCTCCGGCAGGCCCGAGACCTCGACCTCGGGGAGGAACGCCGGCCCGTCGCCGAACATGTCCTCGAGGTAGGGATACTCGCCGGCGTCGAACTCGAAGACCAGCAGCGGGTCGCCCTCGACGGTGTGGTCCGACGTTCCGAACTCCATGAACCGAAACGCCTCGTGGGCCCACGACCACTCGACGTGGATGGACGTCCGATCCCGCTGGTAGTCGACGCCGGCGAAGCTCTCGATGAGCGACTCAACTTTGTAGTCGCCGACTCGGCCGGCGTACCGCTCCAGCCGCCCGTGGACGCGCTGGACGCTCTGGAACACGAGGTTATCGCGAGCGCCGACCATCGTCTGTTCGACGTTGTCGAGCAAGGCCTTCCGGGCCGCGTCGGATGGCGCACTCGGGACGGAGATATCGAGCGTCGCCCCGACGGGGTCAGTCTCGAACTCCAGGTCGAACTCGATGCTGATCGAGACCGCAGTCTCGGAGGCCACGTCACTCGTAGACCTCCATCAACTCCTCGGCTTTGGCTTCCAGCTCTTCGGCCTTCGTCTCGACGCCGTAGATAGTCGCGTTCTGCGGGATCTCGACGGCAGCCTCCTCGACGAGGTCGGCCGCCGCCCAGTTCGCGACGGCACGGCGCACGTTGCGCGGGATGCCTTCGTGGCCGTAGTCAAAGTCGAGGTAGACGGCGTTGGAGAACGACGGGATGTCGTCGTCCATCGCGTGGACGTCCAGGTAGAGCTCCGAGACGCCGCCGTTGTTGACGCGGGCCCAGTAGTCTTCGCCGCGGTGCTGGTTCCCCACGCCGCCGGAGTAGTCATTGCTGGTTGCCCAGTCGTCATAGCCGCCCTGCTCGTTGACGACTGACAGCGTGTTGATCGCCTTAACATCCTTCCGGGCGAGCGTGATCCGCGTGTACGCCGGGACGGTGTCGTCGACGGGCGGCTCCAGTGACTCGGGCCGGCCGAAGGTGATGCGAATCTCTTCCTTCGGGTCCTGGTAGTGCTTCCGCCGGCGCTCGTAGCGCGGGCCAGCCTCGAGGAGCGCATCGCTGTTTTTGCGCGTCCGGTGGCGCTCGTTCTCACTGGCGCCATGGACCATCCCGGCCTGCGTGGCGATGTCCTCTTCGTCATCCCGAGTGTTCGCCGACATCGGGATGTCGACATCGGATGCCTCAGTGATGCCGTCGGGTTCGTACCAGTGCCGGCTGTACGTCTTCTCCAGCCATTCGGTCCGTGACAGGATGGCGTCGACGGCGATCTGTGGATCCTGGTCTACGTCACCGGGAAGGTTGGCTTTGCGCAGCGCTCGCCGAAGATCCTCGGTCGTGCAGTACCCTACGTCGGCCATGTGTTACCTCGGGTTGTTCCGCGCTTCGGCGCTGATCGTGGTCCCGTTCGCGCTGGTCAACTCAACGCTGTCGGCCTGCGGCACGTCGACGACGTAGCTGCCTGCCGCCGACAGCGTCCGTTCGTCGATCTCGTACGTGCCGACCGAGCCAGTGATCGCGACGGTGATCGTGTCATCGGCGCTGCCGTCAAGCGACTCCAGCGACACACAGACCGCCGGAGTGTGGTACTTTGAGACGTTGGCTGTCTTCGTCTCGCCGGCCCCGAACGCTGTCGAGTCAGCGATGGTAGCGCTGTCGTACCACTTCGGCATCTATCAGCCCTCCAGTTCGTCGAGACGCTCCTCGATGGCGTCCGTTGCGCCAGATCGGTCCTTCTGTTCCTCTTCGAGGTTCAGTAGCGCTCGCAGCGTGGCGGGGTCGTCGATGTCGGCAACGCGGTCGGCGATCTCGTCGTTGGTGTGGTCCGCGGGGTTGAACGGGAGCGTCCCGCTCTCGGCATCGTCGTCGACATCGTCCGGATCGGGCGGTCCGTCCTCCTGGTGGACATCGTCACCGTCTGTCTCGTCTTCCGCTGCGACGTTGTCGATGCGCTCGAAGTCACCGCGCTCGTTGCAGAGGTAGGCAGCGTCGTCCTTGCTGACCTCGGCCTGGTCGCCGGGTCCGAACTCGCCGATGCCCCGGACAGTGACCCGGCCGCCCTCGGTTTTCTCAACCGTCGGCATGATCAGGCACTCCCGGTCGCTTCGACGACCCAGCCAGTGGTTGTTCCGTCGACGTTACGAACCGTCGCGGTCGCGCCCGCAGCCGTCATGTTCGCCGGCCCGGTCCCCACGAAGTCGGCGTCGTCGAACGACACCGTCGGCGTGTTGGCTCCGCCGTTGTGGACGACCGTCACGACGTGCCCTTCGCGAGCCGCGGCGTCGAGGTCGACCGTGTTCGTTCCGTCGGGGTTGACAACGTGCTGGCGGGCGTCCTCGCTGACAGCCGTCGCTGCGCCGTTCCCCGGACTGGCAGTCTCGACGTACGGGTCGTCACCCTCGAAGTGCTCTCGCACGCGGTTGTTGGTTGTCGTCATGGGTTACCTCAGGCGATGTTCTCGATGAGGACGCCACCCTGGAGCTGCTTGATCTGGAAGTCGAACTGCCCTTCCAGCCAGTTGCGCGAGTGGAGCCGGTTCTCGTGGACCTTGTCCGTGTCCGTGGTCTGGTCGAGCTCCATCTCTTCGTACACACCGAACGCCAGGTTGTCGGGGTCGGTGAGCATCCCGTACGACTCGGGCCAGCCGTTGACGCCGACAACGTCGTACTCGAACGGCGTGATGTCGGAGTCGCCGAAGATGACTGCCGAGCCCAGCGGATCCTCGCGCTCAGTGAGCGAGAAGACGTACTCCTGGACCTTGTCCGGGTTCATGACGAACACGCTGTTGTCGGGGTCGCGGTACCGACTGTCCAGGTTGAGCAGCGATTCGTTGAACATCTGCGTGTCCGGCGTGGCGTTGGCCTGGTCGTACACCGGCATGGTGTCGACCTCGCCGGCGGCAGTGTCCTCCAGCCCCATCCGGTCGGATGCGGTGTCCTCGCCTTCAGCGATGGCGATCCAGCCGTTCCAGGTGTTGTCCCCAGCCGTGAAGCCGGCGAACGAGTCGAGGTTGCCGCTGTCGGCGTTGGCCCGCATGCCGATCAAGCCGACGTCGTTGAACCAGCGCTCGATGAACTGGTCGACGATGTAGTCGCCGAACTGGTCGGGCCCGTAGTGAGTGTTCTTGAGCGCGTCGCGCTTGGGCTCGACGAGGATGTAGTAGCTCTTGTCGGTCGCGTTGAAGGCGACGTCTCCGTCCTCGTTACCGGAGTTGCTGGTTCGGGACCCTTCCTCGGCCCGCGTGGATCCGGACAGCTGCGGGACGCCGAACATCGGGACGTCCATCTCCAGGCGCTCGAGGGCCATCGTGTCAGCCATGTCGAGGATGGTGACCTCCTTCTGGGCCCGTTCGAGGAACTCTTCAGTGACGTCGCGCGGAAGCTGAAAGTTGTCCAGCGAGGCGAGGTCAACGTCCTTGTTGACGCCGCCGGCGACTTGGTTCTGCGTGCGAACTGCGTCGATGGTGTTAGTACTCATCTATAGTCACCTCAGGAAAGGGCCTTGCCCAGGTCGCTCAGTCGGTCGCCGTCGTCGCCCTCGCTGGAGCCGCGGTCGAGCTGCTGGCTGCCAGGGGCCTCGCGGGAGATCGCGTCGAGCCGAGCGTGGAGCGCTTCGATGTCGGCCTTCGTGACCTCCTCGCTGCCGGCGTTCTTCTCAGTGCCGGCGTCGTCTTCGAACCAGCCGTCGACTTCGCTCTTCGAGACCTCGACGACTTCCCCACTGGGGAGTTCGACTTCGGCGGTCTTGTCGGCATCCGGGTCGCTTCCGCCGTCGCCGTCGACGGCCTCGGTAAGGCCCTTGACGGCGTCGGTCAGTTCGTTGATCTGTTCGGCGTTCTGCTCGGCGAGAGACTTGTCGCTGTTGTCAGTGTCAGTGTCGTCAGACATGTCGTCGGCAGCGGTCGTGCTGCCATCATCGGCCGGCGTGTCGCCGCCGGCGGCGTGCTTGTCGTCCTGGTCATCGCCGTCGCCTTCGTCGTCTTCGCCGTCTTCGTCGAACGACCAGGCACGCGCGTCGTGCTCCGAGAGGTCGAAGTTGACGTCGTCCTGGTCTGTGAACCGCGTCATCTCGTGGTCGACGCCGGCGTCTTCGAGGACATCGAGCCCGGCGTCGATGGACGCCATGATGGAGTCGCGGTTGCCCTTCGAGAGGGTCCGACCCTCTTTGCTGGTCTGGTCGCCGTCGGCGTCGCTTGCATCGGTCGCCGACTTCGACTCGTCTCCAGTGAGCGCCGAGAGGAACGCCCTGCCAGCCTTCGCGAACATCGACTGCTTGCCGGGATCGCCGGCGCCCTCCTCTTCGAGCGCACGGGTCAGGTTGTCCCACATCCGCTCGGCGTCGTCCTCCGAGTGGCCGCGTTCCATCGCCTCGTCGATGAAGGCGTCGCGGTCCCCGAGGTGCTCGGCGAGCCGCTTCTCGGCATCGGCCTTCGTCTCGAGGATCTCCGCATCGGGGACGGCCGGGATGTCCACCGCCGACACCTCGCGGATGATGCCGTCGGTGAGCTCCCAGACCATCGCGTCATCGGGGAGCTGGTCAGGGACGGCGACGTCGTCGACGGCGTCGTCTTCGCCGGCGACGTATGGACCAGCCCATTCGACGCCCTTCGCGCCGATGGAGTAGCCCCCGTAGACACCGTCTTCGACGAGTCCCCAAGTGCCGGCATCCTCGATGCGCCACTCTTGCACCCACGCGCCGGCCTCGACGGTCTGGCCGCCGATGTCTTCGGCCTCGTCGAGGACCTCGTTGCGTTCGAGGGCCATCCACTCCGACGGCCATGCAGCGTGCATGATGCCGCCGTCGGCGCTGCCCGACTCCATGAGCGCGCCGAACTCGTCGGCAAACGCCTGGATGGTCTCCTCGCGGGCGAAGTCGTGCTGCAGGTCCGCCTTGTCCGGCACCATCACGATGCCGGCGGCGACCTGTTCGTCGTCGTCCTTCGTGACGAACTCTACCTCTTTGCGGAAGGCGTCCCCGCCGGCCTTTGTTACAGGCGGCACGGGTCAGCCCTCATCATCATCGTCATCGGCGGCGTCAGCGTCGGCGTCCTTTGTCTTGTCGAGGCTTTTGGCTCGACCGGTCGAGAGGACGCCGCGCTTCTCGCCGCGCTCTGCGTTCTTGTCAGTCATGTCGAGAATCCGTTGTCACCCGGTCGAACCTCGCACAGGGGAGTCGGGCGCTCCCTGGGTCATCGGTCGTGTGTCGCCTAGGCCGGGACGTCGTCGGGGACATCCTCGGGATCCGGCTCGGGCCCCTCGGGCAGCCGGTCGTGGAAGTTGGTGATCTCCACGTACGGGTACTCCAGCCGGATGTTGTCGTAGTGGTACGAGCCGTGACTCGATGCGTTGACGAGCCCTGCCCACTCCGACGCCGGTACGTCGACGTAGGCGTACAGCGAGTCCGTCCCGTCCTCGCGCTCGAACGAAATGAAGAGCTCCTGCTCGCCGAAGTCGTACAGCCCCTCATCCAGGTTCGAGCTGTCGAACTGCGTCTGCTCGATGGGATCCTTTGTGACGAGGTCGGCCTCAACCTCGCTCCAGTCGCGCTCGTAGAGCTTGTTACCTGGCGGAGGGGCGTCCTTGGCTCTGGTCTGTTCGACGGCGTCGCCGACTGGCTGCGCTGGTTCATCCTGGCCGACGTTCGCGAGCAGCGTCCGACCGTCGACGGGGTGGTCGTCGGGTAGCGGCTCCTCGCCGATCATCTCCAGGGCCCGGTTGACCGGGATGGCCCCCCGGACGGCCTGGATCTTTCGCCGGGCGACCTTTGCATCCTCACCCGGCCGGTCGG
Organism: Haloarcula sp. CGMCC 1.6347; assembly: GCF_037078395.1. Taxonomy (NCBI): domain Archaea; kingdom Methanobacteriati; phylum Methanobacteriota; class Halobacteria; order Halobacteriales; family Haloarculaceae; genus Haloarcula; species Haloarcula sp. CGMCC 1.6347. The sequence continues at coordinate 18,782 of NZ_JAYMGX010000005.1, forward strand.
CCCCGCGCAGCTCGTACTCGATGGTCCAGTCGGTGACGCCGAGGTACTCTTGATGGATGAGGCGATACAGGCGCTGTGCGAACTTGTGCTGCTCCGGCGCGACGACGTTGTTCGCGAAGTCCGCGACCTGTTCCTGGGAGTTGGCCCGGTTCGATGTCTCGGTGACGCCGATGAGGATAGGCGGCACTTCATGCACCTTGGCGATCTCGTGTTCGTTCTTCTCCCGGAACAGCCGGAAGTCCATCTCCTCGCTGATGCCCTGGCCCAGCGGCTCCAGTTCGATTTCGACGTCGTCGTCCATGCCGTCGAAGAACTTCTCGACCTCGAGGATGACCGCCCGGTGGCTCTCCTCTCGTAGCCCGTGGAGCATCTGCCGGAGGTCGTTCTTGCTCTCCTCGGACAGCTCCCCGCCGGTCACCTTGATGACGAACCGGGGAATCGTGTCGTTGTCGAAGAACGCCCGGTTGTAGTCTTTCGCCGCCTCGTCAGCGCCGATGGTCCGGATCGCACTCACCCAGTCCGGCACGCCGTAGTCCTGCTCGATCGGCGACGGGTTCCGGATGAAGATGAGCTCGTTTGCAGGCTCGTTGTCGAGCGCGCCGGCGTCGCCGATGGCGACCTCGCCCGTCTCCCGGTCGACGAAGATGGGCTCCTTGTCGGTGTCGTCGTCGGTGTAGGTGACTCGGGCCTCTTCACCACCGAGGATGGTTACCTCCTGGCCTCTGTGGCGGTCGCCCGCCTCGCCGAAGTAGCGCCGGCGGCCATCGCGCTCCTGGACGTAGCCTCGAGAGGCGTAGTGTCCGATGTCGGTGTCGACGAAGTTGCCCGTCTCGGGGTGGCGCGGCTGGTCGAAACGCGACTGTGGCTTCCGGACCCGGATCGTGTTCGCTGGCACGTGGGCCAACCCGACCGGTCGTCCCTCTCTGTCGGTCAGGATCTCCAGAGCGCACCACCCGACGGAGTGGTAGTCCTGCCGAGCGAGTTCCTTCACCTCCTCCGGCGTCGTGGGTTCAGCGGACTGGTGGGGACCGGTCTCCCAGCGCGAATCGGGGCCTCGCCAGAACGACCGAGCGACCTCGCGCTCCTGGTCGTCGGCGTCGTCGATGTCGACGTCCGCGTGCGTGGCGAGCTCGAACCCGAAGCCGACCTCGTACCGAGACTTTTTGCGGACCGCCGTGGCGTGGGTCTCGTTGAGTTCGAGGAACGAGGCCAGCCGATCGGGGTTGTACGGCGGCTTGACGCCGTGGCCGACCGAGTGGATCCGGCTGTCCGAGAGTTGCTGGCTGTTCGCGGCTTTCGACAGCGTCGTGTCGCCGCCGATCCCCTCGACGTTGACCTTGGTGGTGTCGTCTGATGTCATAGGTAGCTCACTCCAGAGTCGTCATCGTCACCGGCGTCATCCTCGAGCGCACCCATTCCTTCGAGGCGGCGGATGCCCTGCTCGGCCATGTACCATCCAGCGATCAGGTCTGGCGTGTGACCCTGCAGCTTCCCGTCGGAGAGTGACAGGGACATCGCGGCCTGGATGAAGTCCTCGGTCCCCGAGTGGCCACGGTAGAACTGGATCCCGCCGTTCTCGACGAGCCGACGGAGTCGCGGGATACCATTTTCCCAGCTGTGTTTGTTGCCCGTCGTCGGGATGCCCGTGACCTTACTCCGCAGCGATGCCGAGAACTCGAGGGCGTCGTTGGCGACGTACTGCTGCATCCCGTTGGACTCGATGACGATCACCGCCGGGTCGTAGCGGTCGTCCAAGTCGGCGAGCTGTGCCTTCACCTCCGAGGGCTGCATCCCCGTGTCAGCATGGGCGTCGAGAAGACGACGTCGTCCATCGCGACCGACACGGAAGGCGACGAACGCCGCGTTGTCACCAGACGGAGACTGGGCCGGGTCGTGGGCGACGATGGTCGCCTCGCCGGCGCCGGGCGTGAGGCGATGTGGCGGCTCCTGCCCTCGGATGGAACAGCCGCCGTCGTCGACGAGGCGGTTGACGTCCTCTTGGTCGATGAGGTTCCCCGACGCCCCGCGAATGACCATGCAGAACTCCCGCCAGAACAGGTGCGGGCTCATCTGGTCGTACTTGTCGGCCAGGTACTCGGGGCCCCGAGCCTCTGGCCACAAGACATGGACCTCGTCGTCGACGAGCGGTCGCCCATCGACTTCAGTGTAGAGGTCCTCGGGCGGCCGGCGGGCTCGCCACGTGTCGTCTTCGCGGAACTCCCTGTCCCATTCCTCGAGGACTGCTGGGTACTCGGTGAAGTCGTAGGCGTCGCGGTCGATGAGGTGCGAGTAGATATCGTCGGGCCGCTTCCGGGTCCCGATGACGGCGGTCGTCCCAGAGTCCTTGACCATCGGAACAGTGACGCCCTCGATCCACTGGAGGATCTCTTCAGTGTCGCCATCGCCGCGCTCTTTGATGACGTCGTCGAGGACCAGCTGGTGGGAGCGGTCACCCTCGATCGCCCCGAACAGCCAGCCGGCGAACAACCCGGAGCCGTTGGGCCAGATCTTCACCTCCTTGGTGTCCTGTTCGGGTGGCTTGTTGAGGTTGACCAGCCACGGGTTCCGCTCGACGATCTTCCAGAACTCCGTGTCGGCCTTCTTGTGCGCCTGCCCCTGGGTGTTGGTGATCCAGTGGGCCAGGAAGCCGGGCTGGTATTCCAGGCAGGCGATGATGTAGCCCAGCGACGCCGTCGTCTTCAGTGAGTCGCGGTGGGCCAGCATCCCGATGTTGTTGTCGCTGGCGAACTGCTTGGCCCAGTGGACGTGGACGTCGCCGATCGGCACGTGGCCGTCCCGTTCGGCGGCCATGTATCCCTCGGTCAGCCGGTTGAAGTAGACGTCCCACGGGCAGCCGTCGAAGGGGTTCAGGACATCGCGTTGGACAGCTGGGTCTTCGAACTCCCGCCATATCTGCTCGGCCTGGCGCTCCGGGTCGAGGTCGTGCTGGTCGGACGTGCTACTCATCAGTGTCCTCCTGGTCGTACCGGGCACGCAGGGCCTCCCGCAACGCCGCCTTGGTCTCGTCGTCGACGGCGACGGTCGAGTCCGTCTCTAGTGAGCCCTCCAGTTCGACGCGGTCCTTGAAGACGCCCAGCGCTTCGCCCTTGGCCTCGAGGTGCTTCGACTGTTCGCTGCGGGCCATGGCCTGTCCCTTGAGGTCGTCCTGATCCCGTCGGAGGCCGTCGAACTCTTTGGTGTATCTTGGCGAACCGTCGACGGCACGCAGCGGGTACTCTTCGCCGGGGCGGACCTGTGTGGTCGCGTCGGTGAATCGAATGATGATGTCGCGCTCGGTCGCCCAGTCGGGGTAGTCCTCGTCGCCGGCGTCGACGATCTCCCACTCGGGCCAGGACATCGGCTGCTCCCGGTCCGTATCGACAGCGTCGGTCTTCGGAACGACGCGGACGATGGGTTCGTCTTCGGTGGCGTCGGCCTCGGCATCCCGAGCCCGCTGGAACATCCGCTCCTCACGCTCGGCGATTTGGAGGCGGACGTTCGCATGCTCCTTCTCGATCTGCTCGATGACCTCCTCAGCGACCTCGTCGTTGAGGTAGTCACGGATGGTCGACTGGACGTACGAGCCGATGCCCTCCTGCTCGAAGCGCTCCTGGATCTCCTCGACGCTGAGGTTGTCCAGGTGGTGCCACTTGAGGGCCAGCGTGACCCGACGTTGTCGTGTACTCATAAGTCTAAAACTGTCGCGGCATTGCGCGACTGTACTTGTACTTTAAATAGCACTCTCAGTTCTCGCCCTCATCCTCACCGCCGCCATTCTGCAGCTCCTGTGCGGCGTCGACGCCCTCGCCCATCGCGTCATCCCAGAGGTAGTATCCAGCGCCAAAGAGGATGGCAGCACCCAGCAGCAGGATAAGCGTGTCAAGCTCGCGGTCGGTCCAGAGCATCGCGGCCCAGATGGCCTGGAACGCGACGATGACAGCACCGGCGACGACGGTGCGGATGGTACGGGTGCGAGACATCGTCACTTCTCCCCCTCCTCCGCTTGCTGTGCTCGAACCTCAGCAAAGGCGGCTGCGAGAGCGGCGTAGTCGGCCACCTCGATGCCGTTGTAAAGGCCGAGCGTGACGATGCCCAAGACGGTAGTGATGGTCGCGTCGGCGTTGGTGAGAAACAGCGCCGATAGCGCGATGCCGATGATGCCGGCGTTGACGAGGATGCTCCGAAGTATTTTGAGTGTCTTCAGCATCCGGAGGTCACCACCAGACCGGGCAATCTCGCAGTAGTCGTCGACCAGTCCGTCTGGAACGTACCAAGGCAGAGTCCGAGGCTTTGAGTGGCTCATGATGCATCGTGGGCCCCAACCCCAGGCTTGGTCGGTTGTCGGCTACTGTACTGGATCATAGGCCCGGTCGGGGAGTCGAACCCCGCGCTCGTGAAGTGGTGTTGGGGGGACGAGCGCTCCAGAACCGGGCAGGGCGGCCGGCGGTGTGACACCCGAGATGGAGGCCGGCCGGTTGACGAACGATGCATCCCCTCGTCTACTGCCGCGTGGCAGTCACTGCGTCATCAGGGATGCCGGCGTCGTCCTCCGGGACACGGATGACGGTGCCATCGAGATCAACACGGAATACGCGCTGGATGTCGTGAACATCGGCCTCGACGAGCTCGTCGACGACAGGCCCAGCACGGATGTCGCCCTGGAGTGTCTCGACGGCGACGCGGTCCGGCGTCGACTCGCGGACGCTCATCGCTGGACTCCCAGCGCTGCGGCCGTCGCGAAAATCTGCTTGTCGTCGGCCGTGTAGTCGTCGAGGCCTTTGAGATGCTCGACGGCGGCGTAGATGCGACGCGTGTCGACGTGGTAGCCGGCCTCCTGGAGCCGGGCGGCGAGGGCTGGCACGCGGTCGATCGCCTCGCTCGTCGACAGCGTCTCTGACTGGGACAGGCCACGGACCGAGCCACACTCGGCACAGGTCGTTTTCGACTCGGGCATGAGCGCACAGTTCGCGACCGACGCCGGCGGCTCGATGAGGTCCTCACCGAGGACAGCCGACTCGGTGCGCCAGGACATGGCGTCTTCGTTGCCCCAGTGGTCACGCTCGGCGATGTCTGACCGCTTGAGTCGGGCGAAACACTCGGAGCAGACGGCGTGATCGTGCCAGATCATGGTCTCGAACCACCGCAGCGCGTGGGCTCCAGACCGGGCCGGGTTGCGTGGGAGTGGCGCTGCCGTCGCTGTTGCTGTGTCAATTGATTGGGACATGAATTAGAAGAGTCGCAGGACTAGTGGCTCGTCGCCGAGGGTCACCGCGGTAACTCGCCCCGACGCCGGTGTGGTACGCTATCTTTGATACGATTCTCCAGCGATATAAACGCAACTCTGTTCCACTCGGCCCGGCCAGCAATGTCCTCCCGTGGGGCTGTACGCGACTTCGAATCGAGGTCATCCCCGAGCGAGTCGTTCTGCCGACCCCACGGTGCGAGGTCACTGGTCGGTCGGGAGTGTGAACGGTGACGTTGCGTCGGGATGGCCAGCTGGCAGGTAGCCGACCCGGCCCGGAAACCCTGGCTGGTCGGTGTCGGCCCCCCACACCTGCACGAGTGTGCCCTGCTCGACGAGTGCATCAAGGCGCTTTCGCGCCGACTCCGGTTGGAGCTCGCAGTGCTGTGCGACGTGCGTAGGACGAGGGCCGCCCTGGAGTGCGAGGCGATCGCCGTTGTCCAGGGCCTCGTGGACTGCCTCGAGGATAGCCACATCAGGAACAGACTGGACGTGCGTCATGGATCCTCCCGGTACTCTCGAATGGTATCGTGGTCGGCGACCTCGGGATACTCCAGAACCAGCCGTTCGACACTGTCCTCGGTGAGCCGTGTGAACCGGAGCTCTTGTTCATCATCGCGATACGCAATCACGTCGTCGTTGTCGAGGGCTGCCTGGAGTGACGCCTTGACCCCGGCCCGTTCGTACGACCCGTGCGCCACGAGCGTGAGGCAGAGCGTCCCGAGTGTGACACCTGGCCGCTGCATCGGACTGGTCTGGTGGTAGATTGTCGAGAGGACGCGATTGTATCGACGTTCAGCGTCTACCTCGTCGGATTCGTCGGAATGGTTGTGCATCGGATGGTGGCTTCCTATTCGTCACAATCTGACGACGAACGATATTGCCCGTCGCACTGTGACTAAACTCGCTCTATAGAGATGAGCGAGATTTGAGCGAGTTTACTCACGACTAGCGATACAACACTAACACCGCCTAACGCAACCGCACTTGCACTCTACTGCAACGGCGGTGGGATCCAGTTGGAGGTAGGGGGCATCTTCAGTGGGCCTCCTCGGTATCTTTCGTCGTCAGATTTTGACGAATCTCTGCACCCGTCGCATCGGAGAGGTTCATCACGACCTTCGAAGCGTTGCCCCGGCCTTCCCCGACGGAGAACGTGATCGAGTCCACTGGCTGCAGGTCACTGCTGCCGTTGATCGAGGTGTAGGACCGTTCGTCGTCCTCTGCCTCGTAGCCATCCGCGGCTCGCTTCATCGCGCCGAGGACAGTGTCACGGTGTAGACCGCCACCGAGCCGTGAGTCGACGTCGTCTCTGTCCATCTCGGCCTTCCCCTCGCTGTGTTGCTTTGCCTTGTTGTACAGCGTCTGCCGAATGCGCTGGGCCCGGCTGTCGGGATCGTCCGGACTGCCACCGCCGTCGACCCTGACCATCTGGATCTGGTCGCCCTGCTCCTGGAGTTGCTCCTCGACTTCGGAGAGCCGTTGATGGTGGTTCAGCACTCCTTCTGGATCGATGCCGGCGTCTTGCACGGTCTCCGTGCCGACCAACAGCTGGCTCTGCATCGCCATCTGCTTGCGGACGGCCTTCACCAGTCCGTTCGAATCCCTGACCATCGACTCCAGTTCGTCGACAGTCTCGCGAAGGTCCTCGACCTCCTCGGCCAGCTCTGCATGAGACATCTCGGAGACCGGCTTGCCCTCCTCGCCGTCCTGATCATCATCGTCGCCGGCGTCGTTGTTCTGGGACTCCGTGACGGTGGCCTCGACGTCGTCGTTGTCCTCGTCGTAAATCTCTGGCTCCGCTGGCCCCTCGTCGGTCTGGGTCTCCTGCGTGGGCTCGGGATGGGGCTCCGGCGGGGCCTCCTGGACGGCCTCCGAACTGTCCTCGCCATCGTCTTCCGGAGCGGTCTCCTCGTAGGCCTCCTGGAAGTGCTCCAGGGAGATCTCGTCGTAGCCGTCATCGAAGGCGATCATCACCGCCGACGAACACATCTCATCGCGACGGTGCTCATCGAGGCGGCCGAACTCTTGGGCCAGGACCTCGGCAGAGACCTCGGGAGCCAGCGTCGCACTGGAGCGACCGAGCTTGTCCGCCCAGGCCTTGAACGCGCGCTGGTTCTCGACATCGGCGTCGGCGGCCTCAGACATGGACGATCACCTCCGCGATATCGTACCGACCACGGCAGGCCGGACACTCGACGTGGTCGCCATCGCGATGCCTGTCGGACAGTTGCGTCCCGTCGACGGGACACTGCATCGTCGTCAGGCGGACGTCGTTGGTTTGGATGCTGTGCTGCTGACTGTCAACTGCGGTGTGCGTGCTTGCTGCCATCGTGTTCGGAGAGACCCGACGCCCGAAGGCGACGACAGACGGTCCGCTGCGTAGAGCGGGGGCTCTGGGGGAACGCTTAAGACCATCAGTCGAGAATAAGACGCTACAGTCACGGACGTCCCAGCCGATTCCCGCGCCAACGGGTTCGAGGCTGGGACGGCGTCCCATTCTCAGGTGTGTTGCTCTCTCGTAGTCCTTGCTCTGTCTACCGGATTGCGTACGCGCCGACTTAAAACCGCTAGTCGCGTCAGACATCAGTGATCGCCCTCCAGTTGCGACCTGACAGCTTCTTGTCGGTATCTCGGATCCGTGTCGAGTCGGTAGGCTGTCTGGATCATGCCCCACCGAGCGACCAGCATCATCCCGGAGGCCTCGTGGTAGCGGTAGTACGACTCCTCGAGGCCGGCGTAGACGACGGTCTCGGCTTCGCGCCACATGGCACGAAGATTTGCACCTTCCCACTCCGGGTCGCAGCGCTGGTCCCACATCTCTCGCGGGTGGGACTTCCGGACGATCTGGCCGTCCTGGTCGCGGAACTGTCCGCCGCCCAGCTGCCGAGCGGCGCACATCACTGCTCACCACCCTCGACGGCGATGTCACAGACCGGACACTCGCCACCCTCGTCGACGATGACGAAGTCAGCGAACGACTCCTCGCAGTCGTGCTTGACCTTGCCCTGGTCGAGGCGGCACTCGACGCAGATCTTCACGTCTTCGTCGGGCCAGTGCCCGTGCCGCTCTTGGTAACTCCAACAGTCCGCGCACCGGAGCGTCCCGTTGTGCTGTTCCCAGCCATCATCGAGGCCGGGGCACTCAATGTCGCACCCGTCTGTCCCGCAGGTCGGCATCGTGACACCACCATCAGGAACGGGATCGCCGGCAGTCTGCTCGACGCCGGTAACAGGATGGATCTCCCAGGCCCGGATCTCGTCCCAGCCCGACCGCTCCTCACGAGATTCGTGGGCGACGTAGGCCCGCTGGGCTTTGTCGTGCCAGCGACAGACGACACGGTCGTCAGGAAACTCCGAGTAGCTTGGTTCGACGATGACATCGTCGCGCGTCTCGGCTGGGTTGACGACAACAACCTCTTCCTCGCGCCACTCAAGACCGGCGTGATCCGTCCGACGCTGTAGCTCGTGCTTGACGACGATCCCTTGAGGCGTTCGGTCAGTCCAACTAACCGTCAGGCGTGCGTGTCGTGATCGGCGACCGAGCCCCAGTCCGTAGACCGTCGCTTTCGCGAGTTCTACTTCAGTCATCGCGAGGACCCTCCATGAACGTGAGGACAGCACACCGTTCGATTGGCGTCGAACAGCGTCGCTGACCTGGCGCGAGCGTCTCTTTCAGGTCTCCTTCGGCGCCGCAGGCTGGACACCGCTCGTCATCGCGAAGACGTTCGGCGGCCTCGGCCCAGGACTCGCCGTCCGCGACGCCGATGTCTTCGATGTCGGTATCGAGGGCAGACGAGCCGCCGTCTGCGACCGGGACCGTGACCTGCTCTTGGACACGCTCGAGCACGACCTCGCGCTGATCCGCTGCGAGCGCATCGTCGACGACGACCGACACGGCCATCCGTGGATCCTCGCCGTACTCTTGGACGCGGGCAGCCGCTCGGTCGACGTAACCGTCTAGAAGGCTCACGACAACGCACCTCCGTTGCCCTCGACAGCCCGGCGGTTCGAGACTGAATGACAGTCGAAGCAGAACAACTCGTGAGACTGCTCCCAGCCTTCGTCGCTGGTCTCGTACGGCACGCGGTCGACGTCGGCGGGATCGAGGTTCGCCCCACACAGCGGGATGTACTGCCCCAGCCCGGACTCGATGTGGTTGCGGCTACCCTCAAGGATGATGTCGCCGTCACTCGGCATCGCGATCACCCACTGTCGCAGTTGCTACTTCTAGCGGATCGTCCTCGCCGGCGAGTGCAGCTGCCAGTTGCGTCACCAGCAACCGAGCACCGTTCTCGGAGACGCCAAACTCTTGCCCGTACAGCTGTTGCCGGCTGCCCATCATGAGCGCGCGCTGGTTGCGCTGTAGCGACGTCTGCATCTGTGACTCGTTGACCAGCACAGTCACCGAGATGTCGGGTTGGTCGTGCTCGGGCAGGATCTGTTTGCAGGCGATCCCATCGGCTTCGAGCAACTGCCGCTGGCCGTTGGTGAACGATGCGTAGGCTGCCTGGTCCATGATAAAGCGGATGTCGACCAGGCCGTCGCCGTCGTGATTGTCCAGCGTTGAACCGACCTGCTCCAGCAGCGAGTCAGCGTAGCCCTCGGTCACGTCGAACCGGATGAGACCTGCTGGGTCGGCAGTCGCCGCGACCTTACACTCGGGCAGGTCCGGGAGACCGGCTTCGTCGACGTAGATGTCCGTGTCGACGTTCCCCCAGCTACTCGCCATCGTCACTCACCTCCCGCGATCCGAGGACTGATCAACACGGTCGCCGAGGCCTGTCCTTCGGAGTGGGCCCACGACAGCTCCGCCGGCATCTCGTTGGCCAGCCGCACCGTGACTTCAGCGTCGGCGTCCATCGTCCCGACAATACTACTCACGTAGTCTAGCGAGAACATCGACGACACGCGCCCGTCGCCAGGGCTTGCGCTGACGAGGTCGTCACGGTCGTACTCGACCTGGACGTCATCAGTATCGCCATCGGCGTCGGTCGCGAGCGCTCGCTCCGGCCCGTCGCTGACTAGCTGGATGTGGTCATCGACAAGATCCGCTGCGGTGACTGCCTGGTCCAGTTGCTTCCCGGTCGCGACGGCCGTTGCGAGCCAGTCAATCGACGGCAGGTCCGGCTCTTGCCGGACCGACTGGGGATTGATCAGCGCCTGCGTATAGTCGACCGACCCGAATCGGATGTCCAGCTTCCGGACCTGTTCATCGAGTTCGAGGTGAACGAGATCGCCACTGTCCGCAAGCGCCAGCACATCTTCGAAGGCGTTGAGGTTGAGGCCGATCACTCCTCCGTCGCTCTCGTAGGACTCGAACCCACCCGCGTCCAGCGTGGCTTCGACCATCGCGACGTTCGCCGGGTCGACCGCAGCGATGCGCAGCCCGTCCACGCCGAGATGGAGTTTGCACTCATCGACGAGCGCCGAGACTGGCTCGAGGAAGTCGACCAGCCGGTCGGCCGTGACGATGGCGTTGAACGTCATCGGTTCCCTCCGAGCATCGAGTCCGTCCGTCCACTGTCATCATCGTCGAACAGCTTCCCGCACTCCGAGCAGCGGAAACACTCGGTACTGCGTGCATCACAGACCGGGCAGATGTTGTCGCTCATCGCGACTCCCCTCCATCATCGCCCGAACAGGCGCGCATATGCGGTGGCAGGTTCCCAAAGTCATCGCCACACTTCGGACAGGTCCGTTTGGGCTTCTCGTAGCCGTCTTCAGGCCCATTCTCGGCTGCGTTGGGGTTGCCCCCGCCCCAGCCCGTCATGGAAGATCACCGTTGAGAAAGTGCGACTGCACGTCGTCGAACGGAACCAACTCCGGCCCTCCGCGGGACTCGACCAGTGACTCGATGAGGTCCGCTGAGGCTTCGGCGACGTGGCCCAGCGTCGTGTCACCGTCGACGGCGATGCGTTCGTAGCGACCGACCTCGTTGCTGGCCCGGACCAGCACGGTGTTGCCGTGGTCGTCCGGCGCGGGGAACCGGGCGACGACGTCCTGGCAAGAGTCCAGCGTCTGGCGAAAGTCCGTCCACTGCGGGACGGCCTCGGCCCAGTCGCCGTGATAGTTCAGCGTCCGGATGACTGCCGGGTCGGGAGCTTCCAGCAGCAAATCACAGAGAGCGTTCCCGACAACGTCGTCGGGCTCGAGCTCTCCGCGGGCTGCCTCGGGATCGGTGGCGGCGCTCATGCCGGCCCCCCGTCCAGAACGACACGAGTTTCGGCGCTCTGCATGTCCGTGATGACGTTGCGGACCTGCAGGTCGTGCTCGTCGGCGAGGTCCAGCACGTCATCCAGTTCGACGCGGTCGTTCGCGAGGTCGCGCGCAGCGGTGATCTCGCCGTCGTCGGTCTGGCTGACATCGACGCCGTCCAGCTCTAGCGCGTTGAGAACGAACGACTGCTGTGCCGTGGTCGCCATCAGGCATCACCCTCCTCGGCGATGACCGGGATGTCGTCGCTCCCGTCGCCGCTGCGAAGATGGTCGATGACCTGGCCGAGCTCGTCTCGCTCGGCCTCATCGAGCGCCGGCTCAACCTCGGTCAGTAGCCCCTCGATGACTGCCGCCGCGCCGTGATCGGTGAGCCCGTCGACCGTCTCGCGGGTCGCGCTGACGGCCTCGGAGTGTCGCCGGGACCGTTTCCACAGCAGGTCCTTCCCCGCCTCGGTCAGCGCGTACTCGTTGGTTCGCTTGTCGAGTTCGCTCTTTTCGACAAGATCCATCTCGACGAGCGTGTCGAGGTTCGGGTACAGGCGGCCGTGGTTGACTTCCTCCTCGTAGTACGCTTCGAGCCGTTCCTTGATGCCGAGCCCGTAGTCGGCACAGTCACGCGCCTCGGCCAGCTGAAAGAGAATCTCGAACTGGAAGCGCGTCAGGTCGCCACCGTCGTGGGCCGGGACGGCGCCGCCGTCGGCGACTGCTTCTGGCTCGTCTGAGCGTTCCTCGACGATCTCGTAACACCACTCCGGCTCCCCAGGAGCGGTGATGACCATGTGGCCGTCGGGGATGTGTGGGTTGTAGTCGCCACCCTCGGGCATCGCCGCGATTGGCCCATCGTAAAACTGCTCGTCCGGCAGGCCGGTGTCTGTGGTTTCGTACTCGCCGTCGATGTTGCCCGTCTGAATCGTGAACGAACCGGTGTGACCGCGGAGCCACTCGGGCAGTTCAATCCCGTCGTCGGTGAGTTGGAGCGTGCCGTCGGCAGTTAGTTGTCCCCCGTCGGCCATGACCGCGGGCTCCGTCGGCCGGATCGTCACGTCCTGCGGCGAGTAGAGCTCACCGTTGACGATGAGTCGGTTGATCTCGTCGAGGACGTCCGGCAGCGTGTAGGGGCTGGTCGTGACTGCGCGCGTGACGACCATCCCGACCGGAGCCTCTTCGCGGTCGCCGCCGAGCGTCTCGATGGCGTCGTAGATGACGGTCGTCGTGGTTCGCTGGTCGGTACTCTGCGTGTCGGTATCGTTTTGAGTATCGTGTGTGTTTGACATCGTGGTCTCGATTCGGAGCTAAAGCCACAATCGAGACTGCCCTGCGTGCACGGACTCGGCTTTGGTAGGTTGGAGTCCGTGTGCGTAGACAGGCTCGCGGGCTGAGACCACTGCAGGACACACGCCAGTAAGCTACGATACCCAGCCAGTAGGCAGCCCTTACTGCCGTAAAATACCGTTTTACTATGTGGGTGTGGCGCGTGGGTGTGCATGTGGTCTCGATTTCTCGGCCTGGTGGGGCAGGCCGGGTTCGTTGATTGGCGAGCTGTGCCTCTACGTCTCGTCAGTCCGCGACTTGCTCTGCTTCATCGACATCCGCTGGATCAGACTCCCAACTCCCGTTGTCCTCCATGTCGAAACGGGCTTCGAGAGATTCCCGGATGTACTCAGACCGGTTCGTCCCCTTTTCCCGACGCTCTTCGATCTGCTCGACCATCCAGTCGGGAAGTGAGATGCTTGGTCGTTTCATAGGGTGATCTGTGCCACTGTGCTACAGTGCGGCCTGTCGTCTATTAGGTCTTTCGCACAGTGCCACGGTGCGGTAGTGCGCATGGGGCTCCGCTTAATGTGGCACAGTGCGATTGTGCTACTAAGATGGCGAAACCGAGTGTCAGTATCCCTGACGAGTTGCTCGATGAGTTTGATGCCAAGATAGACGAAAAGCGCCGCTCCGGAGAGATGGACCTTGATACGACCAGGTCCGAGGTCGTTCAAGAACTGATGCGCGAGTGGCTTGAGGGAAACTTGAACTTGACGTCGAAGGATTCGAAGCCTCCGGCGACGGCTGACTGACGACATTTTACGCGACCCTCCCCGCCCTGATGCGGTACTCTTCCATACAGCACTACTGACGAGACCACTCTTCAAAACGAAAGGGGAGGTGTTTCGCGAACTTCGCGCCGCGCCGTCTGGCGATTAGACCGTTTCGTACTCGACGGCAGCCCACTCGGGCTTGTTCTCTGGCCCGCTCCGCTCGACGTGGTTGTACTGCTCTAGCTTCGATAAATAGGTCTGGACGGTTCGTTTCGTCCGAGCGTCGTCGACGCGGTCGCGGTAGTGATCCATCACGTCGTTGGTCGTGATCGGGCCGGACTCCTCGACGGCACAGAGGACAGCCTCCTGGTGGTCGGTGAGCTGGTCGCGGCTCTTCTGGCGTAGTCGGTCCCGGGCCTGGGGGAGGATCCGTTCGACAACGTCGTCGGGGACCTCCCCATCCTCTTCGACGGCGATTCGCAGCGTCCGGATACCCACCCGAGCGTCACCGTCACAGTGCTCGGCGATGTGCATCATGTCTTTCTCGTCCCACCGCGAGCCCGACCGACCGAGGACGTATTCGGCGCGCTTGCTGAGGATCGATGCGACCTCCCGATCGGCATAGGCTCCGCATTCGATTCGCCGGCCGACACTCAGCCGGCTCTTGAGTCGGTCGGCCATCCCCCTAAACAGGTCTTCCTCCCGGTTTGCGACCAAGATTAGATTGACTGGGACGCTGTGCAAATCATAGAGGACGTCTTTGTCGTGCAGCTGGTCGACCTCGTCGAGGACAAGATACTGCGGATGGCCTGGGTCGTTCTCCAGGTGCGATATCAGCTCCGAGCGGCCGGTAGATGACTCGTGGACTGGGGCTCGGCAGAGTTGGTCGACCGTCTGCAGCAGGATATCCCGCCGCTCGTCGTGCCGCCAGCAGTTCACGTACGCACTCTCGAACTCTGGCATCTCGCCGTCCTGCTCGAGGAGGTCGAAGGCCAGCTTCGAAAGCATCGTCTTGCCCGTGCCCGTCGGGCCGATGAGATACATCAGATCCGTCGGCCACGGGACTGGCCGCAGCGCCGACATCAACCGATCAAGCTCGTCACGGCGATGAACGACGAGGTCTTCGTCGGGGACCCGCTCCTCGTCCAACACATGTCTGGAGGAGAGCATTAGTAATTGGATAGTACTCGGATGTGCTATATAAGCAACAGGGGGTGGTTTCGTGCGTTTCGTGGAGGCATACGCTAACCAACAATCACACGCAGAAGCCGCCGAGTGTTGGTTAGTCTCCTCAGCTGAAGATGAACAGCAGCCCTAGAAGGAACCCTAGGATGAACGTGAGGATAAGGAAGTTGCCGAACCAGCGCATGATGAGCATCGAGCCAGACAGAAATGGATTGTCGCGAGCGTCGCCGCCGAGCACGTCCTGTAAGGACCGCCCGGTCAGATGGATCAGTGCCTCTGGCAGTGCGAGCAGGAAGAAAAAGTACGGGAACACGAGGACCCCGACAACACCCAGCACGACGCCGATGTAGTAGTCGCGCTTTCGGTTGGAGTCGCCGGCAGGTTCATCCGGGACATCGCTGCCGTCGTAGCCGGCGGTCGCGCTGTCGGTGTCGATTTTAACGTAGTTGAACCCACCACATTCACGGCAGGCCGAGTTGTTCCGCGGCGAGCTGGTCCCGCAGTCCTGGCAGATCCACGTCACTCGGTTCGTCGAGTCGAGTCGCTCTGTCTCGGAGGGCTCGAGCTTGGCGAACTGCTCACTAGCGCACTCTCGACAGGGAGGGTCATTACTGTCGTGGCGGGCCCCGCAGCTCGCGCAGATCCACAGCGGCCCGTCGGGTGTCTCAGACATGGCGGCGATGTGGCTATCTGGTCACTATATCGAAATAAAACTGGGGGTATTCATAGCTTAACCAACGACCGGCCCTATCGTGGCTTGCTGTTGGTTAAGACATTCTGCGGGGTGTGATGCATCTCATGGTTAATTGTATCGGTAAAAACGACATCGGCCCACTGGCCCTAATCAGACGGCCGATGTCGTTTGACGAATACGGACGTTTCAGTCCGCTTGCAGTGACGGGCAGAGCCCGATCGCGACGCCGACGCGGCGACGCGGCAGGACGTGTGGGTCCTGTGACGTATTGTTGTTGGGATGGGGATTAAACCCTTGGTTGCTACCCAGATTCCGGGGAGAAAACGAGTGTATGTTAGCGCTGATGTCCGCAGCCGTGGCTCTCAACCCACCAGCGCGAGTGGACATTCGACTGTGAGCAGTTCGGGGTATGCGGGATGTAGTCGACACAGCCAGCCGTCCGCCCACACTCAGCACACCGAACCTCGCCGGTCGGCTCTCCGAGCTTGTGGCCGTCGACGTCGACTGGTGTGTCGCTCTGGACCAGCTCGAATTCAGTGTCGGGCGCGGCGAAACTCCGGATCGCTTCGCCCGCCATTAGTCATCACCGCCGACATGCCGCAGGTCGATGTCGACGCCGCCGGCGCGGGACCACTGGACGAGACACAGCCGCTCGGTCTTCGGGACAGGAACGTAGACCCCGACTGCCGCGGTCGACAGCGGCGTGATCTCGACGTGGGCGTGGTCGACCAGGCCCTCACCGTACTGAACGCTCATCAGGCGTCGACCTCCTGGACGACGACAACGCTGTCGACGATCTGCCGGCCGACGGGCCGCCAGGCACACCCAGTCCACTCTTCCTCGACGTGATCATAGCGGCCGTCGCTGCGGGGTTCGTAGCGATCCCGACGCGGGTTCCCGCCGGCGGGCGTCCGGCGAACGATGATCGCCTCCGATGGGTCCGTCATCTGGACACCCCGTTATCGATGTGTTCTGCCAACGCGGTCCGGTCGACGCCGGCAGGAACCTGCTTGTCTCCGCGAGCAAACCAGATGGCTCGCAGATGCTTGCACCCACCGCCGGGTCGGCGATGCAGCATATCCGGGCAGTCACACACGCCCGTGCCGGGGTCGGCGATGTACCGCGTGCCCTTGTTGTAGACAGCCACCTGCTCGTCCCGTGTCGCCGGGTCGTCGGCGTAGATGTCCATGTGCTCGGTCAGCGCTGCGACATCGCGATCGTCCAGCTGGGCCAGCGCTTCGATGTCGACACTCGCTGCGGCGGCCATCAGTCACCGCCCTCCGACGCGACAGTCCGCTCTACATCAGCGAGTTCCCGCGCTTCGTCGACGATTTCCTCGGGGAGCGCTCGCTCGGCGATGGTCGTCACCTCTTCCCAGACGTGGTCATCAAGTGCCTGCGCGAACAGCGTCTCCAGCATCGAGACGGCCTGACGCTCCTGGGTGCGCCGAAGGTCCTGGTTCGCTTCCTCGACCGGGACGCGAGCGAGCCGGCTCTCGGGGAAGTCGTAGGTCCCGGAGAACTCCGTCGACGGCTTGTCCGGCAGGTAGACACACGTCCACACGGCTTCCGTGTCGCTGACGTCCAGCAGCGGGTGGCTCTTGTACTCGCTGATGTCGTAGCTCTCGGTCTGTCGGTGGGCGTCGACGGAGTGTGCGGCCTTTCCGACGACGACCATCTTCCCGCGCTCGACGAGGTCGATGACGACGTCGCCCGTGCGAATGCGGGCGTCCGTCATTCGCCACCCTCCATGTAGCCCGCATCTTCAAGCGCCTCTCTCACCGCGAGGTCGTGGCTCGACCCATAGCCACGACCAACCGGCGAAGTCCCGATCGAGATCAGGCCCGCTTCGCAGTCGTAGATGCGGACCTCGTGGTCGATGCCACCGACGCCCGTCATCCGGCTGCGGATGGCGACCGTCCACTCACCGTCGGTCGCCCAGCCGCCCGGTAGCCCAGCGTCTTGGACCTCTTCGAAGCCGCGTTCGGCCAGCGCGTCAACAAGCTCGCTCATCAGGCCTCGACCTCCTCGGGGTAGAGATCGCGAACGACGGCGCGGTACGCATCGCGAGCTTCGGCGTCGATGATGTCTCCGTGACCTTCCGGCCGCGAGATGACGGCCGCCCAGTCCGAGAGCGGCGTCACACTGTCACCGTCGCCGGCGGCCTGGGACTCGACAACAACAGCGCGACCGCCGTCGGCGGTGACGAACAGCGTCCGGATGGCTGGCCGCTCGCGGTTGGCGACGCCGGTTGCTTGGCCGCGGTCGTTGGTGTCGAACTCCAGCTGGAGGCCGGCGCGTGCCTCGACAGCGAAGTACCGCTCTTCGTCAGCGGCGGCATCTTCGCGGGCGGCGTTGTCGGCCCACGTCTCTGGGATGATCTGCGGATTGTCTGACTGGTCGATCCACTTCCAAACTCGGTCCGTGCCGGCAGTTTGATTGCCGGTGCGAATTGATTGACTCATGCTTCCAGTGCGGAAGCGGTCGGACGTGTTCCCGCACGTCCCGGCCATCGTGTTCTGCGACGAATCGCCGGTGTCCCGCTTCACGTATAGTGTTACTACTGCCATATACTTATAGTTAACGACCCGTTTAATCTACCAGCATATACGACCAGTAGATACAAGTTGTGTGCGCGAGAACTATGAACGAGGCGTATGAATGAACCAGGAAATGGCACTACGGGTCGATCCCTTGATGGACGAGATGCTGGACCTCTTCGTCGAGGAGGGGAATCTCACGACCGGTGCGCTCGTGGACATGACCGGCAAATCACGAGCGACCGTAACGAAGCGGCTGGACAAACTTCGGACAGCCGAAGCTATCGAGTACGTGCACGAGAGTACGGGCCTGCATCGGCTCGTGGAAGATCCACGGGAGGACAGTGATGCCCAGCAAGACTGACCGCACCGGCGGGGAGATAGACTGGCCCCACTGGGCTGAGCGAACGCAGCGCCGCGAACGCACGTCGAAGTTCTCGGTCACGCTCGCGCAGGCGATCAACGATATCGAGACCGAACTCGAGGACAGACTCGGCGTCGACGACTGGCGGCTCTCGACGGCCGCCCAACACCGAAAGAAGGACGGCCGGCCCTACGCCGACGTGAGCCCAAACGATCCCGGCGCTGTCGTTCGCTGGACGATGGATGGCGAGCAGTACGCCGTCGCCGCCGACCAGTACGACGACCTCCGGGACAACGTGCGGGCCATCGGGCTCTACATCGCCGAGAAGCGGAAGATGAACAACCGGCCTGTCCACACTGGCCAGGACGAGTTCGCGACAGCGCAGCTGCCCAGCGGGAACGAGGACGTCATCGTCGCCGGCGACGGCACGGGGGTCGCGTCGACGCAACCACCGCACGAGGTCTTAGGCGTCGCAGAGGATGCCTCCGACGACGTTGTCGAGGCCGTCGCCCGCCGATTGTCGGCGAACGTCCACCCCGACAACGACGACGGCGATCGCGAGGAGTTCCAGCGGATCCAGGAAGCGAAGGAGGCGATGCTGAGTGGCTAAGGACTTCCCGGCCGAGGACTTGCCCCCTGTGCTGACGTTCTCCTACAAACGGTTTGACGAAGAAACGACTGCAGCTGTAGAGTCCGGGCACGAACTGCGCGACTACAAGCCCATCGACGCACATGAAATCGAAGTCGAACGTGACGCGGCGCAGCAGGCGTACCAGGATATTCGCGCTGCTATCGACGAGCGCTCGCAGTACTGGGTGATCGACGAGATCGTGGTCGGTGTCGAGACCCACCTCAAGGCCGGTATCTACACACGCTGTGCGTTTGGAGACCCGGTCGAAGCTGTCTACGGTGTCGACATCACGGTCGTCCCCGGCGACATGATTGCGCCGGTGATCCCCGCGAAAAAGCGACTCGAAGAACACCTGGAGGACAACGATGCCTAGTGAGTGCGAGCAGTGCGGCGTCACGTCCCGCGGCGCCGTCGTCCGCGAGTTCGACGGTGAAACGCTGTGTGTCGACTGCGCCGCGCCGGGTGACTGCTCCCGCTGCGGGGCCGACACATCGGAGCTGACGCTGGCCGGCGAGTGGCTGTGCAAGTCCTGTCAGAACCAGCGCCGAGAGCAACAGGAGAGTCGTGACCTCGGGCAGCACGGTCTCGGGAGGTTCGCCGATGGGTGACAGCAAAGGCCTCTACGAGAAGTACGACGTCCAGGACGAGGACGGCGAACCAGTTCTCGGCGCGTTCGTGCTCGAGCCCGCCGACGACCCAGCTGCTCGTGAGGCGCTCCGCACCTACGCTGCCGAAACGGACAACGACGCCCTCGCCGAAGATCTCCGGGACTGGGTCAACCGCTACCTGCCGGTGAGTGATGCCGAAACGAGTGACCAGTACGAGGAGTGCGACATTTGTGGCTGTGTCATCGACACGTTCGATGCCGGCTACTTCAAGAGCAACGACGACGAGACCTTCCGACACCGGATTTGCCACGAGGAAGGCGAGCCGCCGGAGGGCTACGCTTGGGAATGGGAAGACGACGGGTCAAACAAGGTCTGTCACAACCACCAGTTCAACTGCGGCCATTCGGTCTACTGCCCGCCGAACGAGCGGCCCCAGTTCTGTCCGGAATGTAATCCCATCGAGTACGTCGACGGGAGCTGGCAACACGAAAACGCCACCGCCGAAACGGGAGGTAAGTCGGAGCAATGAGCGGAACTGACCGAGGTAGCTCGGTGCTTGACCCGCGGTCCCATCTAAGCCAGTCAGTCGCTGGGTTTCTCACCTACCACTGGCCTGACGAGTGCTACGTCGTTGAAGGCGGTACTGTGGAGGTGGCGTTCTTCAACGATAACCCCCGTCAGCTTGCGGAATCAATGGCTCAAGAACTGGTCCATTCCGAGAATATTCCGTGCAGTCTGGTCCGCGATGACGACGGCGTTTTCGATGGGGTTGAGTTTGATTACTTTGACCCCGATTCGCTTGCTGACAACTGCTCAGTACACACGGCCACTGGCCAGGAGGGCAACCGTGGAGATCACTGACCACTCCGACATCATCGTCGACGATCCACTCCCGCGCGGGACGCTCCGCGACACCGACTGGGCCCACCACGTCAGCTGTAACTCGAGTCGCTGCGAGTGGGCTGGCCTGTTCCCGACGCTGCGGGTCGCCGAAGACGCCGCCAACACACACCTGCATCGCCGGCGTCGCGAGCAGGACACCTACCATGTCGGATCCTGTGGCGCACACTGCACGGAACTCAGGGCCGATCGGGCCCGCGACCAGCGGTCAACCCATCACGTCTACATGGGCAGCGTCGGTCCCCAGGAACCACTCTCGTTTGACAGCGAGTCCTGGCGGCCGTGGTATCCACGCTCGACCGACGCCGTCGACGAGCTCGTCCAGCGTGGCGACCGAATCAAACTGCCGGGCGACCGCGAGGGCAAGGTCGCGAGAGTGACAGAGACGCGGTCCTGTGGGATCGCAACCTGGTCGGTGGCCTACGCCGATCCAGGGACGGACCTCACGCGGGACGACTGGCAGTCGAAGTTCCAGAACGAACTCGTCGCTCGCGATGGCGAAGTGTTCTGCCGCTACGGTGAAGAGTTCCTGGGCCCGCCGGTGTTCGAGGTCGTCGGTGAGGCCGACCACCAGGCCGACCTCGCGGAGTTCGCAGGAGGGTCGGCATGAACGTCGCTGATGCGGACGAATACTGGATGTGTGACGAGTGCTTCGAGCAGTTCGACGCGGCGATGTATGATGAAGGCGACTGCCCGCGGCCCTACTGCGATAACTCGCCGAACACAACTCTCGAAGATTTCTGCTAACCAACACGCCGCGCCTTTCTCCGCCCACTGTTGGTTAGCATCTTATCTAAGAATCTTAGATTAGTGTCTTAGGCAACTGTCTTAGACAAGTGTCTTAGATTAGTTGTCTGACGTAGTTACTTATCTCAGAAAGACACAGACGCATCCATGCTGAGTTACACCGTGTACTCCGAAGCCGGCGGCGTCGGCAAGACGTCGCTGACGGCGAACCTCGCCGTTGCGCACGCTCGGGCGGGCCTCGATGTCTTGACCGTCCCGCTCGACCCCCAGGATGGCGACCTCTCCAGGCTCCTGGGCGTCGACGACGACCGCGCTGACAGCAGCGCAGACAACCTCGTCCGGCACATGGTCAACAGCCCTCGGGGCCCGTTCGAGGACCTCGTCCGGGCCACGGAAGGCGTCGACGTCGTCCCAGAACACAACATGCTCTCGGACCTCTCGGACCACCTCTCTCGCGAGCAAGCAAAAGCCGAGGACCTCGGTGACGCGTACAACATCTACGCGCAGCTACAGCGTGTCCTTCGCGACGCCGGTGTCGGCGACGACTACGATGTGCTCATCTGTGACCCACCGGCGACCGAGTCGGACCACCTGTACAACGCGATCTACGCCACGCGCAACCTCGTCATCCCGGTCGAGCCCAGCTGGAAGGGGCAGGCCAGCGTCGAGGGCCTCGCGGAGCTCGCGACGAACTTTGCTGACCAGCTCAACATTGACGTCGGCGTCCTCGGCGCCGTCCCGAACGGGGTCAAGAACACGAGCGACCAGCGCGAGATGCTCGGGGACATCGAGTTCGCCACGCCGGAGATCATCGGCGACCGGACGTCGCTCATGGAGGGCTGCTGGAAGCAACAGTGCTCGGCGTTCCGCTACGTCCAAGAGCATCGCAGCCCCCGCCGCGATTACGAGGTCGAGACGCTCGCTCAGTTTGACCGACTTGCCCGGTTCCTCGAGGCCGAAGCCGGTATCGAGGCACCGAGTCCGCCCGAGCCCGGCGCAATGGAGGAGCCAGCATGACGGGCTTCAAGAGCGGTGCAAGTGACGACGATCCACTCGGGAGTAACACTGAGGACGACGGAGACAGCAACGACACGCCGGCGATGAGTGATTCGGAGGTGTCCGCCCAGGGCGGTGAGGATGTTGGTGGGACGCCGACGACGTCGAGCCTGCCGTGGATCTACGCCCGGAACGGCATTACCGACGGCCGGGCCCGCACTGTCCAGCTCCATTTGCAGCAGTCGACCCTCGATGAAGAGCAGGCCGCGTTGCGAGATGTCGATATTGATGAGTCGGTCAACAAAGCCGACCTCCGTGAAGCCGCGTATCTCGTCGGCCTCGCTAATCTGGACGCCGTCGCTGACCAGCTGCGGGAGTGGGGGTACGACGCAGAGTAACTTAACCCCAGTTTGCACAAATATCTATGCAAAGTATTAAGTGGCTACCTTGCATAGAATGAAATGCAATGAGCCAAATGATGTCTGCCGACGGCGGCCGAGCCGAAACGAAACGATTCACCGACGATGTCGACGCAACGGAGCTCATCGAGGGCGACCGCATCGACCCGATGCTTGTCGCTCGCGTCCCTGGCGAACTCGGGCAGTCTATCAAGCCAGCCCACCCCGAGCAAGAGCAGCCGCCCAAGACGCAGCTCGTGGCCGCATCCGTGCTGGATACGATGGACGATGTCCACTCAGCAATCCTCGTCGACGGCGAGTCCGGCCTCCTGGTCCGCGCGTCCCGACACGACAGCAACTCAGCGATGAATCAGAAAGAAGCCGACTGGAAAGTTCGAGAGATCGGCACGAAGGTCAGCGTCGAGACCGTTCACGAACTGACGCTGTCCAGCAACGACGATCCTGCAGAAGACGACGCCGAATACATCGAGGGCTGGGCCGACGTCGTGCTGGGCGATATGTCGAAAGGCCACTTCGACTACGTTGACGAGGTCACGATGGACGGCACTACGCTAGTGCTGTCCGACACCGACGGCCGCAAGGGCATGGCGACGATCTCCCTTGAACAATGAACCGCGAAGAATGGATCCAGCAGGCCAGCCGCACGTCACTCAGCGAGCGGCAGGCTGAAGCGCTGTATCGGCGACAGAATGGCGAGAGTCGGAAAGAGGCCGCCGAGGCGATGGACATCTCGCCGTCGA
>NZ_JAYMGX010000006.1:0-31696 GCF_037078395.1 Haloarcula sp. CGMCC 1.6347
TCGTGCAACTAGCATGGCTAAATCGGACTCCGATAGCAATGGCCTCCGGCAGGATCAACCGGAATGTGCTGATATACATCAGCGGCGGAAGTGGTTGCACTCCGTCGGAAGCAAACACACTGGTTCCTACGCCAGTGTTGACTACTGCATGGGTCCGTGGGCTCACATCAGATTCCATCTTGACGGCGGACCGCAGGGGTGGAATCCTCATACACGAACACGAAGCCTCGGTGGCCTCGCGTTCTAAGCGAGTGACCCAGGCCACCACGACGGTGGCGTTGGGGTGTCGTTCCGAGAGCGCTTCCCGGCGCGACCTTCGCATTACATCCGATGGGAGGGGAGTATATAAATGGACGGTCTCGAATCCACCATGTTCAGGCACCACACAGAACATGTGTCGCATACACACTAGAGAAATAGCCACATTGTCTAATCCAATACAACCATCATATCATTCAGGTAAGATATTGAGTACATAGCTGGCGACGATGAGAAATCCTCGCGAGATCGGGTTACGCTGGCTCATGAAGATGTTGCGTTTTACGACCCGAACTACTACCAGATACAACTCATTCGAACTGCTGAGAGCGTTCTCTCGTCACTTGGATTTGACCGGACGGACATCCAGCCACATTACAGAAACTCGAGATACGACCCTGAGCGAGTGGTCATAGTCCAAGAGAGCTACCAGTCCTGCAATACACCGTTAGTTCATGTGAAGACAATACCGAAACACACCACTGTTTCCGCAGCTACACACCACCATTTCCGAAGCTATTGGTGAAAGCGTGATTCAGTAATTCGAAAGATTTGCTTGCAGCATATTGTTGTCTTCAGCGGTTGATTGGATGATATTCGCGACTTCTTCGAATCGCAAGGTCGACAGCTAGACATCAAGGACGGCTTTGAGCGGAACATCAAGTTCGTATTCGTGATAGCGACCAGCGGAAAGACCTTCATTGCGCTCGTACACGCTGATGAGTCCGAGCATATTCATATCCGATAGATGGTCACGGACACGCCGTTCGCTAACGCTATCGGCATCGAGCCGGTCGTAAAGGTCACGAGAACGAATAGGAACTTCGTCAAGCGCCTGGTGATATGCAAGCGCACACAAGACAGCGTGTCCCTGTGTCGTAAGTTCTTGCATACCCCCGTAGAGCTGGTTCTTTTCGAGTTCATCCTCACACCCTGTCTCAGAGCGTTACTGCTTCGAAAATGCGTCCGCCGAAAACCCGGCGACGAAGCGCTCAAAATCATCCTTGAAACAGCGCTATGACGCCACCAACAATCGCTTACCCAAGAGCGTTATTTATTTGAAACAACCCGACGTCCGAGCGGTCGTCCGCCATACCGCTGCCCGAACTGCGGAGGCGACCGGTGACACCGACTTCGAGAGAGTCCGTCTAATCGGTGAACGAAATCAGTCTATGAAATCCTTCTCATAGATCTGAAAAATTGATGCGAACTCAGGTCTGGCTCTGATAGAGAAGAACTAAAATGGCAAGTCCGATGAAGAAGTCCGGGAGAAACACGAACGCGCCGATGTTTGGGCGAGGTCGGAAGCCGAAGACATTGTGTACTACTGGATTTGACGTACCCGCGTATAGGAGCAGCGCGAGGCTTAGCACAAGCAGGCTTGCTGTGTACTTGTTCGGAAGGTCGCGATAAAGCTGCATGTAGATGGCTGCGAGTGCCACCAGTAACACGAGGTTTAGAGTTGTAAAGAAAACCTCCATCCGAATGAGCAGTTCAACTTGGGAGGACAGCGCCCTCGACGGAGGGCCATGGGATGGAACTGATGTGAAGAGTGCGACTAGGAGTGCGATACCACTCGCGGCGGTCGCACTCGCTACTGTCGTTCCAAGTGGACTCTTGATCCAGTTACGAATCATCATCAACTCCGGCCTGTTCCGCCACGTCTTCCATGATGTCGAGGTTGTTCATCATTCGGTCTGAGAGGAAGTACATCTGCCCGTAATTGTCGCCCTCCGTGGTCACGATATTGCTCTCTTCGAGGACTTCGAGGTGGTGCTGCACTGTTTTGTAGTTCAGATCTAGGTCATTCGACAATTGGTTGGTGTTTCGTGGCTGGTCATTGAGTGCGCGGAGGATACGAAGCCGATTGCGGCCTCCACGAGACCCACCAATGAGCCACCAGAGCAACTGCCGCATCTATTGAGTATTCATTTGGTCGGTGCAAATACATTCTGTCTCGGTCCGAACGATACTATACCCCGAATTAGTCACTGATCCAGGAGATAATCCGATCAGCGATTTCACCGTTATTGTCGTCTTGCATCATGAGATGTGTATTTCCGGATATCCCTTCGTCTGGAAGGCTAAGCAGCGTCGATGCGGGACTTGTCTCTCCTGCGAACTCTGCAGTTGTCTGGGTCGCTTCCTTGCGACCAGTCTGCCCACGCTCGTCGACATAATCGCCATACACACCCATGAACGGTGCATCACCACCCATCTCCGCCACAGTTTGCGGGTCAGTCGGCGCACCGACCGGCTCAACTGCGACAATCCGTTCAACGAGGTCCGGCATAGCTTGTGCAACCGTGAATCCGGAACTACCGCCCGCTGAGTGAACGAGCAGCACTGCCGGACCAACACGATCGAGAAGCGCCTCTAGGGCGGCAGTCTCTTGGGATGGTGTGAACCGGCTCCCACCGCCACCTCCGGTAGTCGACCCAGTCTGGGTTCCAGCTGTGGTCTCAGTGGAATCCGCAGGTGTGGGGTTCTGGTCGCTGCCACGTCCACCCGTCTGGCTTCCACTTTGTCTACCGCCACCTCCGCCACCAGTGCTAACGTATGCGGGGAATGACGCAACGAGTTGGCCGACCGACTCGACCGGGTATCGAACGTCCTCGTATGGGTCACCGGCTTCAGGTCCGAACCCCCACGTCGGCCAGGCTCGATCGATAGACCACCGGGAGAGTGACACAGAGTCAGAGTTCTGGAGGGCAGCAGTGTCTAAGCCACCTGAATCGACGTTTCGAGGCGGGTTAAATACATACACTGGATGGCCAGCTTCGGCAAAGTACTCCACCCAGCCGCGTCGACCGTCAGGTGTCGTCCGGTAAATGTACGGTGACAACCCAAGGCCGGGCACCATTACGACGGGTGACTTGTCAGTGGCTGTTTCGGGCTGTGTATATACGACTTCAGCACGTCCGTCGATGACCGTACTACTGCTTGTGTTTGCGTTGCCGACGTAGAAATTACCGAACGTCGGAGAGTCGTCATTCTGTTGTTCAGATTGCGGAGAGGCCTCAGAAGCGGACTGTGTATTGGTGTTCGGTCCGCTGTTGTCGGTTGTGCTATTGCACCCTGCGATAGTCGCAGCAAGTGCGACCCCAGTTGCGCGAAGAAACGCTTTCCGAGAGATACCCGATGACATACAGATCGTACTGGCCGGGGATCTGACTTAGTCGATTGCCGAAATCGGCCACAGGTTAGGCACAAATTCATTCCAGTTCATGCAGAACGCCCGATATTGACAGATGATAGTACGTTGAGGGAACTACTGTGTCGCTCAGAGCATATACATTGAGAGCACCGGTCTCAGCTTCTGGCTCAGTTGTGATGTTGAGACTATAGCGAGTTTAGCAGGGCTGTGAAGCGTGGATTTGACCGATTCGGTCAGCGGAAACTGCCCAGATGGCTCTCCAAGCGGCCATTCTTGTCACACACCCATCCATATGGACAAATTTTCGAGACTTCCAGCAGCGTAGCCACTCAGACGGCGCGCTAACCCGAACAGAGTACCTCACTACCCGATCCCGGTTTCCTTCTTCAGTAGCGTCAGCGTGTTGTCCGCTGTAATCACCGGTGAGTGCTCATACTCGCCAGTCAATCCGGCTTGGATGAGGAGATCGATAGCGCGCCAGATCGAGTACGCTTCATTCCGTACGCAGGGCAAACAGGGGATTGCCAGTAGTGCCAGTTGCTCGATAACGAAGTCACATACATACTCAGAATCCACCTCGCGCTCTGAATCGATTCGATAGCCGTACGAAAATTCGATGGTTGGACGCGAACGCCTTACTAAGCCTGTCTCAACCCTCTATCTGCAATGGCAGAATGCAACGACCGCCACGCCGAAGATAGCGGTTCTAAACAGAGGGGTAGCTAATTATGCGCGTTCCTGTCCCGAAGAACAAACTCGTCGCATTCACTCTCGTCGGTGCGCTCCTCACAGCTGGTGTCGCTGGAGCCCTTGCTCTGCCCGGCGGCGGCCTCGCACAGGCTGGCGAGCAACCTAACTCACCAGATACGCCTGCGTCAGACGACTCACAACAGGTTACTGCGGATGCGCCGACGCCGAATCAGGAGTTCACCCCAGCAGCCCAGACACAGTCCGGATACGAGGACGAAGAACACGAGGAGTATGAAGAGGACGACGAGGATGAAGACGAAGAGGAACACGGGAACGAAGAACATGAGGAAGAACACGAAGAGGAAGAGTGACTGAGATGACGGGTCCGCTCGCATCGGTCTATGAACGGTTCGGGAACACCTACCGCGAGTTCGAGTGTTGTGACACGACGTTTCGGATTCAGGCGATGGGCGTTCGGGCCGAGGCTGGGGCAACTGCGACCCGAAAAACGGCTGAATCACTCGAAGCCCAGCTGAACACCTTCGATGCGGCGAGTGCCGTCAACCAGCTCAACCGTGAAGGAGAAGTCAGGAACGAACACGTTGTCCGAATCGTTCGCCGTGGAATCGAATACAACGACCGAACCGGCGGGGTGTTCGATATTCACCAGGGCCGCGTCGAACAAGGCCTCAAAACGTTCTTGCGTGATGACAGTGAGACACTACCAACAGAGTTTGATACCGGAACTGACGATTCGCATGCGACGATCACGTTCTCGGCGCCAGGCGAGGAAGCTGAGGACGCTGAGGCCCCAGAGAGGACGAAGATACCGAGACTGACGTACTGTTCGAAGAGTTGCGTGAGTGGCATGCTTCAGGCGATGGACGCTTCGAGTGTGAACTACTCGGAGGTCGATACAACCAAATCGAGGGAGCAGGTTGTCAAAACGATTGGCGTTCAACCGTCGAATCCAAACGAGTGATGCTCCCCAACCCGATTCATCTGAACGCTCCAAGACGAATCGTCGTCGCACAACCCACTGAGCAGTACATTCATTTCAATTCAGCATCAAATAGTTTCTCATGCCTGTCAACGTTCTCATCGCCTTCGACGGCTCCCCGCTTTCAGAGCGGGCGCTCACATACGCTATCGAGACCTTCCCGGACGCGCCCATCACCTCGATTTACGTTATCAATCCTCTCGACTCCGTTATCGATGTGGAGGCTGGCGGCTTACCAGTTGCCGAGGACTGGTACGACAATGCCAAAGAACGAGCAACCAGAATCCACGCGACGGCTACGGACCTCGCGGCGGAACGTGATACCGAACTCGTTACCGTCACGGAAGTCGGAAAACCGGGACGAGCAATCCTCGAATACGCTGACGACCACGATGTCAATCAGATCGTCATGGGCAGCCACGGCCGCTCAGGAATCGACCGTGCACTTCTCGGGAGCGTTGCCGAGACAGTTACCCGCCGAGCGCGAATCCCGATGACGATCATCAGCTGAAGCATTCGGACCGGGGGAGCAGACGAGAATCCACCGTGTGAAACACCCGCTTCGTACGCAGTCAGACAGAAACACAATGACAGACCGACAATACAAAACCATAGTACAGTACATAGGGATATCGCGTGACCGTTACTGAGTCGCCTCCGCTATCGACCTGTACCATCCAGATCGAACGACGAGGCGGTCGCGGCGAAGCGGGTGCGCGAGCTCTCGAACGCTACCTTGGAGACACACCCGGTGTCCACGATGTCGACGTCTCGTTCCGAACGGGGAACGTTCGAATCACCTACGACGAGAGCGTCACCTCGGGGGTGCAACTTCGAGAAGCGGTCCGCGACCGCAACGTCTCGATCGAGAACGAGCGCGACACGGCCCCCGACGAGGTGACCACACGCTCGGAACTCAGGCAGGAGGCCGTATTTGTCGGTCTAACCTTGCTCGGGATGGTAACCGGCCTCGCGACAGGATGGCTCAATGGCCCGCCACTCCTCATGTGGGGCGGCTACGGCGTCGCGTACGTCTTCGGCGGGTGGTACGGACTCAAAGGGGCCATCGAGACGCTGCGCCACCGTGCGGTCGACATCGACCTGTTGATGATCGTCGCCGCGCTCGGGGCGCTCTCGATCGGAGCACCCTTCGAGGGTGCGATGCTTCTCTTCCTGTTCTCGCTGTCGAACACGCTCCAACACTACGCAATCGGCCGCTCGCGGCGGGCGATCAAGTCGCTCGTCGAGATGCGACCGGACGAAGCGCAGGTCCTTCGTGACGGTGAGGAGGTCACAGTACCCATCGATGACATCGATGTCGGTGACGTGTTCGTCGTCCGCCCCGGTGACAAGATTGCGCTCGACGGCGTCGTCACGTCCGGCGAGGGAACGGTCGACCAGGCCTCGCTCACCGGCGAATCCGTCCCGGTACCGAAGGAACCCGACGACGAGGTGTTCGGCGGCACGATCAACGAGAGTGGGAGCCTCGAAATCGAAGTCACACGGCAGGCCCACGAGTCGGCGATCAGCCGCCTTATCACCATGGTCGAACAAGCCCAGAGCGAGAAGGCCCCGACACAGCGGCTCATCGACCGGCTCGAACAACCGTACGTCCTCGGGGTGTTCGGGCTCACAATCGCAGCTATCGCAATTCCACTCGCGCTCGGAAGTGAGTTCACGGGGACGTTCTACCGCGCGATGACACTCATGGTCGCCGCCTCGCCGTGTGCGGTCATCATCTCGACGCCCGCGGCAGTCCTCTCAGCAATCGCCTCCGGTGGCAGGCAGGGCGTGCTGTTCAAGGGAGGCGAACACGTCGAGACAGCAGCGAATATCGACGCAGTCGCCTTCGACAAGACCGGCACACTCACACAGGGCGACACGCAGTTGACCGACGTATTCGTCCGTGATAGTGCGGCGGACGAGACACTAACCGAGGACTCGCTTCTCTCGCTCGCGGCCGCAGTGCAGGCCCGCTCGGAGCATCACCTCGCTCGTGCGACCGTGGCGGCGGCAGACGAACGATCACTCGACACACCCGACGCCGCACGGTTTCAGTCGGTAGCCGGGAAGGGGGTTCGAGCTGACGTCGGCGAGGAAACCATCCATATCGGGAACCGGAGCTACTTCCAGACAGTTCTCGGAGACGAATCAGTCGACGGTCTCAAACCCGGCCTCAGCCGGCTCGAAACCTTAGAGGAAGAGGGAAAAACGAGCGTCCTCGTTGCCCGAGAGAGTCACGTCGACATCAGCGTCTTGGGGTGGCTTGCGTTCACCGATACCGTTCGCCCTGACGCGGCCGAGATGATCGACAAGCTCCGATCGCTCGGCGTGGAGCATATCGTCATGCTGACGGGCGATAACGAGCGCGTCGCACAGCGCATTGCCGACGAGGTCGGCATCGACGAAGTCCAGGCGGAACTGCTACCGGAAGAGAAAGTGGCGACGATCGAAGAGCTGGTCGAACAACACGAGAACGTAGCGATGGTCGGTGACGGTGTTAACGATGCCCCAGCCCTCGCCACAGCGACCCTCGGCATCGCGATGGGGGGTGCAGGGACTGATGTCGCACTCGATACTGCTGATGTGGTACTGATGGGCGATGATCTCAGCAAGATTCCCTACGTACTCGGCCTCGGCCGCAGGACTCGCCGAACACTCACCATCAATCTCGCCATCGCCTTCGGCGCGATTGCACTCATGGTCGGTACGATCCTCCTCCGTGGAATCCCGCTCCCGCTTGCCGTAGTCGGACACGAGGGGTCAACGGTTCTCGTCTCGCTAAACGGCCTTCGGTTGCTCGGCTTTCGTGGATGAGAAATTGGCCGGTGGGCAAGAGGCAGTCATCAACACAGAGGGCGAGTGAACAATCGAAAACACCTGCATTCGATGGACATTATTATTTCAAAAGGAGTCTCGCTCTCGCTCTTATGTAGAATTGTGGAAAGCCCCGATAACGAGACAATCAATGGTTGACTGGACGGATTCCCCAGCCAGGGTGAGGGAGCGAACGATGCCGAAGGTGTGAGCGGCCTGTTCCAAGCCCTGCTTGGACAGGCCGCGGAACTTCCGCAACTACGGCTGAACAAGCGAAAATAGGCACTCAGCCTGGTTAATATGGACGCCTTCTGGCGAAACGTACCTCCCTTTGTGTACGACCGTTCGGTGGTCAAAGTCCATCTGTCGGTATGCCTGGAGTCCGTCGGTCCAGACCTCTCCCAGCGGCTGGGAGAGGTCTTCAGCCTCCTGAATCACAGGCTCAAGATCACCTTCGTAATCAATACCCAGTTGGCCACGAATTACACGTAGCGAGTCGCGGCACGCCGCGACGAGTGTCAACTGATCACCGTGGCGGCCCCGCCAGCGTGATCGACCTGTCTGGGATGAGCCGCCGCGAGAACGGCTGTTCCGCGGCGGCTCTTGGCCTTTGTAGCCCGAGCAGACTCTGCCAGATTCGTCCACTTGTACGATCCATCGATAGTCTGGTCGAGGAGTCTCCAGACGGCGGGGAAGCCGCGCTGAACCGCGGCTTCCACCTCCCGAATCGCCGTGTGAACGGTTTTGTAGGCCCGATCGAGCAACGGTGCGATCTGGTTGATACTGAGCAACGTATCTGCGTAGAGCGTGAATGCGAGAAATACCTCGCCGCAGGTGAGGTGTTTCTCGTGAAACGGCGTTCCGTAGGTGTAGACCGGCTTGAAATTGCAGTCACGGCACCAGACGCGATCGAGATGCGGCCACGTTTGAACGGAGTTGTGCCCGCACCGTGGACAGGACGTATTCTCCCAGAATTCCTTGAGTCGCCGCTCGATCCGGGCATCGAGCGGCTCGGTGTCGATATCAACGACGCCCAGCTCGATCAGCTCTCGAAACGTTGCGCCGAACGCCGGCTGAGCAGAAGACATATTCCCAGATTATGGCCGGCTCAGTGTAACTACAGGGTCTTTCCGTAGCTCTACACAAGAGCGGCAGCTACTATCTACTTTTGTTGGTTAAGTTGACCGAGTCGTTGCACCGCCCCGCACCGGGTTTCCGGTGATGCAGGCATATGCGTTAGGTGGATCACAAAATATAGCGCAAATGTTCCGTGGTCCAAGGGACGGTCCCCACCACTCTCGGAGTAAATCAATGACTTTCCATTGGAATCTCTCCTGTAGCGCAGGGTAGTGTGGCGACACACTAGGCTTTTCACAGACGATTACCTACTGAGAGATATGAGCAGCGACAGGATCGATGCCGAAAGTAAGGTGTCCGGGAATCAAGCAAACATCCCTGCCCGGATTCGACGTGAACTCGATATCGACGATGGTGACCAGCTCCGCTGGCAACTCGAAGACGACGGGAGCATCCGAGTGCAGGTCATCCAACAGCAAACGGGTACGTTCGCCGATTTTGACGGCTACGCTGGTGAGGAGTCGACCGATGTAACGAGCGATCACGACGCCTGGGGCGTCGACGTCGAGTAAATGCCTCGGGCACTCATCGATACGACAGTCCTCTTTGCCGCCGCATATCGGCGGGATGGATCCCACGACGTTGCGCTCCCGGTGCTCCAAGGCATCGACAATGGAACGCTTCCGGAAGCAGTCGTCCTCGACTACGTGCTCGCGGAAACGCTCAACGGCCTCACGACCCACGCCGGCCACGACGCAGCCGTCGATCTCCTTGATCGCATCGAAGAAAACGCCCGCTTCCACATCGACTCCCTCACCACCGACGCCCTCGCGACAGGGAAGGCCCTCTTTCGCCAACACGAACTCCTCTCCTTCGTCGATGCCTGCATTATCGCGTATATGCAAACCGAGGGACTCGGCTACCTGTATGCGTTTGATGACGATTTTGACGCTGTCGAGGATGTCTATCGGCTCGATACAGCAACGAATCCCTACGACCCGAACTGACGCTGGCAGACGGCACGGCTGGCGACGACGGTCGGTCTCAGGATAGTCACATCTCGTAGTCAACCGCTAGCTCCTGATACTCGTCCCACTCCGGGAGCCGGTCGTCGTCGACCTCGCCGTGCGTCTCGAGGTAGCGCAGTAAGGCGTCGATTTCGGCTTCGAGGCCATACTTCGCCGCCTGCTCTCGGAGGTCCGCCTCGTGGGTGTCGACGCGGCTGAGCAGCAGTAAGCAGTACGAGCGGTGGCGGCTGCCGTCGTATATCATAAAGACGTGATAACACGAAATGTGGTTAACCAACAAATCTATGCCAATACGCGCTTTGTTGGTTAACACAAGCCAACCGCTAATCTCTCACGAGCCACCGACCCCGCCGGCGGACCTCCCGACAGATATCCTCAACACACTCAATGGCTACTCTCCAGACCAACTCCAGCACGTTGCACGCTACATCGAGGAGCTAGCAGAGCACAAAGCTTGCGAGGTCCGCCTCGAGGTGGACTCGGATGAGGACGAGGTTGACGAGCGGCAGGATGAGCTTCCGGACAACGTCCCGCCGAAAGCTACAGTCACGATCAAGGAGATCAACGACAACCGCTACTATTACTGGCAGTGGCGGGAAGGCGATAAGGTAATCTCCAAATATAAAGGGCCAGTCAACCCGGACGAATAAGACGACAACTGTTGTTATTTCGTCGGATCACACCCCCCGTGTGCGAAGTGAATTCGCCGACAGAGTCGAGGTAGGGCTCCCCGTGTGCGATATGATTTTGGTCGCTTTCCGCGTGGACCCCGTGTGAGAGATGAATTGACTGATGAGTCTAGAGGAGACACCCCGTGTGCGAAATGAATTTGGTGCCGCCGTCGGCGTCTCTTCGTGTTAGTTCCCTTCGAAGAAATCGTCTATCTGCGCGTTGACAACAGATTTGACAAGATCTTCCTCGTGTTCAGCACCCTCAAGTCGGAAGTCAGTCTGGAGTGTCTCGGCGACCACTTTCGGATCGTCGACAAATGTGTACTCCTTGTGGACACCACTGCCGTAGCCGCGCCCACGTTTCTCAGACGTGACGAAATTATAGGTTTCAGCCTCATTCATATATCGCAAATAGGAGTCGCGCGATTTTTCAGCAGCATCTAGAATGTCGGTGAGATACTGGTACACCCGGTAGGCAACCGTACTGGGGACAGCATTCAAATTTCGCTGCGAGTAAACAGGAACAATCGCGGTGGCGTAAAGTGAGAGTTTCTTCTGCGTTGATAATCCCTGCATCTGTGTTAGCGTT
This sequence comes from Haloarcula sp. CGMCC 1.6347, assembly GCF_037078395.1. NCBI lineage: Archaea > Methanobacteriati > Methanobacteriota > Halobacteria > Halobacteriales > Haloarculaceae > Haloarcula > Haloarcula sp. CGMCC 1.6347. Next base: position 11,288 of record NZ_JAYMGX010000006.1, read on the forward strand.
CGGTCCCGTTCGGCCTCTTTCTGAGCATCGCGAACATGCGCTTCACGGACCGCATCTTCTTCAGCTCGGTCGGCGATTTCACCCGCCTTTCGGAACAGATCGATTGCTTTCCGTGCGTCACCGTGATCCTGAGCAGCAAATGCGGCACTGATCGGAATAATTCCGTCCTCAAGGACGTTGTCTTGGTACGCGTCGCGACGGCGTTCGAGAATCGCCTGCAGTTGGTTCGCATCGTAGTCGGGAAAGACGACGTCCTGCGGATTGAACGAACTCTCTGCCCGGCCGTCGAGATCCTCCATGAACCGGGGGTCATTCGTAAGCGCAGCAACGGATACGTGCCCCTCGATGCGACCAAGCTGGGAGGCTCGCGACAGTTGGTAGAGCAGTTTCGAATACGCCGGCTCATCGTTCGGATCACGTTGCCGACCCACCAGGAGGTCGACCTCGTCGAGAATGATGATAGCTGAGTCGAAGTTGTTGCTCAAAATCTCGTAGAATCGATCAAGCTTCTGGTCAGTCGAAATCCCACTCTCTGGGACGCCGACGTCGACGCCAGCTTCTTCAGCCGCGTTCTTCACAAGTCGATAGACAGCCCGGTCGTGGGATTTGATCGTCTGGCAGTTGATTTTGATGACGCCGAACCGATCTCCTTGCGAGGTCGCGAGTTCGAGAACCTGCTGACAGACCGCATTGATGATGAGTGACTTGCCGGTTCCCGACGGCCCATACAGGAGCATATTGGGTGGTCGATTCCCCTGTAGTGCCGGTCGTAGGTAGGTGATGATGTCGTCCAGTTGGTCATCGCGACCGACAATCCGGTCCTCATCGATGACGGCATCCGGGTCGAGAAGTCCCTTATCTCGAAAGACAGAGTTCTGAACGCCCTCCTGAAGACGGCCTTTAATAGATTGTGAGAGGGATTCTTGATCGTCGCCGTCAGGCATGTTTGCGCAGTTAGGTCGAAACTATAAATAAATATTGATACCGTGTGCGAGGTTAAATCATCCGAATTCAAGAGGTAGAGTGTATTTAGGCGAGGGTCGTAGATGGAGTTGGGTAACCGCGGGCGAAATCAATTGGTCGTAGTCACCCCCCGTGTGCGATATGAAATCCCGAATAATTCATCAAACAGCTGTTGATGTCAAGGCGAGTCAAAAGAACTCGGCGGAGGCACCCCCCGTGTGCAAGATGAAATATCAGACGTAGTCTCGGGCCGGATAGTACCAAGAATATCTCTCGGCTATCCTGAGTGAGATGGGATCTCGTCACTAAGCTACCCCCACACCCCGTGTGCGATATGAATTTAGCGAGAGGGGGAACGGGGATGAATCATCTGAGGAACTTGGTATTCGCCCGGAGAACCCACGAAACGACATAGAACCGGCAAAGACCGTCAACCCACGAAAAAGCAAAGGTACAATTGAGAGTTGTTATGTCACGAGAGATACTATTCCGTTTCGACCGACTCTAGTACCAGTACGGATCTGGTTGACAGAGTAACTATGTAAAGATTGCCATAAGATGTAGTCATCTTAATATTGCTGTCTTTGAGATTTCTTTTCCATGAAATCGCGGATTTCTGGTGTTTCGTTGTCTATCTCTTCGACCACCCCTTCCCACTCTCCTCCCGATTTCATATTGCACACGGGGTGTGGGGGTTCGACCTCGTGACCCTCGAAATAACCAACAAACCCACTCCGAACCACTCTCGTGCTGGTTAAAGACGTAGACTCCGACGAGATTTCGTCGCGAGTCAACAACTCCGGCAACGACGATCCCCATGTCATTGAGCTGCTGGACCACGAGCAATCGGCCTTGGTGAGTTCAGTTCGGGATAGCTGTCGTGGTTCCTCGTCGCTACTCCATCCGTAAGCAACTGCCGAATCAACGAACGATCATTATCGGCCCAAATAGCGTCCTCGGCTCCAGGGAGGTTATATCATCTTCTCTGAAGTGAAGAATATTATGGACATGGCCGATAGGATTGTGTTACTCGGTTTTGCGGAGTTGGCCATCGACCTCGTAGAGCCAGCCACGGTCAAGAAGCCGATCGATCACGTATACTGCATCAGTGTGCTCCTCGATATGCTCAGACTCAGCCAGAAGGAACTCATGTGCTTCACTCTTGGAGAGTTCGTCAGTGCCTGAGGCGTACGCCCTCTCCAGTGTCTGGTAGGCACTTTGGATACAGTCTGGGAATGGGGGTTGACCTGTGTGTTTCATGGGCATAGTCAGTCAACTATACACTGTAATTGAGAGCCTGCAACTTTATTCCCCGGAGGGTTGGATAGGTAACTCTAATTTTGAGACTGAGACACTCTAAGTGTAAGATCTTGGTTACAGGGATAATCACGACCAACATTCTAGGGGCACATCGTATCCCTGCTGACAGACACGAATCAATAGTGTATCGTCCACAGTTCGAGCCCTGTGGGTAATTTCCTTATTCGCTTACGTACTGTGGTCAGCAATCATCGAACATTCAGTTGTTTCACGAGACGGCGCCAGGAACCTTACCGAAGTTGGTCTCGCTGCTCGGACAGGAACGAGACGAGGTCGTCGACCGCATCCGCTGGTAGCGTTTCCTGTCGGAAGACTCCCTTGAACGAGTCTTTGAAGCCGTCCTGCTGGAGTCGATCTAACACTATTTCGATCTGACCATCGAGCTTCTTCGGGTCACCTCGATGGACGTGCCGTTCGATACGGTCGAACTCCGCACGCGTGCTGATGACGACGAGGTCGCGGGTATCAGCTTTCCGGCCGCTGTGGAGTTTCATCGCGAAGAGGAGGGCTGGCTCCGGGATTCGACCATCGAGGTCTTCGGCGACGTCAAGCGATTCGACGGTGCTGTGTTCGTGGAGATAGCGATACGACCACTCCGCGTCCGTCTGTCGGCACCCCATCGCGTCGACGAGTGCCTCGAACTTGACTTCGTTATCTCCGACCTGCTTCGTGTACTGGACCATCCGACCGTCGTACTCGTTCGAGACGTCCTTCTCGAACTGCTTCTCGTACCCGAGGTCGCGAAGGAGCGAGTCGTACTCATCGAGTGCCGTGTCCGGAATTACGGTGTCGATGTCCGTCGTGAACCGCGTCTGGAACGCCGAGACCGCCCAGCCACCCACGAGAACGTACGGCAGTTCGGCGTCCCGTACCGCCCGATGCGTGTCGACGAGTTCGGATTGGCGCTCGGGGAGACTCATTTTATCAGCCCCGTTAGTCCCCGCTCATCGCGCTGTGGTGCGACGCGTCGACGTCCCTGTCGTACTCGTTGGCGATGATCTCCAAGGCGGGCTCGTATGCTGGACGGTTCTCCATCATCTGGTCGACGGCGGTATCCAACGGAATCACGGGGTTGCCGTCGACCCACTCGGCGTCGATACCGTCGGTCTTCGGAAACAACACGTAGTGGACGTTCCCGTCGACATCGCTGGCGTCCGGGCGCTCGTTGATCGTCGTGTCGACACCGAACTGCTGGAAGAACGCAATCCACCGTTCGATGTCACGGTCGTGGATTTCGATGAACACCGGGTAGTCGTCGTGACCGCGAGCGATCTGGTAGCCCCCGTGCGTCCAGACGTACGCAGCGTCGATCTCTGTGTACGCGAACTCCATGCCGGCGAAGTGCGGGATGACGTACGCGTCCTCCTGGGAGATGGTGTCGCGGCTGTACAACGCAGCAATCATCTCGGCGTACTGCTGACGCATTTCGTGGTCGACGATCTGGAGTCCACTATCGGTAATAGCGACAATTTCAGCGTCTTCTAACCGCTCGATCCAGTCGTACACCCACGAGTATGAGACGTCAATTTTACTCGCGACACGATTGATAGAATCGCCACGCTGAACTGCCAACACGATCTTCGCGGCCGTGGCGTCCATTAATTCGATCATTGTTGAAATTGCCTCCTAGTCTACGCCGGCGGTCTAGCTCTCAGTTATCGCTAGAGAGATAGTAATATATAGAACTTCCGGCTAGGTGCAGGAAATACATAGAATCTCGGAATAGAGGTTCCTAACCAACGCAGCACCCACCAATTACAAAGAGTCTCAACCGAGAGATTAGAATTCGAATAAACGGGGGTGAGAATCTCAGTCCAATTGACCTAGATTACCGCGATAATCATGACCTCACTACTGCTGATTCATCTCGGATATTGTAATCACGGCACATGATTTATGTTTGGAAATCTATTGGTTAGTTCTGAAGGTTAGAATTGAATGCAAATTGGGACGAAAATTTGGGATAGTGGGTGGGGAGCAGTCTTCCTAACCGTCTACACAGGCGTGGCCATCCAACTCCTCAGGCCAGAACCACTCTTCCTGAAAACACTGTCCGTCCTCCCGACAATACTGGTCATGTTCCTAGCCGATCGGCAGAACGACCGGCTAATCAACTCCTTCGCCGGAGGCGAACTGAGACGGTCCACAGACCAAATACAGAAAATCACGGGACACGACGACTTCTACGAATCCGCTTCCGAAGAACTCCAGAACCGAGTGGATGACTTCGACCGCCGCGCTTACCAGAAGAATATCTCTATCCTCGCAGGCTTGATTATTGCCTTGACCACTCCCTTCGTCGGGTTCTACCTCCGTGGTACTCTCGGACTGGGTATTGGGCTGGTCATCGGCCTTCTCGCTACTCAACTCCTGACCCGGCGGAGTATCCAGGAACTCAACAGACTCGCACAGAACATCAGTGAGCCGTATACAGCCAAATATGAAAATCAGTAGACTCCACATCGATGGGTTCGCGGTTGAGGACTACCAGAGAATCACGAAAGAGGATATCGCTGGTGGCGATCTCCTCCTCAAGGGCGGAAATCGTTCAGGTAAAACCCTGACAATTAACGCTCTTTTGTATGCACTCTACGGCCCCCAGGCTACACTCGGTATCCAGTCCGGGCGAACGAGCACAGTAGAAATCCAGTTCGATAACGGGCACCAACCCCATCGCGGTGGGGGAGGTCGCTCCTACGATGATGGTACAGAGGAAGTCGAAAAAGAAGCCGCTGAGGATCGCCTCGAAGAGCTAATCGGGCCAGAGGACATCACCACTCTCCAGTTCGTTCACTCCGAGACCGACAAACTCCCACTCTCTCGGCTCTCGAAACCACAACTGATTCAGTCTATCCGCCAGATAGTTGGGAGCAATCTTCAACAAGAACTTGAGGACTATCGAGACGAACGAGACTCTCTTGAGCAGGAGATCGAGCAGGTTAGACGTACCGAGCTGGCACCGGTTCAGCGAGAGTTGGAGGAAATTGATATTGGGCAGGTCAGAAAGCCGGCTTGAGAAAATCGAGAAGCTTCAGTCGCTTATTGACACCGGGCGAATCGAAATCATCAGAGATCGGCTCTTAGAAAACGAGGAACTCAACGAGGAACTACAGGACCTCTACGACCGGAAGCGAACGATAGAACAGGAACTCAGAAAGAAAGACCGCCAGTTGCGTGAGGCCCGCCGGTATACACAAGAGGTCAACGACCTCATCCTCAACGCGATTGAAGAGCTGTCTTGTCCTGTCTGTGACCAAGTTGTCGCGGAGAGCTAATCATAGGCTAGATCGAGGCAAGTGCCCACACTGTGGGCAAGATCGGTCTCTGGATGATCTGAAAACGAATCTTCGCAGCCGTGTTGAGTCCGCTGACGACACAGTGAACTACCCTACCCTACTCACTCGCCGCTGACGCGGCTCGTTCCTTGAGGGTAGGGCTTCCTGCTTCAACGACGCGCTTTGCAGACACCGAATTGGTATCCACAGGGAGCGCAGTCTCCACAGGCGTTGATTCGGAGTATCCCACTCCTACATCTTCGAGGCCGCGAGAAAGGATGTTCCATGCCGCGTTCGCGTCCCTGTCCGCCTCGAATCCGCAGGCTGGACAGGAGTGTTCACGGACCCACAACGGCTTGTCCGTCGAAACGCCGCACGACGCGCACTCCTTGGTCGTCCCGCTCGGGTTCACGGCGACGAAATGCGTGCCTTCGCGTTCGCACTTGTATTTGAGCATCCGCAGGAACGTTCCCCACGCCGCGCCTGCCCGCTTGCGCGAGTTGCCCGGCAGTTCGACCAAGCCCTTCGCGTCCAAGTCCTCTACGGCCACCAAGTCGTACTCGGTGGCGTAGTAGTTCGACAGTTTGTGAAGGAAATCACGACGCTTTCGCTTGAGGTCGGCGTGGCGTTCGGCTACAATCTTCCGCTGTTTCTCCCAATTTTCTGACCCGTGTTCCTTCCGCGATAGTTCCCGCTGTGCGTGTTCCAGCCGCTCGCGTTCGGTTGCGAGGTCTGGCGATTCGACGGCAGTTCCGTCGGTGTCGTGAGCGTACTTGAGAATCCCCACGTCGATTCCGACGCACTTCCCGGGATTCTCGGGCTTCGCAGGTGGAGAGTCAGGCGTTTCGATGCCGAGGACGGCGTACCATTTCCCGGTCGGTTCCTGCTTGATTGTGACGGTCTTAATATCAGCGTTGTCGGGCAGGTCACGGTGGAAGGTGAGCGGGATTTCTCCGAGTTTCGAGAGCCACAGTCGCGTCCGACCGCTCGTGTTTTTGAGCTTGAAGCCGGATTGACTGTACGTGAAACTGCGGTACTCGCCGGGTGCCTTCCAGTTGAGCGTCCCGACATGGTGGCCGTTCTCCTTGCGGCCACGGAGCGTGGAGAGGTTGTCGTACAGCCGTTGAACGACTTTCTGGAGAACCTTCGAGTGAACGTCTTTCAGGTCGGTCCACCACTTCTTGAGGTCGGGAAGCCGTTTTTGCTCGGAGTATGCCGAGGTATCGTCGTGTTGATTGAGTCGGTGGAGGAAGTGGTTGTAGACCTGTCTACAGGTATCTACAGTCCACGCTAACTGGTCTTCGAGAGCGTCGGACGGACGAAGCCGATACCTGTAGTTGTAGTTCATCTGTTGTGCTATTCGTCAGTGGCTTCGCTTGTCCGGACGATTTTCACATCCGCGCCACGCCAGTCCTTCGGAACGAGGACGTGAGCGCCGTTACCAGTCGCTTTCACCGTCCCGGTGATGACCTCGTGGCCTTCTATCTCGTGCCTGTCCATCAACCATGTTTATACTTCGTTTCAACATAAACGTGGCGGTGGGCCTGTGGGCCTGCCACCGAATCGTGTATGAGAACTGTGCGGCGCTGTATCCCCTCCCTACTCGCTCCCTTCGGTCGCTCCTTGAGGAAGGGGCCTTAGCGCCTCAATTCAGGTAAACAGCGGGATGATGATGAGCCGGAGTGTAAAGAACCCGAGCGCGATGCCGGAGATCTGTGTCGCTGCAACGAACAAGAACATCAATGGATGGCTCCAGATACCCGAATCTTGGCCGTATCCAGTCGTTGTCATTGTCTGGACGATAAATTCGAACGACGCGAATATCGATTGGTTGACCCCCTCTAATTGTGCCAGCGCGAAATTATACGTGACCGTATAGACAACAATCAATGCAGCGAGCCCGGTGAGATAATAGGTGACGAGGCGGTCTCGCCGAGAAAGCTGGATATTAGTCAGTCGTTTCAGAGGGTCAACCATCGGTGGGTGCTACCAGTATAGTTGTTATGATTTGAAAAGAGTACCTGATACTATTTCAACTTATATAGTCTTGGGTATACTCAATGGCGGATGTGAGCCCTCGTGGCAGGGCCACTGGCCACTCCCAAACAATCGTTAAATAGGCTCGTGAGGATCTCAGGTACCTCGACCCTGAAACCGACTTGTGACGTCCACCCCTGGGTTCATGCCGGTACTTTTTGTACCGCAGGTGGAATATTTGCTGGGTTACGATACGACCTGTTCTCTGAAGAAATATTCCGATAGCCTGGTCGAAAGCTGTGCGATGGCTGAACCGCACAGAAGTCGCCTATCGGTTATATATAGAATTCCAATCACTCGTGGTTGTACTCTGTCTTAATCTCTATAATGCTAGCCACGCATGAGATTCAGCACTTCATCGACCACGTCGGTTTCGACGGCGAGAATATAGCGCTCATCAGGTTCCAGCACCGTATCAGCTCCTGCGAGTTCCGTCCGGTCCGCCGTCGAGATCAGCAGGCTTCCGGACGGAAGAGCGATTTCATCGAGACGGCGCCCCGCAACAGGGGCCGATGGGGAGACGTTCACCTCGATGATATCGAGATCGGCAGTCGGAAAGACAAGCGTCCGGATATCCTCGCCGGTCAGTATATCTGCCGCATAGTCGCCACCGAGATACTCGGGTAGCAGCGTCGCATCCACCACCTCGTCGTACTCCTGCTCCGTCCCCGTCTCTGCCCTTGCAATGGTCCGAATCGATGGGGCGTACTGCTGGGCCTCCATACAGATTGCGAGGTTCGTGCCCGGTTGGTCAGTGAGTGCGGCGATGGCGTCCGCATCGGCTATGTCAGCCTGTTCAAGAATCGACGGGCGTGTGGCGTCGCCGTGGATAACGGGGCCGATGTACGCATCGGACAATGTCTCAACACGCTCCTCGTCGGATTCGATTAGCAGTACGTCGTGACCCTGATCCGCGAGATTCTCGGCGGTCTGTTTCCCGACACGGCCGCCACCGGCGATGACGAATCGCTTTGTTCGGGTCATTGCAGTATTGTTTAAAAGGCGTCATCTTCAATGTCCCGGCAGTTCTAATGGGTCGAGAATACCACCTATTGTGCCTGGGACAGGCTATGATAAGCTTTTAAGAAATCCACTCACCGTTCTTACAATAGAAGAACTTACCTCGGTACTCAAATGGTCCGAACAGAGTGCATACAGCGTACGATGGATGGCACGCTGAATACAAACAGGACGCAATGAGTAAGAGCCAAACTCGGTCACCCGAGGCTGAACTCGGATTACTTGACGCGACGATGATCGGGATGGGAGCGATGATCGGGGCCGGTATCTTCGTGTTGACAGGGCTGGCTGCCGAAATCGCGGGTCCGGCAGCGATTCTCGTCTTTGCGCTGAATGGCGTCGTAACAGCGTTCACAGGACTCTCGTATGCGGAACTCGCCGCCTCGATTCCGAAAAGCGGCGGTGGATACGCCTTCGTACGGGAGATATTCGACGACTTTGCCTCGTTCATCATGGGCTGGATGCTCTGGTTTGCCTACATGATTGCGGGGGCGCTGTATGCACTGGGCTTTGCACCGAACTTTCTCGAACTGCTGCACGTTTACGGTGTGGTCCCGCCACCGGATCAAGTGGGTGCTGTCGCGGTTCCAGTCATTGACGCGGCGCTCCCGCTGGCCTTCGTGCTGGCGTTCGTGGCCGTACTCGCGCTCGTAGCGCTCAACGCTGTTTCGACGGCCGCCAGCGGCAGTGTTGAGACGATTTTCACCATCATCAAGGTGTCCATCCTGGGGGTGTTCGTCGCGTTCGGGCTCTCGTCACCGATGTTCTCCGGGGCCGAGTTCCAGCCGCTGTTCCCGCAGGGTAGCGGGGCGGCCGCGGTTCTACCGGCGATGGGGCTCACCTTCATCGCCTTCGAGGGATACGACCTCATCACCACCGTCACCGAGGAGGTCCAGAACCCGCGTGAAAACATCCCCAAGGCAATATTCCTCAGTCTCGCCGTGACGGTTGTCGTCTATCTGGCGGTCGTGACCGTCGCCGTCGGCACGCTCGGGGCCCAAGGACTGGCCGACGCCGGCGAGGCAGGCATCGCCACAGCAGCGACATCGTTCATGCCGACCGGATTACCGATTATCCAGAACGGTGGCGCACTCATCGTCTTTGGGGCCGTGTTTTCGACACTTACCGCCCTCAACGCGGTCGTCATCGCGTCGTCACGCGTAGCGTTCTCGATGGGCCGTGAAGGGCAGTTGCTCCCGTCAATCGGTCAGATTCACCACCGCTACGGGACGCCGTTCGTTGCAATCCTCACCAGCGCAGTCGTGATGCTCGGGTCAGTGGCACTGCCGACACAAAGTGCTGGCAACATGTCGAGCCTGTTTTTCCTGTTGTCGTTCATTATCGTCAACGTTGCCGTCATCAGACTCCGCAGGGAGCGCCCGAACATGAACCGGCCGTACGAGATGCCGTTCTACCCAGTGCCGCCACTGATTGGTATCGCGCTCAATCTGCTCTTGACGGGGGTGCTCGTGGAGTACCTACTCCGAACAGATCCATTGGCGCTGGCACTCAGCGTGGCGTGGATTCTGCTTGGAGCGCTTGTGTATTTCGCACTTAAACGGGTCAAAGGGCAATCGGACAGCAACCAGGCGGCTGCCGCCACTGAAATAACACCTGAGGCTGAGGACTAACCATGACTAGTGACCTCGATATTATCATCGCTGGCGGTGGACGCGTCGGTTTCCAGACAGCCGAGATACTCGCTGACCGCGGTCACGACGTGACGATTATCGAACGCGATGACCGGATTGTCTCGGATATCGCCGATCAATGGATAGCGACTGTTATCCAGGGTGACGCGACAAATCCGGATATCATCGAACAGGCAGGCCTTGACCGAGCAGACGCAATTGCCGCGCTCACGGGTGAAACAGGATTAAATCTCGCGGTCTGTTTAGCTGCCGCAGAGTTGACACCCGACATCCGGACGGTCGCGCGTATTGACCGCACAGCCGGTGAGGCCTACACCCGATTCGTCGACGCGGTGGTCTTTCCCGAACGGGCCGGCTCGAGAGTGGCGGCCAACGAAATCCTGGGTAGCGATGTCCAAACACTTGCCGACGTCACGGGCCCCCTCGATATCATGCTTATTCGCGTTGCTGACGGCGCTCCGGCCGCTGGGAAAGCACTCTCGGACGTACGCTTTCCCGAGGGAACCCTCGTCGTGTCCGACGCGAACGGTGAGCGAATCGCTCGTGCCGACACGACCTTGTCACCAGGGAGCAGCTACGTCGTCGCTGTCGAACCTGACGTGGTCGATGAGGTCATGAATTTGATGCGCGGCTAGTCAATTACCTCGGGTCAAGCCCCGTGGCATCCGCCTCGACTGCCTGTGAACCGTGGTCGGGCCTGTCCTGTTGCACAACTACCCATGTGATGTAGCCACTGGACTCACTGAGGTGACAGGGAAAACACAAATAAGCGCTGGGGAGCGTATCTTCGTACGTTATGCCGGAATCGCTCAACAGGGTCTTGATTCCAATTAATGTGTCCGATTCAACATCTCGGTCTGAGATAGACACTCAGATAGTTCAATCATCAGAGGTTATTCTGCTCGGATACTGGCCAATTCCGGATCAATCGGCCCCCAGCCAAGTCCGTAATCAGTTCGAAGAGGAAGCTCAACAACGACTTGAGACAGTGGCAAGCCGTTTTACCGATGAGGGCGTTACAGTGCAGACTCGATTGGTATTTACAAATAATAAGGACCAATCAATCGATAGGGCCGCGAACAAGTACGAGTGTGAATCAATTCTCCTTCCGGGGACAACATCGCCCCCGTCAGAAACGAGACGTGGACTTGTTCTGGTGAAACCGAATGCCGATCTCAATCGGATTGTCACCACCCTTGGGGCCCTGTTTGCCGATAGTGACGTGGAACTTTTGCTCTTTCACGCCGCAACGAACGACAATGAACGTCTGTATGATGCAACAGAGTATATGCTCCGCGGCCTCGCAGATCGACTTGCGGAACTCGGTATCGATCCCGACCGAATCAAGTGGGAACAATCGACGAAAGGTGAACGGCTTGATGTAGTCATCTCGCGTGTTTCTGACTTCGATTTTATTGTCCTCGGCGAGTCCGAACCGTCAGTGCGAGAGCGAGTTTTTGGGTCTGTTCAAAAAACGCTTGCTGAAGAAACAGCCAAACCTCAACTCACAATCCGATCGGGTGTCTGAATTATTCTGATGGGGCACCCTCACTGCTGGCCGAATTCGTGTGTCAACTTGGCGGACCCTGAGGCTGTTAAAAACCGCTGAGCATGATTATCATCGCCAGTACTCGGTGTTTATGACAATTCAATAGGAATAGCCGTTTGGAGAGGAATCTGAGCCAGTTCCCGATCGCTTAAACATCCGAAAACACGCATTACAGTCCCGCTAAACCCGCTGTAGTCTCAACTCCCAACTTTACGCAGAAGTTGAGACCGGTGTTCTCAATGCATATGGAACTACCTACCTTCGATGGCTCCAGCTATAGTGTCTGCTCTACAAACTGCGACACAATGCGGTCCTCGGCAGTTCGAAGCCGATACGCTCTGTCGCGTTCCAGTTGCCGGTACTGGTGATGTGTGACACCGAGAGTGATACACTATCGCGAGGATGTGATTCCATCATATCGTACATATCCCCGATCGGAGAGTCACCAGTATTGAGCGGAGAATGGAACGGCGAGAGGTTGGTGGGGTTACCCCTCGTAGCCCTCACCCTCGATTGGGCCGCTAAACACGCCGTAGAGGAATTTGAAGTACCACAGTACCAGCACCAGGACCGGAAACCCGAGGACGGTCACGAGGTTCAGCGCTAGTGGCGACACGACCGCTTCTCTAACCAGCAGCCCGGTCGGCGGATAAATCGTCGGGTACAGCAGAATTGCGACCAAGACCGTCAACAGTGTGGGCAGCGCTAGCGCGCTCGCGAGCCAGGCTCGGTACCGGCCGCGTCTGGCCAGTACGCTCCCGCCCAGCCCGACGGTGACCGAGAGAGCGACGACTGCAGCGACGGGCAGCGAGAGCACCGCGTCGGCAGCGCCGCCCCCATCGGTCAGGACGACGGTTCCCAGCAGCACGACCACACCGCCAAGGTACGCCACTGTCGCACCGATACCGTACGCTCGCAGTTCCGATGCCAGACCGGGCTCGGTCTTGGCTGCGAGGAACGCCGCCCCCGTGACTATCGAGACGGCGACTAGGCCGACGCCAGTCAACGCCACTGGTAGCGTCGCCTCGCCGAACAGCCAGCGACCCGCGAGCATCCCCAACAGGAGCGGCGCGAACACGCTCCCGCTGATGAACGCGTAGTCGGTGTAGCGCTTCCAGCGCTCGTCGTCGCGCTGCTCGCGGAGCTCCGGACCGAGGCCGCGGAACACCAACGCGACGACGAACCCGAGCGCGAGCAGATAGTTGTCCGCCAGCAGGCGCGAGTACACGCGCGGGAACGCCGCTAGCAGCATCGTCCCGAAGGCGACGACCCACACCTCGTTCGCGTCCCAGACCGGTCCAAACGCCGCCAGGAACGTCTCCCGCTCGCGTTCGTCCGTCCGGGTCGCATACAGCATGCCGATACCGAAGTCGAACCCGTCGAGGACGACGTACATCCCCAACGCGAACAGCACGGCGGCGAACCAGATCTCCGGCAGGGACTCGACGAGGTACGCGTCGACGGGCAACAGCGTGTCAGTCATCGCTACTCACCCACGGAATCGGGCCGTGCCAGCGGCCGCCACTCGACTCTCGAACGCCGAGTGACCGGAGCTCCTCCCGGACCAGCCACTTCAGGATGTACAGCGCAGTCAGCATCAGCCCGACGTAAAGCACGACAAACGCAACCAGAGTCAGTGTCGCCTCGGCCCCGGTGAGCGTCGATGACACCGCCTCGCTCGTCTTGAGTTCGCCCTGGATGACCCACGGCTGCCGGCCGATCTCGGTGACGTACCAGCCGGTGAGCAACGCAGCGTAGCCGAACGGTGATGCAGCGATCATCGCCTTCAGGTAGCGTGTGCTGTCGGCCAACCGGCCTCGGTACATAAGGAACCCGCCCCAGAGCGCGAGCCCGATGAATAGGAACCCGAGCCCCACCATGAAACGGAACGACCAGAACACGAGTGCTACCGGAGGGTTCTCATCATACTCGTTCAGTCCGATGACCTCGGCGTCGAAGTCCCCGCCACTGGCGAGGAACGACCCGACCGCGGGGAGGCTTACGGTGACGAGATTCTCGGCGCGCGGATCGGTGAGTGCCTCAGGTGACTTCGGAACCGCGAGCAGGTGTAGGTCGGCCTGCCCCGTCTCGTAGTGAGCCTCCATTGCGGCGAACTTCTGTGGCTGAGTGTCCGCGACGTGGCGGCCGTAGGCGTCGCCGTGGACCGCCTGAAACGGTGCGGAGACGATCAGGAGTACGACAGCCAACTTGAGTGCGGTGTTCCAGGCTTCAGCATCGGGCTTTTTCCAGACGATGTACGCCGAGACGCCTGCGACCAGCAGTGCGACCGAGATCACCGATGCGTTCATCATGTGAACGTACATCCAGGGCATTCGCGGGGTGAAGAACGCGGCGAACGGGTCGGTTAGTTTGGCGATTTCCATCCCGTTGCGGGTGACCATCTCGTAGCCCCGTGGGGTCTGCATCCAGGCGTTGACGATCAAGATCCAGAACCCCGACAGCCAAGCACCGAAGCCGACGAGTACTGACGAGATGACGTATGTCCGATCCTTGACTCGGTCGCGGCCGTACAGCAACACGCCAAGGAAGACGGCCTCTAAGAAGAACGCCATCTTCGCTTCGAAGGCCAGCGGGCCGCCGATCAGTTCTCCAGCCACCTCGGCGAACTGTGGGAAGTTTGTGCCGAACTGGAAGCTCATCGGAATACCGGTGACTGTACCCATCACGAAGCCGGCGGCGAAAACCTTCACCCAGAACGAGCGCAATCGCGCATACCGCCGCTCGTTCGTCCGCACGTCTTTCCAAGTGAAGTAGATGATAAACGGCGCGAGCCCGATCGAAAGAGACGCGAAGATGATGTGAACGGAAATTGTCCATCCGAACTGCATACGGCTCGCGAGTTCTGGTGAGAGGAACGTCACTAATCCTGGGTCGATGGCACCCAGTAGTGTGATTGGACTCATTGACCTTACGCTACGGCACAATAGCTTATGAGTAGCCCCACGGTTCCCACTTTGGAGCATTCACCACAACATTTTAATCAATAAGCCTATATTTCTTACATTATAGATTGGTATTATTATCTATATGCCAATGTTAGTTTGCGAAATAAGAAAAAGACGGAATTGGGTGTGTAGAGGCGACGATAACGAGATTATGGCGAACAAATCAATCACATGGACGCTCTTGTGGCGTAGACTGCTGGTGAGGATCTCGCACCTCGAGTGAGACCCCTGGGATTCCTCGTTCAACCGGTTTCGCCCCCAGTTCTGGATCGATTGATCGCGTAGTTCAACTCTTAGAAAATCACCAGGCGGCTCTCCACTAACAATCCCCTACCCAAGAGCGAAGCCCAGAATGCGGGTGTTGGGATTCCGCGTGAACCGACACGAAAGTCAGATACCGCCGGAACGAGCCTGGTGAGTCAGAATCGGACGATCGCTACGTGGCACGGGTTGAGACCCGTCGTTTCAATGCATATGGAGCTATCACCCTTCGATTGCCCCGATTAGAGTGCCTGCTCGACAAACTGCGACACAATTCGGTCTTCGGCATCCTCACAGAAGTTGAGACCGCCGCTCTCAATGCACGAGTTCAATCGTCTCCGTGTCATGAAGAGCGCCGGTGGCATCTCATGCGTGACCCTGCGATGATTCGTCTGCCGTCTGCAGTACAAGAGTGGCTGAAGCTACAGAATACATAAAGGGAATCACGGACCTATGCGGACAATAATAGTGTTGTGTATCAAAGGTCAGAATTTGAGCGCAGTAGTTGAGACTTGTCGTCTCAATGCATACGGCATTCTGGCACAGTTCATAAATAGTATGAAGTCAAAGTCTTGGAGAGAACGATGGCACGAATTACCGGTTCCTACCCAGATGACCTCGACCTCCTCATTGAGGGTGCTGTCGAGGCTGGTGTATTCGGGGGCAAGAGCGATGCGTTGCGCGAGTTCGTGCGTGAATACTTCGAGGACCACGAGAACGAACGGATTGCAGCTGCGGTCGCCCTCTACGAACGCGAGCGGATCACACTCGGTGATGCTGCAAGACTCGCTGATGTCGACCGCTGGACGATGCGTGACATCCTCCGTGAGCACGGTGTGGAACTTCGCCTCGGACTCGTTGACGAAGACGACGCAGCCTACGAGGTAGATGCAGCACGCGAACTCGAATTTGATGATGAGGACTCGTCTGATGAGGAGCCACGTGCTAAATGACAGGTAACGATCTCCCAGCGAACCCGAGCGTCTTGAACACGACTGTCCTCTCGAATTTTGCGTACATCGATCAACTGTGGATAGTTGCTGACCTTTCTGGAATCTGTACGGTCCCTGTCGTTCGTGAGGAGCTTGAACACGGCGTTGCTAATCACCCATATCTTCAGGAAGCACTGGATACGCTTGATGACGAAATCCCAGTTGCGGCGATTTCGGATACTGTCGCAAACAGAGAAGCTGTTGTTGGGGGGCATCTTGATCCTGGGGAAGCATAGGCGTTCGCCCTCGCCGACGCACACGACGGTCAACTGCTGACAGACGACGGAGATGCCCGGTCGTTTGCGAAAGACCAGGGCGTGACCGTTGTGGTTCGGTTGGCGTTCTGCTGGCTGCAATCGATGCTGGGAGGATCGGCGAAGCCACTGCTGACGAGTGGCTGTCGAAGTGGATCGATGAGATCGGCTACTACGTCCCGTATCGAACGATCTCGGAGTATCGATGACGGGCTTGTTCGGAGTTCAAAACACCTGAGCTCGGACTCGGTAGCCCGAGGCTTTTGTTGGTTCCCTCAGCCGTGCGCTAGCACTCCCTATTCGGCAAGCGAGCGGGATGAGGTTGGGCGGCTTACGTGCCCCGACCCAGACAGACGCACCAACCTGACTTGTGGTTGGGTTTTGTGAGTCCGGTAATTCGTATCAGTATCGTCGATCACCGGACCTTCTACAAAACACTCCAAGCGCAGTAGCTGTCTCTCCAGCACTGACGAATGCCGCCAACAGCGACCCCTAAACAAGCGGTCTTTCGAACTGTCCCATAGACTCCTCATCAAGACTGGCCAGTGTACGATTCGACGCCCTGGTACGACCGTTCTCACTCGACGGGTTGTAATCAGATATCCGGACTGTCTTGGAAACGTAGCTCAAACATGACGCTCATAACACAGTGACCCCTGTTGCTCTGTGCGCTCGTGTTGGCCCATTTCAGATTTGAAGGTCAGAACTGGTATAAAGGGTCGATCTGCTACGAGATACAGACGCTCTTTCGGGCAATTGTTCTGAAGGCATGTCGCGATGAGATTAGGAAACCATACTCCTCGCGTATATAGAGTGTCGTCCGGAATTGTGTGTTGATCTGGGTTTCGAGACCAACAGGAAGTGGTGCGTGAGACGTGATTCGAAGCAGTTCAGGCTCGTTGTTCCGTCTGAATATCTGTATTACTTCCATTCTAAACCCGCTGTAGTCTTATCTTCACTCCATTTTCGGAATATCGAAGCGCTACGAACGAACATCGATTTGCATTGGTCCGGATCTGAGAGATGAGAGAGTTCGCTCTATGCGTTTCCCTCTAACTAATTCGGGGCGAGATTAGCCTCCGACATTATCTAAATACTTGTCTTAGTTGTAAATGCGGAATAAATGGGTCTTAGGAGTTAATCTAGCCTCCAAATCAACTCTTTTAGATACATATTGAGTCTACAGATAATTAAAATATCAATATCAACTCTCAAAGTGATTATTAGCGTTATAGTGTGGTCGAATTTGATATCCTGAAATCTCGTGCTCTGGTGGAGTTTCCAGTTGACACACTCAGAATGACACTTTAAGACTTGTTACCAACCCACCCAAAATAATGCTTGTACGCTTGTTATCTAAAGCCGATATTTTTCACCCTACTCTTTCAGGTACAGTTCACATAACAGATAGGAAAGGGTTGTCAAGAGCGAACTCCGCGGTTACTGACCGCCAGCCCTATCCATCCTACAAGAACCGGCTGATACTATTTTATTGGCGGTCCGCGGCGAAGCAGAAGCGTGACGTAGGTAGTAGCAGGAACAGATGATGCCGATTACGGACTTCCCCGAGGCTAACGTCCAAAGCTGAGTAAACAAGAGAGGGCTGAGTGTTCGTTACCTCTATCGGAATTCAGCCCCTCTTAGACTTAGCGGTGGCTTCAGAGTAAATGTACAAACTGTCCGAGTCGCTTCTATCGTTGAAAATTCCTTTGAGGTTAGCTTACGAAGAGATATACGCCACTAAGTAGCCGTCTTCGGTCCCTATGAGAATCCCTTCTGGAAGTACCACAGGATGGGTAATCGGCGGACTCTTAGTCCGACCAATAGTAAGATCAACTTCTCCCTTATGATTAATGGCTACGACTTCATTACCGGCGGCGACAACTGCCGATTCGGAGGTAACTACGGGTGGCGTCACCACATCTTCCAAATCAACTCTCCATTCACGGTTGCCAGAAGAAACGTCAAAGCTTTCAACTCTCGTCTCAGCACCGATGAACACTGTCCCGTCAACAATAGCTGGAGGTGTCAAATGTTTCCCCACCGGCCTCTCCCACTGAACATCGCCGTTGATGGCGCAAATCCCTCGGAGAATCTTGTCTCGGCCAGCAGCGATGATAGTCGTCTCATTGTTATTATCAACTGCCACAGGCCCAATACAACCGGCCGTATCAACGGACCACAGCTCTTCTCCGTTCTCGATAGAAACAGCTGTGATTCCACTGTTATATCCACCAACGTACGCGCGCCCATCGAAAACGGCTGGTGAGGCTTTGATTGGATCGTCAATGTTGATATTCCACTGATGATAGCCGTCTTCGGCGCGGATTCCTGTCAGTTCACCTTTTGATGTCCCCACAATCGCACTATTCAGGTCTTCAGTAACAGTAACGGGACTAGGCCGTCCATCTATTTGTGACTTCCATTGAACCGAACTCTCCTCAGAGCTGATGCGATAAACCGCCTCATCGTATGCAGATACAACGAAATCTTGTCCGACGATAGCAGGTGTTGTTGTCGCAGTTAACCCAACGTATTCCGTGTCCATGACTTCCCCGTGCCCATTGACTAGTGATATTCCGTCACCGATAGTTGAGGCGACGATCTGTCCGTCTCCAATCATCGATGCGCCGTTTGGATGCGTGCCAACATCTGCTTGCCATCGCCTCTGATGGGGCTCGGAAGCAATTGAGTTCTGGCTGTACGCAGTCTTCTTCGCATTTCCGCGGGACTGTGGCCACGACTCGTCTAATGAAACTAAGTCAGATTGAGTTTTTTCGCCATCAAACTTCTTAGTCGCACTCGTACACCCGGCGAGGAAAAGGGTCACCGCTCCAAGAACTGCGCGTCGTGTACGATATTCCATTAGTACTCACATGATCTGTACCAACCTAATAGTTATTGCGGTTTCATTCCGCTTTCAGTCGTCGTACTCAAGTCGGCCGCCAGCACCGAACTCGTCGATGTCAGCGTCCACCCGGTCCCGTGACGTAAATTTCGCCATAGTTCCCCATCCCAGTAGCGTGTCGCCGTCGGACGGATTGTCCCTAGTCTCCGCAGTGCTGCCGGTTTTGAACAGCGCGTGTTGATTATCCCCATAACTAAGTGGGTCAGTCATCGCGTTCCAGTGCCACTTTGCTACCTGTGAGTTCGATTCGTCGTATCGTGCCACGTCGGGCTGAGAGAACTGCCAACTAATCTCAGGGCCTCCAGCGCTGATAGCCACACTCTTTTTATCAACCCCTCCAGTTTTGTCATCTCTTGGCGCTCTATCTACGAGATTGTAATCGAGTACTCCTTGATCCCACTTGTGTTCAGGCTCGGCATACCACCAGTGATAACCGTTATCCCATTCGGCTTGTCCTGGATAAATATTGGCGTTTTGTCTCATCGCGAAGCGATTAGTTGAGGTGTCTTCGTCGAGTTCGTAGACGTCAACGGACTCCACTAGCTTCCCATATGGACGGTGTTCGTACGGCGTGTATCCGTTAGTAACATGATCCCACTCCGGGTCGATGCCGCTGGGACTTACGGCATTCGTCTCAGTGAATAATCGATTTGCCTTCTTCAGTTCCGATTCAAATTCCTTAGCCTTTGAGACAGCGCTTTCAGTCTGGTCCTGTGGTTCAACTGCTTCCTCCTCCGGTTCCTTGGCTACATAAAAAGTTGCTCGTCCCGACTCGTCGATACCGTACACAAATCCAACAATGCGACCATGCGAATCGTCTGGTTTCACTGTTACCGAGGAGGAGGCCCCTGAATTTGCCTTGGCCTGCTGTTGAGTGTCTATAATATCGCCTTCGGAAAGCGGACTCTCCTCTGAACCGTAGACGGAATTGACCTGAACACTACTGTTCTGGGTCGCACTCCCGATGCCAGTGAATCCTGCACTTGCGGCTGCTATTCCGAGAGTCTTCACCACCTCTCGTCGATTAATTGACATGCATGTGGCCATTCATGTCTACTAATTATAGTATTTTCGATTATGGTTTTGGTGCGTGGGCTCTGGTGAATCGCGGGACAGCGTCGGCTTCGACCGTCAGAACTAGGAAGATGAAGCGGGAAACCGTCGATGTCCATGTCGAAAATTTCCCGCTTCACAAGCAAAGTCGTTCAGTTA
>NZ_JAYMGX010000007.1:0-11818 GCF_037078395.1 Haloarcula sp. CGMCC 1.6347
GTCGTCGCCTTCGATGATATCGAAGTCGCTGTTGCTGTTGTCGTTCTCCGTGCCGTCGCCGTCGTAGGAGTCGCTGCCGCTCAGAAACTCCTGACGGGCCTGCTCGTCGTCAGGGAAGCGTCGGAACGCCTCCGCGAACGTCCGGGATGCGCTCACTGGCCCACCCCCACGAACACGGCGGCGGCTGCGGCGGCTGCCAGCAAGATAGCCAACAGACCGCCACCGTCACCTCCTGACCGAGCGGACCGTGTTGTAACGGTCGGGAGAGTCGGCAGACTGGTGTCCATGGACTCGCCCGGGTCACCATTATTGTCAGTCCCGGGATCGGGTCCGGGAGGGTTGTAGTCTCCCAAGTCAGCCCCCCCGAGGTTGTCCGGGTCGACCTGCTGGCCGTCGACGTAGAGCTCGGCATGACTGGGCAGATCGGCCCTAGTCACCCGACCCTGGATCTCGAAAGTGTCTGAGCCTTGGCCGATCTCTCCCTCGACGCGACTGCCTTTGACCTCGTCCTGATCGCTTGGTGGTGGAGTAACGATGCTGCCGTCGACGACGACCGAGTACGGTCGACCGCCGAAGAGTTGTCCGGTTCCTTTGACTGTGATTGATTTCATTTTATTTGCACCCACGTCGATAGCGCGCCGTCGTCGCTGCCGGTAAATTTCCATTCCCAGTCGGGTGGCAGGATGAAGGTCCGACGTATCGCTGTCCCCGATTCGAGGTCGTAGGTTGTCCCTCCGCTGTCTTTGATTTTGAGTGTGTTAGTGTTGCTGGCGTCGATTGAGACCATATTAGACACAACGCCGCCAGTGCTGTTTTGCAGCCATGTGTCGCCTGCATAGTTACCCGATTCATCGGACCCGGTGCCCTGGATGAATTCCCCAGCGTCCTGTCCGTCCACAGTATCGGCGTCACCAGCTATGTCGACGTTAGCACCGTCGACAGCAGTGCGAGCCTCCGAATCCGAGTATCGGGAGTGATGCGCTGTCGAGTCTCCCGAGTGGTTATCAAGCTCGGATTGGGTGACTGGGTCGAACGACAGCGCGAGGTCGCCGTTGCCGTCAATCGTCAGGTCACCGGACAGCAGCAGCGCGACCGCACCCGACGAGATGGTCAGTCCGTCGCTCGTCGCGACGTCGTACTGCCCGCCAGAGAGCGTGATACCACTGCCGCCCGCGGGCGCGCTCTCCTCGACCCACTGACTGCCGGTGTAGACCTTGCCGGTCGGGACGCTGGTGTCGTACCACGTCGTCCCTGCCTCCTTGTCCGCGGGCTCGGCGTCTCCCACCGAGTCGTATCCCGTGACGCTCGGGAGGGACGTGGACAGGTTACTCACCGGCCCACCCCCCGAACACCGGCGCTGCGGTCCCGCGCGGGTCCTTGAACGTCACTTCGTCGATGTTCCAGCGGTTGAACACACCGGTCGACCCGGACAGCCGGACGGTGAACGTGTCACCGCCGACCGTCGTGATCTCCATGTCGATGTCCCCGGCTTCGGTCAGGATCAGCTCGTGGATCGTCTCCGCCGGGTTCTCCGAGTACGGGTAATTCGTCCCGTCGTGCTCGAATCCGCTGCCGTTGTCGTAGTCGTTGGTCTCCAGCGACCCCGTCTGTCCGACACTGACGGGCTGAGCGGAGCTGCCGCGGACGGCCTGAGAGAACTGTTCACTCGCCATCAGAGCCACCCCCGGAACATCGAGAACAGACCACGGTCGACGCCGCCCTCGTAGTCCAGAACCATCGTCACCTGATAGTCCAGCGGGAACTCGCTGCCGACGTGTTTGGCTTCGACACCGACTTTCTGAGGTTCGTCGACCGGTACGCTCACCGGGAACTCGAAGAAGTCGGCGTCACCGACGATCGCCTCGCGACCGGCGAGGGTCACCAGTGGCTCCCGTCGACCTGCGCCGCGCTCGACGAAAGGGAACACTTCGAGGTCCAGTTCGGCACCGCGATAGATGCGGACCCGCAGCTCCTCGACCCGCGCACCTTTCGAGATGTCGTAGGTGAGTTCTTCCTTCTTGCCGGGTTCGACTGTACCACTGAAGCGGACGCTATCCTGTCGTTCGTCTTGCGAAGAAATGGGCATGGTTGGACCCCTCAGGCGTCAACCTGAGTGTAGTACAGTTGTCCGCTCGATGCACTCGGGTCGATTTCGTAGCCGTCCGACCCGGAGTCCGCGCGAAGGCGCACTTCGATGTGTCGGCCCGGCTTCGCGTACGGCGTCAACAGCTCCTCGACGATCCGGTCGGTCCGGGACTCACTGAGAGAGTCGCGCAGCTGGGAGAGCGAGTCGAGTTCGACGTCGGCGAGCACGCGGGTCTGGTCCGAGTTCGTGATAGCCAGGACGACGTCTCCCTGAACAGGATCGCCCGCACTGGACGCCTCGCCGTTCCCGGTGGCGACGACGTCGAGGCCGATGAACGCCTGGGCGATCTCTCGCAGGTGCGACCCGTGGCCGTGCATCAGGATTTCGTCCTGTGCGACCTGCTTCGCGAAGACCGTGATTTCGGTCCCCGCGACGACGGTTTTCTGGTCCATCGCAGACGCCGGGATGGACTTCTTGTTTCCGATGTCGTACCACTGTTGGTACCGGCTGAGTGTCGTTGCACCGGGCATCTCAGACACCACCCGGGCCGTTGTCGGACGACTGGCCCGTGCCGGGGTTGACGCCCAGCACGTTCCCGAGCGCGCCGTTCGCTCGGCTAGCGAGCATCGCGCCGATGCTGTCGGTCATGTTGAACAGGGTGAACCCTGCGATAAGCGATACTGCGACCGTCACGACCGCCATCGGGTCGGTCAGGTCGACGTTCATGTCGAGAAACGGGATCGTCGCCGTTGTCGGTTCGGCTGCCATGTGCGGCTCAGGCTATGGGTGATACACAAAAGCGCGTCTAACTCAAGACCTCTATAGAACTCTTGAGGACCGGCTTTTTGCTTGTTCTGTGGCTATAATCTATAGAGGCCCTACGATGAGTTTAGTTGACTTCGCTGGAGTGTCGGCAGTAGTGATTCCGGGCTATCTGAGGGCTCAACGCGGCATTACTCGCCTCGTTGTGTTCACAGTCTGGTTCGTGTACTCGCTGTTCGCGTTCGGGGTGAGACTCTGAGATGTCGTCTCAGACCTGCCCGTTCTGTGACAGGGTGTTTGCACAGCCAGAGTACGATAACCCGCGAAACTCTGTGATTGCTCACGCTGTGAGTCTGGCAGACGACGACCATCAGGGCATCGGGTACACGCAAGCGCGCAATCTCGTCGACGGTCAGGGCGAGCAGGCCCCGGATGTCGACGACGTCCCCGAGCCAACGGTCGACGCCGATCAGGACGACCGCGCCCGCGCCGACGGTGCGGGCCTGGGACTCGGCGGGCCGGTGCCAATCGAAGACGACGAGCCCGACGTCGAGGAGAGCGACGGCGTCGACGAACCGGAGACTGTCGACTGCCCGCACTGTGAGACGGACACAGAGATGACGCCCGGAGAGCACGAGGAAGGCGAACGCTATCGCTGTACCGACTGTGGAGGGAGGTACAAATGGACCTGAATCCGAGCGACGTCGTCGACGAACCCGACGCTGCGACCGAAGCCGCGGACGCCGTCGACGGTGGCACGGGTGACCCACCCAGCAGTGAGCCGAGCTCGAGCACGTCGACGCCGACCGAGTCGTCAACGTCGAAAACAGAGAAGCTCAAAGACCTGCTGTTTTCGACGAGCCCGGAGAAGGACCTAGACGACGTCGAGGCACCGTATGACCCAGAGCGCGGTGGGCTGAATCGCGTCTACCGCGGCCTGCAGAAGATGGTCGACGTCGACGGCCTGCCCGCAGTCGCCGACATCACCATCGGACTCGCCGAGTGGCTGGACCTCGCAGAGCCGATGGACCAGGACGGCGGCAGCAGTGAATCGCAGGACTCTCAGAACTCTCAGAACGGTGAGTCTAAGAGTGAGCGACCGGCGGACCTCGAAGCCGCACTGAGCGAGGTGAAATCATGAGCGTGGCCGACTCTGTGTCCGACGCGCTCGAAGGCGCGCACAACCTCGTGTGTCTCGGCGCGACTCAGACCGGCAAGACATCCTTCGCGCGCGAACTGCACGCGACGACCCCGCGGCTGTCCATCTGGGTGAACGAGCGCGGGAAGCATCGGGTCCCGGACGTCGAGGGGACCGTCGCCCGCGACCTAGACGACGTCCGCGCCGCGCTTGCGAACGACGACCTCCGGGTCGAGTATCTGCCGGCGGACCGGAACGAGGCAATCGTCGAGCTGCAAGACTGGCTGTGGTCCGTCGCCGACCGCGCCGACCGGCAGCTGCCGATGCAGGTCATCGTCGACGAGGTCGACCGACTCGCGCCCCAGTCTCAGAAGCAGTACGGGAACCTCCCGCCGCGGGACGCCATCCGGGACTTCACCAGCGAGGGCGTGAAGCGCGGCATCAAGTTCTGCGGAATCACCCAGGACCCAGCGAGCTACGACAAGCGAGCCCTCCGACAGTCCCGGTATCGGGCTATCTGGCAGATGTCCGCCGAGCAGCGGAGCGCCGTGAGCGACTACGGGTTCGACTTCCGGAGAGTCGACGACGCGCCGGCCTACGCCGGCATCCTGCACCACATGAGCGGGCAGGTCCTCGGACCGGTCAAAGCGGAGGCCCGGTACGCATGACAACAATTGACCCCCGCCAGGAGGTGAGTCGCCGGCGACTCTCAAAGATCGCCGAGCGCGCGGACGGTGACGACGGCCTGTTCGCCGAGCTGCTGACCGCCGAGGTGTACGACGTCCAGCACTACAACCGAAACAGTTGGTTCGACTGCCGGAACCAGAACACCGGGACCAAGTACGAAAGTCGGTCGACACATCGAGCCGTCGACAACCCGGGCGGTGAAGTGACGGGCCGCTTCCGGATGTGGCAGGACGCGCACCGTCGCATCGCCGGGGCGGAGGGGGCAGAGGGTCAGACCGCTTGGTACGTCTTCGTCCTGTTCGAGGGCGACCAACCCGTCGCGATGCGCCGGATGCACCCCTCCACTGTGACCGGAGTTCTTCGCGATCGGGGCGACGACGACGTGGCCTGGAACCAGTCGGGTCACCAGTCGAAGGGACGGCAGCACAAACTGCCGTGGCCGGAGGTGCTCGACGCGTGAACCCGAACAAGGAAATCGACGGTGCGACCTGGGACACCTATCGCAAGACGCACGCGACCTGGGCGGTGAAACTGCCCGTCGACGTGACGATCCCCACGCGGGAGGGCGTCGTCGAGGGCGAAGCCGGCGAGTATCTGTGTATCGACTCGGACGGCGGACTCTACCCGTGTGACGCCGATACGTTCGAGCAGATGTACGAACCGACGGGGGGGTCGGCGTGATCGAGCAGTTGCCTCAACCGCTGCAGGTCTTCATCTGGATGGGTGGCCTGTGGCTCTACACCGAGTTTTGGATGTGGCTCGGTGCGAAGGTCGGGTTCCCGTTCGCGGCCTACGTCAACGAGGTAGGTAACTGATGTCCGCGAATCGGCATAGAACCGGACGTGTGCGGTGTCGAACCCCTGGTGTGAACAGCGGAACCGTCGGTGTGACAGCCTGAATACTGACGGATTACGTCCGGTTCCAGCGTGAACCGGCAGTATTCTATTTGTGTTCGGCGATGCACCGGGTCGGTGATGAGAAAAACATCGTTCTCGCTGCGGGAGGGACAGATTTCTTTTCTCGACGAGCTGGTCGACGACGACGATCGCCTCGACGCCGACAACCGAAGCGAGTTGATGCGGGAGTTGATCGACGACTATCGCGAGCTGCGCGACCGCGTCGACGACCTGGAGGCCGACGTCGAGCACGCCGAGGCCCGCGCCGACAATCTCCGTCGACAGCTCCAAGCGATGTCCGAGCGGCAGGACGACGTCGACGAACTCGCGACCTACGTCCAGGAGGAGCGCGCGGTCGAGCAGCGGCGCCGCGAGGCAGGACTGGGGAAGCGCGCGAAGTGGTGGCTGTTCGGGATGCCCGTCGACGACGAGGAGGAGAGGTGACCCACGCCGGCGTCAGCCGGCGCTGCGGCCGTCGCTGCAGCACCCCCCGGGCCGCGGGTAGGCAGGGTAAGATAACAGGGTCCCTCGCTTCGCTCGGTCCTAGCGCGCCCTGGCGGGCGCGCAAAAATTTCGGCCCCGCGCGCGCTCTTACACTAAGCTGTCCCCTTGCGAAAGTGCGGGGGTCGAAATCCCGCCCAGCTTCGTGTTCGGGCGATAGAAGGCCGCTACTGTCCGTATCTACTCTGTGAAAGAAGGCCCACCCTCGCTTTCTACACCGTGGCATATATCTGTTTGCGCGTGCAGATATAATCTATATGCCTTCACAGACTATGAGAGACAAGGTTTGGACACTTGCGCTGATGCACACCGCCAGGATGGGAGAGGCCACGACGCCCGAAAAGATTATCGAGGAAACGGAAGCGTCCGAACGGATGGTGAGGCAGTGCCTCAATGTGATGTCCGACAACGGTTTTCTCCGGCGTGAGAGGAAAGTCGACGGTACTATCCGCTATTTGCCGACGGAAGGCGAGGGTCTTTAGAGAGTCGTCACTGCTTTGCCTGAGAACACTGCGGGTGAGATACGATCAGCCGCCGGGCCAGCCGTCCCCGTTCTCCCAGTCGACCCACGCCCGCACGAGTTCGTCCGCGCACGGCGCGCGATTTCTCCAGTCTTCGTCTTCCAGGTAGTCCGGCGCGGCCTCGATGTCGTGGACCTCGCCGGAGCAGGCCACCATGTTGACCTCGGTACTGCTGTCGTCCTGGTCGTCGGTACTGCTGCTGTCGCTGTCCCCCTCGTGGGTGTCGACACTGTCGTCGGCCCGATCTTCCTCCTTCACCTCGCGTTTGCATCGGACCGAGTCGGGGTCGATCCCGAGCGTCGACGGCGCGACCTCGGCGACCGCGCGCTGCGCTTCCCGCTCGGTGTCGCTGTAGACTTCGATAGAACTGTCGTGCCACGTCGACCCGAATTTCGTGTACGCGGCTTCGTTCCGTTCTCCGGAGGTGTCGATGCCGGTGTGACTGAGAGTGTAGGTCACTGCGCGGGCCACGTCCTCCAGGTCGTCTAGCGATTTCGACGACTCCCCGCGTTTGGTGATGCGGTCGATAATCCAGCCGGTTTGTTCCCAGACCTGTTTCGTCACTTCGCCGCCCGGGATGTGCGGGCTCGTCACGACGAGGTGGAAGTGACCGCGCGGCTTCAGCTCGTCTTTCACATCTCCCTCCCACTGGCGACCGTTGAACAGTCGACGCTTCCACTCGCCTCGGTCGTCGCCGAGAGTCTCGCCGGCGTCCTCTTTGCCGGCATACGGGTGATAGGCGACCAGACCCTCGGCGTCCATCATCTCCATGATCTCTTTGATGACCTTCTGAGTCCGGTCGAGCACGTCGTCGGCTTCGAGGTACCAGTCGTCCGGCGGTGAGATGACTACGTGGTGCTTGTAGACGGCTTCGCCGATCTCGCCAGCGCGCACCCGGGCGTTGGTGTCGAGTCGGGCCACGATGTTTTTCGCTCGCTCTGTCACCCACTTGGGCGCGCATCGTGGACAGGTCGACCGCTTGCACGTTCGACCCACAGCAAAGGTGTGACCGCAGTCGTCGCAGAAGTGCGGGATGTCGTCACCGCAGGAATCGTACTCGTCGCCGAAGCCGGGCAGGTCCAGCGTCGGGAGCCACCCGTCGACGCCGCGGCTCATGTCGTCGGGTTGCTTCGGTCGGTCGATTGCTTCGATGATCCGCTGCGCCTGGTCGTTCAGACTCGCGTCTGCTGAAGAATCTGTATCTGTCGCGCTCACGCAAACCTCACCTCGGGCAACTCAATATCATCGATGACGTCCAACTGAGCCAGACCGCAGAGGTGTTCGCAGGCCGATTCCTTAGTCTGTTCCTCGCACCAGCCGAACCACTCGCCCGATTCGGTGGTGACGAGGATGCACGTCCAATCCTCGACGAAAAACAGGCCATCGCGAGAGCCGGGGGCCACGTCGTCGGCCTCGACGCCGAGCGCGCGGTCCCAGGTGTCGGTTTGGTTGTCTCGCTCCCCGAGAATGTCCAGCTTTACGACCTCGGCGGCGGGGAGGCCCGGAATCTCAGGACCGGATTGGTTGAAGTCCGATAGCTGCGTGAGGTCCATGTGCGTCGACACCTCCGGCGTCATCGAATCACCCGGAAGGCCAGCGCTTCGGCTGGGTCATCGGTACGCAGCGATGCCACGGTGAGCACGTTGCCGTCGACCGCGGTCGGGATGTGGTCGTCGGCCACCTGCTTCGAGATGTCTTCGAGTTCCTCCGAGTACTTCGCGGCTTCCTGCAGTTGCGTTCTGCTGACCTTCCCGGAGAAATTGTACTCGTCGACGAGCAGCTGCCAGTCGTCGGGCGTCATGCTGTCACCTCGCCGGTGAGGTGTCCGACCCGATGCTCGCGCGCTTCGCGAAGTTCGACGTTGTCCGGAGTGTTGTGCCACGGGATATGGTTGACGTGGTGGACGTCGTGGTCCGGAGCGAACACCTGGGCCGGGGAGATGTCGTCGTGTAGGAGCGCGACCAGCTGGTGAACGTAGACGGTGACGTCTTCCCCGCCCGCGCGATCGCGGAAGTACTCGTAGCCCAGTCCGGTGTGGGTGAGGTTCATGGAAGGAACCCCCGGAGAATCGAAGCGGCACAGCACGCGTCGGCGGCGTCCTCGTCGCGATACTGCGCACCGCAGTCGTCGCAGGAGTGCCAGTCGTCGCGACCGCCGTCGGCGACGACCTGGACATCGAGGCCGGTGGTCTGTTTGCGGCACTCGACACACTTCGATGACGGCGGGAGGTGGATGCAGTTACAGCCGGACTCGGGACGTGGGCCGACTCCGCTCACCGCGGGTCACCCCCGGCGGCGTCGACGGCGTCGACCAACTGCAGGGCGTTGGTGACTCCGCGCTTCAGATGAGTCACTGCCGTGTGTCGAAGGACCGGCATCAGCAGGTCGAATACAGTCACTCCGACTCACCTCCGTAGCGGCGTTCGAGTCGGTCCAGTTCGTCCAGGAACGCATCCGCTTCCTTCAGGTTTAGCTCTGAAGACTGGTCGGCGATGAGTCGCTTCAGCAGGGTGCGCGTTTTCTTCGAGCGGATGTCTTCGAGCGTGTCAAAACCGTCGCGTATCTCGGTCTTGTTGAGGGAGTTCGCACGGCCATACAGCAGTGCCACCGTGTCGCTGTGCGTAAGGCCGGTGTCGATATCGTGAATCTCCTCGCCGAGTTCTTCGAGAGAAGATTCAGCCGCTTCCAGGGCTTCGAGCCCGCGCTCGAACATCTCGGGGTCAACGTCGACAGGTTCGTCGTCGCTGTCGTCGCTCATGCCGACCACCTCAGACACCGCTTACTGTCGGGTAGGGTTTGCCTACTCCGGGTCTGCGAAAAAAGGGGGCGCATCAGGCTTCAGCCTCCAGTTCTTGATCTTTAGGTGTTACCGTTGCCAGTCCGTGACGCGATAGTACCTCATCGGCGTCAAGACCGGAAACGTCGTCAGCAGCCTCTTGAGGCAGGTTACCCTGCGCTTTCTGAACGGACAGCCATAGCTCTACGGCATCGTGAATCATCGCGGACCTGCTGCGCGGGTCGTCCCGGTCTGAGTTTGCCCACTCAGACCGCCGTTTGTCGTCCATAGCGGTCTTCCACGACACCGGAATCACGCCGCCGACGTTCGCGGAACCGCTGTCTTTGCTTGGTGGCATCTACATGAAATCCTAAAGACCTAAGGATACAAGTAATTGGGGGTATCGGTCCCTTCATCCTGAAGGATTTAGGACGTGGAGCATATATGGTAAACTATGAGCACTGCCCCGGAGGAAGAACTGAGCTACGAAGAAAAATACGACGACCACATCGGAGTGGACTGTCCCAGCGAATTGAAACGAAAGGCGCGAATGGCCGCGGTCTTAGAAGATAAATCACTCTCTCAGTGGGTTCGAGACACTTTGGAAGACGCAACTCAGGACGTCGACCTCGATCAATAATCCTGCTGGGTGGGGTAATCGGACTGAATCGCTGTCTTTGCTTGGTGGCAAACATCGGTTCGTCCGACTCTAAAGTTCTGCAGGGATGGATATAGGTCTAAGAGGGTCGTTTCCGGAAATTCCAAAAAGCGAGTGACATCTTCACCGGCACTCGTCGACGTCGACCTCGTCCTCGACGAGCCCGATCGGGACGTCGACGTCGGTCGCGAACACGAGCGGGGGATCATCCGGCGCGCGCCTCCAGGCATCGCGAAGACCAGGAGCGCCGTGATCGTCGACGTCGGACCAACCCGTCACGGTGACCCACCGCCGTCGCCGTCGGCCCGATCACGCCGCCCCCCGACCGGGACACCGCCCTTCGCCTTCGCGAGCATCTCGATGATGCGCCGGTTGCTGTACGCGGCCAGGACGAGCACGGCCCACAGCGGAAGCGTCACCTGCTGGGACGCCCACGCGGGCGCGCTGTCAATCATCTTCGACACCACCGTCGGTTTCGAGATGCACCGCTTCGACGCGCTTCACGCGGTCCCGGACCTGCCCGACCTGCTGGCTGAGATACCGAGTCTGCAGCCAGTCGGCCCCCAGCAGGATAACGAGGATTAGGCCCGTCTCCGGACCTAAGACCGTTATCAGGGCGTCGGTCAGCTCACTCATGACGTGCTGTCACCCACGTTGAAGTTGAAACTGAACAGCTGCCCGACTGCGTAGACGAGTGCCAGCACCAGCCCCATCTGAAAGAGCCGGCGCGGGCCGATGTTCCACCCGCCCGCATCGCTCGGGTCCCGGTTGCCGTCGCCTGCAGGGTCCGCCTCTCCCGGCGCGCTCGCGTTCACGGGTCCGAGCCAGTCGTTCAGACTGCCACCGGGCAGGTTGATGCTGTCGTCCTCTCCAGCGGGTCGCTCAGTCAGCAGGTCGCCGAAAAAGCCCTGAACTCCGCTGTCGATGTCGTCCTCAAGCTCACGCGCGGCTCCCTCGGGGCCGTCGCCCGTGGTTTGATCGCCGGGAGCGATAAGCTCGATGGGAGCCTGACCGATACCGACGACTGTGTCGACGACACCCATCGGTCAGGTCCCCCTCAGCAGTCCGATGAAGACCACGACCACGCCGACACCCGCGGCGATGAGCGTCGACGACGGTCCGCTGTCGCTGCTGGACTGACTGGACAGGTCGGTGATCTGGGACTGCAGCGTGGTGATCTGCTCTCGCAGGTTCGTCACCGTCTGATTTTGACTCGCGGGGGCCGGGTCGACGTCGACGGGCAGCTCCAGGTCGTCCTCCTCGATGTCGGTGTCGCCGTCGATGCGTGGCCGCTGGTCCTGGTTCGCGTCGCCGAGCGACGACATCAGGCGTCACCTCCTGCGAGCGCGGCCACCAGTGCGACCGCGGCGACCGCCGCCGCAGCGACCGACCCGGTCGGCAGCGTCGACCCGCCCGTCGACGGGAGCGACAGGGACGACAGCGACGGGAGCGACGGCATGGACGGTCCGGACCCGCCCGATTGCGTGGTGTAGACCGCGCCGCCGGCGTCCTCGATCTCCTGCTCTGTCGCTGCGACGGCCACCGGGTCACCGTCGACAAGCACAGCGTTCACCTCGCTATCGGGAGCGTGGCCGTCGATCTCTCCGGACGCCACCCGCTCGGCAAAGTCCTCGGCGGCGGACTGGTTGCTGTCGAGACTGTTGTCACCGCCGATGTCGTCGCCTTCGATGATATCGAAGTCGCTGTTGCTGTTGTCGTTCTCCGTGCCGTCGCCGTCGTAGGAGTCGCTGCCGCTCAGAAACTCCTGACGGGCCTGCTCGTCGTCAGGGAAGC
>NZ_JAYMGX010000008.1:0-989 GCF_037078395.1 Haloarcula sp. CGMCC 1.6347
CAGTGAAATACTACCCGTCGGTGACTGCGACTCTCACTCCGGGAGGAGGACACCGATAGCCGGGCAGTTTGACTGGGGCGGTACGCGCTCGAAAAGATATCGAGCGCGCCCTATGGCTATCTCAGCCGGGACAGAGACCCGGCGAAGAGTGCAAGAGCAAAAGATAGCTTGACAGTGTTCTTCCCAACGAGGAACGCTGACGCGAAAGCGTGGTCTAGCGAACCAATTAGCCTGCTTGATGCGGGCAATTGATGACAGAAAAGCTACCCTAGGGATAACAGAGTCGTCACTCGCAAGAGCACATATCGACCGAGTGGCTTGCTACCTCGATGTCGGTTCCCTCCATCCTGCCCGTGCAGAAGCGGGCAAGGGTGAGGTTGTTCGCCTATTAAAGGAGGTCGTGAGCTGGGTTTAGACCGTCGTGAGACAGGTCGGCTGCTATCTACTGGGTGTGTAATGGTGTCTGACAAGAACGACCGTATAGTACGAGAGGAACTACGGTTGGTGGCCACTGGTGTACCGGTTGTTCGAGAGAGCACGTGCCGGGTAGCCACGCCACACGGGGTAAGAGCTGAACGCATCTAAGCTCGAAACCCACTTGGAAAAGAGACACCGCCGAGGTCCCGCGTATAAGACGCGGTCGATAGACTCGGGGTGTGCGCGTCGAGGTAACGAGACGTTAAGCCCACGAGCACTAACAGACCAAAGCCATCATTCATACGCACTGTGACTCATTCACCGACGATTTAACTCGTCGCTGACCGAGTCCAGGCGCAATCTGGATCGCACGGACACACGGTGGAAGAGACGACCGACCGAGACTGGTACTTTCGTGGTTCGAATCCGCGACTCGGCGTTAGGCGGCCACAGCGGCGGGGTTGCCTCCCGTACCCATCCCGAACACGGAAGATAAGCCCGCCAGCGTTCCGGGGAGTACTGGAGTGCGCGAGCCTCTGGGAAATCCGGTTCGCCGCCACCATTCATACCTT
>NZ_JAYMGX010000009.1:0-955 GCF_037078395.1 Haloarcula sp. CGMCC 1.6347
GTGCGGTAGTGCCAGAGTAGCGGGGGTTGGATATCCCTCGCGAATAACGCAGGCATCGACTGCGAAGGCTAAACACAACCTGAGACCGATAGTGAACAAGTAGTGTGAACGAACGCTGCAAAGTACCCTCAGAAGGGAGGCGAAATAGAGCATGAAATCAGTTGGCGATCGAGCGACAGGGCATACAAGGTCCCATGACGAATGACCGAGACGCGAGTCTCCAGTAAGACTCACGGGAAGCCGATGTTCTGTCGTACGTTTTGAAAAACGAGCCAGGGAGTGTGTCTGTATGGCAAGTCTAACCGGAGTATCCGGGGAGGCACAGGGAAACCGACATGGCCGCAGTCTTACGACGAGGGCCGCCGTCTTCAAGGGCGGGGAGCCATACGAACACGACCCGAATCCGGACGATCTACGCATGGACAAGATGAAGCGTGCCGAAAGGCACGTGGAAGTCTGTTAGAGTTGGTGTCCTACAATACCCTCTCGTGATCTATGTGTAGGGGTGAAAGGCCCATCGAGTCCGGCAACAGCTGGTTCCAATCGAAACATGTCGAAGCATGACCTCCGCCGAGGTAGTCTGTGAGGTAGAGCGACCGATTGGTGTGTCCGCCTCCGAGAGGAGTCGGCACACCTGTCAAACTCCAAACTTACAGACGCTGTTTGACGCGGGGATTCCGGTGCGCGGGGTAAGCCTGTGTACCAGGAGGGGAACAACCCAGAGATAGGTTAAGGTCCCCAAGTGTGGATTAAGTGTAATCCTCTGAAGGTGGTCTCGAGCCCTAGACAGCCGGGAGGTGAGCTTAGAAGCAGCTACCCTCTAAGAAAAGCGTAACAGCTTACCGGCCGAGGTTTGAGGCGCCCAAAATGATCGGGACTCAAATCCACCACCGAGACCTGTCCGTACCACTCATACTGGTAATCGAGTAGATTGGCGCTCTCATTGGATGGAAGC
>NZ_JAYMGX010000010.1:0-938 GCF_037078395.1 Haloarcula sp. CGMCC 1.6347
CGGCCGTGGTGAATCGCCAGACGTAGCTTGATTTCATGGTTTCAGAGACTGCTTGATGTTGTGAACCACACACATCAGGACGAGTTCACGAAATTCACCGTACCAGGTTCGCGCACGCACGGCGTCGCCGAGCGTGCGCTTGATCGTGGAGAAGACGGTCTCACACATTGCTCGTTGACGGTATCGAGGCCCATCGATCCGCGCGTTATGCGCGTGATCGATGGGCCGGAACTCACGATGTTTAATTAGTGGTCTCACGCCTTTTTCGCGGAGTTTCTCGCGTAAATCCATCCAATCGTAGCCTTTGTCGGCAGCGAGGCTGGCGAGGTCGCCCGCGTTGCGCCGGGCGACCTGCCAGCCGAGCTGTGTGTCGTGGCGTTTCTCGGTCGTACAGTGAACGTCCAGAATGGCTTGGCTTTCCGTGTCGACGAGAGCTGTCGCTTTGAGCGTCTGAACCCGGTAATTCGTCCGGCGGCAGTAGTGCTTGCTAGCGTTTTCTCGGTCGAAAAATGTCGCGTCGATCGCGGCGTGACCGCTCGTGTCGTGCAGCTGCGCCGAGAGGCGCAGCAGCACTCGCCAGAGTGCTGTCTTGATTCTATCAAACCACTTGACTAGCGTGGAGTGATCGGGAAGATCGGCCGCGTCGAGGCCGATCTCCCCAAGTATTTGTGGCATCTCGCTCAGCAAATCAAGTGCTTCTCGGTAGGATTTTTCCAGGTAAACCCGTAGACAGTGCAGCGACACAACAGCATACTCGGCGAAGCCGCCACCCCCTTCGGGGGCGGCGACTTCGCCT
This sequence comes from Haloarcula sp. CGMCC 1.6347, assembly GCF_037078395.1. Lineage (NCBI taxonomy): Archaea > Methanobacteriati > Methanobacteriota > Halobacteria > Halobacteriales > Haloarculaceae > Haloarcula > Haloarcula sp. CGMCC 1.6347. Next base: position 797 of record NZ_JAYMGX010000010.1, read on the forward strand.
CGCTTACCAACAGCATTTTTAGCTAACTGAACGACTTTGCTTGTGAAGCGGGAAATTTTCGACATGGACATCGACGGTTTCCCGCTTCATCTTCCTAGTTCTGACGGTCGAAGCCGACGCTGTCCCGCGATTCACCAGAGCC
>NZ_JAYMGX010000011.1:0-864 GCF_037078395.1 Haloarcula sp. CGMCC 1.6347
TCCTGTGGACCGATGAGTGACGAAAATCCTGGCCATAGTAGCAGCGATAGTCGGGTGAGAACCCCGACGGCCTAATGGATAAGGGTTCCTCAGCACTGCTGATCAGCTGAGGGTTAGCCGGTCCTAAGTCTCACCGCAACTCGACTGAGACGAAATGGGAAACAGGTTAATATTCCTGTGCCATCATGCAGTGAAAGTTGACGCCCTGGGGTCGATCACGCCGGGCATTCGCCCGGTCGAACCGTCCAACTCCGTGGAAGCCGTAATGGCACGAAGCGGACGAACGGCGGTATAGGGAAACGTGATTCAACCTGGGGCCCATGAAAAGACGAGCATGATGTCCGTACCGAGAACCGACACAGGTGTCCATGGCGGCGAAAGCCAAGGCCTGTCGGGAGCAACCAACGTTAGGGAATTCGGCAAGTTAGTCCCGTACCTTCGGAAGAAGGGATGCCTGCTCCGGAACGGAGCAGGTCGCAGTGACTCGGAAGCTCGGACTGTCTAGTAACAACATAGGTGACCGCAAATCCGCAAGGACTCGTACGGTCACTGAATCCTGCCCAGTGCAGGTATCTGAACACCTCGTACAAGAGGACGAAGGACCTGTCAACGGCGGGGGTAACTATGACCCTCTTAAGGTAGCGTAGTACCTTGCCGCATCAGTAGCGGCTTGCATGAATGGATTAACCAGAGCTTCACTGTCCCAACGTTGGGCCCGGTGAACTGTACATTCCAGTGCGGAGTCTGGAGACACCCAGGGGGAAGCGAAGACCCTATGGAGCTTTACTGCAGGCTGTCGCTGAGACGTGGTCGCCGATGTGCAGCATAGGTAGGAGTCGTTACAGAGGTACCCGCGCTAGCGGG
>NZ_JAYMGX010000012.1:0-555 GCF_037078395.1 Haloarcula sp. CGMCC 1.6347
AACCTGACCGTCATTACTACTGTCGGGACCGGTGAGATGTCCGGCGTTGAGTCCAATTAAACCGCAGGCTCCTCCGGTTGTGGTGCTCCCCCGCCAATTCCTTTAAGTTTCATCCTTGCGGACGTACTTCCCAGGCGGCTCGCTTATCGTCTTCACTACGGCACATCACGTGCTCATGGCGCGTGACATACCTAGCGAGCATTGTTTACAGCCAGGACTACCCGGGTATCTAATCCGGTTCGAGACCCTGGCTTTCGTCCCTCACTGTCGGGTCCGGTCTCTCAACGTGGTTTCCCCATTGGTGGTCCGTCCAGGATTACAGGATTTCACTCCTACCCCGGACGTACCCGTTGAGTCTCTCGGCCCCAAGCTGTGTAGTTTCCACCGGACGCCGACCAGTTGAGCTGGTCGATTTCCCAATGGACTTACACAGCAAGCTACGGACGCTTTAGGCCCAATAATATCGGCCATCACTTGGACTGCCGGTATTACCGCGGCGGCTGGCACCGGTCTTGCCCAGTCCTTGTTCCTGTACCACCTTACGGTACAGAAAAG